>JBIOGJ010000067.1:0-19050 GCA_044447965.1 Thermoanaerobaculales bacterium | reverse complement strand
TCCTTGGTCTGCCGGTCTGGTACCATGACCGCGTCATGGAGAACTTCCTGCTGCGTCTCCCCGAGATCGTCATCCAGATCCTCGCCTTCGCGCTCGCGCTCTCCGTCCACGAGTCGGCGCACGGCTGGATGGCGGAGCGCCTGGGTGACCCCACCGCGCGTTGGCTCGGGCGAATCACCTTGAACCCGATCAAACACATCGACCTGATCGGCACGATCGTGTTTCCCCTCATGCTGGCCGTTATCGGCGCGCCGATCATCGGTTGGGCGAAGCCGGTGCCGTTCGTGAACAGGAACCTCCGCGACCAGCGCTGGGGCCCGGCCCTGGTAGGGCTGGCCGGACCCGCCTCGAACGTGCTGTTTGGCGCGATCGTCACCTTCGTTCTGCTCGTGGTGAAGGCCGTGACGCCGAACTTCCGCACCATCCTCATCGCAGCGGTGGGCGGAGGACCCACAGCGATCTCCGGCGTCCTCGCGCCGCTCCTCGCGTTGCTCTACTGGCTGGCGGCGGTCAACGTGGTTCTTGCCGTGTTCAACCTCATCCCGTTGCCACCGCTGGATGGTAGCCATATCCTCGCTGCGGTCCTCCCGGCGCGGCTTTCGTGGCAGTACGCCCAGATCCGCCAGTACGGCATGATCATTCTCTTCGTCCTGGTATGGATGGGCTTTTTCGGTCGGATCCTGACGCCGTTTCTCCGGGCACTCGAATGGGTTCTCCTCTCCTAGAAGGCGGAGGGCCTGCTCGCCCGGCAGTGGTGTTGCCGGTCTTCGAGGGTCCCCTTGACCTGCTCCTCCATCTCGTGCGCGAGAACAAGGTCTCGATCTGGGAAATCCCCATTCTTCGTGT
The DNA here is from genome assembly GCA_044447965.1 of Thermoanaerobaculales bacterium. Taxonomy (GTDB): domain Bacteria; phylum Acidobacteriota; class Thermoanaerobaculia; order Thermoanaerobaculales; family Thermoanaerobaculaceae; genus DATIYW01. Next base: position 18,204 of record JBIOGJ010000067.1, on the reverse strand, counting down.
GTGCGACCAGTACCACGAGGCGCTGCGGCAGATGGAGGAACTGGACCTTGAGATCGCCGGTGAGTACCTGGTCTATGCCGCGTGGCTGCTTCTCATCAAGTCGCGCCTGCTGTTGCCGCGCCATGAGGACGAAGAGCGCGACCCGCGGCAAGAACTCGTGGAACGCCTGATCGAGTACGAGAAGGTGAAGAAAGCCGCAGTCGAATTGGGCGGGCTGGCGGAGCTGCGGCGGGGCGTAGAAGCGGTGCGGTTGGCGTCGCCGGAGCCGCCCACCGAGCTGGAACTCGACCTCGCGGAGATTGACGTCGTGGCGCTGGGGCGCGCGCTGCACGACGTGCTCGAGCGGCACCAGCGCGAGCACCCGCCGGGGATACAGCTCGAACCCATCCGCTTCACGGTGCGCGACAAGATCATCGAGCTGTTCGGCCTGATCGAGCAGCAGCGCTCGTTCCCACTGCTCTCCCATGTCCTCACCCGTCCCGACCGGCTCGAAAGCGTGACGCTGATGCTCGCCGCCCTGGAGCTTCTCCGCCTCGGCCTCGCCCGTGCCCACCAGCGCCGCGCCTTCGCCGAGATCTACCTCACCTCCACCGGGAAGCCGTTGACCCTCGATGGAGTCGCGGATGCCTGAGACTAAGGATCTCGCCGCGCTCGTGGAGGCCGTGCTCGCCGTCGCCGGCGAGCCGGTGGGGCTTGAAGCGCTCGCAGCCGCGGCGGGCGAAGGCGCGACCAGGGAGGATCTCGACCGTGCCTTGGAGTTCGTGCGCCAACGTCACGGTCAGGACGGCAGCGGGCTGATGGTCGAGCAGGTCGGCGGCGGGTGGCGGCTCGCGACCCGGCCCGAGCACGAAGGGGCGCTCCACTCGTACCTCGGGTTCCGCTCGAAAGCACGCCTGTCGCAGGCCGCACTCGAGGCCCTCGCCATCGTTGCCTATCGCCAGCCGATCACGCTTCCCGAGATCAACTTCTTGCGCGGCGTCAACTCCACTGCGGTGGTGCGCACGCTGCTCGAGCGCAAGCTCGTCGTGGCAGCCGGGCGGAAACAGGTGGTGGGGACGCCGCTGCTGTACCGGACGAGCAAGGAGTTCCTGGTACACTTCGGCCTGCCCGATTTAGCCGCGCTTCCGACACCGGAAGAGGTCGGGCAGATCAGCGGGGAAGACGCCATTGGCCCTTGAACGGATCCAGAAGCTCATCGCCCGCGCCGGGGTGTGCTCGCGGCGCGATGCGGAAACGATGATTCGCGAGGGCCGGGTCACGGTCAACGGGCGGACCGCCGCCCTTGGTGACCAGGCCGATCCCGCCTCCGACGCGGTCAAGCTCGACGGCAAGCGCCTCAAGCCCCCCCAGACGCTGCGCTACCTGCTGCTCTACAAGCCGGTCGGATGCGTCACTACCACGGACGATCCCGAGGGGAGACCGACCGTTCTCGACCTCGTGCGCGCTCGGGTTTCGGAGCGGATCTTTCCGGTCGGCCGCCTCGACTTCAACTCGGAAGGTCTCGTGCTGCTTACCAACGACGGCGAGCTGGCGCTGCGCGTGGCGCACCCGCGCTACGGCGTGCTGCGCGAGTACCACGCCAAGGTCAAGGGGATGCCGGACGAGGCGGACCGCGCGCACTTGGCCCGCGGCACGGTGCTCGAGGGGCAGCGCGTGGCGCCCCAGGCGCTCTCGCTGGTGCGGCCGACGCCGTCGGGGATGAACTCGTGGTGGCGCATCGTGGTCGGGGAAGGGAAGACCCACGAGGTCCGAGAGATGTTCCGCCGCGTTGGTCACCCGGTGCAGCGCCTCATCCGGGTGGCGATCGGCGAGCTGCGTGACGAGTCAATGCGCCCGGGGGATTGGCGGGAGCTGAGTGGCGACGAGATCGAGCTGCTGCGCCGGGGGGGGAGGCGCGCGGGGAGGCAAGTCCATGCGCGGACCGAAGGTTCCGGAGTACATTCGAAGGCTGGCCGTGTACGTGCCGGGCAAGCCGATCGAGGAGGTGGAAAGGGAGCTCGGCCTGTCCGAGATCGTCAAGCTCGCCTCGAACGAAAACCCCCTCGGCACCTCGCCCAAGGCGCTGGTGGCGATTCACCGGGGCATGGCTTCCCTGAACCGCTACCCCGACGGGAGCGGGTTCGCGCTGCGCAAGGCGCTGGCCGCCCGCCACGGCGTCGACATTGAACAGATCCTCCTCGGAGCGGGCTCGGTCGAGCTGATCGAGATGCTGGCCCGCGCCTACCTCGCCGATGGCGACGAGGCGGTCTACTCGCAGCAGTCGTTCGTCTCGTACGAGCTGGCGGTGGAGCAGGTCAACGGCAAGGCGGTGACCACTCCCACCACGAGCGGGCGTGGTCATGACCTGCCGGCCATGGCACAGGCGGTCAACGAGAGGACCAAGCTCGTCTACATGGCCAATCCGTGCAACCCGACGGGGACCTACTTCACTCGCAGGGAGCTGGACCGCTACCTCGCGGCAGTGGGCGACCAGGTCCTTACCGTGGTCGACCAGGCGTACTTCGAGTACGTGGTTGAGCCTGACTACCCGGACGCCCTTGACGACCTCGCCGCAGGAAAGACTGTCATCGTGCTGCGGACCTTCTCCAAGATCTATGGGCTGGCGGGCCTGCGCATCGGCTATGGCATTTCCTCGCCCGAAGTTATCGCGACATTAAACCGCGTGCGCTCGCCGTTCAACACCTCCTCGCTCGCGCAAGCGGCCGGGCTCGGCGCGCTCGATGATCACGAGTGGGCGAACCGCTCCCGTGACCACAACCTGCGCGAACTCGCCTTCCTGCAGGAGGAGCTGAGCAGGCGGGGGGTGCAGTACACACCGTCGGTGACCAACTTCGTCCTCATTCAGTTCGAGAGCGACGTGAAGGGGCTCTTCGCCGAGTTCCAGAACCATGGCGTGATCATTCGGCCGGTGGGTGGACCAGGACTGCTCAACTGCGCTCGCGTGTCGGTCGGAACCAGAGCCGAGAACGAGAAGTTCCTCGCCGCGCTCGATCAGTTGGTCCCGGCGAAAGCCGGCGTCTGACCTGCACGAGGAACGTCTCCGTTCGGCACCGAGAGAACGTTGCTGTCCTGCCACGGTGGCGGCACAAGCGACTACAATCGCTGCGGAGGGCGTGCGATGCCACACTTCACGGTCACCTGCCCGCACTGCCAGGCGCTTCTCGAACTCGACGACGACAAGCAGGTCGTGGTCGCCTCCAAACCGGTGGAGAAGCCGAAAAGCACGGCGACGATCGAGGATCGCCTCCGGGCCATGAGCCAGGAAAAGGAGAACGCCCGCGCGAAGATGGACGAGGCGATGCGGGCGGAGAAGGCGGGCGCCTCGATCCGTGAGGAAAAGTTCCGCAAGCTCCTCGCGGACGTCAAGGACGAGCCGGTGACCAAGCCGATTCGCGACATCGACCTCGACTAAGGGCGTTGCGCGATTCCCCCGGTTTCGGGCTCCGCAAGGATGACCACGGTGGCGCCCCAACCCCCGCGGTCGGGGGGCGCTTCGTATGCCTGGGCCACGCCCGGCAACTTCGCGAGCAGCGAGAGCACCCGCGCGCGCTGAACGCCCCGGCCGCGGCCGTGGATCAGCCTGACCTCCCGCAGACCTGCCTTCCGTGCCGCTTCCAAGTACGCCGCGACCACGTCCGGAATGTCCCAAGGGGCAAACGGGTGGAGGTCGAGGGATTCCTCGATCGGAAGCAACACCGGAGAGCTATCGTCGTCCATCGTCGGGCCGCTTGGCCGCACGGCGTGCGAGTGTACAGAACCCCCAGACGCCCTCCGCGAGCAACGTTACCCTGACCAGCTCCTCGGCGACCGGTGCGGCCTGGCCTACGAGCAGGATCCCCATGGCGATGGCGACGAGTGCGAGAGCGGCCATGGTCCAGGGCACGCCGTCGCGGGGGATCGGATGGCGGCGGTCCAACCACAGCAGGCCGGCGATTCCCCAGGCAAGCACGAGCAGAACCGGCAAAGAGAGTGGCCAGCGCAAGGCCGCACGTTAAACTGTACGCGCATCGCCGGCAAGGGTGCGTTTGAGAGGGGGTTGCGTGAAGGTCAGCGTCGTGGTCCCGGTCTACAACGAGGCAGAGACCATCGAGCGGCTGCTCGACCGCGTGATGGGCGCGGGCCTACCGCCCGAGTGTGCCGAACTGGAGGTTGTCGCCGTTGATGACTGCTCGCGGGACGCTACCGCTGAGCGCCTCGCGTCATACGAGGCGCGTGTCCATCTCCCGCCGACCCGGCGTTTCGTCTGGCGGCGACACGAGCGCAACCGGGGCAAGGGCGCGGCGCTGCGCACCGGCTTCGCCGAGACAACCGGAGACGTGATCATCGTCCAGGACGCCGACCTCGAGTACGATCCCTCGGATTACCCGGCGTTGCTCGCGCCGATCGTCGCCGGGCGCGCCGACGTGGTGATGGGCAGTCGGTTTCTCGCCGCACCCCATCGAGTCTTGTTCTTCTGGCATTCCGTCGGCAACCGGTTCCTCACCACGCTGTCGAACATGCTCACCGACCTCAACCTCTCCGACATGGAGACCTGCTACAAGGTGTTCACCCGCGACGTGCTTCGCGGTCTCAGGCTGACCTCCGATCGCTTTGGCTTCGAGCCTGAGTTCACCGCCCGCGTGGCGCGGCTCGGGGTGCGAATTTACGAGGTGCCCATCTCGTACCACGGCCGCACCTACGTGGAGGGGAAGAAGATCGGCTGGCGCGACGGCTTCGAAGCGATCTGGTGCATTCTCAAGTTCAACCTTTGGGGACGCTGACGGCACGAGTCCTGGCGATTCCTTAGCTCGCGCCGCTCCGGGCTTCCTCGCGTCCCACCCGTGCCATCGATTCCTGGAGCGCTGGGGCCCAGCCCCCGCGCGGGAGCGTTGAGCCGGTCAGCCGGGGTACTTGCCGGCGATGTAGTCCGTGAGGCGATGGATGACGAACTCCTGGTTGCGCGAGAGCCATCGCACAACGTCGCCGATCGAGAGCACGCCAGCTATCTTGCCCCCATCGAGCACGGGCAGGTGGCGGCAGCGCCTCTCGGTCATGATCGCCATTGCTTCCTCCGCCCGGGTCGTCGGTTCGACGACGACCAGTTCGCGCGTCATCACCTCGGCCACCTTGGTGACGGCCGGATCAAGGCGCGCGAGGATGACGCGCGTCATCAGGTCGCGCTCGGTGAACATCCCCACCGGCACGTGGGCCTCGCACACGATCATGGCGCCAACCCGCGCGGCGCACATTGCCTCCACCGCTTGGAGCACGGTGGAATCGGGCGACGTGTGGTGGACCTGGTTCCCTTTTTCCTTGAGGATGTAGGCGACAGTGTCCATGGCTCCCCCAGGTTGCGATGGTCTTCGGGCTAGGCTATCACGACTCCGGTCTGGTGGCGGCGAGGAAGCCCTGCACGGACGCGACCGGATCCTCGTGGCGCAGCGTCTCGGGGCGTCCGCCGGTCCAGTCGTGAGGCAGCAACCCGGCGTAGGGGTCGCGCAGGAAGCGGCGGCACACCAACACGATAACGCCCTGGTCCTCGGCGGAACGAATCAGACGTCCCGCGGCTTGGACCACCCGCGTCATGCCGGGCACGAGGTAGGCATACTCAAAGCCCCGCTCGTAACGGACGTCGAAGTAGTCCTTGAGAAGCTCGCGCTCTGGTCCGACCTGGGGCAGCGCCGGCGAAACCACGATCACTTCCGAGAGCATATCGCCCGGGTAGTCAACCCCCTCGGCGAACACGCCGCCGAGCACTGCCAGGAGGATCACCGGTTCCTGGTTCTTGCGCAGGAGGGCCAGGACCTCACGGCGGAGACGGTCGGAATCCTCGCCCCGCTGCAGCTCCACGCGGTGACTAGCAAGATGAAGGCGAGTGGAGACCTCCGTGAGGAACGCGTAGGAAGGAAACAGAACGAGCGCGTTGCGTCCCGGCGGCGCCAGCTCGGCGACGAGTTCAGCGATCCGGCCGTAGTGGCGCTGGCGGAAGCGGTAGGACGTATCGACCTCATCGACGGCGAGCACCAGGCGGTTCTCGGGCGGAAACGGGGAGGGCAGGGCGAGCGCGTCGGTGCGGTCCGGATCAAAGCCGAGCAGGTCGCGGTAGAACTCGAACGGCTCGAGCGTCGCGGACATGGCGACACAGCCCGCACAGCGCGCCAACAGCGCGCCGGTGAAGCGGGAAGCGTCGAGACAAAAGATGCGCAGCGCTTCGCCGGCCTTCTCGCCTGCCGTCCGCTCGACGAGAGGAACCAGCTCGCGCCCACCGTCCTCGGCGAGCTCGGTCAGCCGTGCCAGGGAGAGCAAGACCGAAAGGATGGGGTCCTGCGCCAACCAAAGTTCGGCGTTGCGCTTGAACACAAAGTAAGGAGCGATGAGGGCGTCAAGCGCCAGCCGCAGCTCGGCGAGCGGTGCGGGATCGAGGTCGGTTTTGCCGGTGCCCTCGCTCTTGCCCAAGGTAGCGGCAACGTGGCCGGCGATCAGCTCGTCGAGGCGGGAGAGCACGTCGTCGAGATCGCGGCACACGCGCTGCCGGTGGCCCTTCAAGAGCGAGCGCGCACTTGCGATCGCCGTCCGCGAGAGGCGCGGGGAGTAGTACTCGCGCGCGCGTTCCACGAGATTATGCGCCTCGTCGATCACCAGGTAGGTGTCCTCGAGCGCGCCGTCCGCCGCGAGTCCGAATAGCGCGATCGAGGGATCGAACACGTAGTTGTAATCGCACACCACCGCGGTGCAGTCGCCCAAGAGCTCGAGCGAGACCTCGAATGGACACACCTCGGCTTCATTGGCAACGGCAAAGATGCGATCCGGATCAAGGTGCGACGAGCCGGCCAATAGGCTGGGAAGCACGCCGCGCTCCGCGAGCTTGGCACCGTAATCGCGGGCGTGAAGGCAGAATTCCTCGTGGCAGACCACCTCGCGGTTGGCGCACATCTTGGCCTTGGCTCGGATCTGAATCGAGTGCCAGCCGCCCTGCTGCATCGCCTGCAGCGTCGTGACCGCGAGTTGCTGCTGCAGGGTCTTGGCCGTGAGGAAGACGAGACGCCGCGCGTTGGCCAGGGCGAGCTTCAGCGCCGGGTAGAGCGCCGCGGCGGTCTTCCCCACGCCGGTCGGGGCGGCGAGGAGCAGCAGCCTGCCGGCCGCGAGGGTTTCCGACGCCGCCTCCATCGCGTCGTCCTGCACGGGACGCAGCGATGGAAAGGGGAAACGCAACTCGGTGGCGGCGTCGCGCCAGACCGCGCGGGTGCGCTCGCGGGCCTGCTCGGCGGCCACCAGCGCGTGCAAGCGGCCGCGCAGGTAGGCGCGGACCTGCTCCGGCGACCAGGCGACGTTCTCTTCACGCCGGTCCTCACCGCCGAGGTCCACGAGGACGATCCGAGCCGTGGCCTTGCCGTCGGGGAAGAGGCAATAGGCGTACAAGCGGGCCTGCCAGCGGAAGCGTTCCAGCCGGTCGGAGGCGAACAGCGAGTGGAGCTCGCTGCGAAAGTGGAGGGTCTTGATCTCCTCGAGCACAGGCGTTTCGTCTTCGCGCCGGTGCACCCCGTCCGCCCGGCCGATCACGCGCAGCTCCCAGCCGTCCACCGCGAGGGTCACGTCGACAGGAACCTCCACCGCATAGCCGCGGTGGGATGCGAGGCGCTCGGCTTGCACGATGCGATGGAGCTCGGCGCCCACCGAGAGCCTGGCAAGGCCCTCTCCGGGCACGCCGAGGCCCACTCGTAGGGTCTCCGGCAGGAGATCGTGAACCGCGCACGTTACTCGCCGGTTTTCGAGGTCGACCCGAACCGCCACGCCGGCCATTCTACTCACGGTTGTCGGCAAGGCTCCTTCGACCCGAGAGCGTGCTGCTGGTATCGTTGGTGGGTCGGGAGGTGCGATGCCGGGGAAGGCACCGTCGGCTCGGCGGCGGCCACAAACGCAGCGGGTACACGGCGAGGTCGCGGCGCCGCGGCGCAGCGCGTGGGAGGCCGTCTGGGCGTTGGTGCGGACCATTCCGGCTGGCCGGGTGATGACATACGGGCAGATCGCAGAAACGCTGGGGAGCCTTCTCTCTCCCAAGGCGGTCGGCTGGGCGATGCACACGGCGCCCGAAGACGTACCGTGGCACCGGGTGGTGAACGCCTCGGGAGCCTGTTCAACGGATCGGCGCGGCGATCTGCCCGTCGGGTTGCAGCAGGCTCTGCTGGAAGCTGAGGGCGTGTTGTTTCGTCTCGGCCGCACGCTCGATCTGGAGCACTACCGATTCGTGCCCAGGCTCCGCAGGGTGAAGCTTCGTGGCTGAACCACAGGCTCCGACCGAATTCTTTCAGCGGCTCCTGCCCGACTACCTTGCCGCGCTCGTGGTCGAGCGTGGTCTGGCCAGACACACGGTCGCCGCATACCGGACCGACCTCATCGCGTTCGGGAAGTGGCTGGCGACACAGGGGCGCGCGGCGGCAAGCTGTGAGCGCGCCGATCTGCGCCGGTACGTCACCGCGCTGCGCGGTCGTGGACTCTCGGCGCGCTCCGCGGCGCGTGCACTCGCGGCGCTGCGCGGTTTCTACCGCTACCTGCTCGAACGCGGTGTCGCAAGTCAGGATCCCACGCTGGAGCTGGAAACGCCGAAGTTGATGCGGTCGCTGCCGTACTTCCTCACGGCGGAAGAGGTGGACGCATTGCTCGGCGCGCCAGACGTGACCACTTCGTTGGGACTACGCGACCGTGCGATGGTGGAGACGCTTTACGCCACGGGCATGCGCGTCTCGGAACTGGTCGGGCTCAAGCTCGGCCAGCTTCGCCTCGATCCTGGGTACGTACGCGTCGTGGGGAAGGGAAGCAAGGAGCGCATCGTCCCGGTCGGTTCGGCGGCGCGCGCCTGGCTCGCGAGGTACTTCGAGTCGGCGAGGCCTGGCCTCGACAAGCGGCGACGCGACGAGGTGTTCCTTACCGTGCGAGGCCAGGGGATGACCCGCCAGCACTTCTGGCACCTGCTCGTTCGCTACGGCGGCCGCGCGGGAATCACGACCCACCTCTCTCCCCATGTGCTGCGCCACTCGTTTGCCACCCATCTGCTCGAGCACGGTGCCGACCTGCGTGCGGTCCAAGCAATGCTCGGCCACGCTGACATCTCCACCACCGAGATCTACACCCACGTTACGCGTGAGCGGCTGCGCCAACTCTACGATGCGAAGCACCCCCGCGCATGAGCCCGATTTCCTTGGTGCGGTGTCCGCAAATTGCCCCCGGCACCCCTGGAGCGGTGGCGGGGGCAACACGGCATCGACCCCGGATGAGCCGTCTTCTTCCGGGGCTTTCGGCGGCGCTGCGGATTGTCTTCGCCGGGATGGCGCTTCACCTGCCGGCACTGGCAGCAGCGCAGTACCTCGCGGTGTTCGTGGACGGCCGCATCCTTCGCGTCGCTGGCGCCCACGTGATCGGGGAGAAGCGCATTCACCTGGACCTTCCCGGCGGGGGAGCGATCGAAGTCCCATTGACGCGTCTCGATCGGGTGATTGAGGACGTGGTTGAGGCCAAGCCGGAGCCGATCAAGCCGCCCGCCTGTCAGGCCGGCTTCGTCGATGAGGCGTTGCCGCCAGGAACACCGTTCGCCGCCGAAATCAGAGCGGCGAGCCGGCAGGCGAACCTGCACCCGCGGCTGGTGGCCGGCGTCGTCGCGGCCGAGTCCGCGTTCAAGCCGATGGCCGTTTCGCGGGTGGGCGCGCTCGGGCTGATGCAGCTCATGCCTTCGGTTTGGATGGCCGAGCGCACCCCCAACCCGTTTGATCCGGCGTCGAACCTGCGCAGCGGTTGCCGCCACCTGCGAGGATTGCTCGACCGTTTCAAGGACATTCCCCTCGCGCTGGCGGCGTACAACGCGGGAGCGGCGGTCGTGGACCGGAGCGGGGGGATGCCTCCGTACCGCGAGACGAGGGAGTTTGTTCGAGGGGTCCTCTCGCGTTTCTGTCCCTCTTCGGTTCGTACTCCGCCCGCGACAGGCGCCTTGTGAATGCACTTATAATGTCGTGGCCGCGCCAGGAGCGGAACATGAAGCCGGAGGGTGGGGTTGAAAGAAGCGGGAGGCCGTGATGGCCGATGGTGAGATGAAGTCGAGGGTGCCGGTGCACGAACGGGCAGTCAAGACCGGCGGCGCGGCGATGCGCACGCCGGACGGGAGCCAGGCATTCCTCACGACTCGGCTCGAGAAGCTTGTGGACCTCGCCCGGAAGAACAGTCTCTGGCCGTTTCCGATGGGCACCGCGTGCTGCGGGATCGAGTTCATGTCGTTCATGATGTCGCACTACGACATCTCGCGCTTCGGCGCGGAGGTCGTCCGGTTCTCGCCGCGCCAGTCCGATCTCCTGATCGTCGCCGGCACGGTGACGGACAAGATGGCTCCGGTGATGGTGCGCATTTACGAGCAAATGGCCGAGCCACGCTACGTCATCTCGATGGGCGTGTGTGCCTGCACCGGAGGGTTTTACCGCGCGTATCACGTCGTTCAGGGGATCGACGAGTTCATCCCCGTCGACGTGTACGTTCCCGGCTGCCCACCGACGCCGGAAGCGCTGCTGCAGGGCGTCGTCAAGCTGCAGGAGATGATCGAGCGCGGCCAGACGCATTACCAGCGCACGGTTGCCTCGCCCAAAACCGCCGACACGGCGGTGGGCGAGTAGAGCGGGGAGGGCGAGCGATGGCGACCCGTGAGGCAACGGCCGCGGCGATTCGGCGGGCGTTTCCGGCCGAAAGTGGCGTGATCGAGCTGCCGGGCGGCGACCTGCAGACCTTCCGGGTCGACCGCAAGGTTCTGGTGGAGCTGGCACGCCACCTCAAGGACGATCCAGAGCTCGACTTCAAGTTGCTCGCCGACGTCTGTGGGGTGGACTATCCGGAGCGCGAGGAGCGGTTCGAAGCCGTCTACCATCTCTACTCCGTCAACCACAACCATCGCGTGCGCCTGAAGGTCTCGGTGCCGGAGAACGATCCGTCGGTGCCGTCGTTGACCGGCGTGTGGAAGGCCGCCGACTGGTTCGAGCGGGAGGCGTTCGACCTGTTCGGAATCCGCTTCGAGGGCCACCCCAACCTCAAGCGCATCCTCTGCCATCCCGCGTTTCGCGGCCACGCGTTGCGCAAGGATTACGATCCCGGCCAGCGCTGGCTGCTCCGCGAGGGCGAGCAAGACATGCCGGCGTGGGCGGGCGAGACACAGGAGGACGAGGACCACTTCGAGACGCAAGTCCTCAACATGGGGCCGTCGCATCCCGCCACGCATGGGACGCTGCGGACGGTTGTGCGCCTCGACGGTGAGCTGATCACCCAGGCCGAAATCGAGATCGGCTACCTCCACCGCTGCTTCGAAAAGATGGCCGAGCAGCACACCTGGAACCAGGTCATCCCGTACACGGACCGGCTCAACTACTGCTCGGCGATGATGAACGGGGTTGGCTACGCCTTGGCCGTGGAGAGGCTGATCGGCATCGAGGCTCCGCCTCGCGCGCAGGTGATCCGCCTGATCCTCTCCGAGCTGTCGCGGATCATGGACCACTTCGTGGACATCGGCGCCAACCTCAACGACCTCGGCGCGATGACGCCGTTCCTTTACATGTACGAGGCGCGCGAGGAAATCTACTCCGTGCTCGAGGCGTGCTGCGGCAGCCGGCTGACCATGTCCTACGTCCGCATCGGCGGCCTTTCCTTCGACGTGCCGCCGGACTTCACCGAGTCGGTGCGCTACTTGCTCAAGCGCATCCCCAAGCTGCTTGGCGATACGGAGAAATTGATCACGGAAAACCGCATCTTCCGGGACCGCACGGAAGGGATCGGCGTGATGACCGCGGAGGACGCGCTCGACTGGGGCTGGACGGGTCCTTGCCTGCGCGCCAGCGGTGTCCCGTACGACGTGCGCAAGGCGCAGCCCTACCTCGGCTACGAGACCTACGACTTCAAGGTGCCGATCGGGCAGGCCGGCGATACCTACGCTCGCTACTTGGTGCGCGTGGAAGAGGTCCGCCAGTCGGTGCGGCTGGTCCAGCAGGCCCTCGGCCGACTTACGCCGGGGCCGATCATCATCGACGACCACACCGTCGCCCTGCCGCCCAAGGAAGAGGTCTACACCGAAATGGAGTCGTTGATCTGGCACTTCAAGCTGATCATGGAGGGGATGAAGGTGCCGGCCGGTGAGGGGTACGGGTTTACCGAAGCGGCGAACGGAGAGCTGGGCTACTACATTGTCTCGGATGGGGGCGGCAGACCGTACCGGATCAAGGTGAGGCCGCCGTGTTTCGCCATCTTCCAGGCGTACCCCCACATGCTTCCCGGACACATGGTCGCCGACGCGGTGGCGATTCTCGGCAGCATGAACGTGATCGCCGGGGAGCTTGACCGATGATGAACGCTCAGGAGGTGATGGTCTGCACTCCCAAGCCGCTCGGCTTCCTGCAGCGCTTCTACCTGGTCGAGATCGTCAAGGGGTTGGCGGTAACCCTGCGGCACTTCCTCGGCAACTTGTTCGCCCGCAAGTACACGGTGACGATCGAGTGGCCGGAGGTGAAACGCGAGTACTCCGAGCGGTTCCGCGGACGCCACATCCTCCTCACCCGTGAGGACGGCTCGCCGCGGTGCGTCGCGTGTTACATGTGCGAGACCGCGTGTCCCGCGGAGTGCATCCACATCGAGGCGGAGGACACGCCGGATTCGGCGACGATCGAGTTTGAGAAACGGCCCAAGGTCTTCACCATCGATTTGCTCCGCTGTGTCTACTGCGGTTTTTGCGTTGATGCGTGTCCGAAGGAAGCGATCGTCATGTCGCGGGTGCACGAGCTCGCGTTCACGAGCCGGAAAGAGGCGGTAATTGGCCTTGCGGAGCTGCTGCAAAAGGGACCGGTGGAGAAGCTCAACCTTGGCTATCGGCCTTATTTCGGTGCGCCGCGCAGCCGGATCGAGCTGCCCATTCCGACTCGACCGGTCGCCAGGGAAGAGATCGAAGCCGGCGCGGGTCTGGGGCTGGCTGCGGTGGCGCGCACGAAATAGGAGGATGCCGCTACCAAGGCGGGGACACAAGAAAAGGGCGGCGCACGCGCCGCCCTTTCTGCGTTCGCACTCTCCGGCGGTTAGACCGGACGAACGTTGGCCGCCTGCAGGCCCTTGGGGCCACGCACGATGTCGAACTCGACCCGCGCGCCTTCCTTCAGCGTCCGGAAGCCTTCACCCGTGATTGCGGTGTAATGGACGAAGACGTCCTCGCCGCCCTCTTGCGTGATGAAGCCAAAACCCTTGGTGTCGTTGAACCACTTTACCGTTCCCTGCGCCATACTGCGTTCTCCTTGTTGCCGACAGAAATTCTCTTCCGTCGTTGTTCCTGCCGGGTGCGTCCCGACTAACGAAAAATGCCGCAAGGTCGCTGTTCCTTGCGGCGGGTTGACTCTACCTCGGTCCTCTTCCGCAACTGCTCAGACAACTCACAAGGATAAACTGCCACGATTACTTGCGCTTGTCAAGCCCCCGGCAAATGCGGGGCGCACCGACGAGGTTGCCGAGGATGACATTTCCGCGCCAGGTGTCGGCGGCACCGACAGCTACGCTACTCTTCTTCCTCCGCGGCAGTCTCGACGCCGCTCTCCTTGACGATCTTTTCCTGGATCTGACGGGGCACCTCGTCGTAGTGCGAGTACTCCATATGGAAATCGCCGCGCCCGCCGGTGATCGAGCGGAGGGTCTGCGAGTAGGTGAGCATCTCGGCAAGCGGCACCTGGGCTTTGACCACGGTCTGGCCATCCCCGGGCTCCATGCCCTGAACGCGACCCCGGCGGGAGTTAAGATCGCCCATGATATCGCCGAGAAATTCATCGGGCGTCGTGATCTCCACCTGCATCACCGGTTCGAGGATGGTGGGGCCGGCTTCCCTCACCGCTTCGCGGAACGCCTTGCGGCCGCAGATCTGGAACGCCATGTCGGAGGAATCCACCGCGTGTTCTTTGCCGTCGAGGAGGGTCACACGGAAGTCCACCACCGGGTGGCCCGAGAGTGGACCGGTCGGCGAGGCGCTCTGGATGCCTTTGTCAACCGAGGGCCGATAGTTGTGGGAGATCGAGCCACCGTAGATCTTATCGACGAACTCGTAGCCGCCGCCCCGCGGGAGCGGCTCCATCCGGACCTTGGCCTCGGCAAACTGACCATGGCCACCCGACTGCTTCTTGTGCCGGGTGGTGAGTTCCACGGTCTTGGTGATCGTCTCGCGATACGGCACCTTGGGGGGCTGCAGCATAACGTCCACCTTGTAGCGTTTACGGAGCCGCGCCACTGCGATCTCGACATGAAGCTGCCCGGCGCCAGCCACCAACTGCTCCTTGGTCTGTGGGTCGCGACCGATGTGGAGGGTCGGATCTTCGTCTTGGAGCTTGGCGAGTCCCTGGGCGATCTTGTCCTCGTCACCTTTGGCCTTGGCGGCAATCGCAAACGAGATGGCCGCCTCCGGGATGGGGACAGGAGGGATCTCCACCGCGCCGTCCTTGGAGGTGAGGGTCTCCCCGGTGCGCGTCTCTTTGAGCTTGGCGACCGCTCCGATGTCGCCGGCGACGAGTTTCTCCACCGGCGTCAGTTCCTTGCCTTGCATCCAGTTGACCGCGCCGAAACGTTCGGCCAGGTCGCGTTGGCGGTTGTGGTAGGTGCTGTCAGGCAGCAGCGCCCCGGAGAAGACCCGCATCAACGTGATTCGACCTGCATACGGATCCGAAAGCGTCTTGAACACGTAGGCGATCGGCGTCTCGTCGGCTTTAGGGGTAAGAGTCAACTCCTCGCCGGCGACGTTCTTGGCTGCGACGCTCACCGAAAGGGGGTGCGGTACCACCTCGACCACGGTGTCGATGAGCGGTCGTATCGCCACGTTCCGGCCCGCAGCGCAGAACACCACTGGGAAGATCTTGCGTGCGGCAAACGCCCTGGTGAGACCCGTGAGCAGCTCGTCGTTGGAGAGTGTCCCGTCGGCGAAGAACTTCTCGAGGAGCGCCTCATCCTGCTCCGCCACCATCTCGATGAGCGCGTTGCGCGCGGCCTCGGCCTCCTGGCTCAGCTCGGCGGGCACAGCGATCTCCTCCGGCGCGCCGCTCTCGTCGCCGGGAAAGCGGAACGCCTGCATCCGCACCAGGTCGACCACGCCCGCGAACTTGCTCTCCTCGCCGATCGGAAGCTGGAGCGGCACGACCTCACGGCCGAACTTCTTCTGGAGCTGCTGCACGGTTCTCGCTGCCGAGGCGCGCTCGCGGTCCATGAGGTTGGCCGCGAAAAGAACGGGCTTGCCCATCGCGGCGCACACCTTCCACATCTTCTCGGTCTGCACCTCGGGACCGGCGACCGCCGAAACCACCATCAGCGCCGCTTCGGCGACTTTGACGCCCTGGACCGCCTCGGTGGTGAAGATCGAGTACCCGGGCGTGTCGATGAGGTTGACCTTGCAGTCTCGATGGTGCGCGTGCGCAAGAGCGGTCGCAATCGTGATCTTCCGTTCGATCGCCTCCTCATCGAAGTCGGTCACCGCGGTGCCTTTGTCCACCTTGCCGAAGCGATTTATCGTCTTGGTGTCAAAAAGAATCGCGGAGATGAGAGTGGTCTTGCCGGTGGAGGAGTGTCCCACCACGGCTACGTTGCGGATCTTTTCGCTGGGGACCGGCCTGGCTGCCATGCGCTGCGACCTCCCGTCGCCCAAAGTCCGCGAAGTATAGCAAAGGCGGGAGCGCTGTTCGCGTGCGTCGTGCGCGTATGGTCGTATCTCTTGACCAGCGATGAACGGCTGCCCACTACGCGAGCTGGGCTTCTCTCCCGGTGAGACGGCGGAACGCCTCGAGGTAGAGCGCTTGTGTCCTGTCCACGACGTCGGGTGGAAGAGCGGGTGCGGGCGGCTGTTTGTTCCACCCGGAGGCCTCGAGCCAGTCGCGAACGAACTGCTTGTCGAACGAGGGCGGGTTGCTGCCCGGCCGGTAGCGATCGATGGGCCAAAAGCGCGACGAATCCGGTGTGAGTGCCTCGTCGGCCCAGACCAGTCCGTTAGCCTCGTCGAGGCCGAACTCGAATTTGGTGTCGGCGATGATGATGCCGCGGGCCTCGGCGAACGCTGCGGCGCGGCCGTAGAGCTCAAGAGAAACCTGGCGGAGCGCCTCGGCGGTGGCGCCGCCCGCAAGCTTGACCACCGCGTCGAACGGGATGTTCTCGTCATGGCCGACGTCGGCCTTGGTCGACGGCGTGAAGATGGGCTGCGGCAAGCGGTCCGCCTGGCGTAGGCCGGCGGGGAGGGTGAGGCCGCACACCGTCCCGCGCGCGCGGTACTCCTTCCACCCCGAACCGACGAGGAACCCTCGCACCACGCACTCGACTGGAACGATCCGGACGGAACGGACCAGGCAGGAACGACCGGCGATCTCTGCACGCGCCGCAAACGGCTGCGGAAAGGCATTCACGTCGGTGGCAACGAGATGGCTGGGAAGGATATCGGCGAGAAGGCGAAACCAGAAGTTGGAGAGCTGGGTGAGCACTACGCCCTTGCCAGGTATCCCCGGCGAGAGGACGACGTCGAAGGCACTGATCCTGTCGCTGGCGACGATGACCAGGCGATCGGGGCCGGCGCGATAAATGTCGCGGACCTTTCCGCGCTTGATCAGGCGGTCAGGAAATACGACCTCCGCCGGGAACGGGGCGGTTCCGGCCACTCCCTATGCCTGGGTTGCTTGGGTTACGGCGTTCGCCTGGGTGGTTAGGTGTGACTTGTAACGTGCCGCAGTGTTGCGCTGCACCACCCCCTTGCGCACACCGGCGTCGATCACCGAGACCGTGCGGGGTAGCAACTCCTTCACCTTGGCCGTGTCCCCGGCGCCGATCGCGGTCCGCATCGCCTTGATCGCGGAGCGCACCCGCGTCCGCACCGCTCTGTTACGCAGGCGCCGCACCTCGTTCTGACGGCGCCGCTTCAGTCCTGACTTGATCCGCTTTGCCATGCCTTCTCCCTCTGACCCACGTCCACCCCGGCCAGGTGTGAGAATCCACGTCTCACCGTGGCGCGGCGGAGGACGGCTCGGTCAACCTTGCCTGCGCCTCCGCTTGAGCGGGGCGAGAGAAAATACCACACAACGGCGGAAGCGTGAAGGCGGGATGCGGCCAATGTCCTCCTTCACTTCACCTTCACGCCGAGAGCGGCGAGCTTGCTACGCGCCAAGTCGGCCTCCTTGCTGCCGGGGTGCTCGTAGAGCACGTACTGGAGGTTGATGACGGCTTGAGTTCGGTCGCCCATCTCGAGATACGCGAGGCCCTTCTTGAGCAGGGCCGCTGCCGCCTTGTCCGAAGTCCGATAGGTGTTCAGAAGGACCGTGAATGCGTCGATCGCCTCCTTGAATTCGCGCTTGGAGTAATGGCATTCACCGATCCAATAGGTGGCGTTGGCTGCGAGGGTCGTGTCGGGGTAGCGTTTGGCATACTCCGCGAACCCCTGGATGGCGAGATCGAAGTTGCCACGCAGGTAGTCTTCATACGCTGCGTTGTAGAGCTGCGCGGGATCCGTGGGCTTGGCCGCCGCGGCTGGCGCACCCACGGCTCCGGCCGGAGGGGTCGCAGCACCGGTCGGCTGTCCCGTCGCCGCCGGTGCTCCCTCGGTACCGGTGGTGGTCCGCTCGTGGGCGGCTGCCAGCTCGCTGGAGAGTGCTGCAAGCCGCTGGTTGGTGCTGTCGAGATTGCTCTGCAACTGTTGGATCTGATCGCGCAGGCTCTTGAGTTCGACCTGGATGTCGGCGTTCGACTTGAGGACTTGATCGTTCTGCTCGGCCAGCTTGCGGCTCATCGCCTGCAGGTCCCCTTTCCCCGAGGACTGCTTGCCGAGTTCCTCCACCTGACGCGACACGTCCGTAATCTCGCGGTGCAGAAGGTCGATGTCCCCACTCGATACACAGCCTGCTGCCGTTACCGCGAGTGCCGTCAGAACTAGCCGTCGCATCGCAATGCCTCCTCTCCTGACCGAGTCCTGGCTGGCCCCCGACTATTCGTGAGGCCTCGGCTGGGAGCACGACACCAGCCGAGCGTGGCCAGCCCTCACGTCAACAGTCCCAGGTTTCCGAGGCTAGGAACCTGTCTGAGTAAGCGGGTGGGCCGCGTTGCTGGCGCCGCGGGGCGAGATGCCAGGCGCCGCGCCGAAGGCGATGTTCCCCCATCGGCGAGGAGCGGCAACGCCGCAGATCGCCCCGCGACGCCGCAACCCATGGGCGCAGGGGGTTG
>JBIOGJ010000066.1:0-19081 GCA_044447965.1 Thermoanaerobaculales bacterium | reverse complement strand
GCGCCGGCCCGCAGGCTAAACCCATCGCGTTAGGTGGCTCTGCACGAATGGCCGACGAGCGTACTCAGATTCTCTCAATTACAACCGAGCAGCGCGAGGAATGGGTGGCGCTCTCGCGCGCATCCGGATCCGGTTGGTGGCGCATCCAGAAGGGTGACTACCCTTCGTTTGTGCCGGCGACCATGCGCGCTAAGCTCGATGGCGGCGTCATGGTGGTCTCAGGCAGCACGAGCGGCACCACGTACGTCATGTTCGGCGCGGAGCGAGTGGATCCGCCCGTCAGTAAGCTCGATATTCAGCCTTTCGGGATCGTGATGTTCTCCTCCGGCGCCGCACCTGGCATGGCCGTAATTCATCATGGAGGTTGGCCGCAGCGCAGCACCCCGCTGCCCGCCGACTTCTTTTCGGTCGCCAGTTCCTGCTCGACCGGCAGCTATTTCTTTGCACGCCCGCCCGAAGGGAAGACGTCTGGCACTCTGGACGAGCTCGGTCCTGGACACAAAGGCGCGTTCGAGAAGATTGTTCGTGCCCTGACGCAGCCGAGTGGCAGCGCTGCCTAACCAGCAACTGTGTTCATCGGGCCACCTGAAGGGGAGTGGAAGTGGCGCGCCAGGCCGTGCCGGTTCGCATCATCGCGTTGAGGATGACTAGCAGTTTCCGCATGCAGGCGACGAGCGCGACTTTCGCAGGTTTCCCCGCAGCCTTCAGTCGCCGATAGAACTCGCGGATGTGTGGGTTACAGCGGGTCGCGCTGACCGCGGCCATGTAGAGCGCGGGGCGAATGGTGGCGCGGCCACCCCAGGCGCTGCGCTGGCCCCGGAAGTGCCCGCTGTCGCGCGCGAGCGGCGCGACGCCGACAAGTGCCGCGATCTCCTTGCGCCCTAAGCGGCCGAGCTCCGGCAACTCGCCGAGCAGTGTGCGACTCAGCACGGGACCGACGCCCGGCACGCTGCGCAGCAAATCCTCCTTCGCACGCCACACCGGACTGGCCTGAATCGCCGCATCGAGATCGCCATCGACGTCGACCAGCTGCCGCTCGAGCCAGCGAATGTGCTGCGCGATGCCCCGGCGCACGGGTTGGCGCGCCAAGGCGAGGCGGTTCCCTTCGGCGACCAACATCTCGATGAGTTGCCGGCGGCGCGTCAGCAGCGCGTCCAGCGCCTGCGCCTCCGCATCGGGCAGCCGGCGGATCTCCGGCCGCACCCGCTCGGCGAAGAGCGCCAGCATCGCGGCGTCGATCGCATCCGTCTTGGCGAGCTGGCCCGTGGCGCGGGCAAAGTCGCGCACCTGGCGGGGATTGGCCACGACCACCGGCAGCCTGGCCGCGGCCAGCGCGGCGACGGCCGCGCGTTCGTAGCCGCCGGTCGCCTCCAGCACGATCAGTGTCGGCGGGTTCGCCTGCAGGCGGGCCAGCAGCGTGCGAACGCCCGCGTCATCGTTCGCCACCCGCATACCGCTCGACGCCGGCCGCGTCGCAACATCCAGGGCATCCTTTGACACGTCGATGCCTACAAACACGGGCGCTGCCATCGCCACCTCCCTGCGCGTGGATCCTCGACGCGGCCCCGCCTTGCGTGATCCGGGGTGCTCCCGGGCAACTGTTCGGGCTCGTGACGAGTGGTGAGCGACGCCCATGCTGGTTAACGGTCTTGAAGACCCGGGGCTGACCGAGCTATCGCCCACCGGAACATGCGCTGTATGATGACGGGATGGCGAGATACAAGGGCTTGAGCCTTCCGGACCGACGCGCCGAGCGCTGGTACGCGCACTGGAGCGCCGAGGGTCTCAAGTGCCCTCAGGGTCACGTGATCCCGAACGTCGGACCCGCTCGGCCGCGAGCATCGTGCGCGGCTTGCGGCAAGGATTACGAGATTCTGGACGACGCGCACCCCGATGTTGTAAGCCGAGCCAGCGGGGCCAACGCGCCGGCCCGAAACCAAGACCCGTCGCGTTAGGGGAGTCCTCCAGCCCTATGCGCCTCCCTCCACGACGTTTTCGCCCGGCCCTCGTCATCGCATGGGTCTTTTCGGTTCTCTCAGTCGTCCTGGCCGTAGGCCCCAACTTTCGCGGGGCCTACGATCCTACGCTGGCGGTTCTGACGCTCACGCTTATCGCAGTGATTTGGTACACCTATTTCAGTTATCGACTTGCCAATCCGCACTTGCCCACCGTCTTGCGCGTGGGGCTCACTGGTCGCGGTGCGCCGGCCGATGTCCTGCTTACACCAGAGCTCAACAACGACTCGCCGAACAGCGTTAGCTGCCAGATTACTCTGGAACTCTGGGCTGACGACGCTGTCATCCCCCAAGACGACTTCTACTCCGGTCACGTCTCAATGCCGCTCGACCCGCAAGGGGTATGGTCCGGCCGCGCAAAAATTCCCCGCGCACGGCTGCCAGCAGCGCCGGCGCCTCAGGATAGCCCTGCGTTCAAGTCCGCCAAGGCAAGGCTAACGGTGCGATGGACTGACCAGTTCGGCGAGGACGGCATCTCAGGACCAGTCCACTGCTACGCCGATGCAGACACCTTCTACAACTTCATCACTCTGACCACCGAACCCGAGATCGATCGCCGCTTTCCAAGGCGGTAGCAGCGCGTACCCGTGAGGAGACTTCGCTTAACCAAGGCTTGAGGCCGCCTATGCCGCAGAGGAGTTATGAGGAAACAAGCCGCTGCCGCTGAGCGAGATCGCAAGGCGTACGATCTCGCTTGGCGGTATCTCCTCGGTCTTCCATCGGCCGGGGTGACCGAGGAGCTGTTGCAACACTATCTCAATCCGCCGAGCGATCGAGACACGCCGAACGCGATGGCTGACGTGTTTAGACGCCTGCTTGAATCTGCCCAGAACCGCGGGATGATGGCCACCGTCATTGGCGGTTCGATAGGCGGCGTGGGAGCACTGGGACCCATGCTCGGAGGCTTCTCTCCGACGAGTGCCATTCAGCGCTTTGCCTCATCCGACGACCTTTTGGACGCCATCAAGCAGGAACTCCGGCCAGTGGGAAAGTTTCGCCGTGGCCGGGGCAGCCTATGGCCGCTGTTTGCGAGGGCGGCACTCTCGGGCGCTCAATTCCTTAGCCAGTTCGCCTCGGGTCCAGAGTTCATCGAATGGGTAAGGGTGTTCGACGCTGATGACCGCAAACGCGCCGCTCTTCCGATGCTTCTGAGTCAAGAGATCGACGGCTTCGGATTCGCACTCGCCTGCGACTTCTTGAAGGAACTGGGTTTTCTCAATTTCGCCAAGCCAGATGTTCACGTCAAAGCGGTGGTGAGAGGGCTTCAATTGTCGAGCAAGACGGCCAATGACTATGCCGTCTTCAAAGCCGTGGTGCGGATTGCTTCAAACTGTGGCAAGACACCCTACGCCGTCGACAAGCTCTTCTGGTTGGTGGGAAGCGGCCGATTCTACGACCATCCGGAAATGGGCAAGAAGGGGCGGGTCCGCACGAACCGGAATGGGTTTGTCCGACGCGCACGGCCAGTGCTCAACGATTCTGGCAACCCGTGAATCGTGAATTGCCGCCGCCTAACCAATGCTTGAAGCTGCCACGCCGGCTGGCAGAGCTGGCGCGTGTCCACATCGGCCCGTATCGTGGGCGAACCGCTGGCCAGCGCGTCCAAGACGCCGGCCCGCAGCCCAAAACCCGTCCCGTCGCGCGAGCTGACCGGTGATCTCAAGGCGCTTCATCTGGCCGCTGGCAATTGCCGTGGCGGCGAGTCTGGCGACCGTAGTGCTTGCCTGCCTTCCGCTTGGTGGGCACTACGATGCCGCACTCGCGGTGCTCACCGCGACCGCCGTGGCCGTCATCTGGTACACGTACTTCTCCTACGTCGCCGCTCACCGCGTCGATCCCGGCCTTCTCTTGCTTGGGGTCGAGTTCTCATCCGGTCAGGGAACGTTCAGTCCCACGGTGCGGAACCCAACGCCGCGGACGCTTAAGGTGCGGCTTCAACTCAAAGCATGGGTCGATGACCTCGAGATCCCGGCCGATGATTTCTTCTCGGGGAAGGATGAGTGGATCCTCGGACCCCACGGAGAGGTGCGGCTGGTCGTCCCATTCTATGACCAGTTTCGCCAAGCCGATTACGACACCCAGACGGGCAAGGCGACGGGGGGCTCAACAGCGGTTCTCGTCCGCTTGCGCGCATCCTGGATCGACGAGAGCGGGGACCCCGGCACTACCGCCGAGACCTACTGGAGAATCAACCTGGGCTTGGGGATCGTCAGCCCCGTCTTGGGCCAGCGCGAGATAGCCCGTCATTTCGGGACGCGCGCCAAGGCGCAATAGATTAGACCCTGAAACGAAATGCGCCGGACGACCCCGACAGGCCGCCCGGCGCTGAGGAGCCACGGCGATCATGGCGCCGAAGCCCGATATGACAACGTATCGCTCCAGCCCTGCGCACGCGAGGTCTGATGCTGCGCACTGGGGCTGAGTACCGCGAGGATGAAGAGTACCTCGACCGCACACTGTTCGTGCTTCGAAGCCGTTTCCTCGAACGAATAGCAACACAAGCGCCTGACGTGCTGGAGGGGCTGCGCAAGTCAGTGCTCCCGCTCTACCAGGAGGCCGCGACGAAGGAACGAGGACCCCGCCCGCATCTCTCGCCGCCAGGGGTCGCGCTTCGCGGGTACTGGAAGCAGATCGATGCTGCCAAGTATCCCCTCACGCACAAGCTCGTGACGGCACTCGAGGCGTGGGCGGACGGCCACGAACTACGCGACGACTGGCTACTCCGCATCGCCTTGCACACGGTAGCGAGTTGGCTCGCAGCCAGTTGGGCCGGGCATGAGCCGCCAGTCGGCTTCGAGTCGCCCCCCTTTGGCGCTCATTGGTTCCGTACCATTCCTTTCACGTTCCGGTACCCGGCGTGGAACCCTACCCACGATCCCTGGCCGGCCTACAACGAAGCGCTGCGGAAGGCACTCGACCGCGCGATCCATGCCTACCGCGACCGCAGCGAGGCAGAGCCCCGCAAGAGAGGGTTGCGGCCGGCGCCCGAGAAACGAGAGATCGACCGCCACCTTGATTGGCTGGTCAAGTTCCAGGTTGAAGGCAAGTCGTACAACAAGATCGCTAAAGACCCTGGTGCACCCGATGTCCGCACGGTTCAGAGGGCCGTTACGGACACGGCCCGGCTTGTCGGCCTGACTCTCCGTACCAAGAGGAAGCGACCCCGCAGAAAGTAGCCACGCTGCCGACCGACCCCCCAGTCGGCGTTAGGGCGACGACCACTAAGGCCGACGCGCGCCAGCGTGACCGTCGGTACCCTCGACGTCCATGGAGAGATTCTGCTCGACCACCGAGGCCGCGCGCCGACTCGGATTAAGCAGGGAGCAAGTCCTTAGGCGCATTGGCCGGGGACTCCTCGCAGCGGAGCAAGTGGGCGGCCGCTGGCTAGTGGACTCAGCGTCCGTGGAGCATTACCGCTCGCGCGAAGACACGAACCCGCGCGCCCCCACCCCCTGCCTGCCGCGCCGGGCCGACGGCACATGAGCACGCTCGAGGCCGTGCTCGCCAAGCTGCCCGATGCCCGGAAGTCGGGAGCGGAGTGGATTGCTCGGTGCCCCGCGCACGACGACAAATCGCCCTCGCTCGCAATCCGCGAGGGCTCGGATGGTCGCGTGCTGCTCCACTGCCATGCCGGATGCCGACTCGACGCCGTGCTCGCCATCATCGGGCTCAACGAGCGTGACCTGTTCGCGGACGGAAGCAACAGCACCGGGCTCGGCGAGCCCGTCACCACCTACGACTACGTGGACGAAGCCGGCCGGCTGTTGTTCCAGGTCTGCCGCTTCGAGCCCAAGGCGTTCCGTCACCGCCGGCCGGACGGCCTTGGGGGGTGGATCTGGAGCTTGGACGGCACACGGCGCGTGCTCTACCGCCTGCCCGAGGTGCAGACGGCAATCACGGCGGGCAAGCAGGTGTTTGTGCTAGAGGGAGAGAAGGACGCCGACGCGGTGCGCCGAGCAGGCTTCACCGCGACGTGCAATCCCGGCGGCGCCGGGAAGTGGCGGGCCGAGTACAACGAGCATTTCCGCAGAGCTGACGTGACGATCATAGCAGACCGGGATGAACCTGGCAGGCGGCACGCGCGCACCGTCGAGAAGGAGCTGACTGGGGTCGCGGTCAAGGTCGCGGTGGTCGAGCCCGCCGTGGGCAAGGACGTGTCGGACCACCTAGCGGCCGGCAAGACGCTGGAGCAGCTCGTACCGATGAT
This sequence comes from Thermoanaerobaculales bacterium, assembly GCA_044447965.1. Classification (GTDB taxonomy): domain Bacteria; phylum Acidobacteriota; class Thermoanaerobaculia; order Thermoanaerobaculales; family Thermoanaerobaculaceae; genus DATIYW01. Next base: position 12,859 of record JBIOGJ010000066.1, on the reverse strand, counting down.
GCCGCCGTCCGCGTCTAGCCTCCAGGCAACGCCTTGGGACCACGCGCAGCCGGCGCCCGAGTTTCTCGCTGCCAGAGACGCGGACCAAGCGTTCCACGAACCTAAGATTGTGGCGCCGGGCGCTGTTACGGAGATGTTCAGCCCGCGCGGGCTCTGCAAGACGCATCTCGGCCATGCCCTGGGCGTACGGCTCGCACGTCGTGGGCTGCGGGTGCTGCTTCTGGACCGCGACAACCCACCGCGGGAGGTGCGGCGGCGCCTCCGCGGCTGGGGCGCAGCATCCGCGCCGACCTTCAAGGTGCTCACCCGTGCCAAGGCGCCAGCCCTCACCGATGCGGCGGCTTGGGCCGCGTTTCCGGTGGAGCAGTACGACGTGGTGATCATAGACAGCCTCGACGCCGCGACCGAAGGGATCGGCGAGCAGGATTCGAGCCGCCCGAGCCGCGCCCTGGCGCCGATCCTGGACCTCGCCCGCCGCGAGAACGGCCCTGCCGTGCTGGTGCTCGGCAACACGATCAAGTCAGCAGCGCACAGTCGGGGCAGCGGCGTGGTTGAAGATCGAGCCGACATCGTGTACGAGGTGCGCGACGCCACGGACCTCAAGCCCACGGGCACCAAGCCGTGGTGGGAGGAGCTTCCGGCAGCAGGTGCGGAGGCATGGGCACAGCGGGCGACGCGGCGGCGGCGGCGGAACCTGTATCGGCTGGCCCTCGTGCCTTCCAAGTTCCGCATCGGTGAGGAACCGGACCCGTTCGTCCTCGAGGTGAGCTTCGCCAGCGAACCCTGGACGCTGCGCGACGTGACGGACGAGCTGGTCGCCGTGGGCGACGATGCGCGCCGAGAGGCTGAGCAGGCAGCCGCCACCCAGCGCGCCGAGGCGGCTGCGGCCCTGGCGCGGCACGTCGCGGCCCAGACCGGTAGGAGCGAGATCGTCACGCTCGGCGAGGCCGAGGATTTCCTATGCGATCATGGTCTTCGCCGCGGCAAGGCTCGGACCCTGCTCGAAGGGAAAGACGGGTGGCGTATCGAGCGGCGCAAGGATCTACGGGGCAGGCCCCGCGTGCTTCTTCCGCCCGGTGAGGAAAAAGCGGCGGCGGAAATACCCCCTCCCCAAACCCCAAGCTCGATGCGGGATTCCGAGAGGCATTCCCGCCGGCCCAGTGCTGGAGCGGGTCGGCGAGAATCCCCCTCAAGACCACAGGCGCAGCAAGGGTTTTCAGAGGGGGGTATTCCCGCCGAGCCCTCGGACACACCGCGGCGCTGCCCCAAGGGCCATGCCATGCGCCACCACGGCACCGATCCCGCCATTGGGTGGGTGTGCCCGACCTGCTACCCCGAAGCTGAGGCGGCGCTCGCGGGCACGGACGATCCCCTCGGCTGGGACCTGGCAGCCGAGCCGGCCGCCCACGGCCGGGGGGCCGCCGGAGAGCCGGATCCTGACGAGCAGGCCCGTCGCGCCCAGCCGGAGGGCGCGTGACGGCCGAATTGCGGCTGGCCCTCCGGAACTTGGCCGCAGCCTTGCCACCGGGGGCGACAATCCTAGTTCAGGCGAGCGATCTGCTGGCGCTGCTTCAGCCAACGGCAGTGACACCGCCGGAAGCTGTGCCGCCTCGCGCAGAACCGCCCACCGTCGAGCGGTACATGACCCCTGAGGAGGTTGCGGCCCTGCTCAAGGTGCCACGCGCCTACCCCTACCGGCACCAGCGCCAGCTGGGGGGCGTGAAGGTGGGCAAGTACCTCCGGTTCCCTGAGTCTGCCATTTGCCGCCGGCTTGGGCGCTCCCGCTGACTTCTTGCGCGTTCAGCAGAGGGCTACCATATTGGTAGCACGATGGACAAGCTAACGAGCACCGTTGTCGAGGCCCTGCGGACTGCTCCCTGTAGTCTCCGGGCGTTGGCTCGTGAAGCGGGCGTATCCCACGTGCAGCTCCTCCACATCACGCAAGGGAAGCGCCGCGCGACATCCGATGTCGCCGCGAAGGTGGCCGACGCCCTGGACAGATGGAGCGACCGTTGCCTCGTGGCTGCGCGGCGCATCCGACATAGCCGCGGAAGGGGGAAGCAATGATCGACACCGTCGTAGGCGCGTTAGCGCGCGCCACCGAGCAGGTCACAGAGCGGGTGCGCAAGCTCGAAGCAGACGCTGCAACGTCGCGCTCGCACGACGCCAGCAGGTCGCGCACCGTGCGAACTACCGAAGCCAGTGCAGACCCGCGAGAGCGCCGTCAGTTCGGCACACTCCGACTCCGCGGGCACATCTGGTGGGTGCGCTACAAGGTCAACGGCTCTTGCTACGAGGAGTCGAGCGGCTCGACTGACCGCCGGAGAGCTGAGAAGCTCTTGGCGAGACGTGAGGCCGAATTGGGGCTCGGCTCATTCACCGCGCCCGATGTCAAGCGCACGACGATGGAAGACTTGGCGCAGATGCTCCGCGACGACTACCGCGTGAACGGTCGCCGTTCGTTGCGGCGAGCCGAAACGAGCCTGGCGCACTTGCTTGATCACTTCGGCCCCACACGGGCTGTTACCGTCACGGCGGATCGGATAGCCGCCTACGTCCGCGAGCGTCAGGATGCCGGCGCAGCGCCCGCAACCATTCGGAACGAGCTGGCGGCGCTCAAGCGGATGTTCACACTCGGCGTGCGGGCCGGGAAGGTGGCACAACGACCGTACATTCCGGCCATACAGGTGAGCAATGCGCGGCAAGGCTTCTTCGAGGCCGACGATTTCGCCGCGGCCCTGGAGGAGCTGCCGGAGCACTTGCAGCCGGTCGTCGCATTCGAGTACTGCACAGGGTGGCGCGGTCCCTCCGAGGTCCTGCCGCTCACGTGGGCGCAGGTGGACTTCGCAGCAGGTGTCGTGAGGCTCGAGCCTCGCACGACCAAGAACGACGAGGGCCGGACGTTCCCGTTTGACGTGCTACCAGACCTCAAGCTGCTGCTTGAAGCTCAGCGCGAACACACGAGGGCGGTGGAACGACGCCTGGGTCGCATCGTGCCGCTTGTCTTTCACCACGACGGCGAGCGCATCGGGCGGTTCGACAAGGCTTGGAAATCGGCGCTCGACCGAGCGGCGCACGAGGAGCGGCGTGGTGTTCGCGTCGTCGTCCGGCCGCAGCTCCTGACGCGGGTTCCGCACGACTTTCGTCGCACTGCTGTCCGCAACCTGGTGCGTGCTGGTGTGCCAGAGCACATCGCAATGAAGCTGACCGGCCATAAGACGCGCTCGGTGTTTGACCGTTACGACATCGTCAACGAGCGGGACCTGCGGGATGGCGTGACGAAGCTCGCAGCACTGCACGCCGCCGCCCCGGCGCTTCGCCGGGGGACAACCGGGGGACAACCAACCAAAACGTTGTGACCTGCGCCGCGCTAACTCGTTGCGCGGCAAGTGGCCAGGGACGGAATCGAACCGCCGACACGCGGATTTTCAGTCCGCTGCTCTACCATCTGAGCTACCTGGCCGGGGCGGGAAAAGTAGCAGGAGGCCGCTTGGGCCGCCAAGCGCCGCGACCAATCAACCGCCCCAGATCACCGACGGGTCGTCGCCCGCGAACACGTTGGCGTGCACCATCCAGCCGAAGATGCGCGGCAGGAACACGCCGCCCACCAGCTCGCACGCCTCGCGCGTCGCAATCGGCGACTTGGGCCCGAAACGCGGCATGCCGCCGTCGGTCTCGGTCCAGCGCTGCTGCGCGCCGCGCGGGGGCACGCACCAGACCACGTGCTGGTGCCAGTGCGCCACGCTGAGCGGCACGCGCCGGTCCAGCTCGTCGAGTGAGGCCTGCGCCGGGGCCGTGTACATCGCGCCCACCAACTCGAAGCCGCCGCCCGCTTTCCTCTTGTAGAGCAGTGCGGTCGGCCGGGCGGGATCGAACCCGAACACCGCGTTCAGCCCGTTGCGCCAGTTCGTGAAGTGGTAGACCGGCTGAGGCACGTTAGGCAGGAAGATGCGATAGCCGTCGGCCTCGGCCACATGGACATCGCGGTATTTCTCGATCGCCATGCGCAGCTCCGAGACGCGCAGAGCGGCCCGCGCCGAGTCGGCGACGCTCTTGACCCTCGATGGCGTCATGCGCATGTGCACGTCGGCCATCATCCGGCCGCTCATCGCCTGGTCCGCTGCCGCGTTGGCCCTGGCGTCCGTGGTGTCCATCGGCATGCCGCTCGTCGGGCGGTCCTGTGCCCGGCCCGTGCCCAGGGCGAAGGACTCGAAGAGCAAGAGGCCCACTACCGCGACATTGGATATGCGCATTCGATCCTCCCTTCCCTCAGACGACACGGCTCGCCGGTTCGTTAGCCCGGCGATACCTTAGCCGCCCCATGGGCACCTACCCCAATCTCATCGTTCCGGGCCATCCGCTGATCCGCCACAAGCTGTCGCTGCTGCGCGACAAGCGGACCACGACCAAGGATTTCCGCGAGCTCGTCGCCGAGATCGCGATGCTGCTCGCTTACGAGGTCACCAAGGAGCTGACCACCGAGCCCGTCGAGATCGAGACGCCGCTCGAGCGGATGACGGCCGAGAAGGTATCGGGCAAAAAGCTCGCGCTGGTCCCGATCCTGCGCGCCGGCCTGGGGATGGTGGAGGGCGTGCTGCGCCTCGTCCCCTCGGCGCGGGTCGGCCACATCGGCATGTACCGCGACCACGACACGCTCCAGCCGGTTCCTTACTACTTCAAGGCGCCTGCGCCGCCCGAGCAGCGGGACTTCTACGTCCTCGATCCGATGCTCGCCACCGGCGGCTCGGCGGCGGACGCGTGTACGACGCTCAAGAAGGCGGGCGCGCGCTCGATCCGGTTCCTGTGCATCGTCGCGGCGCCCGAGGGCGTCAAGAAGATGCTCGCGGCCCACCCCGACGTACCGATCTACGCCGCCGCCCTCGACCGCGAGCTCAACGCCCACGGCTACATCCTGCCGGGGCTGGGCGACGCAGGAGACCGGATCTTTGGCACCCGTTAACGCGCGCATCACGTTCCACGGCGCGGCCGGTGAAGTCACCGGCTCGATGCACCTGCTCGAGATCGGCAAGAAGAAGATCCTGCTCGACTGCGGCCTGTTCCAGGGCCGGCGCGAGGAAGCGCGCGTCAAGAACACGGGCTTCCCGCTCGAGGCCCACGAGATCGATGCGGTCATCCTCAGCCACGCGCACATCGACCACTGCGGCCGGCTGCCGCTGCTCGTGAAGAACGGCTACCACGGACCGATCTACTGCACCAGCGCGACCAAGGACCTGGTCGATATCATGCTGGCCGATGCCGGGCACATCCAGGAATCGGACGCGATCTTCCTCCGGAAGCGCGGTCAGATCGTCGATCCGCTGTACACGGCGAACGACTCGGCCAAGGTCTCCCGCCAGACCGTCGCGATTCCCTACGACAAGCCCTACGACGTGCTCACGGGCCTGCGCTGCACGTTCAAGGACGCCGGCCACATCCTCGGCTCCGCCTCCGTCAATCTCGACCTGGCCACCAACGGCGCGGAGCGGCGGATCGTCTTCTCGGGCGACATCGGCCGCGCCGGGCTTCCGATCATCCGTGATCCGCAGCCGCTGCTGGGGGCGCAGCCCGACGTCCTGATCGTCGAGAGCACCTACGCGGGCCGCGTGCACGAATCGCCCGGCGACGCGCAGAGCCAGCTCGCGGGTCACATCCGCCGGGTCGCCAAGCGCGGCGGCAAGGTGATGATTCCCGCGTTCGCGCTGGGCCGGACGCAGGAGATCATCTACGAGCTGCACCGCCTGGTGAACGCGCGGCAGATCCCTGTGATTCCGATCTATGTGGACTCGCCGCTCGCCGTCAGCGCGACGGACATCTTCACCAAGCACCCCGACATCTTCGACCTCGACCAGGACATGCTGAAGCGGGTGAGCGGGGTGTTCCAGTTCACGCCCGTGACCTACGTACGGTCGGTCGAAGAGTCGAAGGCGCTGAACACGATGCGCGGTCCCATGATCATCATCGCGGCGAGCGGCATGGCGGAATCAGGCCGGATCGTCCATCACCTGATCAACGGCCTGCCCGACACGCGCAACATGTGCCTGCTGGTCGGGTTCACGGCGAGTTACACGCTGGGCGACCGGCTGCGGCAGGGCGCGAAAGAGGTCCGCATTTTCGGACAGGTGGTGCCGGTGCGCGCCGAGGTGCAGATGGTGGCCGGCTACTCGGCCCACGGCGACAAGAACGACCTGTCGGCCTGGATCACTGGCCTCGGCCCGGCGCCGAAGCGCGGCTTCGCGGTGCACGGCGAGGCCGGCCTCACGGCGATGGCGACGATCCTCGCGGACATGAAGGTCCCGGACGTTCAGATTCCGACGCTGCACCAGTCGTTCGACCTGTAGCGTCGCCGCCGTTAGCTTGCCCGGATGCGCCGCATCGTGGCGATCCTGCTGGGAGCGCTGGCCCTCTCATGGCTCGCATCCCTGGCGGCAGTCGTCTGGGCCTCGCGTCATGATTCCGCGCGTCCGGCCGACGCGATCGTCGTGCTCGGGGCCGCGCAGTACAACGGGCACCCCTCACCGGTCCTCAAGGCCCGTCTCGATCACGCCGCGCTGCTGTATCGCCGGCACTTCGCGCCGCGCGTCATCGTGACCGGCGGCGTCGGCACCGGTGACAGCGTGAGTGAGGCGGTGGTGGCCCGGCGCTACCTGGTCGAGACCGGTATTCCGGACAGCGTGGTGCGGGCCGACACGGCGGGCCGCACGTCGGAAGCGTCGCTCCGGGCCGTGAGCACGGATCTGCCCCCCGGCAGGCGGCAGGTCATCCTGGTGAGCGACGGCTTTCACATGTTCCGACTCGGCATCATCGCGCGACGCTTCGGGCTCGATCCTCTGGGCTCGCCGGCACCGACGAGCCCGATCCGCGCCAGCCGGCGCACCGAGGCGCTGTATCTTCTGGCGGAGTCGTTCAAGGCACCCGCGGCATTCTTCGTGACGAGGTCGGAATGAACACGACGGCGAACCGGCGGACGGGCGGACCGGCGGACGGATTCCTCGAACGGGTCGGCGTGACGGTGGGGTTGGCAGCGGTGTTGCTGACCGCCGGTCCGCCCGTCCGCCTGTCCGCCCAGGATCTCCGCGTCCGCTACGAGACGTTCACCCTTCCCAACGGGCTGCAGGTCATCGTCCACGAGGACCGCTCGGTCCCGGTGGTGGCGGTGAACATCTGGTACCACGTCGGCTCGGGCGACGAGCACGTCGGGCGCACCGGCTTCGCGCACCTCTTCGAGCACATCATGTTCATGGGCTCGCAGCACGTGCCCACCGGCCGGTTCGACCAGCTGCTCGAGGCCGCGGGCGCCGATAATAACGGCTCCACGACGGAGGACCGCACCAATTACTACGAGGAAGGGCCCTCGAACTCGTTGGGCCTGATGCTCTACCTCGACTCCGACCGCATGGGCTACCTCATTCCGGAGATCACGCCCGACAAGGTGAACCTCCAGCGCGGCGTAGTGGAGAACGAGCGACGCCAGCGCGTGGACAACCAGCCCTACGGCCTCGCCGAGGAGAACATCCTGAGCCGGCTCTACCCGGCGGGCCATCCGTACAGCTGGCCGGTCATCGGCTCGATGACGGACCTCGAGGCCGCCTCGATCGAGGACGTCCGGAATTTCTTCCGCACCTGGTACGTGCCCAACAACGCCACGCTGGTGATCGCCGGCGCGGTCACGCCCGCCGAAGGGCGGCAGCTCGCCACGCGCTGGTTCGCCGACGTGCCGAAAGGCAGCGACGTCTCGCGCAACGCGGCACCGGCCGCCTTCTCCCTGCCCCGCGACGTCTACGCCACGCTGGAGGACCGGGTCCAGCTCCCGCGCGTGTACAACGCGTGGCACACGGTGAAGGCGTTCGCGAGCGACGACGCCGCGCTCGACGTGCTGACCGATATCCTCGCCTCCGGTCGCAGCTCACGGCTGTACCAGCGGCTGGTGTACCAGATGCAGATCGCGACGCAGGTCACCGCCTACGAGGACAGCAAGCGCGTGGACGGCGACCTCCGCATCTTCGCGACCGCGCGCCCCGGACACGACCTGAACGAGCTCGAGCGCGTCATCAACGAGGAAGTGGGTCGCATCGCCGCCGATGGGCCGACCGACCGCGAAGTCGAGCGGGTGCGCAACCAGAACGAGGCCCAGTTCCTCTCGCGCATGGAGACGGTGCTCGGCAAGGCCGACCAGCTCAACTACTACAACTACTTCATGGGCACGCCCGACTACTTCCAACAGGACCTGGGCCGCTATCGCCGTGTGGCCGCCGCCGACGTGCAGCGCGTGGCCCGGCAGTACCTGGCGGACCAGCATCGCGTGGTCCTCAGCGTGGTGCCCCAGGGCAAGACCAACCTCGCCGCGACGGAAGGAGCAACGCCATGAGGACGCTCCTCGCCCTCGCCGCAGCCACCTTCTCCCTGGCCGCGACACCCCTGGTGGCGCAGGGTCCCGATCGCACGAACGCCCCCGCGCTGCCGCCGCCGGCGCCGCTGCACGTGCCCGCGGCCCAGACGGCGCGTTTGCCCAACGGGCTCGAGGTGATCGTGGTGCCGATGCACAAGGTGCCGATCGTAGACGTCAACGTGATCCTGGGAGCCGGCAGTGTGCGTGATCCGGACGACCTGCCCGGCCTGGCGACGTTCACCGCCAATCTGCTCGACCAGGGCGCCGGCAATCGCAGCGCGCAGCAGATCGCCGAGCAATCGGCGTACCTCGCGGCGCAGTTGCGTACCTTCGCGTCCAATGAGTGGGCCCAGGTCCAGGTCCACGTGCCGAAGCGCCAGCTGGATTCGGCGCTGGACCTGCTCGCCGACGTGGTGCTGCGCCCCACCTTCCCCGATTCCGAAGTGGCCCGGCAGCGGGAACTGCGCCGCACCGGCATCCTGCAGCTGCGCGATCAGCCGACCGCGCAGGCGCCGATTGCTTTCAACGCCATCGTGTATGGCCCCTCGCATCCCTACGGCCGCCCAACGGGCGGCACCGAAGCGTCCACCGCGCTGCTCACCCGCGAGCGCGCGCAGGCTTTCTACAACAACTACTACCAGGCCGGCGGTGCCCGCATCCTGTTCGTCGGTGACATCACGCTCGCCGAGGCTCGCCGTCTCGTGGCGGCCCGCTTCGGCTCCTGGGCGCGGGGCACCACGGCCCAGCTGCCCCGGGCCGAATCGCCGGCATTGGGCCCGCGCACCATCTACCTCGTGGACAAGCCGGGCGCAGCCCAGTCGGTGATTCGCATCGGCAACGTCGGTGCGGAGCGCAGCTCGCCCGATTACTACGCCTTGCGCGTGATGAACACGATCCTGGGCGGCTCGTTCACGTCGCGGCTGAACCAGAACCTGCGCGAAACGCACGGCTACACCTACGGCGCGAATTCGAGCTTCGCCTTGCGGCGGCTCGCCGGGCCGTTCGCGGCGGCGGCATCGGTCGTGACCGCCAAGACCGACAGCTCGCTGATCGAGTTCCTCAAGGAGCTGCGACGCATCCGCGACTCGCTGGTTCCGGGGCCGGAGCTGGACAAGACAAAGGCCTACATCGCGCTTGGCTTCCCGGGAGACTTCGAGACGACCAACGGCACGGCGGCGCAGTACTTCGATCTCCTCATCAACGAGCGGCCACTCGCCGAGCTGGACGGCTTCGTCGCGGGCATCAATCGCGTCACCGCGGCCGACGTCCAGCGCGTGGCGCGGCGCTACCTGGACCCCGACCACTTCGTGATCGTGGTAGTCGGCGACCGAAGCCTGATCGAGACCGGCATCCGCGCGTTGAACGAGGGGCCGATTTCGATCCGCGACCTGTGGGGCCAGGAGATTCATTGAGCGACCAGAAGGCGCGGCCGGGTCAGGTCGCCTCGCGGCGCATCTACGCCGGCCGCGTCGTCTCGCTCGACGTCGACACGGTTCGCTTTCCCGACGGCAGCACCGGCGAGATGGAGATGTTCCGACACTCCGGCGCGGCGGCCGTCGTGCCCGTCCTCCGACCCGCCGCCGATCCCGAGATTCTGCTGCTGCAGCAGTACCGCTACGCCACCGGCGGCGAGATCTGGGAAATCCCCGCCGGCCGCCTCGATGCGGGCGAGGCGCCCGAATCATGCGCGCGCCGCGAGCTGCTCGAGGAGACGGGCGCCAGCGCCGAGCGCTTCGAGCTGCTGACCACCATCTACCCGACTCCCGGATTCTGCGACGAGCAGATCCACCTGTTCGCGGCGCATGACGTCCGCGTGGACGAGCGGGCCGTCCAGCGCGAGAAGGACGAGTTCATGAAGGTCGTCCCACACCCGCTTTCGAGGGTCCTCGGCATGGTCGCCAGCGGTGAGATCGTGGATGCCAAGACGATCTGCGCTGTCCTCTATTTCGCAGCGTTTCGAACCGCTTTGTAACCAAAAGGGGACGGCAACCGTCCCTGTCCAAACTGCAACGTCCTGCGCGTCTCGCGCATCTAATCGATTACAGGTCAAGAGCTTGGTTCCGGCGCGGCCGGCTGCAGGGTGCCCGGGTATGGTTTCTGCGTAATGGAACCAGAGTTAATACGTCAACGTTCTAGGGGTGAAACACATGACCTCGACTGCAGTGACCCGAGAGCGGACCCTCAAGAGCCGTGCGGCACCGCCGAGCCCCTTCGCGGGCCTCGACGATGCGCGCGTCGTCCAGGCGTTCCTGGACGGCGACGCTCGTGCATTCACCGACCTCGTGGTCCGCTACCAGTCCCGGCTGCTCAACTTCGTCTACCGGACCATCGGCGACCGCGAGCGCGCCGAGGACCTGGTGCAGGAAGTGTTCGTCCGAGTGTACCGGCACCTGGCTCGGTTCGACCAGGGCAAGAAGTTCTCGACCTGGATCTACACGATCGCGTCAAACCTGGCGAAGAACGAGCTGCGCAATCGCAGCCGCAACCCGCTCGTGCTCTTCCAGACGATCAGGAAGCAGTGGGACGCCGACCACCGCCCGCTCCAGTTCGAGGACACCAGCGCGCGCCCGGACGACCTGTTCCGGAAGCGGCACCTCAAGGAACTGGTCGAGTGGGCCGTGGCTCAGCTCCCCGAGCATCACCGGGTGGTGTTCGTGCTGCGGGAACTCGAGGGCAAGAGTTACGAGGAAATCGCGGACATCACGGGCTGCAACCTCGGGACGGTCAAGAGCCGGCTGAACCGGGCGCGGAACAACTTCGCCACGGTGATCGCCCCGCTCCTGGACTGACTCCGCCCTCTCCGGGGGGCACTTCACAGCTTTCCGCAGGCCGGTAACCGGCCCGCCGGAACCCTTGCCGGGGCCGGCGGTACCACAGTAGTCTGTAACCGGTTACGAGATGAACTGCCGACAGTTCCGCGACGCCTACTCCGACTTCTCCGACGGTCTGCTCGACGAGGCGGCCGAGGTGCGCTGTCACGTGCACCTGGCCGAGTGCCCCGAGTGTCGTCGGTTCCACGCCGCCTTGAGGCGGGGTGTCATGGCCCTGCGTGGCCTGAAGCCCCCCTCGCCATCCAAGGACTTCGACGAACGGCTCCTGGCACGCCTCTCCACCGAGCGTCCGGAGGAGCCCGGGTCCCGTTTCCTGGTCGGCATCGCCGGCGCCGTGCTGGTGCTCGCGGTGATGGGGGCCGTTGGATGGGAGGCCCACGCCTGGATCGCCCCCCCCGGCCCGGGCACGCCGACGCTGGCCGGCAGCCGGGGTCGCGCCGCCGATCCCTACACCGTCCGCCTGGCCGGAGAGCGCTCCGGCAATTACCGCAGCCGCTTCAGTGTGATCCCGGTCTCCCGCGATTCGGCCCAGCGCACGGCGCGGCCGGACCAGCCCGTGGAAGTCACCGTCGACTGGATGGCGCCCTAGGGCGCCGTTGCCTTTTCCGGGGCCTGATTTCGGGCTAGTTTGAGCCCGATGCCCGCCCTGGATTACGACACCTTTCGACGGTCCGTGAAGAAGGGCGAGATCCTTCCCGCCTACTACTTCCACGGAGACGAGGACCTGCTCAAGGACGACGCCATCCGGCAGGTGCTGGAGGTCGCCGTCGATCCGTCGAGCCGCGATTTCAATCTGGATCGCCGCCGCGCCGCCGACCTCTCCGCCGACGACTTCTGGTCGCTGACGCTGACGCCGCCGATGCTGGCGGAGCGCCGCGCCATCGTGATTACCGAGATCGAATCGATCCAGCAGCGCCGTCAGAAGTCCCAGGCGTTGCGCGCCGCGCTTCTCAAGTACCTCGGCTCGCCGTCCCCGCAGTCGGTGCTCGTCTTGGTACAGTCTTCCGGGGAGAAGAACGACCCCGAGGTTGCCCGAGCCGTCACGACGGTCGCTTTCGATCCGCTCGCGCCCGACCGCCTGCGCCGCTGGATCCGACACCGCGCCGAGCAGGAAGGACTCGAGATCGACGAGGACGGCGCCCGGCACCTGCACGAGGCGGTAGGCGACGACCTTCCCCAGCTCGCGGCGGAAATCAGCAAGCTGCGCACCGCGGTCACGGGCCGGGTCGCGACGGCCAGCGACGTCAGCGACATGGTGGGGGTGCGCCGCGGCGAAACGGCCTATGACTTCGTGGACGCCGTGACCGCGCGTCGCTTCGCGGCGGCCGCGGACATGATCGCCCACCTGCTCGAGGGCCCCGGCAACAGCGGCGTGCGTCTCGTGACGGCGCTGGGCACAGCGCTCACCGGGCTCGCGCTGGCGCGTTCGCTGCTCGACCAGGGCACTCCGCGCGCTTCGGTCGCACGACAGCTCGGCGGCGCCATCGGAACGGCCCGCCCGATGGGACTGCGCGGGTGGAGCGAAGAGGCCGAGCGCTGGGCGCGCGACGCAATGCACTGGAGTGCCGCCGAGCTGGAGCGTGCGCTCGCCGAACTGCTTCGCGCCGACCGCCGGCTCAAGAGCGCTGCGTTAGGCGGCGAG
>JBIOGJ010000065.1:0-20072 GCA_044447965.1 Thermoanaerobaculales bacterium | reverse complement strand
CTCACGGTTGGGGAGCGGACGGTCGGTAGTTGGATCGATGACGTGATGATCAGCTCGAAGGTCAAGACGAAGCTCATCGCCAACGGCGATATCAAGGCCGGGGATATTGACGTGGGCTCCTCGCAAGGGGTGGTGACGCTGGTTGGTCGCGTCAGCTCCGAGAAGATCAAGAGCGAGGCGGAGAGCATCGCGCGTGGCACCAGGGGCGTCAAGGACGTGCACAACGAGCTCCTCGTCGGCAAGAGGTACTAGGCTCGGCGGAACTGGAGGACTGCGATGCTCTGGACGATCCTGGTCATTCTTCTCGTGCTGTGGTTGCTCGGCATGGTCACCTCCTACACGATGGGCGGCTTCATCCACGTCCTGCTCGTGGTGGCGGTGGTCATCCTGATCATCAGGCTCGTCTCCGGACGACGCGTCCTCTAGACGCTGTGGCGCCTGACTCCCCTATGGCGCTCGAGGTCGCGGTCCCAAGGGCCGCCGGAAAGGAGACACGAGCATGAAGAGGCACGATCTGGCGCCGATGATTGTGGTTGGCGTGATCGTCCTGGCGGCCAGCCTTGGGTCGAGCAGACCGGCGGCGGCGCAGGGCTTCTACCTTGGCGGCGCCGTAGGTCACGCGGCGATCAACGCGACCGTCGTGGACGAGACGCGGAACTCGTATAAGTTCTTCCTAGGCTATGAGCTTCCTGTCTTCCTTGGCGTCGAGGCTGCCTGGGTTAACTTCGGCAAGTTCGACGGCGTGATCACCTCGCAGGGAGGCAGCACACGAGTGGGCTACGACGCCAAGACCGGGACGGCGGCTCTCACGGGCCGAATCCCGATCGGCCCTTTCGTCACGATCTACGGGAAGGCCGGCTACATGTACTGGAGCACGGATGTGTCACTCACCGGCACCGCGACTGACCCGCATTTTGTGGCGGGAACGGACCACGGGCATGACCCGTTCTACGGTGCGGGGTTGCGGTTCAACTTTGGCAACGTCTCGGTGTTGGCTGAAGGCGAGCGCTACAAGCTCCGCGACCTGGACATCAACGTGGTCAGCGCCGGAGTCCGCGTGACGCTCTGAAACGGTGCGACGAACGAAACTGCGGAAGTTCGCAGAAGGAGGCAGACACCATGGGAAAGATTCTCGCCGCCTCGCTTATTCTCTTCTTGGCAGTCTTCACCCCGCTCGTTCGGGCTCAGGGAGATTCATCGTACGAACCCTTCTCGCCCGATCAGCTCGACAATCTGCTGGCGCCGATCGCGCTCTACCCCGATCCGTTGCTGGCGCAGGTCCTCGTCGCCGCAACCTTCCCGGATCAGATTGACGAAGCGTCCCGGTTCGTGCGCGAGTACCGCAATGCAGACGCTGTCGACAGCATGCAGTGGGACGTCAGCGTCAAGGCCGTGGCACACTACCCGACCGTCCTGGCGATGATGGCTGACAAGCTGGACTGGACGACCGCATTGGGGCAGGCGTACGCCTATCAGTCGACGGACGTCATGGCATCGGTCCAGCGGCTGCGCGCGCAGGCGGCATCGGCAGGCAATCTCGTCAGCACGCCCCAGATGCAGGTGGTCAATTCCGGCGGAGAGATCGAGATCTGGCCCGCGCAGCCACAGTATCTCTATGTCCCGGTATACGACCCGGCGGTCGTTTACTTCCATCGAACGAGCTTCTTTTTTGGCCTGGGTTTCGCCATCGGAGCGTGGCTCAACTATGACTTCGACTGGCGCGAGCATCACGTCTTCTATCACGGCTGGGAGGGAAACAGCGGATGGATCGGACGTAGCCGCCAGTACATCCACCCGAACAACTTCTACGTCAACAACAACTACCGAACCGTTGTGATCAACCGGCCGGTCGTTAATCGCCAGGTGAACTATCGAGCGTTGAACCGCTACGACGACGTTCATCGCACGACAAATTTCGATAACTTCCGAAGCAACCCTCGGGTCGTGAGTCAACCACCGCCTCAGCCCGTCCATATCACGGCCCCCCGAGTCGTGACTCAACCAGCGCCTCAGCCGACGGGCCGCCGAGTCATGAGTCAACCGCCGCCTCAGCCCGTCCATGTGACGGCCCCCCGAGTCGTGACTCAACCAGCGCCGGAGCCCGTCCATATGACGGTTCCCAACAAGATCATCACCCGCAACATCAACACCACCGATCCGAAAATCAATGAATTTCGCGGTCATGTACCCCAGCCGCAGCCGCAGGTGCAGGTCCACGCGCCTGTGACGCCGGCTTTCACTCCCGTTCGGGGCGGGCTTGACCCGCGTGTGACCAGCCAGCGCGGCCAGGTCAGCCGGGCACTGGTTCGGCCGACTCCACCCCCGGTCGTGCGCCCCAACGTGGTGAAGCAGCCTCCGCGCCCGGCTGTGAGTCCAAAGAAAGACAAGAACGACGGAAACAAGCACTGAGCCGGCAGAGGAGGCCCCGAAAATGACGACACACTGCAAGCAAACACGACCTACGGGCGGGAAAGGACCTGAGCATATGGGAATGCCAAAACCAGTGAGGTCAACTGAGCTTCGTCGCCGCGCCCCGTTTGCGCGAGCGTTGCTGGTGTCCCTCTCGATCGGGACGTTCTGTGCCGCTGCCGTTCTGGCCGCGCCAAGGAAAGCGCCGAAGCAAACACTCTTCGCCACACCCGAGGCTGCCGTCCAGGCTCTCACGAACGCCGCGGATGCCGCGGATCAAAAGGAGCTCACCAAGATCTTGGGACCGGACCGCGAGAAGTTGCTTTCCGGCGACCCCGTCGAGGACGCCAACGCGCTCAAGGGATTCGCCGCCAACCTCGAGAAATCCGCGGCGCTCGAGAAGGTGGACGATTCGAAGTACGTCGTCCTGGTTGGCGAAGAGCACTGGCCGTCGCCAATCCCAATCGTCAAGGAGGGCCGCAAGTGGCGCTTTGACACGGCGGCAGGGTTCGAGGAGATCTCAAACCGGAGAATCGGCGAGAACGAGCTTTCCACGGTCATAACCTGCCGCGCCTACGTCGTGGCGCAGTGGGAGTACTACACCGAGGCGAAGGGCTCGGCGCAGGACGGACTCGCCGTCTATGCGCAGCACTTCATCAGCACGCCGGGCGAGCACGATGGACTCTACTGGGAAGCGGCCGAGGGTGGCAAACCGAGCCCGATGGGGAGCCTGGTGGCGGAGGCACGGGAGGAAGGCTACCCGGTGGGCTTGCCCAAGGCTAGCGACGCGCCGAAGCACACTCCGTATCACGGCTATTTCTTCAAGATCCTCAAAGCCCAGGGGCCGCACGCGCCCGGAGGAAAGTTCAGCTACGTCATCAACGACAACATGATTGCCGGCTACGCGCTGATCGCCTACCCCGACAAGTGGGACAGCTCCGGAGTCATGACGTTCATCGTCAACCAGCAGGGCCGCGTGTACGAGAAGAACCTGGGCCCTGACACCGCCACGCTCGCCGCCGCGATCACCGAGTACGACCCCGACCCGAGCTGGAAACTGGTGGCCGAGGAGCCATAGCCGGCTGCAATCGGTGCAGGCGGAAGGGTATTGCTAGCGAGCAGGGATCTTAAGTCATGGCGATCGCACACAGCGATTTGGACCCCGGCCACAGCGAACGGCGGCTCGGGCGGACCATGGGTGGGAACGCACCGTTTCGAAGTGTGAGGAGATGACGACGATGGGTAGCCAAGCAGGCTTCTGGCTGATCATTCTCACGGTGGCCGTCGCAGTCGGGATCGGCTTCTTGGTCCCCGTCCTCTTCGAGCTTCACCGGTCCGCGACGAGGCTTACCTCCGTCCTCGCGATCGCCGAGCAGTCCTTGGCCCCTCTCTTGCGCGCCATAGACGCCACGGTGCAAAAACTGGACCGCGTTACAAGCGATATCGGGTCGGTAACAGACGATGTGCGTGTGGTGTCCAGCTCCATCCGCCGGGTTGGCAAGAGCGTCGGAGAGCTGAGCAGCCTGGCTTCGGTTGCCAGTTTCGGGTCCGCCGCGGGGCTCGCCGCCTTGCAGGTCGGCATCGGGACGGGCCTGACGTACCTGGCGAGAAACCTGTTCAGAAGAGGAGGTCGAACATGAGCAACTGCGAGAGCAGCTTCAGCGGTCGTACCGTCATCCTCTCCTTGTTCGTCGGCGCGCTCGCCGGTGCGGCAGCAGTGCTGTTTCTGGCACCCAAGGCCCGCCGGGAGTCCGCCGAGCGGATCCGCGAGTTCTCCAATGACGTAAAGGAGCGGGCCTCGGCCGCCATCGACACGGCCAAGGAAAAAATCTCATCGGGCGTCTCGCAAGGCCAGGAATTCCTCGACGAGAAGCGCTCCGTGATCACCTCCGCGGTCGAGGCTGGGAAGGAGGCCTACGCGCGGACAAAGGCCAAGGTCCACGGCGACGGCTAGGTGTGTGCTGCGGGATGCCTACTGCGTGCCCCACCGGTCTAACGACCGCGATGAAGGGAAACGCAGAGCTGTCAGAGGTGCTCAAGTTGGTACTGCACCTCGTGAACGGAGCGGGAGGCGGCGGCCCAGCGCATCTCGGAACGGCCGCCGTCCACTCCTGAGGAGCGACGGGACGCGAGGGCGAGCGAGGGAGTTCTGGTGCCGGCCGCGTGGTGCCTATCTGAGTTGCGGCGTTGCTCCCGGCTAGATTTGAGATGCGTCGAAGGAAAGGCAGGTGTTCCATGAAACGCGCAATCGTTGGTGCTTTTCTCAGTGTGGCTCTGCTGGCGCTGGTCGCGGTGGCGGCAGGCGCGGAAGAGCTAACGGTCAACTCCATCCTGGCGGCCCAGCAGTCTGGCGCCCCGGCCCACGGCATCATCGCCATGGTCAACAACCCGGCCAATACGATCGCGATGACGGCCGGAGACCTCATCACGCTGCGTAAGGCAGGCGTGCCGGAATCTGTCGTCATCGCGATCTGGGCCCGGATCCCGGCACCCGCGCAAGCCGTGCCGCTCCAGCCCGACGATGCCCGCCTGGTCGATTTCGTACGTTTGATCAAGTCGGGGATGTCCGAGTCCATCATCGCCGATCAGGTGAAGCAGTCAGGCCGAGCGTACAGCCTCTCAGTCAATGACCTCGTCTACCTCAAGCAGAACGGCGCCCAGGAGTCGATGATCGCGGCCTTGATGGCGACCAACGCCGGGGCCACGGCCGAGCCGGTCGCCGCTCCAGTCGCCGCTCCGGCCGCTTCTCCGGCCGCCGCTCCGGCCGAAGTGGTCTTCGACGACCTGGTGCTGGTGAAACCGACGTTCCTGAGGAAAGATCGCCAGGGCCGCCTGGTCATGCGTGGTGACGTCTTCACCTGGGTGGATAACCGCGACCCCAGGGAGACCTTCACGTTCCAGACCACGGGCCTCAAGAAGGTGTGGTTCACGTGCGAGGCGCGAACTCCTGAGAACTTCTGCTACCAGATCAACTTCAAGATCGTCAAGGGCGACCGCTACCGGTTCCGGGACATCCACAGCAACTCAGGATCCAACGCTGCGGTCACCAAGATCATGGAGGCGCTCCGCACGTACTTCCCGCGCCTCGCTTTCGGGGCGCCGGACAACTGACCTTCCGAGTGACGGTCGTTCACGTTGCGCACGACCACGACAGGGATCCTCGGGATCCGCCAAGGAGACTCCATGAAGAAGCAAGAAGTACGCGGCAAGGTCAAGAAGCTAAAAGGCCGAGTGAAGGAAGCCGCTGGCACCATTACGGGCAACCGCAAGCTGCAGCGGGAGGGCTCTCGGCAGCGCGCCGAAGGCGCGGTCCAAGAGAGCGTTGGCAGGGCGCGTCGAAAGGTCGGCGAGTTCGTCAAAGGGGTCGCCAAAGCGATAAAGATCAAGAAGTAGGGAGGACCAATCCCTCTGCACAGCGCCTCCGCTCGAAAAGAGGACGGCTCAAGAGGTCGGTGCAGGAGGAACTTCCTTCTCTCTTTTCTCGATGTGAGCGCGAAAGGAACTTGCTATGACAATGTCACTACCGGCACTCCTGCTTTTCCTCGTGATCGCGGCTGTTTGCGGCGCCATCGGAAAGGCCATCGCTGGTGGGGCTCGCGGCGGGTGCCTCGTTTCGACCGCCCTTGGCTTCATCGGGGCCATGGTTGGCCCTTGGGTTGCTCGGATGCTCAAGCTCCCAGAGCCATTCACGGTCATCATAAGTGGGCACCCATTCCCGGTCCTGTGGTCGATCATCGGCGCCGCCGTGTTTGTCGCGATCATTCACCTGTTCTCCAGAAGATGGTGATGACCGCGCCATCGGCCTCGTGAATGTGGGACGCGCTTCGACGGTCGTTCGTGCTTCTTGCCTAGCCCGGACTATTCATGAGGGATCTACTGCGACCGCAAATATGGCCGCCCTGGCAGGCGTACTCAGGACTCGGACCGTGCCGCCGTACTGTGCAAGTACGGCTCCGGTCCTCAGCCCTGCGTTCGCCTGCCATGACAGCCATCTCCGCGGTCTCGCGACGATCCCCCCACGAATAATCCGGGCTAGAGCAGCTTGTGTTCCTCGGCGTAGTTCACCAGCTCGACGCGGCTGACCAGCCCGAGCTTGCCCATCAGGTTGGCACGGTGGTTCTCGACGGTGCGCCTCGAGAGGCCGAGCAGGCCGGCGATCTGGCGGTTGGTGTTTCCCTTGGCCAGGAGGCGCAAGACGTCGAGCTCGCGGCGGGTCAGCGCATCAATTGGCGACCCGCGCCGGTGCTCCGTCGTGACGGGCTGGTTAAGGAGCGCGCGGGTCATCGCGGGGTGCACGTAGATGTCACCCCGACTGGCCACATGGATCGCCTGAATGATCTCGGCCTCGTCGGCGCGCTTGATCACGTAGCCTGCGGCGCCCGCGCGTAGCGCTTCGTGCAGCAGGGCCTCGTCCTCGTGCATGGTGAGGAACAGCACGATGAGCTCTGGATGCTTTTCCTTCAGCCGCTTCGCGGTCTCGATACCGTTCTCGGGCGGCATGGTGATGTCGAGCAGGACCAGGTCGGGGTGCAGCGTCTCGGCAAGGCGCAACGTTTCCGTTCCATCTTCCGCCTCGCCGACGACCTCCAGATCGGGGTCGGCTAGGAGCAATGCCCCGAGGCCGGAACGAACGACGGCGTGGTCGTCAGCGATCAGGATGCGGATCGGCACTTGCCACCTCCACCACGACGGTGGTACCTGCCCCGGGCGCGCTTTCCACCGTCAGGCTCCCGCCCAGGGCCTCGGCTCGCTCCTTCAACCCGAGCAGGCCGAGGTGATCCCCATGCTGGACCTGGTCCGGTTCGAAACCGACGCCGTCGTCCTCAACCATCACGAGGACCCGGCCGTCGCGACGCTCCGCCAACACGTCGACCCGAGTCGCGCGGGCGTGGCGCACGACGTTGGTCATCGCTTCCTGTGCCACGCGGTAAAGAGCCGTCTCCACCTCCGCCGGGAGACGCTCGCCCTTAAACCCGCGCGCCTTGAAACGCACCGTGAGGCCGAACTTGGACCCCACCGATCTCGAGTATTGGCGGAGGGCCGCCTCGAGTCCCAGGTGATCGAGGCTCGCCGGTCGCAGGTCCGCGGCCAGGCGATGCAGGCCGTCAATGACGGCATCGGTCCTTTGCATGAGCTCCGCGACCCGTCCGGTAACACTTCCGCCCTCGTCGATCTCCCTCTCGAGCAGGCGGAGCCCGATGCGCAGCGATGCCAGGGCCTGGCCCGCCTCGTCGTGAAGCTCCCGGGCAATGTTGCGTCGCTCGCTTTCCTGCGCCTCGACGAGGCGGCGAGAAAGCAACTGCATGCGCGCCGTCGATGCCTGCATCTGCTCGAAGAGAACCGCGTTCTCGACGGCTACCGAGGCCTGGGATGACATTGCCTCGGCCAGCCTCACGTGTTCTTCGTTGAAGTAGCCGGCCTCACGCTTGGACAACGAGAACAACCCTGCCACGTTGCCGCGCGCGAACAGCGGCACCCCCATCCAGCTCGCCTCGGACGAGCGATCCGCTGGCAGGCTCCAGTCGGGGTGGGCGCGGATGTCGGGAATCAGAACCGCCGTGCCGGTCGTCAGGATGTCGTGGACGATCGGATGATCGGTCGGATCGAACTCCGGTCGCTCCTTGGCCGGGATGGGAACCACACGGTCGCCGTCGAAGATGGCCCGGACGGAGACCCGCGACGCCTCCTCGAGGAGCATGACGCTGGCGCGGTCGAACGGGACCATCCGTCGCAGGCGATCGAGCAGGGTCGCCAGCACGGCCTCGCGATCGAGGCTGCGGGTGAGCGCCACGGTCGCCTCGCGTAATGCGTCGGCAGTGGTCCGGGCGTGCCGCTCGCTCTCGTGCGCGAGCCACCTGTCGGTCACGTCCCGGGCAACGCTCAGCACTGACGGTGTGGCGCCCCCTGGCCCGGCTTCCGGAACGAGCTGGCATTCGAAATGTCGCGTCCCCTCAAGGGCCGGATATGCAAACTCGAGTTTCTCGGGCCGTCCAGTCGCGAAGACCCTCCGCAAGGCTGCGTCCCACGGCTCGACCAGCTCGGACGGCATCCCCAACTCGCGGTTCGTCTTGCCCACGTAGCCCTGCGACGGGCGGCCGGTTAGCCGCTCAACCGCAGGGCTGACGTAGAGGTGGCGCAGCTTCGAGTCGAAGCGCGCGATGATGTCAGGCAGGTTCTCGACCAGCGTCTTGAACCTCTCCTCCGCTTGGCGGAGTTGCGTGGCGCCCTTGCGCACCTTCCTTCTGAGGCCATTCCGGTCCTTCTTGAGGCCGTTGTTGGTGTGGCTCTTAAGCATCGCCACGGCAGCCATCTCGGCAAAGACCTCGGCGAGTTGGGAGTCGGCCGCAGAGAAGCCCCCCGGCTTGTTGACCAGGCCGACCAGCCCAGCGACCTCGCCGGCAACGATGACCGGTGCGACGAGCGCGCTCTCCAGGGCCGCGTGATCGTCGCCAAGGAACGCCTGCGGCGCGACCTTTGCCAGGTCGTTGGCGATGACGGCCCGGCCAACCTTGGCGGCGCGTGACCAGAGCCGGCGAAGCGGCACGGGCAAGCCTGAAGCAGAGTTGAGCTCGAGGCTAGCTGGATCGAGGCAGGCGACCTCGATGCGCCCCCGGGGCGGGGGCGAGCTCACGGCCACGAAGCCGGCCGGGGCGCCGAGGATCGTCTTGCACGCGCCGAGGATCGCTCTCGCGGCGTCGGAGAAGGCGCGGTTTTCGAGCACTGCACGCGTGGCCGTCAGTAGCGCAGCAACCTCACGGCTGCGACCGTTCGTCTTTCCCGGCGGTTCGGGCGACTTCCTCATGAGGCCTCCCTCACTCTGCAACGGACGGTGCGGGTGCCTCCGAGCCATCCCACGGTCGCGTCGCGAGAGTGGAGGAGCGCGGCCCGGGGGCGTATGTTTTGAGATAAACATACCACCAAACGCCCTGACGCAGATCGCTGTCGCACCGGCCGAAACCTAGCAGGACTTCGGCCGGGTAGTTCCTACCTAGCCCGCGGCATTGCTCCCGGGTGGAAAGTGCGCTTCACGGTCGGAGGCCAAGAGGAGCAGCATGAAGATGCGCACAGGAAGGGAAGGTGTCCCATGAAACGCGCAGGAGCGGGTGGGTTCTCTGCCGTATGCCGTGCTGCCGGCGCATCGCGTGCTGCCACGCGAACCGATCCGGGTGCTCTGGTGGGCGTGAAGCGCCATGTCCTCCTGGAGCTGCAGTGGCAAGGCAGGGGTGGACAATTCCGCCACGTCGTGCTCTACCGGCGCGGTTTGCGGCGGGTACTGGGGACTTCCGGCATCGTTGTCCTGTCCGCCCTCGCCGTCATCGGTGCATTTTCCGTGGGGTCGAATCGAGCACTGGCGCATTTTAGCGTCGACACAATCTTGAACGAGAACACGGAGCTAAAGGCACGGCAGGACACCCTGCGCGGGCGAGCGTTCGAGCTTGCCCGCGCGCTCGGCATCGGCATGCCGGAGACGGTCGAAATCCTCGCCGTCGAAGGTGGCGAGATGCGCACGCTCGGCGAAGAGATGACACCGCCAGTGGCCGCCGCGGTGCGGCCACTGGCGCGCACGGTACTCCGTACGGTAACGAGATGGGTGCGCTCGCCCTCGCGTGCGCCGCGCCAGCGAAGCACTCCCTCGGCAGCGCCTGTCGTCCCTACCCCGGCCCAACGTAAACGCCGCCGAAGCTAGCACGCAACGTGGCTCGCAGGGGTAAGGGGACAACGATAGCTGCGGCACTTGCAAAGGCGATTATTCACTTGACAAACCCACACTGACCACTAGTCTGCCTTCTTCATCGTCTTTTGGCTTCGCTTCTTGGGCTTCCGCAACTTGATTGGCTTCGTATTCAGCATGAGTTCGACGGTGTCTTCAAATGGCAGATGAGAAGCCCCGAGAACCCACTGCGCCCGTTTTTTTGCTGGCTTCTTCTTGACGGTCACGGCATCAGCTCCAACAGGACCAACTGGCCTGACACTGGCGGTTTACAAATCACAAGGTCGTGGCCCGCGACGTTGCCATTGAGAGAAAGCAAACTCCTTGACTTGCGCGCACCTTCTCCACCATCATCAAAGGTGTGAAAGGCGTCCGCCTCATAGTGAATTGCGGTCGCCAGATGGATTGCGTCCATAGGCGCGAGCTGTGGCTTGCCGTCGAGCTTTGACTGGTTGATATAGAAGTCCCTCAACTTGCCCGACAGCTCACCAATCCGTGGGTCAATATCAACAACCACAACATTCTTGCGGGACAGGAAGCGTTCGAAATCCTCAGCGACTGAAGGCGGAATTTTCCCAGGAAGAACCTCGGTCCTCATAGCGGCGGAGGTCATGAGGATGCGTTCTCCCGAATAGACAGACTCCAGACACGTTAGAATTCCCTGCATCTCCGCTCCATCCCTGTCCCTCTGAAGCCAAGAGATGAAGACGCAGGAGTCCCAATAGATTAGCGGCCTATCCTTTGGCATTCCTGATTGCCCGAACGTAGTCCACAGAAGAAATACCTCCGGTGAGTCCCGGCGCAGCACCCGTCAGAGTCTCGAACCTGGGAATGTCTTTGTCTTCCGGAAGTATTTTGATCTCGCGAACCTCAACCTCATGAGCGAATCGAGCAATCCTCTTGTACTTGAATACCCCATGTATCTCCACATGCTGGCCTATCGCTGCGATCGCATCGTGCTTGAGCGCCTCAGGGAAGTGACATGTGAGTTTTGTTGGTCCAATGGCCGGATAGATTCGGAAGACCTTCTTTGCACCATGAATGTTAATGAAGTCCAGCATTCCGCGAACAAAACTCGGACTTGTTTCTTCGGGAGCTAGGATGAGATCGACTTTCGCGCGATATTCTGGAGTGATCTTGAGTGTTGTACCGTTAGAAACGAGGCTCATGGACGTGAGGGTTATGCCTACCGGCGCGGCAAGATTACGTATGCTCTCGAACACCGGGTAATCGGTTCTCCCTGGACGCGTGCCAAACTCGATATCGGACATGACTGTAAACGTGTGGTCTACAACCGCCGCGGCCTTCTCCTCCTGGTCCTCTGGATCATACGCCTCAAGGACAACCTGGGCCGGGCTGTTTGCGCTAAGACCTACAATTCGGTAAGACACCGTTGGCGTTCTACTCTTGGATAGGAAACGGTCCGTTCGAGTCAAAACGCTCTTGAGATTTTCCAGGCCCCCAAGAAAATCGGAAAGGCGCACATAGCCGCCCTCCTGCGGGAGACCCTCGATCGTAAAGGTAATTCGGCGCTTCATAACTACACCTCCGCGTTTCTGGCCGCTTGCTACTACTACGCCACTGACGAGTCCCGGAACATCAGCCTCCTGCCATTAGAGCCCTTGATTGCCAGTTCGGAACGCTCGGCGTCCTCAATCTTGCGGGCATTCCAGCGGAAGTCAAACTCAGCGAGATAACGCTGGAGATGCTGCTCGCTGACATGATGGAACGTTCCTAAAATGCCACGCTTGAGCAGAGAGAAGAAGGACTCGGCAAAGTTCGTGTGGATGATCCCCCGGACGTACTCCTTGTTGTGGTCCACCACGCCGTGACCGGCGAAGAACTTCTCAAGGCCCTTATACGCGCCGAAGTTGTCGGTCATGATGTGCGCCGTCTCTACCACGTGAGCGCGGATTAGGCCCTTGAGCGTGGAGCCCTTCACATTGCCGACCAAGAAGGACCTTGCGGCACCGTCTCGCGCGATCATGGTGAAGACCGGCACCTTCTTCTCGGCGCCACGGCCCCGCTTGCCACCGCGAGACTTCCCACCCACATAGGTCTCGTCGGCCTCGACGATCCCGGTCAACCTCGCCGTTGGCAACGCGCCTTCCATTGCGTATCGAATCCGATGTGCCATGAACCATGCGCTCTTGTAGGTCAGCCCAAGCATGCGGTGGAGTTGATGGGCGCTGATTCCTTTCTTGCTGGAGCAGATCAAATCGGTAGCGAAGAGCCACTTGTTCAGTGGGATATGGCTGTCCTCGAAAATCGTGCCGACGGTAACTGTGAACTGCTTTCGGCAAGCACCGCACTTGTACAGGCCGGACCTGGTGCCGTTGCCCTTGATGGCGTAGCAAGGTTTCCCGCCATCACAATGGGGACACACCGGTCCGTTTGGCCACCGGAGGGCCTCAAGGTACTGACGGGCAGCATCCGCGTCAGCGAAGAGCCGTTGCTTATCCTCGAAGGTGAGCGTCTTGGTCATGGTCGTTAGCCTCAATCATAGTATGGGGCCTCAGGTTGGGTTTGTCAAGTATATAATCGCCATCCAAAATGCGTAGGCCTCTTGAGAGCGAGGCCCGGCGTCTCGCACGAGCGCTGAAAGGAGTGAAGGATCTTTGGGTTCGGCTGGAGTCTTCCCCGGCAGGTACGTTTACCCGCGAGGTGGAGCAACTTCCCAAGTTACTGGGGGGCCCCAAGGCGACATCACCACGGGAAGAGCGCGTCAGGACTACTTGCGAGGCGACCGTCAGGTACCTGAGGACAGTGCTCCGCCATCTCGAGAAGACCGAGGGTTCGGACACGGCATTCGGTGAGTTCTATCCCGGATTCTTTGTCCTCCCTGCCGCGCGAGAGGCCCGCCGTCTCGCTGACGAGGTTGCAGCGGCATGTCGGGAGTACCTCCAGGCGCGGAAAAAGGCGCAGCTAGCACCCTAGGGTTAGGCGAGTACACACCGCCAAGGTCCTTCCTCGAACCCCCTGCCTCCGAGGAACGCCGCCCGAAAGGCGACCTTCCAGGATGCTCCCCGGGACGGGCGCTCACGCGAGACGAGGGTTTGCCTTTGACTTGCTTGAACAGGAGGTTGTAACTGCGCGAGGAGTTGAAGGGTGGATCGAGATAGGCCAGGTCGGCGACCTCGTCGGGGATCTTCTCCCGCATGCCGTCGAGGTTGTCTCTGTAGTGCAGCTCGTCGATCTCAAGCGCCGCCATTGCACACAATTTGGCAGATTCGGGGCTTGGCCGCACGTGCGTCAGCGGGCCGCTGGTCACACTCGGTTGAAGATCAGGGCCATGCGGGCCGTGTTCGCCGTCGCGCTCACCACGTTGATCCGGGGAGGTGGCCCCGAGCGGCCCATCGGCCCGAACGCGAACACGTCCTCGGTGGCGCTCGTCGCGAACGCGAACGTGGTGCCCTCCGGCCAGAGCGATGCTCGTGTCCAGGCCACCATCTTGTCGTGATCATCACCCGCCTTCGAGGAACCTCGTCACGCGTGGCCGACAGTGGCCGGGTGTAGGATGAGTTGAAAGCAGGCGTCCGTCCCGTCGCCGGTACGTAGGGGGACAGTGCCTGTGCGCAACGCCGCGGTGTTCCAGGTGGCGGACATAGGATCGGCCACGCGACACGAAGCGGCGCCGACGACACGTTGAAGACCACGTAGGAGGTGATCGGTGTTCGGGCGGCACCGTCCCGAAAGAGCCATGCCTCTCAGGGGCGAGCTCCTGAGTCCGGAAGGCCTCGAGGAGCGAGCGAAGACGCTCGCCGGCGTCTTCACGTTGGTGCCTGCCTCGCGTGCGGGCGGGCACGACGTGTTGCCACGGCTGGAAGGAAACATCCGCGCCCTGAGCGCGGCGTACCGCTCCCTCGCTGACGACGTCCACCGGGGCGTTGCTGTTCCTCCGGCCGCCGAGTGGCTTCTCGACAACTTTCACCTCGTCGAGTCGGAGGCGCGCGCCGTGCGACGCGACCTCCCCGTCCGGTACTACCGGAAGCTGCCGAAACTCGCGGCACGCGAGTTCTCGGGCCAGGCCCGGATCCATGCGATGGCGCTTGAGTTGATCCGGCACGGCGATGGACGGCTCGACGCGGAGCGGCTCACACGTTTCGTCCTCGGCTTCCAGACCGTAGCGCCGTTGACGATCGGCGAGCTCTGGGCGTGGCCCAGCATGCTCAAGCTCGCGCTCCTCGAGAACCTGAGGCTCCTGACAGACGGAATCATCGCAGGGCGGGCGGCACGCCTGGCGGCGGACGGCGTTTTCGCCCGGCTGGAAAACGGTGATGCTGCCGGCTCTCTGCCCGACCCGCTCCCGAGCGCCTTCGTGGCGCAGCTCCGGCAGCGGATGCGCGAATACGACCCCCGCGCGTCCCCCCTCGCTGCAGCGGTAGAGCAGGCGCTCGCCGCGCGAGGGACAACGCCCGAGGATGCAGTCCGCTCCGAGAACCAGCGCCAGGCCACCGATCAGGGCTCCACCAGCAACACGGTGACGAGCCTCAGGTTCTGTGCGACGCTCGACTGGAGTCGCTTCGTGGAGCTGGTCAGCCCGGTGGAGGAGATCCTGCGGCGGGACCCGGCCGGGGTATACCCACGGATGGACTTCGCGAGCCGCGACCGCTACCGACACGCCGTGGAGGATCTCGCCGAGCCGACCGGCGAGGCGCAGGTACGTGTTGCCCTGCGGACCGTCGAGAGCGCCCGCCGGGCCGCGGAGCGGAAGGGAATCGGCGAGAAGGCAGCGCACGTCGGCCATCACTTGATCGGCCCGGGCCGGCGCAGCCTCGAGATCGACCTGGGCTACCGCCCGCGGCTCGCTGAGCGACTCCGCCGTTGGGCCTTCGCCCATGCAACCGCGGCGTACCTCGGCGGCATCGGTCTCCTGACCGGCTTGGGCGTTTTCAGTGCGTACGCGTACGCAGGCGCCATGGGCGCCGCCGCGATGGCGACGGTGGCGGCCCTGCTCGCGCTGCTCCCCGCGAGCGAGCTCGCTGCGCTCATCGTCCAGCGCATCGTGGCCGCCCTCGTGCCGCCGCGCCGGCTCCCCCGCCTCGATTTCGGCGAAGGGGTCCCCGAGAGCGCCCGAACGATGGTGGTCGTGCCCGTGCTCCTCGGCAGCGTGGGGGACGTCGAGCGGCTCCTGGCCCACCTGGAGGTGCAGGCGCTCGGCAACCTCGACCCCCGGATCCACTTCGCGGTCCTCTCAGATTTCAAGGACGCGCGGACGCTCTCGGTTGCCGGTGACGACGAGATCATCGCCGCGGCGGTGGCCGGTATCGAGGCGCTCAATCGCCGGCACGTACCTGATGGGAATGACCGTTTCTACCTGTTCCACCGCGATCGCCAGTGGAACCCGAAAGAGGGCGTCTTCATGGGCTGGGAGCGCAAGCGGGGGAAGATCGAGGAGTTCAACCGCCTGTTGCGTTCCTCCGCTGACACGGGTTTCTCCGTCAAGGTCGGGGACCTTTCGATTCTCCCGTCGGTGCGCTACGTCCTCACCCTGGACGCCGACACGCGACTCCCGAGGGGCGCCGCAAGGACCCTGATCGGGATCATCTCGCATCCACTCAACCGGCCCGTGGTCGACGCAGGTCTCCGGAGGGTCACGGAGGGCTACGGCATCCTCCAGCCGCGCGTGAGCGTCAACCTTGCGAGCGCCGCCGGGTCGCTCTTCGCACGGCTGTACGCCGGGCACACCGGCGTCGATCCCTATACGACGGCGGTCTCGGACACCTACCAGGACCTGTTCGGCGCAGGAAGCTTTACGGGCAAGGGACTTTACGACGTCGACGCCTTCCAGGCGACCGTCGGCTGGCGCGTTCCCGAGAACGCGCTGCTGTCGCACGATCTCTTCGAAGGGCTGCACGCACGTACCGCGCTCGTCTCCGACGTGGAGGTGGTGGACGACTACCCCGCAAACGTCCTCACGCACGCGCGGCGGCAGCACCGCTGGGTGCGCGGCGACTGGCAGATCCTCGCCTGGCTCTTCTCCTTCGTCCCGACACCACAGGGTTTCGCAAAGAACCGCCTCCCGCTCATCAGTCAGTGGAAGATCATCGACAACCTCCGGCGCAGCCTCGTGGCACCCTCGCTCCTCGCCTTCTTCGGGGCCGCGTGGACCCTCCTGCCGGGGAGTCCCCTCGTCTGGACCCTTGGCGGCCTCGCGGTCGTTGCGTTCCCGTTCGTTGCCTCCCTCTTCCACCTTCTGGAGCGGCGCCCCGCGCGGGAGCCGGCTCGCGTCCACCTTCGAGGCCTCGTGGAGGACCTCAGCAACGCCTTCGGGCAGGCGCTCCTGACGCTGGTCTTCCTCCCATTCCACGCCTGGGAAATGGTGCATGCCATCGCCCTGACGCTCGTCCGGGTGGTCATCACGCAGCGCCGCCTCCTTGACTGGGAGACGGCGGCCACGCAGGCGGCACGGGTCGCTGGCCTTTTGCGGGAGGGGATCCGCTCCTTCTTCGTCGAGATGGCCGCGAGCCCGATTGCGGCCCTGGGGCTCCTCGCCCTCACCATCGCCGCGCGTCCCGGCGCTCTTCCTCTTGCGCTGCCGTTCCTCGCCTTGTGGGCGGCGGCGCCCGCCTGCGCGTACTGGCTTAGCCAGCCAATGGTGCCACGCCGGCGGGAGCTATCGCCGGAGGACCGTGATCTCCTTAGGGAGGTGGCGCGGAAGACGTGGCACTACTTCGAGACCCTGGCCGGCCCTGAGGATCACTGGCTCCCTCCCGACAGCCTCCAGGAAGAACGAGCGCCCACGGTGGCCCACCGGACCTCACCGACCAACATGGGCCTGGGCCTCCTCTCCACCCTCGCGGCGCACGATCTGGGCCTGCTGCCGGCGGATGCAATGGTCGAAAGGCTCGACCGGACGCTGACCACCGTCGAAGGGCTGGAGCGCCACGAGGGGCACCTCCTGAATTGGTACGACACGGAGAACCTCTCGCCGCTCCTCCCGCGCTACGTGTCCACGGTGGACAGCGGCAACCTCGCTGGGGCGCTTCTCGCCCTGGCGGAAGGGTGCCGGCGACTGGGCGCGTCGCGAGAAGACCTGGCATCGCGCCTGTCCGACGTCGCCCGTCGCGCAGTGGCCCTCGCCGACGGGATGAACTTCGCTTTCCTCTACGACCGCCAGCGTCAGCTCTTCTCGATCGGCTATCGCATGGCCGACGCCGGCGGACCGGGGCAAGCGGACACCGCCTACTACGACCTCCTGGCCTCGGAGTCGCGCCTTGCGAGCTTCTTCGCCATCGCCAAGGGCGACGTCCCGCAAAGCCATTGGTTCCACCTGGGACGGCTCGTCGTCAGCGTGGAAGGGGTCCCGACGCTCGTCTCCTGGGGTGCGACGATGTTCGAGTACCTCATGCCGCTCCTCCTCATGAGGACGTATCCGGGGACGCTCCTCGACCAGAGCTGCCGCATGGCGGTCAGGAGGCAGATCCGGTACGGCCGGGAGCGGCACGTTCCATGGGGAATCTCCGAGTCCGCCTATGATCTGGTCGACCGGCTCGGCAACTACCAGTACAAGGAGTTCGGCGTGCCGGGCCTCGGGTTGAAGCGGGGGCTGGCTGACGAGCTCGTCGTTGCTCCCTACGCGACCGCGTTGGCCGCTCTCTTGGAGCCGGCCAAAGCCGCACGAAACCTGCGACGCCTGACGGGCGAGGGAGCCGAGGGGCCGCTGGGCTACTACGACGCCATCGACTACACGGCGCGGAAGCCGGACGAGACCGGCGACTCTGCGGCCGTGCGACCAGCCCGCGGCGTCATCGTGAAGACCCACCTGGCGCACCATCAGGGGATGACGCTTGTCGCCATCGCCAACGTCCTTCTGGGCGACGTGATGGTCGACCGGTTCCATGCGGACCGGCGAATCCAAGCGACCGAACTCCTCTTGCAGGAGCGGATCCCACGCGAGGCGCCGGTCATCGAGCCGCGTCCGGCCGAGGAGACCCGAGCCGAGCCGCCCGCGCTTGCGCGCGCCCCACGCCGCCTCCGCTCGCCCCACACGCCGTACCCACGTGCGCAGATCCTCTCGAACGGCAGCTACGTCGCGATCGTCACGAACGGGGGCGGCGGAACGAGCTTCTGCCGCGGCCGTGCCGTGACGCGGTGGCGGGAGGACCGCACCCGCGATCCTGGCAGTCAGTTCGTCTACCTGCGCGACGTCCACTCGGGCGCGGTCTGGTCCGCGGCCTACCAGCCCACGGCCAAGGAGCCCGACAGCTACCTCGCGGAGTTCCTCGCCGAGAAAGCGACCTTCGAGCGGCTTGACCACGACATTGCAACGCGTCTAGAGGTCGCCGTTTCACCAGGGGACGATGCGGAGGTTCGACGCGTCTCGTTGACGAATCGGAGCGACCGCGCCCGTGAGATCGAGCTGACGAGCTTCGTTGAAGTGGGTCTGGGGTCCGTCGCCGAAGACGTTGCCAGCCCCGCGTTCGGGAAGCTCTTCGTCGAGACGGAGTGGATTGCCGAGAACACAGCTCTCCTGGCGCGGCGCCGACCGCGCGGTGTGCACGACCCGGCGCTCGTCATATTCCACGTCCTCTCCATTCATGGACCGACGCAAGCGCAAGTCGAGTGGGAGACCGACCGGATGCGCTTCCTGGGGCGCGGACGCGGCCCCGACAACCCAACGGCCATGGACGGACGCGCTCTCTCGGGGACGACCGGGGCGGTACTGGACCCGATCTTGAGCCTCCGGACCCGGTTGCGGCTTGCACCCGGGGGGTTCGCCCGCGTCTCGTTCACGACCGGTGTCGCCACCGACGAGCCGGCCGCCCGCGCCTGTGCGCGGAAGTACCATGACCATGGCGTCGCCGCCCGCGCCTTCGCCCTGGCTTACACGCAGGCGCAGATGTCACTGCGACATCTCGGCATCCCCGTCGAACAGGCGCAACTCTCCGAACGGCTCGGTTCCCGTGTCTTCTTCTCCGACGCATCGCTTCGGGCCGACAGCGAGACCCTGGCCAAGAACACGCTCCGGCAGGACGGCCTCTGGAGGTTGGGTATCTCGGGCGATCTCCCGATCGTCCTCGTCCGCGTCAAGGAGCCGGAAGACGTGCAGCTCGTCCGACAAGTCCTGACCGCCCACGAGCACTGGCGCCTGAAGGGGCTGAAGGCCGACGCCGTGATTCTCAACGAGCACCCAGTAAGCTACCGCGAAGAAATGAACGAGCAGCTCACGCAGCTCGTCGACGGCGGACCGTGGAGTGCCTGGAAAGCCAAACCCGGTGGCGTGTTTCTTCTCCAAGCTGATTCGATCCCGGAGGCCGAGACGGTGCTCCTGAACGTGGTCGCCCAGGCGGTGCTCTCCGGTGACCGGGGCACCCTGGAACAGCAGCTCGACCGCACGGACCCAGAGCCTCTCCTCCCGTTGGGCAGCGTGCCAGTCGACGAGGCCCTGGAGGTGGAGCCGCCGGAAGCTGGAGCGGAGCCGCCGCCGCTTCTCCTTGGGAACGGACTCGGCGGCTTCACGCGCGACGGCCGCGAGTACGTCGTCGTCCTCGAGGGCGAACGTGAGACGCCGCTTCCGTGGATCAACGTCCTCGCCAACCCACGTTTCGGGAGCATTGTCACCACGTCCGGGGCGGCCCATACCTGGGCCGAGAACAGCCGCGAGAACCGGCTTACACCCTTCGCGAACGACCCGGTCACTGACCCGACCGCCGAGGCAATCTTCATCCGCGACGAGGAGAGCGGCGCTGTCTGGGGTGCCACGCCGGCGCCCCTCAGGCGGACGCCGCGCTCTCCGCGCTGGGTGGTGCGCCATGCGGCGGGCGTGACGCGGTTCACGCGCACCGCGCATGGCATTGCGCAAGAGCTCGCGGTGTTCGTGGCGCGGGACGAGCCCGTGAAGCTGTCTCTTCTGACCTTGACGAATCGCTCCGACCGGCCGCGGCGCCTCACCCTGCTCTCGTACAACGAATGGTTGCTCGGTCCACCGATCGCGAGTGGGCCGAGGTTT
>JBIOGJ010000064.1:0-20499 GCA_044447965.1 Thermoanaerobaculales bacterium | reverse complement strand
TAGATCGTAGCTGCGGATGTCACCGTCGTTGTAGCTCCCGCGCGGGAAGCCGGACGGCGTGATGTTCCCCGGCTCCTTGACATCGTTCGGACCGTGCCTGCTGTCCACCAGCCGGCATGGGGTGAGCGGGAAAAACTTCGCGGGTGCGCCCACGATGATCGTCTTCGTGTATTCGTTGTCGGTCTCGTCGCTTTCCCTTACGACGTCGGTTGCGTCGCACACCAACCGCAACGTGTGCACACCCGCAGAAAGCGAACCCAGCGGGGCATCATTCGCGAACGCCCAGAGGGTAGGATCCCATTGGAAGGTCGCTGTCCAACTCGCCCAGAAGCTCCCATCGAGGTACAAATCAAAGTAGTAGGAGGGCGACGCCGGCACCGACCCGGTCCCGTTATTGATCGCCGCCCAATCAAGGTACAGCGTGTCCGTTGGTAGCAACGGGCCGCTGTCTGTCGTGGTCCCTGTGACGTTGGAGACCACGATCGGAGCCGACCAGCCGTCGGGCTGGTACGGCGCCAGGTTCGGCAGCGTCGCCGACGGCAGCGTGGTGACGGTCAGATCCGACCCGTACGCCGTGCCTTGCGAGTTCGTCGAATGCGTAGCCTGGCCCCATACCGTGGCGGTGAGGGGACCTACATCCAGCGCATGGACCGTGGCCTGCGGGGTGAACGTGTTTGGTGCCACGGAGTAGCGCGACCAGAGCGCGGTGGTCTCGTGGCTCGGCTTCAAGGCGCCTCGGATGGCGGCAACGATCTCTCGCTTTCGTCCTTCCATCCGTTCGTCAAAAGCTGGCGGGTGGTTGGCTTTGTTGTACAACCCCTCGAAGGAGTATCCAAGGATCGGGTAGACCAGGTCGTCAGCGGCTATGATCACGAAACCCGACGGGCGGAGATTGAACACGTAATAGAGAGGCAGGCCATCTTCGTCCGCCACGAAGACCGGGCCGCTTCCCTCAACCTCCGGGCGCGTTTGAACCGCCCCAAGAGTCGTGACTTTGCTGACGGATCGCTCCGCCATCCAGTTAAGAGCGACTACTTGAGCCATCTCGACCGGGACAAAAGTCGCGCCAGCTACATGAGGAAATAGTCCAAGCAGTAGGAAGAGGGCAAGGCACTTCATTGCACTCCCTGTGATAGCTCGATTTCGCCTTTCATGGTGTGCCAACGGACCCGCCTTTCGATCGTCCGGAAGGGAGACTGATGGGGCACCTGACCGGAGAGAAAGTTGACACTGGTGCCTCAGACTATTCGGCAACAACGCCGGAGATCGCCGGGTCATGGTTTCCTCCCGCCCGCAGGGAAACTTTGGCTGCTTGCAAGACAAGTTGAGCACACTATCAATCATAGGTCACATTGAGTCTCGATTGTCAAGGCGTTTGTGCGGCGAGATCTGTGCAGGCATCATGCGTTTCTTCGAGCGCCGAGCAGGAGCGACCACCGGCCAACGGCGGTCACACGCCCGTACGCGCGCTACTCGAAGTACCCGGTGACATCGAGGACGAGGGCGGCGGCGGTACGCGCCACCGGCCCCCGTCTCTCGTGCTTCATTTGAAGTAGCCGTTGACCTCGATGATCACGTCACCGGCGTTTTGGCCCAGGACGTTGATCGAGCCGTTCGCATCGTTGCCTCCGGGGATGATCGCGGAGTTGGCGGTCCACCGATCCGTGTAGCCCAACATTGTTGACTCCGAATTTGGTGGAGCTTGGCTCCCAATCCCGCTCGCCGAGACGTACGGCCACGCTTGCAGGTAGGACGGGCTCGCAGCCGTCGTGAACTGGAACACGAGCGACCAGGCCTTGACGCCTGCCGGCAGGCCCGGACAATCCGTGCTCAGCGTGAGGTCGTAGCTGCGGATCTCGCCGTTGGCAAAGCTCCCACGCGGGAAGCCGGCCGGCGTGATGTTCCCCGGCTCCTTGACATCCCTGGGGCCGTGCCTCGTGTCCACCAAACGGCAGGGAGTTATGGCGTAGAAATCCTCGCCAGTCTGAGCCCAGGCCGTGCTTGGAAGAGCCGCCGCAATAACCAAGGCCGGTAGGCCAACCCACCGCCACGCTGCCTTGACACCCGTATGCCACGTCATAACGCCCCTCCCATACGCCGTCAGAGCGCTCATTTGAAGTAGCCGTTCACTTCGACGATGACGTCGCCCGCGTGTTGGGCCAGCACGTTGATCGAGCCGTTGGCATCGTCACCCCCGGGAATGATCGCCGAGTTGGCGGTCCACCGATCGGTATACCCGAGCAGCGTCGATTCGCCCGCGATGGGGATTTGTCCGCCGATGCCGAGTGAAGACACGTACGGCCACGCCTGCAGGTAGGAAGCCTGCGTCGCGGTGGTGAACTGAAACAGCAGCGACCATGCACCGACGTGCTGCGGCAGACCCGGGCACGAGGTGCTGGCGGTGAAGTCGTACGTGCGAATCTCGCCGTCGGCGTAGGTCCCGCGCGGAAACCCGGCCGGCGTAACGCCGCCAGGCTCCTTGACATCCCTGGGACCGTGCCGTGTGTCAACCAACCGGCAGGGGATCACGCCCGAGAACTTGAGCGCGTTTGGCTTGTACGCCAGGAGGTGGGCATTCTCATCCGTGACAAAGAGGTAGCCGTTGACGACGATCGGACTCTCCCAATGAATCGGACCGAGGTTGGTGTCGTGCCAGAGTTGCGTCCCGGTGGTCGGATCAAGGGCGAGCATCCCGCCGCTGGAGGCGTAGAACAGGATCCCGTTGACAACGATCGGCGATGAGCCGCCGGTGGGATTGGTCCAGGCGTTTGGCGAGGCGGTGAGGAGCTGCGGCTTTCCGGTGCCGTCGAGGCCAAGCTTGAGCCCCGAGATCCCGGCGCCGGTGGTGACGAAGATCCAGGTGGCGTGGTCGGCCGGGTTCACCCACACCGCGATCGCGGTAAACACGTCTCCGCCCTGGGGGACGCTGATCTTCTGCAGCTCGCCTCCGGTATGACCCGGCCCACCCGCCCCGGAGAGGTTGTCGAGATTGATCAACCGTAGCTCGGAGTCCTTGCCGCTCTGCACCGCGAGGTGCGCGATCGTGCTCCCCGGCGGCACCGGCAGGATCGCAGGTGCGGTGCTGCCGAGGTCCGTGTCGTTGTTCTGCAGGGTCTGGTACTCGGTAGGCGTGTAGCTGTCCAGCGGCCAGCCGGTGCCGTTGCCGGTGCCGTCGGGATTAAGGGCGAACACGCTGTCACCCCAGTCGTCGCCGCCCGTGTTCGCGTCGAAGTCGCCGTTGCCGGTGGCCATGAAGAGCTTGTTCGTGCCCGGGTCGTAAACGACGCCCGCGCGCGCCCAGATCGCCGACTGGACGTGAGAACAGTCGGGCTGCGGATGGCCGCAGTCACCCGACCCGTTCTTGTAAAGGTGGCACGCGAGGTTGCTGCAGTCGGCGTTGAACACGTTCTGGGTACCGGTCGTGAGGTTGATTGCAGTAACGTGACCCTGGTAGTCGCCGGCATCCCCGGGATATCCACCGTTGGCGACGTAAAGGTACGAAGTGCCGTTCACGGTCGCGATCGCGAGCGCGGACGAGCCCTTTTCCACGTCTGGCTTGCGGGTGGCGAGTTCAGGCCACCCGCCGGTCGTAATCTCGGTCCCGTCACCGACCTGGTACTTGTGGACCTTTCCGTCAAGAGCGTACGAGTACACGTACTGGCGGCCCGGGTTGATCGCCGGCGATGATGTCGTATACGCCGGCGTCGTGGCGGGCTGTTTGGACCACACGGTCGTGCCGGTGGCTGCGTCGATCGCGAGCACCCTGCCGTCCTTGGTGGTAAGGAACAGCAGATCCTTGACCCCGGTGGAAGTCGAGACACCCTGGAGAAACGCCGGCGCGCCGTCGGCGATGGCCGGCAGGGTCACGGCCGGGTACGCAAGATGTAGCGTCGCCACGTTGGTGGTTCGGATCGTCACCTCTTGGTCGCTCGCGCCGCTATGTTGGGGGTTGAGATTGAACTGCGGCCAGTCTGCCGCCTGCGCTGCGGCGGCCGCCGCCAACGCGAGGGAGGAGATCAGCGAGACGCGGAACCTCACGCCTCCGTAACCTCCCGCGGGCGTGGCGTGATTCCCGCGTCCGACCAGCAAAATCAAGCTCCGTCGGCGCCGCGGCGAATCGGGCCGCGATCGTTGAGGAAGCTCTCATCCATCACAAAGCGCTGCTCGCTACTTGAAGTAACCGTTCACTTCGACGATGACGTCGCCCGCGTGTTCGGCCAGCACGTTGATCGAGCCGTTGGCATCGTCGCCGCCGGGAATGATCGCCGAGTTGGCCGTCCACCGGTCGATGTAGCCCAACATCGCCGACTCCGATGCCGGAGCCAACTGCCTCCCGATCCCGCCCACGTCTTCGCAGGTTGTGAAGGCCGCGTCGAGGCGACAACGTGCGCCTGCCTGTCCAACAAGGCCATGCGCGGTCTTCGGGTTGCCCTGAGACGATGCTATCCCCGGTTGGCAAGGGTGCCCAGCCTCGAGTGCGCTTCTGGCGCCGAATCACGTCACACGTGCGGCAGCGGGCCGGTTGCCCGACCCGCGGAGCGCGCGCAGGTTCTGGTTCGCGTTCCAGGAACCGGAAGCGTTGCCTACTTCGCAGCCAGCCGCGCTTCGATCGCCGCAAGGCGCGCCACGAGAGCCTCGATCTGCGCCTGCTGCGCCTTCGCAACCTCGACGAGGAGCGCGGTGAGCTTCGCGTAGTCCATCGAGCGATAGCCATCCGCCTCGACGTGGACGACCTCAGGCAACACCGCCTCGACCTCCTGCGCGATGAAGCCGATCTCGCGGTTCGGCCCTGCGTTCGCCGCCTTGGGGTTCGAGCGGTCCCAGTCGAACGCCACGCCGCGCAGGGCTGCGAGCACCGCCAGCACGTCCTTCTCCTCGCCGAGCGACACGATGTTGGCCTTGAGCCGGACATCCGAAGAGCACGGCACGAGCACGCCGATGGGATCTCGGCACACATAGGTCGACGATGCGGCCCCGGTCCAGTCGCGGGCGCGGATCTTGCCGTTGACGTCCATCTCCGTGAGCGGGTCGGTGGCGTTGATCCCGACCAGGTTCTTGTCGAACTCGCCGAAGATCAGAGGCATATCGGGGCCGTTCGCGATGTAGAGGCGGTCGGAACCCGTCTCCCAATAGCCAGCCTCGTTGCCGAGAAACACGTTGTTGGACCCGGTCTGGTTCTGAAAACCGGCGAGTTCGCCGACGACCGTGTTGTACGAGCCGTTGCCGTTGTTGTACAGGCTTTGATACCCGATCGCGGTGTTATAGGGTCCTGTGTTGTTCTGGCGCATCGCCCCTGAGCCCACCGCCGTGTTTTGGCGGCCGTTGGCGCTCGACGTTGGTTTGTTGTTGCGGAGTGCCTCGTAGCCGATCGCGGTGTTGTCCGCATCCCAGGGTGTGCCGCCGTTGTCAAAGGCAGCGCCCTGGAAGTAGAGCGCGCCAGCGCCAACTGCGGTGTTGTTGTTGGCGGTGCTGTTGTTGTAGGCGGCATTGTACCCCGTCGCAGTGTTCAACGAGCCGCTTGTGTTGGACCCGAGCGCGTTCTTGCCAGTCGCGGTGTTGCCACTGCCGCTGGTGTTCATGTTCAAGGCCGTGTAGCCAACTCCTATGTTGTTCTGGCCAGTCATTGTGAAATTGCCTGCGTAGCCAAAGAACGAGTTCAGGGTCCCGTAGGCGTGAATGAACGCCTGGCTGGCGCCGAGGTTGATCACGCCGCTGCTGCTCGAAGTGGTTGCGGGCAAGTTGAGGTCACCGTTGACCCCGACGTTCGACGAGCCGTCGTTCGTGAGCACGCTCGACGCGAGCCACCCCGAGCCGTTGCTGTACAGGGTCTGGCCCGTCGTCCCTGTCGGCAGCGTCCCTCCTGCACCACCCGCGCCTATCGTCAGCGTGTTTCCTGCAGCGGTGATCGTCACGTTGTAGCCCTGGGCGAGCGTCACGTCGCCCGTCAGCATGGAGACGCCGCCGGTGAGGCTGGTCACCACGCCCTGCGGGCCGTAATACCCGTTGACCTCGACGATTACGTCGCCGGCATGCTCCACGAAAACGTTGATCGAGCCCTTGCCATCGTTCCCCGCCGGAATGACCGCCGAGTTGGCCGTCCACCGATCCGTGTAGCCCAACATCGTCGACTCCGAAGCCGGAACACTCTGACCCCCGATCCCGCCGAGGTAAGAATACGGCCAGGCCTCGAGGTACGAAGCTTGCGTCGCCGTGGTGAACTGGAACTGGAGCGACCACGCGCCTACACCCGCAGGCAAGCCCGTGCAGTCTGCGCTGGAGGTGAGGTCGTAACTTCGGATTTGGCCGTTGCCGTAGGACCCACGCGGGTAGCCTGGCGTGCCGCCACCGGGTTGCTGGACATCCTTGGGTCCGTGCCTGGTATCAACGAGGCGGCACGGGGGGATCGCGACAAAGGGTAGCGCCCCGGTAAGAGGCGTTTCCGGAGTCGCTTCCACCGATACGTCTCGGTCGGCGGAGAACGCTTGCGCCGAAGGCCCCTCTGGACGTGCCACGTGTTGAGCCATCGCCGGCGTCCAGTACGGCGGCGCGGTCCAGTTCACAAGCGGTGGATCGAGAGGCCCGGCGGGCTGGGCGTGGCTGACTGCCGCCACACACGCGATCATCACCACCAGGACGGTGCAACGATAATTACTCATAGGGGGCCTCCTTCATTGTCGTGAAGGCCACGTCGAGGGGACAATGTGCGCCTGACTGTCCAACAAGGCCGGGCGCGGTCTTCGGGTTGTCTCAAGACGATGCTAGAAACTCATGGCAGGAATGTCAAGAGAGTGTCACGCAGCGAGCGAGGTTCTCGCGGCCAATCCCGCCAGCAGGACGGCAGCGGGCCGGCTTCCCGGCCCGCCACCACGTCAGAGTTTGTCCAGCCTGTTCCCCATGTAGTTTGCCACCCAGATGTGCGCGCCGTCGAACGCGAGTGCTCTCGGGTAGTTCATGTCCCCGCCCGCGGTGAAGGTGCCGACCTTGCTGCCGTCGCTCGCGTTGAGCTCGGTCACGCTGGCGCCGGTCCAATTGGCAACCCAGATGTGCGCGCCGTCGAAGGCGAGGCCAGAGGGCTCGTCGATGTCGCCGCCCGCGAAGAAGGTGCCGACCTTGCTCCCGTCGCTCGCGTTGAGCTCGCTCACACTGTTGCCCAGCGAATTGGCCACCCAGATATGGGCGCCGTCAAAGGCGAGGCCAAACGGGTGGTTGA
The DNA here is from genome assembly GCA_044447965.1 of Thermoanaerobaculales bacterium. Classification (GTDB taxonomy): domain Bacteria; phylum Acidobacteriota; class Thermoanaerobaculia; order Thermoanaerobaculales; family Thermoanaerobaculaceae; genus DATIYW01. The sequence goes on along the minus strand of JBIOGJ010000064.1, from coordinate 13,289 downwards.
TGTCCCCGCCCGCGAAGAAGGTGTTGACCCTGCTCCCGTTGCTCGCGTCGAGCTCGGTCACGCTGCTGTCCCCGTAGTTGGCCACCCAGATGTGCGCGCCGTCGAAGGCGAGGCTTTGGGGGTTGTTGATGCCCCCGCCTGCGTTGATGGTACGGACCTTGCCGCCGGTGCTAGCGTCGAGCTCCGTCACGCTGTTGCCGTTGTAATTGGCCACCCAGATGTGGGCGCCGTCGAAGGCGAGGCCAGAGGGCTCGTTGATGTCCCCGCCTGCGTTGAACGTGCCGACCTCGGTGCCGTCGCTCGCATTGAGCTCCGTCACGCTGTTGCCGTTGTAATTGGCCACCCAGATGTGGGCGCCGTCGAAGGCAAGGGCAAAGGGGGCGTTGATGTGCCCGCTCACGCCGCACACGCCCGCGCAGAACGTCCCGACCTTGCTGCCGTCGCTCGCATTGACCTCGGTCACGCTGTTGCTCTGCGAATTGGCCACCCAGATGTGGGCGCCGTCAAAGGCGAGGGCTGTGGGTCGGTTAATGTCCCCATTCGCCGTGAAGTGGGAGGGGATGTTCGCGGCGTGGTACCACATGAGCATTGCGATCTGCATAGGGTTGGGCGTGGTGGAGAGGTTGGCCTGACCGTAGTACCCGTTGACCTCGACGATCACGTCGCCGGCGTGCTCGACAAAGACGTTGATCGAGCCCTTGCCATCGTTGCCCGCCGGAATAACCGCCGCGTTGGCCGTCCACCGATCCGTGTAGCCCAACATCGTCGATTCCGATGCCGGCACGACCTGACCCCCAATTCCTCCACTGCTCAGGTAGGGCCACGCCTCGAGGTAGGACGGCTGCGCAGCGGTCGTGAACTGGAACTGAAGCGACCACGCGCCTACGCCCGCAGGCAGACCCGTGCAGTCCGCGCTGGAAGTGAGATCGTAGCTGCGGATCTCGCTGTTGCCGTAGGATCCGCGCGGGAAGCTTGGCGTGCCGCCACCGGGTTGCTGGACATCCTTGGGTCCGTGCCGGGTATCAACGAGGCGGCAAGGGGTGACCGCGATAAAGGGAAGAGCCGCTGTAAGGGCTGTCTCCGGCGTCGACGCTGCTGACACGTTTCGATCGGGGAAGGAAGCCGATGCCGAGGACGCCTGTGCGAGTCCGACATGGTGACCCGCGGGCGGCGTCCAGTACGGCGGCGCGGTCCAGTTCGAGAGTGGCTGCGGTTGATCTTGTGCTAGTGCAAATGCACTCATGCACAAAGGTACGACTGCGATGGCGACGACTCGGCGTGTGGGCACGACATCCTCTTTCTTCATAGGTCGTGAAGGCCACGTCAAGGGGACGATGCGCACCTGCTTGTCCAACAAGTCCGGGCGCGGTCTTCGGTTTGTCCTGAGACGATGCTATCCCCGGTTGGCAAGAGTGTCCAGCAGCGAGTGCGCTTCTTGTGGCCAATCCCGCTACGAACCTAGCGGCGGGCCGGCGGCCCGGCCCGCCGCCCTAGTCCCCCGAAACACCCAGGTTCGCACCGCCTCAAGACGCGCAACTCGCGCGGCCGGGGTGGCCACGCCAAGGGAGTGGTTGAAGTTGGCTGCCTACGGTGTGACGGTGAAAGTGGTGACTCCTGGTCCATCTGGGGCGTCGGACCAGGGCCCCCAGCCGGCATCGGAGGACGACGAGCACGACTTGCCTGGCCTACACGCGCGGACGGTGCCGGCGTAGACGGTTGGGGAGCCACTCTCGGCGGTGAGCGGCACTTGCACGCCGAGTCCCGGGGTGACGCCGAGGGCCGCGGGAGCTGGAGCACCGGGGACCGCAACGTAGTACTCGTAAAGGGACGCGCCGGGCATGGGGGTCCAGGCAAGCTGAACGTTGCCTTGAGTAAGGCTGCCAGGAGCGCCGGCGATGCCGGCGCCGGTGACCTGGTGGGCCGGCTGCACCACGGCGGGCGCCATGGCACTCGTCCCCCGCACGTTGAAGGCGGCTGACGGTCCCTGCACGTGCCGGGGCGTGCCTGGGTTGGCGATGACATGGGCGTCGTAGCGTGCCCCTTCGGCCTTGAGGTACGCTCCGTAGTAGTTGTTCGTGGTGTAGAGGTCAAGCGCCGGCGCCTCGCGCGAGAGGTCCTGGACGTAGAGCTGGTACACGGTGTTGGAGCCGGTATCCCCGGCGATGCGGTTCCAGGTGAACATCACGCTGGGGCCATCGACGATGGAGCCGGCCATCGGAGTGCCGAGGTTGGGTATGGTGGGATTGGGACCCGCGGGGTTGATGGACGTGCCGCTCGACCACGGACCGCAGCCATCACCGTTACAGGCCGCAACGAGGACGGAGGCTTGACCTGCCGGCACAGGTACCGTGAGGCAGGTGTCCGAAACCTGCTTGGCGACCACCGCCAACGCACCACCTCCCGGACCGGCTGGCAGGGGCTGGAGAACCTGGAGGTCGTAAAAGTCGGCACCCGGGACGGCGACCCAGCAGGTGGTGAGGGAGCTGGCACCGGAGGTTGCGGAGTGACCGCCGGAGATGTCGGCCGAGCTAATCGTCGGGGCGATGGCAGGGACGGGCGGGAGGCTGACATCAAAGTCCACCGGTGTGGAGTAGGGACCGCAGCCGGCCTCGCAGGCACGCACGGCGAGGCGGTAGTGGGTCGAGGAGTGCAGGGAGTAGCTCGTTGAGGTGGTGGGGTCGGGGACGGTGATCTGGAGCTCGGTGCTGGACGCGGCGACATCGGTGAGGAGCACTTCGTAGGACAAAGCGGGGCTGCGTTTCGCCTTGACCACAGGTGTCCAGGAAAAGCTCTGCGTCGAGGACGTCAAGCTGGCGCCGGCAGAGGGTGCGGTGATGGTGGGCGCCTGGCTGGGGGCGGCGAGCTTGACGGTGAAGGGGACGGTCGCGAAGTGGCCGCAGGTGGTGTCGCTAAAGAACCCGGAGCAGGCGCGCACGGCGAAAAGGTAGCTACCGTTGGCGAGGGTGATCACGGTGGAGGTGGAGGCGCGTCCGACCAGCGAGCCCGTGAAGATGGTCGCGCCTCCCGTACCATCAAACAGGCGCATGTCATAGCGGGAGGCGCCGGAGGGTTGGTTCCAGGCAAATGAGACGCCGGCGACGCCAATGGTCTGGCCCGAGCGGGGGGCCGAGATGGTGGGCACCCCAAGCTTTGCGGAACCGGTGTTGACGTTGACCGTGACCAAGCTGGAGGTGCTGCCGCACTCGCTCTTCGCCACCAGCGTGTAGGTGGTGGCCCCATCGGGCGTCACCACCTTGCTCCCGGTCGCCGCCACCGGACGGCCATCAAGCGTGACCCCAGTGGCGCCAGAGGTTGACCACGAGAGCGTCGATGTGCCAGCTACGTTCACGAATCCAGGGGAAGCGGTGAAGCTCGCGATCGAAAGGGCACAGGCGGCGACGGTGCCAGGGACTTCGGCCGTGGGATCGCTTACCACGGTGGCCTGGTTGTGGGCATGGGCGTTGGTCACGCTCTTCACGACGAAGTAGTAAGGCGTTCCGGCCGCGAGCCCGGACACGATCCATTCGGTGGTGGACTTGTTGGCGGTCGTGCCGGAGAGCGTGTAGGGACCGCCCAAGGTCGTGGCGTAGAAGACCTCGTAGCCGCCGGTGTCAGTGGTGTAGGCGATCGGCGTCCAGGCGAGGGCGACCGACCAGGTAGTCACCACGCCGAGAGCGAGGCCCGTGACGGGCACGGTCTGCGTGCTCTGCCAGTCGCCGCCAGTTTGCTTGCCGTTGAGGAACGCCACGACAGTCGGGTCGGCGCTGTACAGGCCGTTCCAGCGGAAATCGCAATTGCCCGCGCCGAGGCTGGTCAGATTGGTGATGGTGCTCGGCACCCGGCCGACGAGTTGATTCGAGCTCAGGCCGAGGTAGCGCAGGTTGGTGAGGCTGCCAAGCGCGGCATGGATCGAGCCCCTGACCTGGTTGTTTTGCAGGGCAAGGTATTGCAGGTTCGTGAGGCCGCCGAGCGTTGCCGGCAGCGTTCCGACGAGGTTGTTCTTGGCAAGGCTTAGCTGCAGCACGGTCGTCTGGCCCGCATCGCACAACACCCCGAACCAGGTGCACTCGGTCCCCGCCGCGCCGTTCCAGTTCGTCTTGTGGTTCCAGCCTGGGCCCCGGGTATTCGTGTAAAGGTCCATGAGCGCCGTGCGCTCGCCCGCCGGGATCGCACTCGCGTGGGCGACGATCGGCTGCGGCGTCACTAGCGGCGGCGCGCCGTGCGCCACGCCCGTCGCCAGCAGGCCGGCGATGGCGATGCAAGCGGTGACCTTGGCGCCTGCATGAGGTGTCGCGATCTTGTGACGCATTGCTTCCTCCCCGGCCCTTCGCGTTTCGCGTCGGTCTTGTCCCTGATCCGTGTACCCCAATTCGTTACCTGACAGAAGAACCGAGCACAATCTGTACCTTCACGCGATCATCGTCAAGCACCAAGAGTGATTGCAAAGAGCCGTAGTTCCTGGCGACTCGTTGGCCGCTCCGAAATCCCGGCCCTCGAGCCGCCGCTGGTCGACCGTTTCGGGGCAGGTTCCTCACGGTCAGCCGCGCATTCTACCCAGACCAGTTTCAAGGGGAGCAGGTCACTCGTGAAGGCGCCGCAGGCGCCGGCCAGCGCGCCCCCCCGTTGGCGGGCGCGGCACCGCCGAACGCAAAGTCGTCACTGCCTGGCCGGATGTTAGACTCCGAGCGGAAGCGCACGGGGCCCGGTGGCTCTCGCGGTCTTCAAAACCGTTGCTCCGCACCGTTGCGGTGCGGAGGGTGGGTTCGACTCCCATGCGCTTCCGCCATTCGAGCCCAAAAGCTAGGGGGCACGGGATTCCCCGTGGGAGCGCAGAATTCTTCGTGGGAGCACCTTCCAGGTGCGACCCGTTTGGCCAAGCCCTTTGCTGGGGGTGAACTGGTCGCGGCTGGAAGCCGCTCCCACTGAATCAACCGAACTTCTCTCTGTCATTCTTCATGATCGGGTGCCGTCATCGAAGCCGCTGGCCGACGTGCACGTGACGGCGCCGCTTGCTCTTCCGCGGGCGACGCCCTCCAAAGTCGTCGTGCCCGACCGACAACAAACCAGCCTGGTTTGACGCGGCGAGGTCACCACACGGTTTGTTGAGGGAATGGAGCATACTTGGCAAGGCTTGATCCATTAGTCTCATGACGAGGGGCTCCCAACCGCTCACGCTGCGAGCCGGCCAGCGCCTCGGACCGTACGAGGTACTCGATCCGATCGGGGCTGGCGGAATGGGCGAGGTGTACCGCGCGCGGGACACGCGCCTGGGGCGCGAGGTCGCGATCAAGGTGCTGCCGGCCGAGCTTGCGAGCGATGCCGAGCGGCTCCGCCGCTTCGAGCAGGAGGCCCGCGCCGCGAGCAGCATCAATCACCCCAACATCCTCACCGTTTACGACCTCGGCGCCCACGAGGGCGGTCCTTACATCGTGTTCGAGCTGCTCGAGGGGAGGACGCTGCGGGCGCTGCTCGCGGGCGGTAGGCTGCCGCTGCCCAAGGCCGTCGAGTACGCGGCGCAGATCGCCCGCGGCCTCGCCGCCGCGCACGAGAAAGGGATCGTGCACCGGGATCTCAAGCCGGAGAACCTCTTCATCACCAACGACGACCTCGTGAAGATCCTCGATTTCGGCCTCGCGAAGCTGGCGGGGCACGAGGCGCTGCTCGCGCAGGACCCGCACGCAGCGACGCTCACGCATGCGACGCAGGTGGGTGCGATGCTCGGTACGGTTGGCTACATGTCGCCCGAGCAGGTGCGGGGGCAACGGATCGACGCGAGGGCGGACATCTTTTCGTTCGGCGCGATTGTTTTCGAGATGCTGAGCGGGCGGCGGGCGTTCGGCGGGGACTCCGCGGTCGAGGTGTTGCAAGCGATCCTCAAGGACGAGCCGCCGGACTTTTCCGTCACCCAGACGAGCGTGCCACCCGCGCTCGACCAGATCGTGAGGCGGTGCCTCGAAAAGGATCCGGGGAAGCGTTTCCCCTCGGCACGCGACCTCGCGTTGCAGCTCCGCTCGCTCGTCGATGCGCCGTCGCACGGTGGTAGTGCGGGTGCTGCCGGCGTGGCGCCGAGGCGCGTGATGATCGTGGTGCTGCCTTTCGAGAACCTCAGCCGCGACCCGGAGCAAGATTATTTCAGCGACGGGCTCACCGAGGAGACGATCGCGGACCTCGGGGGCCTGGCCTCCGACCAGCTCGGCGTCATCGCGCGCACTTCGGCGATGAGCTACAAGGGGATGCGCAAGAGCGTCGCGGAGATCGGCCGGGAGCTGGGCGTGGAGTACGCGCTCGAGGGCAGCGTCCGCCGCGCCGGCGATCGTGTTCGCATCAGCGTGCAGCTCGTCCGCACCGGCGATCAGACGCATCTGTGGGCGCAGCAGTACGACCGGGAGCTGAAGGATTTCCTCAGCGTTCAGGACGAGCTGGGACGAGCCATCGCCGAACAGATCCAAGTCAAGCTCACGCCCGCGCACCGCGCACCGCAAGCAAGCGCGCGGCCGGTGAACCAAGCCGCCTACGACGCCTACCTTCAAGGCCGCTTCCACCTGTGGAGGGTGAGCCGGCCGGAGCTGGAGCAGGCCCTCGGCTGCTTCCGCCGCGCGGTCGAGAGCGATCCCGGGATGGCCGTGGGGTACGCCGGGCTCGCGCAGACGTACGCGGTGATGCCGATCGCCGCCGGCGCCCGTCCCCGCGAGAGTTTCCCGCGCGCCGAGGAGGCAGTCGGCTACGCGCTGCAGCTCGATCCTGGCTCGACGGAAGCACTCGCCGCAATGACGAGCATCCGCCACTGGTATCACTGGGACTGGTCAGGCGCGGAGGGGTACGCGCGGCGAGCGATCGCCAGCAACCCCAGCAGCGCGAGGGCACACCAGGTGCTCGGCCGTCTGCTCACGAACATCGGGCGCCACGACGAGGCGATCGCGGAGATCGACCTCGCGCGGCGCCTCGATCCGCTCGCCCCGCTGATCCTCGCGCTCGCCGCCGACTATCGGCTGGAGGCGCGGCGCTTCGAGGAAATCGATGGGTTGATCCGCACGGCACACGAGATCGACCCGAACTTCTGGGTCGCACATGTCTCGGCGGCCAAGCTGTACCTCCAACAACAGCGCCTTGGTGATGCCCTCGCCGCCGCCGAGAGAGCGCGGAACTTTTCCGGCGGACACACCGAGACCCTCGCTTTGATCGGCCTGTGCCACGGCTCCATGGGCCACCGAGACGAAGCGAGAAGGGTCCTCGCGGAGCTCGAGGCGCGCGCCACGGACGGGTATGTCCCGGCGACGCACGTCGCCGTTGTCCACCTCGGTTTGGGCGAGGCCGGCCAGGCAATGGAATGGCTCGCGAGGGCGGTCGAGGAACGCGACGTTTGGCTCACGGAGCTGTGCGTCGAGCCGCGGTGGGACCCCCTCCGTGCCCTGCCAGCGTTCAACGAGCTGATCCGCAAGATGGGCTTTCCGTCGCCCCCAGGAACACCGATTCCAGCGTCTGCGGTGGGCACGGGTCCCACCATCGGTGCCGGGAGTGCCGCCAGAGCCGCGTCCCATCCTGCGACGGCGCCGGTCGGGCGAGCGCGCTCGCGACTCCCCTGGGCGCTCGCCACGGCTGGCGTCGTGCTCGCCATCCTCGGGGCGGCGGGAGTCGTCCGGTTGCGGGCGCGGGAGGAACGCCTGCGCTGGGCACGGGACACCGCCGTCGCCGAGATCGGCCGGTTGACCGCACGAGACGATCTCGCCGGAGCCTTCCTCGTCGCCCGGCGGGCGCTCGCGATCGCGCCGGACGACGCCCAGGTCAAGCAGGCGTGGGCGAACCTCACCGTTCCCTCCTCCATCACCAGCGATCCGCCCGGAGCGGAGGTCGCGTTCCGCGACTATCTGGGGCATGACGACCAATGGGTGACGCTCGGCACGACTCCGGTCAAGGATGCCCGCGTCCCGCTTGGCCTGCTCCGCTGGCGCCTTACCAAGCCCGGATATGACACCCTCGAGGTCGGGCAGGGCGTCGACACACTCGAGTTCAAGCTCGTGCCCATCGGCTCGTCGCGGCCGGGCATGGTCCTCGTCCCGAAGGGACCGTTCAAGCTCGAGAGCACCAACGAGGAGGTCCAGCTCCCTGAATACTGGCTCGACCGGTACGAGGTCACGAACCGGGAGTACAAGGCGTTCGTGGACGGTGGCGGATACCGGCGGCGCGAGTTCTGGAAGGAACCGTTCGTCAACAACGGCCGTCCCCGGACGTGGGAGGACGCGATGGCCGCGTTTCGCGACACGACAGGCAGGCCGGGTCCGTCCACGTGGGAGCTTGGCACCTACCCCGAGGGACAGGACGACTTCCCGGTCGGCGGCGTGAGCTGGTACGAAGCCACCGCCTATGCGGTCTTCGCCGGGAAGCAGCTCCCGACCGCCTACCACTGGTACCGGGCTTCGGGCGCGTTCGGGATCTTCTCGGAGATCGTCGCGGCCAGCAACTTCAACGGCAAGGGGCCGGTGAAGGCGGGGAACACGGGCGGGCTCGGTCCGTACGGGACCTACGACATGGCGGGCAACGTGAAGGAGTGGTGCTGGAACGCCACGTCCGGCGGCCGGAGGTACGTGCTCGGCGGCGCGTGGGACGAGGCGACGTACGTGTTCCGCGAGGACGACGCCCAGCTCCCGTTCGAGCGCAGGGCGACGTTCGGGTTCCGCTGCATGTTGCAGCAGGAACCGATCGCACCCCGGCTCGCCGCGGAGGTCAACAGGTTCAAGCGCGACCCGGCGCAGCTCAAGCCGGTCGGCGACGACGTCTACCATGCCTACCTCCGCCTTTACGACTACGACCGGACACCGCTCGACGCGAGGATCGAGGTGTCCGACAACTCCAACCCGGCGTGGCGCAAGGAGCTCGCGTCGGTCCAGGCCGCGTACGGCAACGAGCGGCTGCCGATCTACCTGTTCATCCCGAAGTCGGCTGCGCCGCCGTATCAACCGATCGTGTACTTCCCCGGCAGTGACGCCGTGCATACCGGCTCCAGCCAGCACCTCTGGCTCCAGCTCGTGGACTTCCTCGTCCGTAGCGGGCGCGTGCTCGCCTACCCGGTCTACAAGGGGACATACGAACGCCGGGTTACCGGACCGAAGGGCCTCAACGTCCTCCGGGACGTGATGATCGAGCGCGGAAAAGACATCCGCCGCACCATCGACTACCTCGAGACCCGGACCGACATCGACGCGTCCAAGGTCTCGTTTTACGGCCTGAGCCTGGGGGCGCAGCTCGGCCCGCTGTTCCTCGCCATCGAGCCGCGCTTCCGGACCGGCATCTTCTTCTCGGGTGGCTTCGAGACGTGGGACATGCCGCCCGAGGTGGACCCCGTGAACTTCGCCCCCCACGTGAAGGTGCCGGTCTTGATGGTCAACGGTCGCGAGGACTTCGACTTGCCATACGCCACCGCGCAAGTGCCGATGTTCCGCATGCTCGGCACGCCGGAGGCCGAGAAGCGCCACGCGGTGTTCGAGGGTGGGCACATCCCGCCCCACCCGCAGGAGGCGATCAAGGCCGTCCTCGACTGGCTCGACGATCACCTCGGGCCGGTGAAGTAGCCGCTCCACCCCCGCCGTGCCCCGCGCTGCCATCACTCCCCGCTCGCGCCCGGGCGCAACGTCGCCTCGCGAGGGCGATGCGCTCTGCGCTCTTCGTGCCCGCGGCTCCCCCTTCGCCCTCGCCCGTGGCGCGTCGTGCTGCGTGTTACCATTTCCGCCGTGACCGGCGAGACACGCCATATCTTCGTGGGAGACCTCGCGGAGACGCCACTGCCCGAGATGCTCGCCACCATTCACCGCCATCGCGCTCCCGGGGTTCTGGAGGCGCAGCTCGGCGAGTTCACCAAGCGCGTCTATCTTTTGGGTGGCGACATTATCTTTGCCTCCTCCACCAACCGTGCGGAATCATTAGGGGACGTGTTGCTGGCGTCTGGCCGCATCAGCGTCGAGCAGTACCGCGCCTCGGTGTTGCTGCTGCTCGACAGCCCCAGCAAGCGCCACGGCCAGATCCTCGTCGAGATGGGCGTGCTCTCGGAGGGCGAGATGCGGGCCGCCGTGCTCGAACAGGTCCAGCGCATCGTATGGAGCCTGTTCGATCTCTCCGAGGGGATGGTGTCATTTACGCTGGTGGAAGATCGCGCCGACGAGGTGTACAAGCTGCGTATCCCGACGCCCCGTGCGGTGCTGCACGGGTGCAAGACGGTGGCCGACGCCAAGCGGCTGGTAGGCCGATTGGGCGGCAAGTCCACCGTGTTCTCGCGCCCACCGACGCCGGAGCACCTCAAGGACTTTCAACTCGAAGGCGGCGAGGAGCAGCTCCTCGCCCTGGCCGACGGCAAGCACACGCTGTTCGAGCTGTGCGACAAGGGGCCGTTTTCCGCCGGTCTCAACGCTCGCGCGCTTTACGCCTTCCACTGTCTCGGCCTGATCCACAAGGAGAAGGACGCGCCCGCCAAGATCAAGGTGCAGGTACCCTCGACAAACCACCCGAGTTGAGCTAGAATCTCAGTTGAAGGGGCGCAGGTTTCCCCGGAGGAAGCACGATGCCGATGTACGAGTACCGCTGCAGAAACTGCGGCGAGCGCACCGAGCTGTTGCAGCACTTGGACGAGCCGCGCATGACCGTCTGCCCCCGCTGCGGCGGCGCGGTGGACAAGATGGCTTCCGCACCGGCGTTGAAGTTCAAGGGATCGGGCTTTTACGTGACCGACTACGCCCGTGGCGGCGCCGCCGACCATTCCAAGGAGCTCGCCGCCAAGAACAGCGCGGCGACCAGCACCAAGGGCGACTCCGCCAGCAGCAACAAGAGCGACTCAGGTACCGGCAGCAAGAGCAACTCCGTTAGCAGCAGCAAGAGTGCCTCCGGTAGCAGCAGCAAGAGCGACTCGGGTAACAGCAAGGGCGCCGAGAAGCGCGCGTCCGCCTCAAGCGAACAGAAGAAACCAAACTAGGACCCTCACCCTTCGCGACGTTTGCGCTGGTCGGCTGCCACTCCCTCACTCGCAAACAAGGCAGACTATGGCGCCTCCACAAGGTGGAACAGGCGCTGGGCCGGCACCGGTGCGAGCGGTCTTCCCGGGCCGTCCATGTCCAGCTCGAGGCCCGCCACGAAGGTGCCGTGGACGTAGCGCACCTCGATGCGATGGAGACCGGCCGCCAGCGCCGCCACGCCGAATCGGCTGATGAAGTCGGGACTCTCGTTTTGAACCACCGGCTCGCCGTCGAGGCGCAGCTCGCTGCCGTCCGCGGAGCGTAGCTTGAAGGTGTAGAGGCCGTCGGCGGGCACCGCGAAAAAGCCCAGACACGCCATGCCGAAGCGCTCCGTGGAGCGGTCCGTCGGCACGCTCACGGTGGCAAGCGTGACGGTGCCGGTCGACTTGACGGCGGCGAAGTCGGGCGGGGTGCGCCAGTCGCCCTCGTAGGTCCGGCACGACAGACCGGGCACGAGCGAGCCGGGGGCGACGACGACGGCCTCGCGCGGCGTCACTTTCGTGAAGGCGGCGGTGGCAACGAAGCGGTCGTCGAGGCCGGGCGCGAAGGCGCGGGCCTTGACCGGGGTGGTGCGCTCGAGGCGCAGCGATTCGGTGTAGGCGGGCGAGGCCGGCGTCGGGTCGCTGCCGTCCAGCGTGTAGCGGATGGTGGCGCCGGCGTTCGGCGACGTGAGGGTGACGGTGGTGCGGTCGATGAACAGCTTTCCGGGGGCGCCGATGTGGACCACCGTTCCGGACGCCGGGTCGGTGAACGGTTGCGCCGCCACGGCCGCGTCGTTGTCGTTGCGGGCGGCGGTGACGGCAAGGATGCGGATGTGCCCATCGTCGGGCAGGGTCAGCGTCTTCGCTCCGGGCGGGAGATCGAGGTGGAGGCGGAAGAGATGCGTGAAGACGTACGCCTCGTTCTCGCCCCGGTCATCGTGCCGGTGGGTGCCGACCCAGGCCACTGGCACCCCCTTGGCGTAGGCCGGCGCGATCCTTGCCGGCTCGTCCACGATCTCGCCGGCGACGATCCGGCTGTTCCACTGCCCTACCGGCTCGGACCAGTCGGGGACGATCAGACTTGCGGGTGCGCCGTCGATCGCGAAGGTCGCGGCGCGATCGCCCCCGACTGCGGCGGCGAGCAGGTAGACGCGATCGAAATCCCCGGCCGGCAGCGCGAGCTTCTGTCCGCGACACGTGAGGATATTGGCCTGGCCGCGACGTTGCGGCCCGGTGCGGAACGGAATGCCAGCGGAGACGACCGTGGCGGGGAGCAGCTCTCCGGCGATCGAGTGGCCTTCGCCGTCGAAGTCACCGTCGGTACGGGCGTCGTCGCGGGAGATGCCGTCACGGTCAAACGCGATCTCAAGCGGAACCGCCCGCGGCGGTGCGAGCGCTGCTGGCGGCGGGGCGAGCCGGAGCGCGAGCGTGCGCGGGCGGAAGGGAAGGAGATCGAGCACGATCACGCCGCCCTCGAGGCCCAGGCGCGGCGGGCTCGGCGGCGGGATTGCGCCGCCGGTGCCGTGCTCGGCGATCGGCTCCTCGGCGCCGTTGACCTCACGGACGGCAACGACAGGCCGGGCGAACGAGAGGCGCACGCCCTCGAGCGGCCGGCCCGAGAGCTCCTGCAAACGGACCACGACCTCATTGCTCTCCTCGGCGAGCTTGAGCGCGCGCACCGCGACCGGCGGTTCGCCGCCGTTGTGGTCCGCGAGGCGCAGCAGCGAGAGCGACCGGCCGAGCGGGCCGTCGTGGGCAGGCGCCTGCCAGGCGAGCAAAGGTTGGTTGAGGCGATCCCCGACTTGCGGCACGTCGCCTGAGCGCCAATCGCCTGCATGACCGGCGAGGGCGACGAGCACGCGGTGGTGGCCGAGGTCGTTGGACGCCTGCTCGGACGGCCAGCTCGTGCTCGGCACCACGCGCGGCGTGTGGATGAGCGTGAGGCGGAGCGTGTGGCTGTCCGGCTTGTCCCAGCCGTAGCGGCTGTCGTCGAGGATGGTGGTGCCGAAGGCGCCGGTGCTGTCGGTGATGTCGGCCCACTCCTGCGCCGGCACCTCGTAGCGGTTGGGCCGATCGGTGGGTCGCTGCACCACACCGAGACCGAGGTCGTACGTCGCCATCTCGTTCGATGCGACCAGGGGAAAGGCGGCCTTGAGCAGCGTCGCCTTGGTCCGCCAGTCGATGTCGTGGAGGATCTCGAGACGATCTCCGGCGCCCCCAGCGGCGAGGCGGATACGCTGCGTGAAGGTCGAACCCGCCGCCTCGCGCACCACCTCGAGGGCGACGCGCGCCGGGCCGTCCTCGACGACAC
>JBIOGJ010000063.1:0-21821 GCA_044447965.1 Thermoanaerobaculales bacterium | reverse complement strand
TTGCTTCCACGGGGCAAGACGATTCCTCCAAGCGCGCGTGCGTCGAAGACCGGGTGGGGGGTAATGACTCCGCCCGTCGGGCGCCAAGCGGCATGCCTCCGGAGCGCACGGGCACCGAGCGGGTGGACCGAGGTGGGGTGTCGCTGACGCGGCTTCATGCGGACAGCGAGGGGCCCCGCCGCGGGCCGTCCCTGCTCGGTCGTGCGCGAAGGAGTCTCCGAGCGCAGCCCGTGGGGACGGGCAAGCGAGGAGAGCCGCAGCACCCGACGGGCAAGAGAAAACCCGTCGTTGTGGTGGTCGCTCGCGATGACCGACGATGCAACCCAGATGTTGCGGCCAGGAACAAGGCTGGATTCCCGCTTGCGCGGGAATGACGACAAAGCGACGGGCGCACCGCCGGAGGCCCAAGCGGGCGCGAAGTCGAGGCCGCGTGGTGGGTTTTGCCAGCTCCTCGCCTCGCATGGCCGCTGCCGCCTGGAGCGAAATTCTCAGATCAGGACGAACGGTGCCTTCCCCTGGCGCTGGCCGTGCAGTAATCGAGACGAAACCGTGGCGACGGGATCGTGGCCAAGATCACCCTTGACTCGTTTGGAGCCCCTGACTAAGATCACGTCTCATGACCGGTGGTGGGCGCGGTGGTGGGCGGTTTGCCTTCCCCAAGTGGACCAATCTCGCAAGACCGGCGCTGGCGACGCTCGCGGTCCTACTGCCCGTGTACGTGACCCTGCTGCTCGCATATGGCGCGTCGCCACAGACCACCGCGGTCGGCTATCAGCCGGTACAGCCGGTGCCGTACAGCCACGCGCTGCACGCCGGCCAGCTCGGAATTGACTGTCGTTACTGCCATACGACAGTCGAAGTCGCCGCCCACGCCGCCATCCCGCCCACGCAGACGTGCATGAACTGCCACGCCAAGATCCGTGCATCGAGCGCCAAGCTGTTGCCGATCCGGGAGAGTTACGCAACCGGGCTGCCGGTGCCGTGGGTGCGGGTGCACGACCTGCCCGACTTCGTGTACTTCAACCATTCGGCACATGTGCGCCGCGGCGTTGGCTGCGTCGAGTGCCACGGTCGGGTCGACAAGATGGAGGTCGTCACCCAGGTTGAACGCCTCTCGATGGGCTGGTGCCTCGACTGCCACCGCCATCCCGACCGTCACCTGCGGCCGGCGGAAATGGTCACCCGCATGGACTGGGTTCCCCCGGAGGATCCCGAGATCTACGGGAGGCGGTTGCGCGAGGCGAGCCAGATCAACCCTTCGACGCAGTGCTGGACGTGCCACCGATGAGGCAAGGAACAGGGGACAGGGGGAAACGGGTGGATGTGAACGGCAACCAAGTTTCGGCGCGTGAGGCCAGGGGCGGGCGCGAATATTGGCGCAGCCTCGACGAGCTGGCCGACACGCCGGAGTACCGCGCGCTGGTGGAGAAGGAGTTCCCGGGTCTCGCGGAAGACCTGCTCTCGCCCCAGACACGCCGGGCGTTCCTCAAGGTCATGGGCGCCTCGCTGGGGATCGCCGGCCTGGCCTCGTGCCGCTGGCCGAAAGAGCTGATCGTGCCATTTGCGAGCCGCCCCGAGGGGCGCACTCCAGGCGTCCCGCAGCAGTACGCGACGGCGATGGAGCTTGGCGGGGGCGCGGTTGGGCTGCTCGTCACCAGCGTCGACGGCCGGCCAATCAAGGTCGAGGGCAACCCGCTCCATCCGGCCAGTCTCGGCGCCGCCGGCGCGCTGCACCAGGCATCGGTCCTGGAGCTGTACGACCCCGACCGCAGCAAGCAGGTGGTGCACCGCGAGGGAGGACAGGTCTTCCCACAGAACTGGGACGAGTTCCTCGCCTTTGCAGTGCCCCACTTCGCGGCGCTGCGATCCCAAGGCGGCAAGAGCCTCGCGGTTCTCGCGGAGGAGACGACCTCGCTCACGGCGGCGCGCCTGCGCAGGCGATTCGCCACCGTGTTTCCCGCGGCTGCTTGGTACGAATGGGAGCCGTGGTCACGGCAGAACGAACGGGACGGCGCGAGGCAGGCCTTTGGCAGAGACGCCCGTGCCATCTATCGGTTCGATCATGCCGAGGTCGTGCTCTGCCTCGACGCGGACCCGCTGGCCGAGCAGCCGAACGCGCTCCGGTACGCCCGGGAATTTGCCTCGCGGCGGAGGGGCGACGACGGTGTGATGGCGAGGCTGTACGCCGCCGAGCCGATCGTGTCGCTCACCGGGGCGATGGCGGACCATCGGCTCGCGGTCAGCGCGGCGAGGATCGCAGGGATCCTGCATGCGATCGCAGGCGAGTTGGCGAAGGTCGGTCTCGCGCTGCCCCAACTCGAGCGCGCCGTGGATGCTCCGGGCGACGAACACCTCGCGTTTGTGCAAGCGGTCTCGCGCGATCTGCTGGGCCACTTGGGGCATGGGCTGGTGATCGCCGGTCCGCGCCAGCCGGCCGCCGTCCACGCCTTGGCGCAGCAAATCAACCTGGCGCTCGGCGGCGTCGGACGAGTGGTGCGCTTCGTGGACGCCGGCGAGACGGCCGGTGCCTCGCACGGTCACGCGATTGCGGCGCTCGCGAGCGCTGCACGCTCCGGGCAGGTCCAGACGTTGCTGATCCTGGGTGGCAACCCCGTGTACGACGCCCCGGTGGAGCTCGACCTCGCCGGTACGCTCGCGAGCGTGCCGACCACGATTCATCTCGGCCTTTTCGACGACGAGACCTCGCGATCGTGCCGCTGGCACGTTCCGCGCGCGCAATACCTCGAGAGCTGGGGCGATGTGCGCGCGTGGGACGGTACGGTGTCGGTGCAGCAGCCGCTCATCGACGCCCTTTACGGTGGGAAGAGCGCGATCGAGTTGCTCGCGCTCGCGTTGGGCGAGCCGAGTCCGAACGGGTATGACCTCGTGCGGGCGACGATCCGCGAGCTGACGGGCGCTGCCGAGTTCGAGGTCGCCTGGAGGCGAGCGCTCAACGACGGCCTGCTCGGCGGCAGCGAGTTCGCTGCCTTAGCGGTGCAACCACGGGGTGCGACGGTGCTCGCGGCGGCGGTCTCGGACCGCGCGGCCGAAACGCCGGCGGGTAGCGGGCTCGCGATCATCTTCACGCCGGACGCTCGCGCCCACGATGGCCGCTTTGCCAACAACGCCTGGCTGCAGGAGCTGCCCGACCCGCTCTCCAAGGTGGTGTGGGACAACGCGGCGCTGCTGAGTCCCGCCACCGCCGCGGCGCTTGGCGTCGCGCACGGCGACCTGATCAAGGTGCAGCGTGCGGGGCGAGCACTCGAGATCGCGGCGTACGTGATGCCCGGTCAAGCTGACGAAACGATCGTGCTGCCGCTCGGCTACGGTCGCACCGCCGCCGGCAGCGTCGGCAACGGCGTTGGCTTTAACGCGTACGCGCTGCGCAGCTCCGACGCGCTGCTGGTGGCGGGCGGGGCCACGGTCGAGAAGACGGGTCGCGCGCACCAGCTTGTCTGCACCCAGGACCACCAGGCGATCGATCGGGTGGGCTACGAGGAGCGCGGCACGCGCATCGGCGAGCTGATCCGTGAGGCAACGCTCGCCGAGTACCACGCGCATCCGGACTTCGCCCGCGAAGGCCAAACCTCGGAGCGCACCGCGCTGTTCACCTCGCCCGGACTCACCGGCGAGCACCAGTGGGGGATGAGCATCGACCTCTCGGCATGCATCGGCTGCAACGCGTGCATGCTCGCGTGCCAGGCGGAGAACAACATCGCGGTGGTGGGCAAGGACCAGGTGCGACGCGGGCGCGAGATGCACTGGATCCGCGTCGACCGCTACTTCAAGGGCAAGCCTGCCAACCCCAAGCTCGCGTTCCAGCCGGTCGCCTGCCAGCACTGCGAGAACGCGCCCTGCGAGCAGGTTTGCCCGGTGGCCGCGACCACGCATTCCGACGAGGGCCTCAACGAGCAGGTCTACAACCGCTGTGTCGGCACCCGCTACTGCTCGAACAACTGCCCGTACAAGGTGCGGCGCTTCAACTTCTTCAACTGGTTCAAGAACCTCCCCGAGACGGAGAAGATGGTCTTCAACCCCGAGGTAACGGTGCGCGGGCGCGGGGTGATGGAGAAGTGCACGTTTTGCGTGCAGCGCATCGAGGCGGTGAAGATCGCGGCGAAGAACGACCGGCGACCGCTGCGCGACGGTGAGATCACCCCGGCGTGCGCGCAGACCTGCCCGACCGAGGCGATCGTCTTCGGCGACCTCAAGGACGCCAACAGCCGCGTCGCCAAACTGCACCGGCACCCGCGCGCGTACGGCATCCTCGCCGAGCTGGCCACGCGCCCGCGCAACCTCTACCTCGCCAAGCTGCGCAACCCCTCGCCCGATCTCGAGGAGGCAGGATGAGCGCCGTGGCGGGCCGCCTCGATCAACTGGGTGAAGATCCGCGGACGCGGCCGCCCTTGGTCCTCGGCGCGAACGACTTCGCGTCCGTCACCGACAAGGTGTGCTCGATCGTCGAGCGGCCCAAGCCGCCGCGCGCATGGTACGTCGCGTTCGCAATCTCCTCGGCGCTCACCGCCCTGCTGGTGGCGATGGTCGGCTACCTGTTCCTAGCCGGGATCGGCATCTGGGGTCTCAACATCCCGGTCGGCTGGGGATTCGACATCACCAACTTCGTCTTCTGGGTCGGCATCGGCCACGCCGGCACGCTGATCTCGGCGATCCTCTTCCTGTTCCGCCAGAAGTGGCGCACCGGCATCAACCGCTTCGCCGAGGCGATGACGATCTTTGCCGTGATGTGCGCGGGGATGTTCCCCGCCATTCACACCGGTCGGCCGTGGTTCGACTACTGGCTCTTCCCCTACCCGAACCAGATGTCGGTGTGGCCGAACTTCAGGAGCCCGTTGCTGTGGGACGTGTTTGCGGTCAGCACCTACTTCACGGTCTCGCTGCTCTTCTGGTTCACCGGCATGGTCCCGGACCTCGCCACCCTGCGCGATCGCGCCACCACGCGCACGCGCCAGATCGTTTACGGCATCCTGAGTCTCGGCTGGCGCGGGTCCGCGCGGCACTGGCATCGCTACGAGCGGGTTTACCTGCTGCTCGCCGCCCTGGCCACACCGCTGGTGCTGTCGGTCCACTCAGTGGTGAGCTTCGACTTCGCGGTGGCGCAACTCCCGGGCTGGCACTCGACGATCTTCCCGCCGTACTTCGTCGCGGGCGCGATCTTCTCCGGCTTCGCGATGGTGCTCACGCTGCTGATCCCGGTGCGCAAGGTGTTTGGCCTCGAGGAGATCGTCACCACGCGGCACCTCGACAACATGGCGAAGATCACGCTCGCGACCGGGCTGATGGTCGCCTACGCGTACTTCACGGAGTTCTTCATCGCGTGGTACAGCGGCAACGAGTTCGAGCGCTTCTCCGTGGTCAACCGCGCCCTCGGGCCCTACGCCTGGGCGTTCTGGATCATGTTCTCGTGCAACGTGATTTTTCCCCAGACACTGTGGTTCAGGAAGACGCGGACCACGCCGTGGATGCTGGTCGTGGTGTCGATCCTGATCAACGTCGGCATGTGGTTCGAGCGGTTCGTGATCATCGTGACCTCGCTGCACCGCGGCCCGCTGCCTTCGAGCTGGGGCTACTACAAACCGACCTGGGTCGAGCTGTGCACCCTGGCGGGATCGTTCGGGCTGTTCCTGACGCTCTTTCTACTCTTCCTGCGCTTCGGACCGATGATCGCGATGGCCGAGGTCAAGAGCGTGATGCCGGCGGCCGGGCTCGAGCACGGCCCGCACCGCGGCCACGGGCAGTACTGGGGCGAGATCCCGGGCCAGCACGAGCGCCAGCGGGAGGACAGCCGGCCATGAGCGAGGCCAACACCATCGTGGCTGCGAGCGCGCCGCCGGTGTGGGGCTTGCTCGCGGAGTTCGACTCGGTCGACGCGCTGCTCGCGGCGTGCACGAGGGTGCGTGAGGACGGCTACGTCCGCTTCGACGCCCATTCCCCGTTCCCGGTCCACGGCCTCGATGAGGCTGTCGGCATCCGCATGAGCAAGCTGCCGTGGCTCGTTGCCGGCGGCGGCGCGGTGGGTGCGGCCACGGCGCTGGCGATGCAGTTTTGGATGAACGGCCTCGACTATCCGTACGTGATCAGCGGCAAGCCGCTGTTCGGGCTGCCGGCGGCGATCCCAATCACCTTCGAGCTGACCGTGCTGCTCGCGTCGCTCGCGGCGTTCGTCGGCCTGTGGTGGGCCAACGGCGCGCCGCAGTTCTACCACCCGGTGCTCCCGGCGGAGTTGTTCGAGCGCGGCACCACCGACCGCTTCTTCATCGCGATCGAGGCCACGGACCCGCGCTTCGACCCGCTGCGGACGAAGGCACTGCTCGAAACCGTGGGCGCGGTCAGGGTCGCAACGGTGGAGGCGTGACGATGCCGCGTCCGCTCGTCTACGCTGCCGTGATTCTGCTTGCCCTCGCGCTCGTGCCGTTCGCGTTGATCGCGCGCTCGCGTGCCACGACCTCGTCGCAGCCCCGGATTCAGATCATCCGCGACATGGCGCGGCAGCCGAAGTTCAAGACGCAAGCCGCCAACCCCCTCTTCGCCGACGGGAGGGCGATGCGCCCCGCCGTGGCCGGGACCGTGGCTCGCGGGGAGCTGCACGAGGACGCGGCGTTCTGGGCCGGGCGCGACGCCGGAGGCTGGGTCACGGCGTTCCCGCTGCAGGTCACTGCCGAGCTGATGCGGCGCGGCCAGGAGCGGTACGACATCTACTGCTCACCCTGCCACGGCCTCTCGGGCTACGGCGATGGGCCGGTCGCAAAGCGGGCCGACGCGCTCCAGGAAGGTACCTGGACGCCGCCTTCCTCGTACCACACCGACCTCGTGCGCAGCCGCCCGGCGGGCCATCTCTTCAACACAATTACCAACGGGATCCGCAACATGCCGGCGTACGGAGCGCAGATCCCGGTGGCCGACCGCTGGGCCATCGTGGCCTACGTGCGGGCGCTCGAGTTGAGCCAGAACGCAACGATCGCTGACGTGCCGCCGGCGTTACAGCGGCAGGTCCGGTAGGTGGAGGGCATGATCGAGCTTCCCGACGTTGGCGCCGAGCCGAGGCACCTGGGTGCGCTGGGCCGACAACTATGGCGTGGCGCCGCCGTGGTGGGCGGAGCAACGCTCGCGGCCAGTGTGGCGCTCGCGGCGCTCCAGCCGGAGGGGTGGCGGCGTTTCTTCTTCGCCTACCTCCAGAGCTTCGTGTTCTTCTTGAGCCTGTCGCTCGGGGCGCTCTACTTCGTCGTGCTGCACCACCTCACTCGGGCGGGCTGGAGCGTGGTGGTGCGGCGCATCGCCGAGGCGCTCGCCGCGGTGCTGCCGTTCATGCTCGTGCTGTTCGTTCCGCTCGTGCTGGGCCTGCGCGAGCTGTATCCCTGGGCGCGACCGGAGGTGATCGCGCACGATCCGACCCTGCAGCACAAGGCGGCCTACCTCAACGTGCCGTTCTTCGTCATACGGTGCGTCTTCTACCTCGCGGTGTGGGGCCTGCTGGCCCGCTACTTCCTCCGGCGCTCGCTGGCGCAGGACGCCTCGGGGGATGCGCGAGAAACACTCCAGATGCAGTCGCGGAGCGCGCCCGCGATGGTGGCGTTTGCGCTTACGCTGACGTTTGGGGCGTTCGACCTGCTCATGTCGCTCGAGCCCCACTGGTACAGCACGATCTTCGGCGTCTACTACTTCGCCGGTGCGGCGGTGGGGATCTACGCATTGCTGCCCCTGCTCGCGTTCGGCCTTCAATCGCGCGGCCTGCTGCGCCGGGCGATCACGGTGGAGCACTACCACGACATGGGCAAGCTGCTCTTCGGGTTCGTCGTGTTCTGGGCGTACATCGCCTTCTCGCAGTACATGCTGATTTGGTACGCGAACATCCCGGAGGAGACCCGCTGGCTGCTGCGCCGGCAGCAGCACGGCTGGGAAGCGGTTGGACTCGTGCTGATCTTCGGCCACTTCATCGTGCCGTTTGCCGCGCTGCTATCGCGCGCCGCCAAGCGGCGTCCCGCCGTGCTGGCAGTGGTGGCGATGTGGATACTGGCGATGCACTGGGTCGATCTCTACTGGTTGGTGATGCCGGAGGGGAGCCCGGCAAGCCCTCTTCCGCACTTGCTGGATCTCACGATCCTCGTCGGGCTTGGCGGAGTGTGGCTGGCGGCCGTGGCGTTTGCGATGAGGGAACGCTCACTTTTGCCTGAGCGGGATCCGCGCTTGGCCGAGTCACTCGCATTCGAGAACGCATGAGGACCGGGGTTCGGGGCTCGGGGATAGGGAGAGACAACGATGGGTAGCGGACACGCCGACGTTACGAAGACGGCGCCGCCGGGAGGCAGCGAGCCGGACACCTCGATGACGGCGGTGGTCGGCGTGGTCTTCGCGATCCTGTTGTTCGTCGTCGTGGTGCTCCTCCAGGCGTACTTCTACCGCCAGGAGACGGAGGAAAATCTGCAGAAGGTGGTGGCCGTGGCGCCTGAGGAGCTTGCCGAGTTGCGCGCACAGCAGCAGGAGGCACTCGCCACCTACCGTTGGGTGGACGACAAGCGGGGCGTGGTCACGATCTCGATCCAGTGCGCGATGGCGCTGGTGGTGCGCGACGGCGGCCGGAGCCCGTGGCCGCAGGTGCAGCCGCCGGCCGCGCCCGCGCCTACGGCGACGAAGCCTGGGGCGCCGACGGTCGGGAAGAAGAAATAGCACGCCTCGTGGCGGAATCGGCGCGGGCGAGGAGCGTTGTGCGAGTCAGGAGGATCGGCAGCATGAGCGGCGCCAGGGGCGACATGCGCGGAGGGATTCGGGCGAGGTTCGCCTCGAGTGCCGCGCTCCGCCTTGCGCTGGCGTTGGTGATGGCCACCGCCACCGCTTCGCCGCTGCTCGCACAGCGGCAGGAGCCGCTGCCCAAGGACCTCGAAGGTGTCGGCATTTCGGAGCACCCCGGCGCGCGGCTTCCCCTCGACCTCGAGTTCACCGACGAGGAGGGTCGCCCGGTGCGGCTGGCGCAGTACTTCCCCGGGAATCGTCCGGTGATCCTCACGCTCGGCTACTACTCCTGCCCGATGCTGTGCAGCTTGGTGCTCAACGGGCTCGTCGATGGCCTGAAAGCGGTCGCCTGGACGCCGGGCCGCGAGTTCAACATCGTCACGGTGAGCATCGATCCGCGCGAAACGCCAACCCTGGCGAAGCTGAAGAAGGAGAACTACCTCACCGAGTACGGCCGTGTCGGCGCCGCCGCCGGCTGGCACTTCCTCACCGGCCGTGAGGAGAACATCAGGAAGCTCGCGGACGCGGTCGGCTTCGGCTACCGCTACGTCAAGGAGCGCGGCCAGTACGCGCACGCCGCCGCCATCTTCGTCATCGCGCCGGACGGTCGAATCGCCCGCTATCTGTACGGCGTGCTCTACCAGCCCAAGACCGTGCACCTCGCGCTGGCCGAGGCGGGGCAGGGCAAGATCGGCACGACCGTCGATCAGGTGCTCCTTTACTGCTTTCACTACGACGCGCAGGAAGGACGCTATGTGCTGGCAGCCACGAACCTCATGCGTTTCGGCGGGGCGACCACCGCGTTGGTGGTCGGGGTTTGGCTGTTGACCTCGTGGCGGCGGGGAGCTCGTAGACAATCGCTCGAGCGTTCGAACCCTCGAACGTGAGGGCGCGCAACTCTTTGAGGTCGCAGGCAGTGAGGTACGAACGTCCTGGCGCGATCAGGTGACGGGCGGCATGTAGGGGAGCAGGCAATTGAGTTTTGGACACGAACTGGTGAGAAGGCTGCTGAGCTGGGCCTCGGTGCAGGCCGACGGCGGGTTCTGGATGCCGGTGCAGGGGTCCACCGGCGCCGTGGCGGTGGACTGGATCTTCTCGCTCGTCCTGTGGGTGTCGGTGTTCTTCTTCGTCCTGATCGTGTTCCTGATGGTGCTGTTCGCGGTGCGCTACCGGCGCCGGCAAGGCCGCGAGGAGGCCGAGCCCTCGCGCCATCACAACACACCGCTCGAGATCACCTGGACCGTGATTCCGATCCTCATCGTGACCGCGATCTTCGTGTGGGGCTTCAAGGTATTCCTCAACATCAACACGCCCCCGGCGAACGCGTACGAGGTGCTCGTCACCGGACAAAAGTGGAAATGGCTCTTCACCTACCCCAACGGGACCGTAGACGAGAACCTGCACGTGCCGGTGGCCACGCCGGTGCGCCTCGTGATGACGTCGGAGGACGTGATCCACGGGTTCTTCATCCCGGCGTTCCGGCTCAAGCGGGACGTGGTCCCGGGACGGTACGTGAAGGTGTGGTTCCGCGCCGTCACCCCCGGCGAGTACCAGATCTACTGCACGCAGTACTGCGGCACCGGTCACTCCGACATGTGGGCCAAGGTGATCGTGCACGAGCCGGGCGGCTTCGAGCGGTGGCTCGAAGAGGAAAGCAATTTCGTCAAGAAGATGCCCCCGGCCCAAGCGGGCGAGCGACTCTACCGCACCCGCGGCTGCGCCCAATGCCACACGCTCGATGGCGGCGCCTCCACTGGGCCCACCTGGAAGGGCCTTTTCGGCAGCCACGTGCCGCTCACGGGTGGGCGGGTGATCGTCGCAGACGAGAACTACCTGCGCACGTGCATCGTCAACCCGACGGAAAACGTGCCGGCGGGGTTCCAGCCGGTGATGCCCACGTTCAAAGGACGCCTCACCGATCAGGAGATCACCGCGATCATCGAGTTCATGAAGACCGTGAAGTAGGGGCGAGGCCCCGCCTCGCCCTTGGTGGGGCAGCCCACGCCAGTTGGAGGGAAGCAGGGAAATGGCAAGCATCGACGCGACGCTGGATCCGGGCGGACAGTTAGGCCGGGAGAACGCCCTCGGGCGCGACAACTACCTCAACCACGGGCGCGGCCTGAAATCGTGGCTCCTCACGCTCGACCACAAGCGCATCGGGCTCATGTACCTGATCGTGATCCTGTCCTCGTTCCTGCTCGGTGGCGTGTTTGCGATGCTGATCAGGACCAAGCTGCTCACCCCGGGCAACAGCACGCTGATGAGCGCCGACCAGTACAACCAGGCGTTCACCCTGCACGGCGCCATAATGATCTTCCTTTTCGTGATTCCGGGGATCCCGGCGGCGCTCGGCAACTTTGTCCTGCCGCTCATGCTCGGGGCCAAGGACGTCGCGTTCCCGCGCCTCAACCTGACCAGCTTCTACCTGTGGGTCGCGGGCGCGCTCATCGCCCTGGGCTCGATCGTCACCGGCGCCGTGGACACCGGCTGGACCTTCTACACGCCGTACAGCACCACCACCAACACGAACGTGATCAGCATGGTCGCGGGCGTCTTCGTGCTTGGCTTTTCCTCGATCTTCACCGGCCTCAACTTCGTCGTCTCGATCCACAAGCTTCGTCCGAAGGGGATGAGCTGGTTCCGCATGCCGTTGTTCCTGTGGGGGATTTACGGTACCGCGATCCTCCAGATCATGGCCACTCCGGTACTCGGCATCACGCTGCTGCTGCTCATCGCCGAGCGGGGGCTCGGCATCGGCATCTTCGATCCCGCCCTCGGTGGCGACCCGATCCTGTTCCAGCACTTCTTCTGGTTCTACTCGCACCCGGCCGTGTACATCATGATCCTCCCGGCGATGGGGATCATCAGTGAACTGGTATCGGTGTTTTCCCGCAAGCACATCTTCGGCTACACCTTCATCGCGCTGTCGTCGATCGCGATCGCAGTGCTCTCTTTTCTGGTCTGGGGCCACCACATGTTCGTCTCGGGCCAGTCGCTCCTCGCCAGCATGATCTTCAGCTTCCTCACCTTCATGGTCGCGATTCCGTCCGCGGTGAAGGTGTTCAACTGGCTTGCCACCATGTACAAGGGATCGATCTGGCTCGCCACGCCGATGCTGTACGTGCTCTCGTTCCTGTTTCTCTTCGGCATCGGCGGGCTCACCGGCCTGTTCCTCGGCGCCCTGGCGGTGGACGTGCACCTGCACGACACCTACTTCGTGGTGGCGCACTTCCACTACGTGATGTTCGGCGGCACGGTGATCGCGTTCCTCGGCGGCCTCCACTACTGGTGGCCGAAGATGTTCGGCCGCATGTACAACGAGCTGTGGGGCAGGATCGGCGCCTTGATCATCTTCGTCGGGTTCAACACCACCTTCTTCACCCAGTTCGTCATGGGAAGCCACGGGGCGCCGCGGCGCTCGTACCACTACGTGCCGCAGTTCGAGAGCTACCACCGCCTCTCGACCATCGGCTCCTACCTGCTCGCGCTGGGGTTCGTCATCGTGGCGGTGAACCTCATCCACTCATTTTTCGGCGGCCGTCTCGCCCCGGCGAACCCGTGGGGCGGCGCGACGCTGGAATGGCAGACAACGTCACCGCCGCCGCATGACAACTTCGCGGCCACGCCGGTGGCCGGCGATCCGTACGACGTCGAGGCGTGGAGCTACGACCGCCAGCTCGGCGGGTTCGTGAAGGGGCCGCCGGCCAAGCAGCCGGCCGCTTCCTAGGAGGCGCGCGTGCGGGGGGACACCACACATGAAGCCGGCGCGGCCACCGCTCACGCGGGGCATCTCGCGCATCACTTCGACACCGCCGAGCAGCAGTTCGAGTCCGGCAAGCTTGGGATGTGGATCTTCCTCTCCACTGAAATCTTGCTCTTCGGCGGGCTTTTCTGCGCGTACGCGGTGTACCGCTCAAACCACCCGGAGATCTTCCTCTACGCCCACCGCTTTCTCGACACGACGCTCGGCGCCATCAACACCGCGGTGCTGATCTGTTCGAGCTTCACGATGGCGTGGGCGGTACGGTGCGCGCAACTGGGCCGGGCCAAGGCGCTCGTCCGCTTGCTCGCGGCGACCATCGTGCTCGCCGGCTGCTTCCTCGGCATCAAGTACGTCGAGTACCACCACAAGTGGAAGGAGGGCTTGCTGTGGGGCAAGTACTTCCACGCCGAGGTGGGGCAGGCGGCGAAGGTGGCGCCCGCGAAGCCCACACCGGTGGCCTCACCCGGGTTCAACCCCGAAGAGCGCTCGCTGATCCCGCCCGCGGCGATCGGCCCGCGCGGGCTCGCGAAGCCAGGCGCCCGCTCCCTCGCGGAGCTGACGAGCGGAGGGCCGCCCCACGACGTGCAGGTGTTCTTCGCCGTCTACTTCATGATGACCGGCCTGCACGGCGTCCACGTGATCGCGGGCATGGTCCTGCTCTCGCTGATCTTGGTGCGAGCCAAGCGGGGCGAGTTCGGTCCGAGCTACTTCACGCCCGTGGACCTCGCCGGCTTGTACTGGCACCTGGTGGATCTCATTTGGATTTTCCTCTTCCCGCTGCTCTACCTGATTCGGTGAGGGCAGGGGTGGAAGACCGAGAAATGAGCGAGGTGAGCAATGAATGATACGACGCAGCACGAAGCCGGAGCCGCCGAGGAGCGACACGCCGCCGTTGGGCACGTCGTGCCGTTCAAGGTGCTCGCGGGCGTGTGGGGAGGCCTGCTCGTGCTGACGATCGTGACCGTCGCCGTGGCGGGGATCGACCTCGGCAGCGCGAACCTCGGCATCGCGCTTGCGATCGCGGTGGTCAAGGGCTCGCTCGTGCTTCTCTTCTTCATGCACATGCGCTACGACCGGCCGATGAACGCGATCGTGTTCATCGCTGCGCTCCTCTTCTTCATGCTGTTCGTCTCGCTCGCGCTGCTCGACACGCGGGCGTACGCTCCAGACCTCATCCCCAACTACGCGCCGGCGTTGCCCAAATGAGCACGAGCCCTTCGCGCCAGGATGAGCGAGCCGCGCCGGTCCCCCTCGGCACCGGCCGGCTCGGTATGCGCATCCTCGTCCTTGCGCTCTCGATGCTGTTCGCGGCGAGCATCATCGGCTACCTGGTCGTGCGCAGCCGCGCCACCGCCTGGCCGCCGTCTGGGATGCCGCGCCTGCCGGATGCGCTTTGGATTTCGACCGTGATCCTGCTCGTGAGCAGCGCCACGATGCAGCTCGCGGTGCGCGCGGCGCGCGCCGGACGGAAGGCCGGCCTGCGCTGGGGGATGCTGCTCACGACGCTGCTCGGCGTCGCGTTTCTGGTCTCGCAAACGCTCAACTGGTTCGCGCTCGTCGCCGTCAACCTGAACGCGCGCACGAACCTGTACGGCTTCACGTTCTTCTTGCTCACGGGCCTGCATGCGGCGCACGTCGTCGGCGGCATCATCCCGCTCGCCGTAGTCTCGACACGGGCGTGGCGCGGGCGGTATTCGGCGGAGTTCCACCCCGGCGTCGAGTACTGCAAGATCTATTGGCATTTTCTCGACGTGGTGTGGCTCGTGATGTTCACCATCCTCGTCGTCGCCGCGTAGAGTGCGCCGCCGGCGCCGGGTCTCTCGCGGCGTTGCACTCGCCCGCTCGCGTCCTCACATAGCGCGAGGCTATGCTCCGGCGCGGCGGGCTCGCGCGCCTTGCGATAGACCCACCGGCGGCGGCGCGGCTACACGCCCCACGCCAGCCCCCTGCTCCAACTGCACCGGCGGCGGCGCGGCCTAGCGGCGTATGGGTACCGGCTCTGCCTTACGTAGCTCGGTGGCGCGGCTACACGCCGCAGCAGTTGGCCCCACCGGCAACGTCGAAGTGGGAGCGGCTTCCAGCCGCGACCCGGAGCTGTCCAGTGCTCTGCCGATAGGTGTTCACCGGTGCCGCCGGCAGGCGCCGCCAACCGTAGCATCGCATCCGGGGGGCAGGCGCATGTCATCGACAAGTCCTGGTCGTGCGGGACGGGTCTCGTGATACTTTCACGTCAGCCGATCGGTACGTTGGGCGGAAGCGGCGTGGAGGGAGCGGATGAACCGCGAGGAGCGCGGCACGAAAAAGTTCTTCGTGGAGATCGTTGGCCCCTCGCGCTACGACGACGACGGCTACGTTATCCAGTGGTTGCGGGCGTTCGCACCCTCGAACTCGCTCGCGTGCCTGTTCGCGTTGGTGCAGGACGCCGGGGAGTGTCGTGTGCTCGGCCCGGACGTGGATATCGTCATTCACGCATACGATGAGCGCCACACCCGGATCCCGGTCCGTCGCATCGTCCGGCGCATCGCGGCGAACGAGCGCCGCGGGGTGGTCTTCCTCGTCGGCGTGCAATCGAACCAGTTTCCCCGTGCGGCCGACCTCGCCCGTACCTTCCGGGCCGCCGGCGTTCAAGTGGCGATCGGCGGCTTCCACGTGAGCGGTTGCCAGGCGATGCTCGCCGACGTGTCGCCGGAGATCAAGGAGATCCAGGCGCTGGGCGCTGCAATATTTGCCGGGGAGGCGGAGGGCCGCATCGATGGATTGCTCGCGGACGCGTATCGAGGCTCGATGCGATCGATCTACGACTACCTTGGCGACCCGCCCGAGCTGCAGGGGAGCGTGACCCCGGTCCTGCCGCGCGCGCTTGCGCGCCGGTCCATGTTCTACGCCTCTTTCGACGCGGGTCGAGGCTGTCCGTTCGAGTGCAGCTTTTGCGCGATCATCAACGTGCAGGGCCACAGGTCACGGTGGCGCACCGCCGATGACGTGGAGCGGCTGGTGCGGGCCAACCTCGCCTGCGGCGCGAAGCGGTTCTTCATCACCGACGACAACCTGTCGCGCAACAAGAACTGGGAGGCGATCTTCGACCGCCTCATCGAGCTGCGCGAAACCGAAGGCATTCGGCTCAAGCTCACGATGCAGGTCGACGCGATGGCGCACACCGTCCCCGGCTTCATCGCGAGAGCGGCGCGCGCAGGCTGCAAGCGCGTCTTCATCGGGCTGGAGAACATCCGGCCCGAGAACCTCGCGGCGGCGAACAAGCGCCAGAACAAGGTGAGCGAGTACCGCGCGATGCTTCAGGCGTGGCGCTCCGTCGGGGTCATCACGTACGCCGGTTACGTCCTGGGCTTTCCGGCGGACACGCCGGAGTCGATCGAGCATGACATCAGAACGATCCAGCAGGAGCTCCCCATCGACATCCTGGAGTTCTTCGTCCTCACGCCGTTCCCGGGCTCGGCGGACCACAAGGCGCTCCGTGAGGGCGGCGTCTGGATGGATCCCGACCTCAACAAGTACGATGTGGAGCACGTGACGACGCACCATGGCCGGATGAGCGAGCGGGAATGGCAAACCGCGTACGCCGCCGCCTGGCACCTCTACTACACGCCGGAGCACGTCGAGACCTTGCTGCGCCGCGCGAAGGCGATGGGTGCGGGGACCGGACACGTCGCCTCGGCGATCTTGAGCTACTACGGCAGCTATCGCCTCGAGAAGCTCCACGCGCTCCAGTGCGGTCTTGTGCGCCGCAGGGTCCGGGCAACGCGCCGCCCGGGCATGCCGAAGGAGAACCCGCTGCTCTTCTATCCGCGCCGCGTGTGGCAAACGTTCGCGATCTATATGGCCCTCGGGTGGTACGCCCTCCGCCTCGAACGGTTGCGGAGGCGGATCGAAAAGGACCCGAGCGCCGCCAAGTACACCGATCGCGCGCTCATGCCCGGCGCCGACCGGGACGAAGGCGAGACCCAACCCAGCACGGGGGAGCTGTAGCGGAACCCCCGGCGACCTCGGCCGGAATGATCCTTCCGAGATCGAATACTTCGCCCGGCACGACCCTCTCCGAGGGCAAAATGGAATGTCGGTGCGCGAGTCGGCGAGGGCGATCACGCTGACGACGGGAGCTAACCCTTCGGCCGCACCTCGAAGTGGAAGTGAAGCGTGCTGGCCTTCTCCAAGCCGTAGCGCAACGTGGAAAGCGTCACTGTCGCCAAGTCACGATCCTTGCGGTCGTCGAGCTGCTCATCGCCCCGGTACCCGTCGATGACCTTACCAGCCCCGTCCCGCCAGGTGATCTCGAAGTCGGTCCGCCAATCGCGATCCGCCTGGTTGCTGTATTCGATCTGGATCTGAACGTCTTCGAGGTACTGCGAGTTGCCGGGACGGAAGAAGGCCGACTTGGTCAGGCCCCCCTTGCGCTCGAGGCGGAGGCGGTGGAGTGTGACCGGCCCATCCTTGAGGTTGACCTCGTACCACTTGTCGAGCTCGAAGTTCACTTTGGACTCGCCGGGCACCTTCCTGGTGCACGCGGAGGAAAGCACGAGAACGAGACAGATCGCGAACACAACAGTAGCTTTATGCATCGAGATCCCTCCCTCTGCGGTCGACGCTGATGTGGCCGGCCTTCGCGTTAGACCGTTGATAGGAATTTCCTTTCTTACCTAGGCCCATGATAGTCGCACGAGAGGCGCCGTCAAGGTAGTTGGAGGGCGTCGGAAACTGTTCGAGGACGACGGGTGGCTTGGCCCTCGAGTGGGAGCGTGCGAAGAGTCGACGAATATCGGGCCCTGCCCCGCGTACTCGCCGAGCAGCGCTTCGCCGGCGCGCTAGCTGCCGTAGCGGTTAGCGAGGAGCGCGAGCCATCCACCGGAGCGTCTCGCGGATCCCGTCCTCGTACGGTGTCGGCGTGAACGAGAAGCGGCGCTCGAATTTCGACGAGTCGAACACGTAATCGTTCTCGCTCTGGTAGAGCATCTCGCCGGCCTCGCGGAGGAGGGTGCTGGACAGGCCCGCCGCCCGTACGGCCCAGCCGGGGATCACCGTGAGACGCGCCGGAACACCAAGCTCGCGCGCCGCCAGCTCGACGAACCCTCGCGCTGTCATTGGCGGGTGCGCGGTCGGGAGGTGCCACACCTGAGAGTACGCGTCGTCCGCCGCGGCGAGCAGGCGCAGCGCGCGTACGCAATCGAGCGTGTACGTGTACGAGTGCGCGACGTCCGCGCGCCCGAGGGCCTGCGCAGCCTTGCCAGCAAAGAGCTTCTGGAACACGAGGAGCGCAGGGATGCTGCTCTGCACTGCCCACGGGCCGTAGAAGTCCGCGGATCGCGCGATTATCGCCGTGATTCGGCCGGCCGCCATCTCGTCCTGCAGGTACCCCGCGATCTCGGCGCGCACCGCGCCCTTGACGCTCGACGGCCGCACCGCCGTCGTCTCGGTCATCGGCCCCTCGACCTTGCCGTACATGTAAACGTTGTCGAAGAAGATCAGCCGCGCGCCCTTCGACTTGCAAGCCGAAACGACGTTCTTCATGATGCGCGGCCACTGCTCGCGCCACACGCGCCGGTCGTATGCGAGGCCCGCCAGCAGGTAGACCGTTGAGCTTTCCCCAACCACGCGGAGCACGTCGTCCGACTTCGCCAGCTCGGCGCTTGCCCTCTCCGCGCCGTTCGGCCCGCGCCCCGTGCGTGAGACCGTGCGCAACCGCGCGCCAACCTCGAGCAACTCCGCCGCAAGAGGCGTGCCGATCGCGCCGCCCGCGCCGAGGATGACGTGGAGATCCCCAGATCCGTCCATGACCCCTCCTGACCGCGTTGCTCTCGCCGGCCCGCCGCTCAACGCTTGATCATTCTCACAATAGCACGGGCCCCCGCGCCATCAATGCCCACGCTGACGGCTCCCTTTCGAAGATCTTCACGAAGAGTACCGCCTTCAACTGGTCGAAGTGCAGCTCGACGACCTTGCCGTTGGGCGTGGTGAGGTGGAACTGGTCCCGGTCTTGGCTTGCTCCAAACCAGGCCGCTCGTGGGTGCAGGGCCGACGGGAATGGCTGGGCGAGGCGATTTGCTTATCTGATGGACAGGGAGGAAACGAATGGCGGCGAAGAAGATCATTGCGGTGGTCGGTGCGACCGGCGCGCAAGGCGGTGGACTCGTGCGGGCGATCCTGGCCGACAAGCGCGGGCCGTTCGCGGTGCGGGCGCTGGCGCGGGATGTCAACTCCGAGAAGGCAAAGGAGCTGGCCAAGCTGGGCGCCGAGGTCGTCGCCGCCGACGTCGACGATCTCGAGAGCTTGAAGCGGGCGTTCGCGGGCGCCTACGGCGCATACTGCGTGACGTTCTACTGGGCGCACTTCTCGCCCGAGAAGGAGCTTGCCCACGCCCGCAACATGGCGCTGGCGGCAAAGCACGCCGGGCTCAAGCACGTGGTGTGGTCCACGCTCGAGGACACCCGCAAGTGGGTGCCGCTCTCCGATGACCGCATGCCGACGCTAATGGGGAAGTACAAGGTGCCGCACTTCGACGCCAAGGGCGAGGCTAACCATTTGTTCACGGATCTCGGCGTGCCCACGACGTTCTTGCTCACCTCGTTCTACTGGGACAACCTCATCTTCTTCGGCATGGGACCGAAGAAGACCGCGGACGGCACGCTCGCGATCACGATGCCGATGGGCGACAAGAAGCTGCCCGGCATCGCTGCCGAGGATATCGGCCGGTGCGCGTACGGCATCTTCAAGCAGGGCGCCGAGAACATCGGCAAGACCGTGGCGATCTCCGGCGAGTGCCTCACCGGCACGCAGATCGCCGCAGCCTTGAGCAAGGCGCTGGGCCGCACGGTCGGCTACAACGCCGTGACGCCCGAGGCGTACCGCTCCTTTGGTTTCCCGGGCGCCGAGGACCTCGGCAACATGTTCCAGTTCAAGCGCGATTTCGAGAGCTACTTCTCGGGTGTGCGCAAGCCGGACGTCGCGCGCTCGCTCAACCCTGCGCTGCAAACGTTCGAGGCGTGGCTCGCCAAGAACAAGGACCGCATCCCGCTCGCGTAGCACCGCCCGAACGTCCAGGGTGCGTCACGGCCGCCGATAGCTCCCTGGACGCCGGCTACCGACCAATGCCACGTCGACGCGCGATCGGCCTCACGTTGCAGGCGCCGAGCGCGTTGCCTATTTCGCAGCCAGCCGCGCCTCGATCGCCGCGAGCCGAGCCGCGAGAGTCTCGATCTGTGTCTGCTGCACCGCGTGCTGGTTCTCCAGGCTCGCGATTCTTGCATCCCGGCTTTCAATCTGCGTCTGCTGCGCCTCAATGGTTGCGCGCTGCTTCTGCAGCTCGTTGAGCAGCATCGCCGGCAGCTCGTGGTAGGCGACGCTCTCGACCTGGCCCGTGGCGTCCCGCACCACTAGCTCCGGCATCACGTCCTCGACCTCCTCGGCGATGAGGCCGTACTGCAGCGGTCCGTCCGGCTGCGACTTGTAGTGGAACGTGACCGGCCGCAGCTCCATCAGACGGCTCGAGGCGTCGCCCATGTCCGTCACGTCCTGCTTGAAGCGGAGCGAGGAAGCAATCGTGCCGAGCCGGCCGTCGACGTTGACGTAGACCGCGCTGCCGGTCCCGACGTTGGCGCCGTTGATCCCGGCGATGTAGGTGGCGTTCTGGCCCCAGCCGCCGGCCGCGTTGTAGATGGTCCCGAGGCGGATCGTGTTGCCCTCGCCAGCGACACCGACGTTCCCGATGTCGATGTTGTGGCTGCCGGTGGTGAGGTTGGACCCGGCAATCCAGCCGAGTGCGATGTTGGCCGACCCCGTGGTGTTGTTGTCCAGGCTGTCCTGCCCGACCGCGGTGTTGGACTCGCCCGTGCTGTTGTTGTACAGGCTGCTCTCTCCTGTCGCGGTGTTGTAGTTTCCCTTGTTTTGCCGAAGGCTGCCAACGCCGCTCGCGACGTTGTAGGAGCCCGTAGAGCTGAGATTCATGCTCTCGGAGCCGATCGCGGTGTTGGACGTGCCCGTGGTATTGGCCTGAAGGGCCCATACGCCAATCGCGGTGTTCTCGGAGCCCGTGGTGTTGGCTTGCAGGGCGCTAGCGCCGGTCGCGGTGTTGTCGCTGCCCGTGGTGTTGGCGCCCAGGGCACTAAGGCCGGTCGCGGTGTTGCCCGCGCCCGTGGCGTTGGAGTACAGGGCGTACGCGCCGACCGCGGTGTTCTCAAAACCGTCGCCCGTACTGTCGGGTTGGTTGGTGTAGAGCGCGTTATACCCGATCGCGGTGTTGAAGCTGTCCCACATTGTGCCGCCGTTGTCGAATGACTGCGTGTTGAGCGCATACGCCCCGACGGCAACGTTCTTCGACGCCGTCGTGTTGTGTGCCAGATTCCGCACGCCGACTGAGGTGTTGTCGGCTCCAATCGTGTTGCTGTACAGCGAGGACCGGCCTACCGCCGTGTTGTCGATTCCATTGGTGGTTGCGGTCGGGTTGTTGTTGTAGAGAGTCCCGACGCCGACGGCCGTGTTGCTCGAGTCCCATTCGGCGCCCCCGTTGTCGAAAGCCTGGGCCCTGAGAGCACCAGCGCCAACTGCCGTGTTGTAATTACCTGTGGTGTTGTAGTAGAGACAATCGTAGCCGATCACGGTGTTCATGTAGCCAGTCGTGTTGTTGTGTAGGCTCCAGACTCCAAGCGCGGCGTTGCAGCAGCCCGTGGTGTTGGACGTCAGGCTCTCCTTACCGATCCCGGTGTTTTGGATCCCGTCGAACGGGGCACCGCTGCCCATCGTGAAGTTGCCCGCCCGCAGGCCGACGAACGTGTTTTCGCCGTCCGATCCGGGCGCGCCGTAGTTGTGGATGAAGCGGTCGGTGCCAAGGAATAGCACACCCGCCGTGGGCGTGCCCGAGGTCGCGGTAGTCATCGGCATGCGCATCGTACCGTTGACGTCGAGCGTCTGCGCTGGCGAGGGGGTGTTGATGCCGATCTTGCTCCCGTCGTTGTACAGGAAGCTGTTCGCCAGCCATCCGGAGCCGTTGCTGCGCAACGTCTGCCCCGAGGTGCCGGCCGGGAGCGTCCCGCCCGAGACGCCCGTCATCGAGATGGTCAGAGTGTTGCTGGACGGGCTGATGTCGATGTTGGAACCGGCGGCCAACGTCACGTCGCCCGTCAGCTTGGCGACGCCGCCGGTGAGGCTGGTCACCACGCCCTGCGGGCCGTAATACCCGTTGACCTCGATGATCACGTCGCCGGCGTACTGGACAAAGACGTTGATCGAGCCCTTCGGATCATTCCCCGCCGGAATGACCGCCGAGTTGGCCGTCCACCGATCCGTGTAGCCCAACATCGTCGATTCC
>JBIOGJ010000062.1:0-21975 GCA_044447965.1 Thermoanaerobaculales bacterium | reverse complement strand
GGCTTGAAATCCGCCCGTCGGGTGAAGCGGCGATCGCTCCGGAGGCCGCGGGGTGCCCGGCGCGAGGATCGGCGTCGGGAGACGCTGGCCCCGAGCGAGCGTCTTTTCGAGCGAGGGGAACAGCGAGGGTCACGGCGGCGAGACGCGCTGCCGGGTCGCGGCCGGAGGAGTTTCGGGCCGACGCGCATGGGGATGCGCAAGGCCCGAACTGCCGCAAACCCGATGGGCAAGAAGAAACCGCTGTTCGTGATTCGTGGGTCGTGGCCGGAGGAGCTTCGGGCCGCAGCGAGCGGGGGCGAGCCAGGGCCGAGAGCCGCAGTATCCAATGGGCAAATAGAAACCGTTGTAGGCAATCCGTGGATCGTGTTCTGTTGATCGCGGCGGGAAGCCGGTCAAACGGAGGGCCGTAGGGCGCGACGCGCAATGGGAGAGAAGCACGTCCCCTTTCCTTCTCGCGGTCACGAGCGACTCCTCGCGGCGAAGGCTCGCAACACGTGCGGATGAGCCTGTCGGTGCGGCTGCTAGCGGCCGGTGAAGCGCGCAGGGCGCTTCTCGAGAAATGCCGCCACCCCTTCGTGCATGTCCTCGGTGGCGAAACAGAGGCCAAACAGCGACGCCTCCAACTCCATCGCACGACCCAGTGGCAGGTCGGCGCCGACCTCCACGGCCTCCAGACAGCGCGCCACCGCGGCTGGAGATACCGCGAGAATCTCGGCCACGAGACCCTGCACCGTCGCGTGAAGTTGGGTCGGCTCGACGACCCTGTTGACCAGGCCCCACTGCAGCGCGGTAGCGGCATCGATGGTTCGGCCGGTCAGCAGCAACTCGGTCGCCCTGGCGCGACCAACCAGGCGGGTGAGGCGTTGGGTGCCCCCGTAGCCCGGAATCAGCCCGAGCTTCACCTCGGGTTGGCCAAGTTTAGCGTTGGTGGAGGCCACGCGGAGGTGACAGGCCATCGCCAGCTCGCATCCACCGCCTAGCGCGAAGCCGTTCACCGCCGCCACCACCGGCTTGCGCAACGCCGCGAGTGCGTCGAAGAGGCGCTGGCCGCGCCGGGCGAACGCCTGGGCGGCCGCCGCCGAAACGCCGGCAAATTCCGCGATGTCGGCCCCGGCCACGAACGCCTTTTCTCCCGCCCCGGTGATCACGACCACCTTCACGGCGTCGGCGGTGGCGACCGCATGCACCGCATCGGCGAGCTCGCCGAGCACCGCCGCATTGAGGGCGTTCAGCTTCGCCGGCCGATTTAGCGTCACCCAGCGCACGCCGTCGTTGTCATCAATCAGCAGGTTCTCGTAGCCCATGTGTCCTCCGTGCTGTGCGGAGCGTAGCACCGCGAGAGCGGTCGCGGCGCGGTTTCCGCTTCGGCTGATGCGCCGGTGTCGAATGAAACTTGGCGATCTTTAGCCGCATCCTCCCGACGGGGCCTAACATGTGGCCTCTTGCTTCGTATACTTGCGGTGTGAACAAGCACTGGCTCTTGGTCCTGGTGGCGGCCGTAGGCTGCGCGAGCGGCAAACCGAGCCTGGTGAATCTCTCGCCGGATCGCTGGGCTGAGGAGGTCCACAAACGAGGCGTGGACCTCGCGGACGTTCCAGACCCACTCGCGATCACCATTCCGATGCGCGAGACTGCGCTCGCGTTTGCGGGCCAGGGCGAGCCGCTGACGCGCCTCCAACACCTGCAGCGCAGCCTGTTCGACGAGAAGACGTTCCCGTTCCATTACGACTCCCGCGGCACCTTCACTGCCGCCGAGGCGTTCCACCGCCGGGAGGGGAACTGTCTATCGTTCACCAACCTCTTCGTCGCCCTTGGCCGTTCCCTCGGCATCCCGGTCACCACAGCGCTGGTGCGCCGGACACAAGGTGGTGAGCGAGATGGCGATCTGATCATCATCAACAACCATGTCGTGGGGGCGCTTCTGGTCGGCACGATATGGGAGTATTTCGACTTCGACCGCATCAAAGAACGGCTCATCTCGAAACCGGAGCCGCTCGACGACATGTGGATCAGCGCGCTGTTCCTCAACAACCGGGGCGCCGATGAGCTGCGCCTGTCGCATCCCGACATCGCGCTCCGCTACTTCCTGGACGCCACCAAGCTCGCTCCCACCTTCGCGCCCGCCTGGGGCAACGTCGGGGTGGCTCGGCGCCGGCTCGGCGATACCGCCGGGGCGTTCGAGGCGTACCGCGAGGCACTCGCGGTCCGCGCCGACGATCCAACTATCCTCGGCAACCTCGCGGCGCTGTACAGCTCGCTCGGCCGCGCGGCCGAGGCGGAGATGGCGCTCAAGACCGTGAAGCTGAGCGCGGCCACTCCCCACGTCCTCATCGTCCGCGGCGACCTCGAGCTGACCCAGGGCCACACCTCGGCCGCGATCCGGCTGTACAAGCGGGCACATCGCTTGGGACCGAAGCTGGCGGACCCCTGGGTGGCGCTTGCTCGCGCCGAGCTGGCGCGCGCCAGGCCGGGGGCCGCCCGGGCCGACTTAAACAGAGCGCTCCATCTCGATCCCACGGATCCCGACGCGGAAGAGCTCCTCGCCAAGCTCGACGCCTCGCGACAGCCCGGGCCTCCATAGTGCCTTCACGTCGGGGGTGTTAAGCTCCCCCGTCCGCGCGACGCAATTTCAAGACCAGTCCGCGCCGCAGCAGCAGGAGAGACCAGCGAATGACACGTCGCAAACGATCCGCCAAGGGCCGCCCACAGTCGGCCCCGCCCACGCCGAAGTCTCTGTTTCGCCGCGTCGAGCGCACCCTCGACGCGATCGAGCACGGCGAGGACATCCTCGCCACCATCCGTAACGTGACCGGGTACATGACCACCAACTTCCGCGACGATCTCGGCATCGTGGGCGGGAGGATTTACCGGCTCGACGAGGACGAGTACGAGCTGGTGGGGGTATTTGGCTCGGCCACCGACGGCGCGATCGGCACCCGCGTGCCCCGCGCGTACGCCGCCATCGAAGCGGTCCTCGACTCGGGCCTGGTGGTGATGGCTCGCAGCGCCCCGGAGCTCGATCCCACCTTAGAGGCGCAGCTCGGCACCCGCGAGCGGTTCGCCGCGATCGCGGTGGCAGACGGCGACTACCTCGTGTCGTTCGACGTCGACCTCGGACGCGGCAGCACTGAGGACCTGCAGTCCTCGCTCAACATCGTCCGCCTCGCCATTAACCAGAAGCTACGCCAGGACCGCTACGACGAGATCCTCCACGACGCCCGGCGCATCCAAAGCTCGATTCTGCCGAAGCGCACGCCGCGGTACGCCGACTTCGACATCGCCGGGGATTCGCGGCCGGCGGACGTGGTGGGCGGCGACTTCTTCGACTACATCCCGGTGACCCCGGAGGTGTTCGACCTCGTGATCGCGGATGCCTCCGGGCACGGCTTGCCGGCCGCGCTGCAGGTACGCGACGTCTACATGGGCCTGCGCATGGGCCTGACGCGCGATTTCAAGCTTGCCCGCACGGTCGAGCGGCTCAACGCGATCATCAACCGCTCCAAGCTCGCCTCGAAGTTCGTCTCGCTGTTTCTGGTCGAGCTCGAAACGCTGGGCAACCTCATTTACGTCAACGCCGGCCACGTGCTTCCATTCATCCTGCACGACGACGACGCGATCGAGTACCTACGTGAAGGCGGTATGGTGCTTGGACCTTCGCCCGACGCCACCTATCGGCGGGGGTTCGCGCGCCTCGAACCCGGCGAGGTGCTCGTCCTCTACACCGACGGGATCACCGAGTGCCACCACCACGAGAGCGGCGAGGAGTTCGGCATCGCCCGCCTGCAGGCGATCGTGCGTCGCCACGCGCACCGCCCTGCGAAGGAAATCGTCGAGACTATCTTCGTTGCCACCAGCCGCTTCGCCGGCACCGCCATTCCCGTGGATGACCAGACCGTCGTCATCGTCCGCCGCCCCGCCCGCGAAGAGTGACCTGCCGACGCTTTGGGCGCAAGTCAGACGGCTTGTCGCGATCTGGGAAGGCCGATCATCGATAGCTAGCGTCACGAGCCGACGGATCCAGGCGCGTTCGGGGGCCCGTCGAATCACCACTGCCGAACCATGCAAAGCTGACCGGTCTCCGGCGCCGTAGGCAGGCGTATTATCCGCGAGGGGGGGACCGCTCCGCGTTCCCGGGTGGGTGGTGAGCAGGATGGACTGGGATCTCGAAGGACTTGTCGCCAATCTACCGGCCGTCTTCTTCCGCGGCTATGCCGACGGCAGCGTGGATCTCTTCGATCGGAAGGTCGAAGCGATGACGGGCTACACGAAAGAGGAATTCGAGTCCCGCCACGTCCAGTGGACGGACCTCATCCTGCCTGCGGACTGCGACGGGGCGAAGCAGGCGCTACTCGCCGCGCTTCGGGCCGACAGGGCGTACACACGAGAGTACCGGATCACGGCCAAGGCCGGGAATCTGGTCTGGGTGCACGAGAGGAGCCAGATCGTCTGTCGGCCGGAGGGCACGATCGAGTACATCAGCGGACTGTTCTTCGATATCACCGACCGAAAGAACCTAGAACACAGCCTGCATGCGGCGGAGCGGGAACTCCGGATCGTCATCGAGAACGTTCCAGCCGTCATGTTCAAGGGGTACCTCGACGGTAGGGTGGAGTTCCTTGACGCCAAGAAATTGGAGACGATGGTCGGTCACCGCGCAGGCTCGTTCGGCGCGCAGGGGCAACTGTGGACCGATCTCATCGTCGAGGAGGATCGCGAGGCTGCCAGGTCGGCGTTCATCCAGGCGCTCAAGACCAGCAGCGGATACGTCCGCGAGTACCGGGTCAGATCGGCGGACGGATCCTCCGTGTGGATTCACGAACGAAGCCATATCGTTCGCGATGAGGCTGGTCATCCCGAGTACGTCAGCGGGCTGTTCTTCGACGTTACGGAGCGCAAGGAGCTCGAGGCCGCCGTGGCACAGCGCACGGCCGAGCTCCAGCAGGCCAACCAAAGCCTGGCGCTCTGGGCCGGAGAGCTGGAACACCGCAACTCGGAGATCAACCTGCTCGGTCAACTGGGCGATCTGCTCCAGAGCTGCAACACGAACGCCGAGGCATACGCCGGCATCGAACGTTTCCTGGCCAAACTCTTCCCGGCGGATTCCGGCGCCCTGTATGTGTTCGGCGAGTCCCCACAGACTGTGGAATCAGTGGCCGTTTGGGGCGAGAGCCCTCCCGAGGAAGCCGTGTTCTCGGTGGATGAGTGCTGGGGGCTGCGGCGCGGACGGGCTCACGGCCGCGAGGAGATCCAGTCCGGCTTCCGTTGCCGGCACGTCGAGGGCGGCGACACCCCCTATGTGTGCGTGCCGATGACGGCCCACGGTTCGGCGCTGGGAGTGCTCCACGTCGTCCTCACCCGGCCCACGTCAGAGCAATGGGACGCGCGCCAGCATCTCGGAGCGAGGGTAGCCGAGCACTTGGCGCTGGCCCTGGCCAAGCTCAAGCTGCAGGAAAGCCTGCAGCACCTGTCGGTACGCGACCCCCTGACCGGGCTGTACAACCGCCGCTTCATGGAAGAGACGCTGGCGAGGGAGATCCGCCGGGCTAAGCGTCAGGCCAAGCAACTGGGCGTCATCATGCTCGACATCGATCATTTCAAGCACTTCAACGACACCCTCGGTCACGACGCCGGAGACGCGTTGCTGCGGGAGCTTGGTGCCCTGCTGCAGCGCCAGATCCGGGGGACTGACGTCGCCTGCCGATACGGAGGCGAGGAGTTCACCATCATTCTGCTGGACGTGGTCACAGATCTACCTCGCCAACGCGCAGAGCAGATTCGGGAGGCTGCGAAGGAGATGAGGGTGTCCCACGGCCAGCGCGCCCTTGACGCCGTGACGCTCTCGTTGGGCGTCGCCGTGTTCCCGGGACATGGTGAGACCCGTGAGCTCCTCATGCAGAGTGCCGACATTGCGCTGTACCGGGCCAAGCAGGAGGGGCGCGACCGGGTGTGCGTCGCGGAGAGCCGCCCGAAGCCACCGCCGGACGACGCCGGGCTTCCGTCTCGTTCGACACAATGAGGCTGTGGCGCGGAGTGTCGCGGCGCTATACTCCGCGGCGTGATCAAGTTCTTTCCTGAGCAATTCTTCTCGCTCGACGGCTTCGAGCATGCCGAGCTGTTCCACCCCGGCGCGCCGGTGTGGGAGGCGCTCGGTCCGCGCCTCGACGCCTACCTCGCCGACTGGACGCGCTGGGAGATCCTATCCGAGCTGCCGGCCGGCGTGCACGTGCTGGGAGGGCCGATCTTCATCGCCGCGGGCTGCCACGTCGATCCGGGAGCGGTGCTACGCGGCCCGCTGGTCATTGGCGAGGACACCGAGATCCGTACCGGCGCCTACCTCCGTGGCCGGGCGGTGATCGGGCGTGGCTGCGTGGTCGGCGCCCACACGGAAGTGAAGAGCGCGATCCTCCTCGACGGCGCGCATGCGCCGCACCAGAACTACGTGGGCGATTCGATCCTCGGCCGCAAGGTGAACCTCGGCGCCGGCACGATCCTGTCGAACGTGAAGAACGTCGGCAAGGAGGTGAGCTTCCGCCACGAGGGCACGCTGGTCGAGACGGGCCTGCGCAAGCTCGGCGCGGTGCTCGGCGACGGCTGCCGAACGGGCTGCAACACGGTCCTCAACCCCGGGGTGCTGATGGGACCCGGGTGCGTCACCTACCCCAACGTGTGCCTGCGCTCCGGGTACTACCCCGCTGGCACCCTGATCAAGCTACGTCAAGTCCAACAACAAGTGATGCTTGAAAAACCGCTCACGGAATAGTGGCACACGTCTTGCGTAACGCCAGGACGGGAGCGAACGGAGGCAGACCATGAAATGGCGCCTTTCCACGATCAGCGCAATCCTGGCGATCTTTGCCACGGGGATGGCGGCCTATGCCGGTGACGACGTGACCTCCTTGAGCTACATCTCGTACCTCGAAAGGTACGCGACGCTCCATCCCGGGCGAGGCGGTGAAGTCATCGACGCCGTGGTCAACATGCCGGTCCTCGCCGGTGATCAGCTCGATACCGCGCGCGGTGCCAGGGTCGAGGTGCAGCTCGCCGAAGGCTCGACGGTCTGGCTCGACGAATTCTCCAACTTGAGCTTTGACGCGATCGCCAACTCGCGGGATAGCGCCGCCCCGCGTACAGCACTCTACCTGTCGGATGGGACCGTGGCGGTGGAGATCCCTGCGACCGCAACCGGCGAGGGCACGATCCGGGTCGACTCCACCAACGGCACCGTGAACTTGAACCGGGCCGGGCTGTACCGGCTCGATCTGCAGTCCGGCCAGCTCCACGTCGCGGCCTTCACCGGCCTCGCCGAGCTGCCCGCGGGTATGGGCTCGTCGCTGCTGCGGACCGGCCAGGAGGCGACCGTCGGCGGTGACGGCCAGGTCGAGACGGCAGCGTTGTCGGACCGCACGGACGACTTCTGGAACTGGGTGCAGGAGCGCCGCCAGCCGGCGCCCTCAACCCGCACCGCCGAGGTCGTCGAGGGCAACGCGGGCAGCCATGCAGCCGCGCTTGACTCCTATGGCGAATGGGTGTGGCAATCCGACTTCGACACCTGGATGTGGCGCCCCCGCGTGGCGGCGGATTGGTCGCCCTACGCATACGGTCGCTGGTACTGGACACCGGTGGGCTGGGACTGGATTTCGTACGAGCCATGGGGCTGGTACCCGTTCCACTACGGCTCCTGGTACTTCGACGCGGGGTTCGGCTGGCTGTGGGGGTGGGACCGCGTGTGGGCGCCGGCGTGGGTGCACTGGCTCTCTACCCCCGGTTATGTGGGTTGGTGCCCGCGCGGCTACTACGACTGGTGGTGGGCGCACAACTGCACCCACTGCTGGGGTGAGGGCTGGCGGCGGCCGCCGCGCTGGGGCGAGGTGGCGTTCGATTTCCACGGCCGTGTCAACCTCACCGGCATCGACCCGCGGCCCTGGACGATCGTGCCGAGCGGGCAGTTCAACAGCTCCCACCTCGAGCGCTTGCGCCTCGATCCCGGCCGCGTGCGCGATCAGTTCGGCGGTCGTGAAGGCATCGTGCGCTCCGGGCAGTTCCTCACCCCGCCGCCGTCGCGGATGACGCCCGGGCAAGACTTTGGCTCGTTCTTCCGCGGCGACCAACCCGGTAGACAGGTCCCGGACCTCTCCGACGTCCTGCGTCGCACGCCCGAGACCACGATCCGTTCTGGCCTGCCCAACGCGGTGATGCGTCCGATGCGAACCACCGAGGTGGTCGCATCTACCCGCTTGCATCTGTCGGAAAACCCAGCTGTTACACGCTACCATGGCGCCATCGAGGTTGGCGACCGCGGAGCGGGTATCGATCGCTGGCGACCCCAGGGCACTCCGCGCGGCGGGGGTGCCAGCGCCGGCAACCCGCCAACCGTGCGCCGCGAGGTCATCACCCCGCGCGCTACCAGCGTCCGTGGAGGGTCCGGAACCTCCACGCCACCGCCACCCCCCCGCCAGGTGACCGGCCCCCCCGC
Organism: Thermoanaerobaculales bacterium; assembly: GCA_044447965.1. Lineage (GTDB taxonomy): Bacteria > Acidobacteriota > Thermoanaerobaculia > Thermoanaerobaculales > Thermoanaerobaculaceae > DATIYW01. The sequence goes on along the minus strand of JBIOGJ010000062.1, from coordinate 13,502 downwards.
GCGGGGAGGCAGCGGGTCATCCTCATCGGGATCATCCGCCTCGAGCGGGCGCTCCGGATCGACGTCCAACCAGTCACGACCGCAGCGGCAGAGCATGAGCTGGGTTGCGCCGTCGAGCCCGCGTGGCTACGTCCCTAACCGCACCATCGACGCAGCACGGACCAGGACCTATTCGATTCCACGCGTTGCTGTTCCGAGCCAAGGCTACCGCTCCCCGAGCGGGGGCCGGTCGTTCAGCCCGCCGTCCTCCAGCTTCGGGGCGCGCTCTAGTGGGGGGTCGAGCTACCACCCGTCCAGTGGCGGCTCGAGTAGCCACTCGTCAAGTGGGGGGTCGAGTAACCACTCGACCAGCCGCCGTGAAAGCGGATCCGGGCGACATTAAGTCCAGGCTAGAATCGTGGCGTGAGCGCGATTCAATCGACGAAACACGGGAGGCCGACCACCCACCTTGCCGGCCTCCCGATCTTTGCCTGCCTGCGCGACGCAGCCGTGGTGATGTTGGTGTGCGCACTCCTGCCGGCATGCAGCGCGCCCTCAGCGCCGCCCGACCTGCCGCTTCCACTCACACCGGAGTGGTGGGTGGCGGTACCGCCCCTCACGCACGAGTCCCTCTCCGCGGTTCTCGGTGCCATATCGACGCGGGACCGTCCCGGCTGGGATACAGCGCGACAAGCGACGCTTGACGCCTACCTTGCCACCATCGCGCGCGGCGGGCCGAGCACCAACCCCGAGCTGTTCCCTTCTCCCGACCACGTGCTCGCGTACTTCGTCAACGCCCACATTGCATGGGCCCTCGCGCTCTCGCACGCACCGAGTCTCGTGGGCCGCGACGTGTCCGCGCTGCAACACGAGCCCCTCACTGTGGGCGCCGCGACGCTGAGCCTTGAGCGCCTCGTCGGCGAGGTCTGGCTCCGCGCACCGCTGGAGCCGCGCCTTCGATTGTGGCTCAACCCGGGTTGGCGGGGCGGACCTGAGCTGCCACCGAGCGCGGTGGAGGGACACGCGATCGACTGGCAGCTTGCCGACCAGGCGCAGCGCTGCGGCCGCGCGCCAGGCTTTTGGGTGCTGGACCGCGCTGCCTTGAAGGTCAGCGTATCCGGCTTCACGACCCTGATGTGGGGCCTCCCCGACGCGCCGCCGCAGCGCACTCGACGACTGCTCGACCTGGTCCCGCCCCCGGCGGAGCTGCGCGAGGCGATCCTCGCCACTTGCGGGGGCGCGCTGCAGCGATGCGCGATCGTTCTGGCCCCGTTCGACCGAGGGCGCAGGTGGCTCCCCACCCCGGCTCCGCACGGCGGGTGAGGGCGCTCACCCTCGTGTGGCGCGGCCACCGTCGGCCGCGGAGAAGCAAGGATAGGCGGACGAGGGCGCTCGCCCCACAGCAGACGCCGCGCGGGAGGTACACAACGACTACGCCCAGCGCCGCAGCCAGTGCTCCAAGGTAATCAGGGTGAACATCGCGCGGGCGGCACGTCTCCGGTCGGGGTGGCGATGCCAATTACGCCAAGCCGCGACAGACGCGAGAGGCACGATGCGCCGTAGCACGGCGCTTGGATCCTCGAGCACGGTCCGCACCTCGTCGCGCCACGGCCCGTCAAGCCATGCAAGAAGCGGTACCTCGAAGCCGCGCTTGGGGGCATGGCGAACGGCGCGCGGGAGAAGACCCGCCGTGGCGGCACGGAGCACGGCCTTGGTGCGCCAGCCGCGCAACAGCAGCCGCGACGGGAACGCCGCGACCCGCTCCAGCAGCACGTGATCGAGTAACGGCGAGCGCGCCTCGAGCGAGCAAGCCATCGTGGCGCGGTCCATCTTTGCCAGCAGGTCGCCGGGCAGGAAGAACTCGAGATCCAGCGTGCGCATGCGATCAACAATGCTCCCCGTTCCCCGCTCGCCGCACGGCAGCGCCGCGGCGAGGTCGAGCCCGCTGCCCAGCATCGCCGCGACCTCATCGCCGGTGAACTTGACTGGGCCCCAAGCAGGGTACGGGTCTGCACCGGACTCCATGCCCGCGAGGAGTCGGTGCCCCCAACCGGATCGTGTACCACCCCACGCGCCAAGTACGCCTAGCGTGCGTACCAGGGCCGGCCCCCACAGCCGCGCCGCGGGCAGACCGAGCATCCGCGCCGCGAGGAAACGACGGTAGCCAGCCAGCGCCTCGTCGCCGCCGTCGCCGTTGAGCGCAACCTTGACGTGCTCGCGAGCTGCTTGCGCGATGAGATACGTGGGAATCGCCGAGGAATCCGCTAGCGGTTCGTCGAACGCCTCGGCGAGCCGGGGCAGAAGACCCAGTCCGTCGTTCGCTTCCACCCGCAGGGGCACCAACGCGATGCCGGAGCGCGCAGCGGTTCTCTTTGCAAGCTCGAGCTCGTCGCCGTCCCCGAATGAGACGGTGAATGCCTGCACCTTCTCGGTTCGTCGCCGCGCCAGGGCTGCCACCGCACCTGAATCGAGCCCACCCGAGAGAAACACACCGAGCGGCACGTCCGAGCGCAGGCGCAACGCGACCGCCTCATCGAGCGCCGCGAGCAGCTCTTCCTGCGCGGCACGAAATCGCATCCCCGCGTCAGGCTCGAGTTTGAGGCGCCAGTAGCGCCTCTGCTCGATCTCCCCACTGTGCAGGTCGAGACGCAGCCAGTGCGCCGGGGGCAACTTGGCCACGCCGGTGGCAATGCACTGTCCCTCGGGCACGAAGCCGAAAGCGAGGAAGGAGGCTAACCCCTGGGGATCGACTCCGGGCGGCGTACCTAGGCCCGCCCGCAATGCCTTCAGCTCCGAGGCGAAGAGCAAACCAGCCTCGGCACGCGCCCAGTAGAGCGGCTTCTTGCCCAGCCGATCACGAGCGAGAAAGAGGATACGCCGTGCGACGTCGACTAGGGCGATGGCGAACATGCCGCGCAGCCGCAGCACCATGGCCGGGCCTTCGTCCTCCCACAGGTGGACCAGCACCTCGGTGTCGCTCGCGGTGCGGAGGTGATGTCCGTTCGCCGCCAACCGCTCGCGCAGTTCGAGGTAGTTGTAGATCTCGCCGTTGAGCACGGCGATCACGTCGCCGGTTTCGTTGGCGATCGGCTGGTCGCCGGTGACGAGGTCGATGATCGCGAGCCGGCGTGCGCCCACCGCCCAACCCGCGCCGCACCGCGCTCCGCCGGAGTCGGGGCCGCGGTGCACAAGCGTGGCGAGCATGCGCTCGACCCGCTCCCGCTCCCCTCCCGGGGTGGCCCCCGCGAACCCGGCGATACCGCACATCGTGCTCTGGCCTCTCCAGAAACGACTCTACCGGCTAAGCCGAAGCAGAACAAGCGACGGTTATACTCGGCCCGTGCCTCTTGATCTTGGCCACTGGTTGCCCGAGTTCCCGGTGCGAGCCCACTGTCTCTACCTCAACCACGCCGCCGTTGCGCCCCTCCCCGCCCGCGTCGCCAACGCAATGCGGGAGCGCATCGCGGACCAGGAGGCCAACGGGTCGCACAACTGGGAGCGCTGGCGCGAGACCGAGCTGTCCGCCCGCGCACTCGCCGCGGACCTGGTGGGCTGCCGTGCCGAGGACATCTCACTCGTGCGCAGCACCTCCGAAGGGCTGTCGCTGGTCGCCCAGGGGCTCCCCTGGCGCAAGGGCGAAGCGGTCCTCCTCGGCGAGGAGGAGTTCGCTGCCAACGTGGCGCCATACCTGGCGTTGGCGCGACGCGGCGTCGGCGTGCGGCGCTTTCCCACCCCTGGCGGCCGCATCGAAGTCGAAACCGTGCTGCCTCTCTTGCGCCCGCCGGTCAAGCTGCTCGCCCTCTCCTGGGTCGCCTTCCACACCGGTTGGGTCGCACCGGTGGCGGAGCTGGCGCAGGCCGCGCACGAACGGGGCATCCTCGTGGTGCTCGACGCCATTCAGGGTCTCGGTGTCCTGCCGATTGGTTTCGACGAGCTAGGCGTGGACGCGCTCGCCGCCGACGGGCACAAGTGGCTGCTCGGCCCCGAGGGCGCAGGGATCCTCGTCACCCGGGCCGCTTTGCGGGGGGAGCTGCACCCCGTGCTGGCGGGATGGCTCAACATCAAGCGGCCGCCCCGCGACATGTTTCTCCACGAGCTGCACTTTCACGAGGACGGCCGGCGCTTCGAGCCCGGCGCCATGCCCAACGTTCTCATCGCCGGCCTGGCGGCGGCGCTCGATCTGCTGCTCGAGGTTGGGCTCGACGAGATCCACAGTCGCGTCACCGCCCATACGCGCACCCTGACCCACCTCCTGCTCAAGGCGGGTTGGACGGTGGGCTCGCCCGGATCTGCGCACCCCATCGCCGGAATCGTGGCGGCGCGGCACCCCTTCCTACCCTCGGACGAGCTGGCGCGCCGCTTGCGGGAGCGCCACATCGAGGTGACGGCGCGGCAAGGGTGGGTCCGCTTCTCACCCCACTTCTATGCGACCGCGGGCGAGATCGAGGCGCTCGATGTCATCCTCCGCAAGCTGTGAGAAACAGGGAATAGGGCACAGGGGACAGGAGAGCACCCTCAGGCGAGAGCTCAACTAGGAATCGTGCTGCGGCCGGCGATCGCGCTGCTTTGTCTCGCTGACCCCTGACCCCTGTCCCCTGTCGTCTAATCGAGACGGTGTACAATTTGGCGGTGCTGAATGAACGCGCCGTGGACGTGCTGATCCTCGGTGGAGGGCCGGCGGGCGCCACCGCCGGAACGCTTCTCGCCCAAGCCGGCGTCGAGACCGTCATCGTCGAAGGCGAGCGGTTCCCCCGCTTCCACGTCGGTGAATCTTTGCTGCCGCACACCCTGCCGTTGTTCGACCGGCTCGGCGTGCACGATGCCATCCGCTCCCTTCCCCACACGCGTCGCAAGGACGGCGCCAGCTTTGTGACCCACGATGGCAGCAAGCAGGTGATCTTCTGGTTCGACCAGGCGCTCCCGCCTGCCCTGCCCCACGCCTACCAGGTCCGGCGTGACGAGTTCGACCTCGCGCTACTCGATCACGCGAGACGACAAGGCGCGGAGGTACTCGAAGGCTGGCACGCCACCGCCCCGCAATGGGACGGCAAGCGGCTCCGCGGGCTCGCGGTCCGGTCGCCCGACGGCGAGGAGCTCGTGCTCACCAGCCGGGTCTTCCTCGATGCCAGCGGCCAGACCTCGTTCCTCGCCTCGCGCATGGGCTGGCGCTTCCAATACCTGCGCCACAAGAAGGTCGCGGCCGTATCGCACTTCCGCGGCGTGTGGCTGCCGCCGGGCCGGGAGGCCGGCAACATCACCATCGCCCTCACCGAGGGAGGCTGGTTTTGGCTCATCCCGTTCGCGGACGACACCGTCTCGGTCGGCGCGGTGCTCGACGTCGCCAAATGGCGCGCCCAGGGCGGTGGCGCCCAGAGCCTGTTCGAGGCCGCACTCGAAGCCACCCCGGAGGTGGCGCGGCGCCTGGACGGCTCGCAGCGGCTGATCCCATTCAACGCGGTGCAGAATTTCTCCTACCGCGTCATGCGGGTCGCCGGTGATGGCTACTGCCTGCTCGGTGACGCCGCTGGATTCCTCGACCCGATCTTTTCCACCGGGGTGTTCATCGGTACCACGACCGCGGCGTCGGCGGCGCAAGACGTGGTCGAGGCGTTCGCCCGCCATGGCCGCGTCGAGGCGAGCGACTTCGGGCCCACGATCGCACTAACCCGCTCGCTGCAACGCATGTTCTTCTCCTTCATCCGCGCGTACTACGACCCCCATTTCCTCGCATTCTTCTTCAGCCCCGGGGAGTTCCTCCAGCTTCCGGCGGCGATCACCTCGCTTCTGGCCGCCGACGTGCTGCGACCGGGCAGGTGGAGGAGGACCGCTCGCTACCGCGTTCTGCTCGGGTTGGCGCGAGCGCAGCGCCTCGCGTGTCGCTGGGGCCATCCCCTCGTCGAGCCGATCCACTCCAACCCCGCGGAAGCCACCTCGTGAAGCCGCGCGAATTGCTCGTCACGAACCTCCGAGGTTTGGAGTCCGCCCGCCGATGAGCGAAGCACTACCAGACACCAGCGTAGGCCCTGCGAAACCCGATCGCCGTTTGCTCGCATGGCTGCTCGCCTGGGCGAGGCCGTACCGCGGGCGTGTGGCGGCGGCCATCGTGCTCGTGCTGGCCGGATCGGCGGTCCAGGTCGTGGGCCCGCTCTTGACTGCGGCGGCGATCGATCTCTACCTCAAGCCACACCCGGGCGCCGGCGCGAGCGCCGTGTTGCGCTTCCTCCACGCCGCACACCTCCCCAGCGTTGGCCGCGCGGGCCTGGCTTCCCTGACGATGCTCTACCTCGTGAGCCTGTGCGCCTCTGCAGGGCTGCTCTCGGCGCAGGCGCGCACCATGCTGATGACCGGCCAGCTCGTGATGCGCGACCTTCGCGATGGGCTCTTTGCCCACCTGCAGAAACTCGAGGTGGCCTGGTTCGACCACACGCCGGCGGGGCGCGTGATTACCCGCCTCACCACCGACGTGGAAGCGCTCAACGAGCTGTTCACCTCCGGCCTGGTGGACATCCTCTCCGATCTCGTCCTGCTCGGCGGCATCGCCGCCGTTCTCTTCGCCCTCGACTGGCGGCTCGCACTGGTGGCATTCGCCGTGCTGCCGCTGATGGCGCTGCTGTCGGCCTGGTTCCGTAGCCGGGCGCGCCACATCTACCGCGAGGTGCGCACGCGAATTGCGGCGATCAACACCCATCTCCAGGAGCACCTCGCCGGCATGTCCGTCGTGCAACTTGCCCGGGCCGAGGCGCGCACCGCAGAGAACTTCCGCGAGCTGGACGCCGCGCACCGCGACGTCAACATCCGCGGGGTGTTCTACTACGCGGTGTTCTACCCAGCAATCGAGCTGCTCATCGCCGGCGGCATGGCGATGCTGCTCACCTTCGGCGCGCGCTGGACCTACGGCGGCACCCTCTCCCTCGGTGTGCTGGTGGCGTTCCTCCAGTACGTGCAGCGCTTCTTCCGCCCGATCGCCGACCTCGCCGAGAACTACAACATCCTGCAGGCATCGTTCGCTGCCGCCGAGCGGTTGCGCACCCTCGAGCACACCGAACCGCGAATCGTCGCCGCGGATACCTTGCCGGCTCCTGCCCGGGCGGGCGCCCTCGCCCTTGACGCGGTTTCGTTCGCGTATGAGGAGGAGCACTGGGCGTTGCGCGAGGTCAGCTTCGCAGCAAGACCCGGCGAGCGCCTTGCGGTGGTGGGCCACACCGGCGCGGGGAAGAGCACGCTCGTGAACTTGCTGCTGCGCTTCTATGACCCGCAGCATGGCGCCGTGCTGGTGGACGGGATGGACGTCCGCCGCTGGGAGCTTGGCGAGCTGCGGCGCCGATTCGCCGTTGTGCTCCAGGAGATCGACTGCTTCGCCGGCAGCTTGCGCGCGAACGTTGCGCTCGGCCGCGAGGGGATCGGCGACGAGCGCATCCACTGGGCGCTCGAACAGGTGGGCGCCGGGCCCCTGGTCCGCCGCCTGCCCCAAGGGCTCGACACCACGTTGGGGGAGCGCGGCACCGGCCTTTCCCTTGGCGAACGCCAGCTCGTGTCGTTCGCCCGCGCACTGGTGGGCGATCCCGAGTTCCTCGTCCTCGACGAGGCCACGTCATCCGTGGACCCGCTCACCGAGGCGGTCATTCAAAAGGCATTGGAGCGGCTGCTCGAAGGGCGCACCGCGCTGGTCATCGCCCATCGCCTGGCCACCGTGGTAGGGAGTGACCGCGTGCTGGTGCTGCACACCGGCCGGCTCGTAGAACAGGGTCGGCACGATGAGTTGCTCGCCCGCGGCGGGCTGTACAAGACCCTCTACGACCTGCAGCTACTCCGCCCCGCCGAGGAACGCACCCGCGCCGCCGGCGAACCCTGATCGTTGCGCGCCGAGTGGTGCCCTGACCGCGGCACGATCGCTCCGCCTGCGTCCTGCCTTCCTGCCGGGGAGTTCGCGGTACGAAACTCCGCCGAGATCAGTACGGCTGCCAGTGCCCGCCCGCGAAGCGCCACACGCCGTTGACGCGGACCCAATGCGCCGGCACCCACACGGAGCCCGGATGGTGCAGCTCCCAGCGACCGGCCTCCCACTCGTATCGGCGGTTCTCCCAGCGCCAGTGCCCCGCGATCCAGAAATGGTCGGCCGACGGCGGAGGCGTCATCACGTCGACCCGCAGCGGCGGCGGAGGCGCGTTCACGATCACCTGCTCGTACCCGGCCGGCGGCACGATCCTCGCCCAGTGGCCGGGCCGGAACACCCACTCGGCGCCCTCAGGCACCCAGTGCGCACGCACGTACACCTCGCCGCGACGGGCCACCACCCAGTGGCCGCGCCTCCACGTGAACTGCCCGTCGTCCCACTGCCAGTGGCCGCCGATCCAGTAGGAATCCGGCCCAGGCGCGAGCGGTACGGTCTCCACGCGAACGACCGGAGGCGCGACCCTCACCCGCACACCGATCTCCACTTGCGCGCTCGCCACCGCGACAGAGCCGAGGGCAGCCAGGACCACCGCCAACAACGCGACGCATCGCTTCATGGTCGGTCCTCCCGATGCAATTCTAGACCGCTCGACCCACCTCTGAGCGCTCGCCGCCGATGGCACCGCGATCGCATTCGCCCGCCCACGCCTGAAACCGAGACCGCCTCGATTAGCGGGCGGTGACGTAGGTGGGGTCGTTGGAGCGGTTGTCGATCACAGTGGCATACGCGAAGAACCTGCCTCCGTCGGTCGTCGTCTTCACCACGATGTAGCCGTCATCGACCACTGCGCTGGTCACTTCGCGGAAGACCTCGTTGTGCTGGACCGATTCGTAGGGGAGGAGCCCAACCGTCAGCTCGCCGAGCATCGTGCCATCCGCGCCGAAGAAGTCGACCACGACGCTCATCGCGGCAGGGCCCGCGCTCACCAGGCCGAGGTTGGTGCGGAATCCTGCGCTGCGATCCGCCGCCTGCGACAGGCCGATCATGCGGGCGGTCGAGCCGGACGGAATCGCCACAGTCGCTCGCATGCCCTCGACGGATTGCCCGTAGCTACCTGCCGGCGCGGCGTCGTAACTCCGCGCCCAGGTCATGACTCGGCCGCCAAAAGGCGTGACCCGCAAAGTGGCCGCACCGGTGAAGCCGAACAAGGAGCCCAGTGCGTCCGAATACCGAGTGCTTTGACCCGGCGCGAGGGAGAAGCTGCGCGAGTCCGCGGCGCCGTTGTCCGCATCGCGCTTGAGCAGCTCGATCGTGTAGGCAGCCTGGGAGGTCCCAGGGTTGTGCACCTCGAGGTCCGTCCGCCACGACGAGCCGTTGATGCCCGCGAGGTGCGCGGCCGCCGGAAGGTAAACCGGTTCGCTCGCGAAGCAGCTCCCAACGAGGATCGTGCCGTTCTGGCCAACCGCCACGTCCGTCCCAAGATGGGAGGTGACCGCGGCCAGGCTGTCCGACGCACTGGTCTGCTCCACCCGCCAAGCAGAGCCATCCGAGCTTGTCAGCACCAGGGTATAGCGCTGCGCGACCCCGTCGGTGCCCACCACGACGAACCGCGAGCCGTCCCAGGTCACGGCGCGAAGCGTGTAGGACGGGTCCAAGGAAGTCTGTTGCCACGTCAGGCCGTCCAGGCTACGCCACACGGTGGGCAGCCACCCACCGCCCGGATTCATGGTGCCGCCGACTGCGACCAGCTCCTGCCCGTTCCAGGCCACGCTCCCGCCGCCTGGGCCCGACAACCGTTGCCAGGTCCGGCCGTCGTCGCTTGTGAACACGACCTGCCCGGAATAGTTGGAGCCAACCGCGACAAAGCGCGTCCCGGTCCAAACGACCCCGTCCAGCTCCTCACGGTCGCCCCCACCTTGCGGCGGCATGACGGTGTTCCAGATGATGAGGTCGTTGCTCACCAGGATGAGGGGGTAGCCGTACGCGCCGCCGCTCTCGGTCGGTTCGAAACCCACCGCAACGTAGGTCGAGCCGTTCCACGCCACGTCGCTGAGGGCGGTGCTCGGTGGGCCGTACCAACCGGGGTTGTAACGCTGCGTCCAGCTCAGGCCGTCGAAGCTCGTGGCGATGATTCCGTACCGGCCGAGCGCGATGAACGCCGCGCCGGTCCAGCGCACCTGCAGCAGCTCCATCGGCGGGCCGGCGCCGAGCGCGGTCCAGCTCAACCCCGTTGCGCTCCCGTACGCCGTCGTTCCGAAAGCCCAGAACTGCCCATTGGCCCAGGTCACGGCGGCGAGCCCTGCGGGCGCCGCCGTCACCTGTGCGACCTGCCAGGAGGTGCAACCTTGGGTACGGCTGGTGCTGCTCGAAAGCACGGTTACGACAAGCACGGCGATCACGGGGAGGGAGAGGTTGAGGCGGACCATGATGTGTCTCCTCTGATGGGATTACGGTGGCCGTGGAGATGGTGTCTATAGCGCTCGCGAAGGAGACAGCGGAGGAGGCAAGGCATGTATCAGAAGCGTTCGCCCCGCAGCTCCTACGGCCCCGGTGACAAACTCACGGATCATCGCCGATGTCTTGTCGGTGGCTCTCCTCAGCCCGGATCTTCGGGGAGTCGCGCTCAGGGAGCAACGCTGGGGAACGAGAACAAGTCCGTCTCGAAGCCGGTCGCGCCAGAGGTGAGTCCTGGGAAGGTGCGCCCCGCGTAGACCACTCCGGTCGCCGTAAGCGCAGGGTCGTAGGTGGGGGAGCCCGGGCCCCGCCCGTTGTCGCCTCCGTTGATGGTCAGCTTCAGTTGAAGGGCCGCCACGTACGGCGGCGACCCCGCGATGGTCGTGACGGGCGCGGTCAGTGCCGGTGTTGCCAGGCTGGCAAGGCCGAAGACGAATACTGCGTCGCGCGCTTCGGCGTCGTGCGGATCGCTGGCGCCGGTGAGGTGGACTAGCGATGTGAGATATAGCAGGCTCCCGTCCTTGGCCGTCGCGACCTCGCCTTGTGTGAAATATGGAGCACTCGGCTCGCTAATGCCGTAGGCGGTCGCCGCCTTCGCCGCGTCCGCCGGCGGCAGGAAAGAGCCTCGGTAGGTCCAGGTCCACGACGAGGGATGCCCAACGCCACCACCCACAGCCGCGTCCTCCGCCGGGCTCGTCGTGCCGAAGACGACGATGCGGTTCTTGCCGGCGTTCGATTGGCAGTGCAGCACGAGGTACAGCGTGTTGTCGGGACTCGGTTGCCAGCGCAGCGCGGGCTCGTGGAAACGGACGCAGTCGGCACAAGGCCCACTCGCGAGATTCGCGTTTTGCAGGTTAAACGGTGCCGGACCGGGGACGGTACAGCTCGGGCCGGGGCACGCCGTGACACCTGGGTACTCCTGAACGGCGGCGACGTTGGGCGCCCCGTCCGTAGCAGCGGCGAGCGCGTTGTGGATCGCGGTCGGCGACGACTTGGCCGGCACGAAGCTCTCCGAGATGTTCAGGCGGGCGGTGTGCTGATCCTGGACGTCCGCGGAGTCTTGCCAGTAGACCGAGTGACACGCGTACACGACAACACCTACGGGCACGCTCCGGAACGCGAGGTTGGAAGTCTCGCTGTTGACGATGCCCGGCGCTCCGCCGCCGAGAGCTCCGGGGCCCGAATAGGGGTTCGTCGTCACTCCGCCTCCCGACCCGGACCAGACACTCGTCGACGTTGGGTCGGTCCAGCTCGCGCCGCTGTCGCTGCTGTAGGCGAGGTTAGTGCTCAGGAACCCCCCCTTCGTGTACGTGTACGTCATGTAGAGCTTGCCACTGGACGGATCGCTACGGATGCACGGGTCGGCGTCGCCATGGGGCGCGAAGTTTGTCGGAGCGGTAACCGGAGCGAGATTGTTATTGGACGCGCCGTTCGGAAAGCTGACGTTGGGGCTGAGGAGGAAGTTGCAAGCGTGGCCGGCGCTGTCTGCGTTTCCGGGCACCGAGCAGGTCACCAGGGCCCCGGCTGCTGGTGTAGCAGTTGGGGTCGCTGTTGGGGTTGGAGTCGGAGTCGGCGTCGGCCCGACGCGCCACAGGTGCGGCCGGACCCTCGCCGTCGCGGCGCCACCACACGCCCCCGCGAACGTTACGAGCCATGTGGAGTTGCCCCCGGGGACCTGCACCTCTGGCGTGCCGTTATAGATGAGAAGCTGCGTTCCGCTGCGGTTCCACAGGCCATGCATCGCGTCACCAAACTGCGGCGTGTACTCAGGGGAATTCGGGTCATTGAAGCGAGTCAGTTGCTGAAACTCCGTTCCGTCAGCGTTCATGAGGAAGAACTCGTTGTGCAGGTAGTTTCGGTAGTCGACCCAAGGAAGGTTACCGTATTGGGGAATGATGTTGGGAAATGGCAACGACGAGATCCACGCTATCTTTCTCCCGCTCGGAGAGTATATGGCGTGCTCATCCCAGGAGTATGGTGAGTTCGTAAGATCCGTGTACTTTCCGAAGCCCGGGCCGGGAACAAGATCGACCGAGTAGATGTCGACGCCATACGTATTCATCCCGGGAAAAACGGACTGCACCACAAGCTGCTTGCTATCTGGGGAAAAGTCCTGCATCTCATAGAACACATCCCCTGGGTAGCTGATGTCCTGCACGTTGTACAAGTAGGGAACGCCGGTGGAGCTACCCACCCCGAAGTTCGCGACATAGAATTTCCAATAGCCCTGCAGGTTCGCCGCATCCGGTGCCTTGTACGTCTCCGGGAACGCCACCATCGTCCCATCCGGGGACCAGGTAGGATTCAGCATTCCGACCGCACCGGGAGAGCCACCTGCCGGTGCGGTGAAGTTGGTAATTTGGTACCACTTGCTGCCATCCGGCGTCGTGACCCATAGGTTGGTCCAATATCCATTGTTCCGTTCCACCTGAAGCTGTTGGGAGCTCTGCTGAGTAATCACAGGGCCATCGGCGTTCTCAACGTCAAGGAGTATCCAATCGCCTTGTGGCCGCAAGCCGGGGAAATGCTTGAACCTAGTCGAGGCCGGAGCATTAGCATCGGGACTGTTGCAGGACAGGCATGCCGTATTCTGAAGCGAACCGTCAGGTGCGACATCGGCGATGAGCAGTTGGTCAACGTCGCTGGCGGGATCGGGATAGCCAGCCGTCCACACCCGCTTGTTTGCCGTATAGGGCCACGAGTCTGGCGGCAGGAGCATGGAGTTGCTCACGCGCGTCATGCTCGCCACCGCGCAGTCACCTGTACCATTCTCAGGGAACGTGTACGGAGGGTTCGTCCATTGAGTTGGCCCCTGCGCCCACGCCGGCGCCGCTGAAATCGCGGAGGTGAGCGCCAGAGGGATTGCCAGAGCCCAGAGCGACCGCTGCTGCACAAATCGCATCCCGCCCCCCCTCCGTCGTGCTCGACACCAGCATAGACGTGCGACACCTGCCTCGGGATGACCCGCTCGCAACGACACGCATCGGTGCGCCAGTGTCGCAACTCAGCCTAGCCGGCCGACGAGACCGGAGGCTCAGCGCAGTGAAAGCAGCACCTTGATCACGCCATGGCTGTCCTTCAGCTCTTCCATCGCTTTACCGAGCAACGCCCCGGTCGGATAGATCTCCACCCCGCCCACGATGACCGGCGACGCCTTCATCGCGCACCCCGGGGT
>JBIOGJ010000061.1:0-22052 GCA_044447965.1 Thermoanaerobaculales bacterium | reverse complement strand
TACCGACCGTCCGCTCCCCAACCGTGAGATCGTTGACGACACCTTCCACGCCTTCCGTGCGCCACGCGACGCGCGCGGCCTCGGTCCGGGCCTCCTCCGTGTCCACCACGCCGGTCAGGTACACGGTGCCCTCACGGGTCTCGACGTCCACCTCCCGCGCCTTCACCTTGTCGTTGGCTTTCAGCGACGCCTCGACCACCGAGGTGATCCCCGAGTCCGTATGCCGTGTGTCTTTGGTCGTCATCGACGAGGCGCACCCGGCAAGCGCGAGCAGCCCGACGCCGACCAGGGAGCCCGCCGCCACAACGAGTATCCGTTTCATGAGACACCGTCCTTTCTCGAACGTGTCTCAAACTAGCCCTCGGATCCCTCGTCGGGAAGCGCACTTACTACCCAGGAGCAGGACCGCGACGTGGGTAGAAACTACCCCTCCAAAGACCGCCACTGACCACCGCCCCTCGCACCGCCGCAGATTCGCCTCGTCATCGATCCCGAAGCGCGGGAGGTCGAGGACAACCCGCACGGTCGGGTTCGTGTGTTGTTCTCCGCTGTGGGGGGCCGGATCTCGCCCTTCTTGTGTGAGCGTGCGAGAGAGCATCAGCGGCAGGGAGGGGAGCAGGCGCCCGTGGCTGAGGAGCTTCATTTCTGCCGCGCCTTTCCTGGGACCGGGGTGCCGCCGAATGACCGATATCCTCTTTGGCATCTGCTGGGCCTACGCCGGTGTGCCTCCGTTGGCTGCGCCCCACTTCCAGTTCCGGATCTCCGGCATGTCCTGGCCGTGCTTGTCGATGTACTGCGTGTGCTCGATCAGCTTGTCCTTGAGCTGTTGCTTTAGGTAGATGCCTTTCTCGCCGGTCTGCGGCAGGCGGTCGATGACGTCCATCACGAGGTGGAAGCGGTCGAGATCGTTGAGTACCGTCATGTCGAACGGTGTGGTGATGGTGCCTTCTTCCTTGTAGCCGCGGACGTGGATGTTGTCGTGGTTGCTGCGCCGGTAGGTCAGCCGGTGGATCAGCCATGGGTACGCATGGAAGGCGAAGATGACCGGCTTGTCCTTGGTGAACAGCTCGTCGAAATCCATATCGCTCAACCCGTGCGGGTGCTCGGTTTGGGGCTGCAGCTTCATGAGGTCAACCACGTTGACCACTCGAATTTTCAGGTCGGGCAGATGCTCGTGCATCAAGGAGACGGCCGCAAGCGTCTCCAGCGTGGGCACGTCGCCACAGCAGGCCATGATCACGTCGGGCGGGACGCCCTGGTCGTTGCTCGCCCACTGCCAGATGCCGATGCCCTCGGAGCAGTGCTTGACGGCGGCATCCATCGGCAGCCACTGCGGCGCCGGGTGCTTGCCCGCGATCACAACGTTGACGTAATGGCGGCTGCGCAGGCAGTGGTCGATCACCGACAACAGGCAGTTTGCATCCGGCGGAAGGTAAACCCGCACGACCTCGGCCTTCTTGTTCATGACGTGGTCGATGAAACCGGGATCCTGGTGCGTGAATCCGTTGTGATCCTGACGCCATACATGCGAGGCGAGCAGGTAGTTCAGCGAGGCGATCTTCCGCCGCCACGGGAGGTGTGCGGTGACCTTCAGCCACTTGGCGTGCTGGTTGAACATCGAATCGACGATATGGATGAACGCCTCGTAGCAATTGAAAAGCCCATGTCGCCCAGTGAGCAGGTAGCCCTCGAGCCAGCCCTCGCACTGGTGCTCGCTGAGCATTTCCATCACACGCCCGGTGGGTGCGAGAAACTCGTCGTTCGGTTCGGTCGCGGCGTCCCACTGGCGTTTGGTCGCCTCAAAAAGGGCCTCCAGGCCGTTGGAGAGCGTTTCGTCGGGACCAAACACCCGGAAGTTCCGCTGCTCTTGGTTCAGCTTTGCCACGTCGCGCAGGAAAGGCCCGAGCACATGCGTGTCGCCGATGCCGGGTGCCCCCGGCGCGGGCACGTCCTCCGCATAGTCGCGGAAATCCGGCATGCGCAGGGCGCGGAGCAGAATGCCGCCGTTGGCGTGTGGATTCGCGCCCATGCGTCGTTCGCCTTTAGGCGCAAGTTCGGCCAACTCCGGTTTCAGGCGACCCTCCGCATCGAAGAGTTCCTCAGGCCGGTAGCTCCTCAGCCAGTCTTCCAATAGCTTGAGGTGTTCGGGATGCGTGGCCGGGTCGGAGAGCGGCACCTGGTGCGAACGGAACGTGCCTTCAACCTGCAACCCGTCGATCACCTTCGGCCCCGTCCAGCCCTTGGGTGACCGCAGGACGATCATCGGCCAGCGCGGCCGGGTGGTGTCGTTCCTGTTGCGTGCGTTGCTCTGGATCTGCCGAATGCCGTCGATGGCCTTGTCTAGGGTGCTGGCCATGAGCTCGTGCATCTCGTCCGGATCATCACCCTCCACGAGGTAGGGCGTCCAGCCGCAGCCTCGCAGGAACTGCTCCAACTCCTCAGGCTCGATGCGGGCCAGCACGGTCGGGTTGCTGATCTTGTAGCCATTGAGGTGCAGGATCGGCAGCACGGCTCCGTCCGTGATCGGATCCAGAAACTTGTTGGAGTGCCACGCCGTGGCGAGCGGCCCGGTTTCCGCCTCGCCATCGCCGACGACGCAGGCGACGATCAGATCGGGGTTGTCGAACACCGCCCCGAAGGAGTGGCTGAGCGAATAGCCCAGCTCGCCGCCCTCATGGATCGAGCCCGGGCACTCCGGCGATGCGTGGCTGGGAATCCCTCCGGGAAAGGAAAACTGAACGAAGAGCTTCCGCAGCCCGGCCTCATCCTGGCTGATGTTGGGATACACCTCGCTGTACGTGCCCTCGAGGTAGGTGTTGCCCACGGCGGCCGGGCCGCCGTGGCCTGGGCCGGAGATGAAGATCATGTCGAGGTCGTACTTCTTGATCACCCTGTTCAGGTGCACGTAGATGAAGTTCTGGCCGGGGGTCGTGCCCCAGTGTCCCAGCAGCATGTGCTTCACGTCCTCAAGCGTCAGCGTCCGCTTCAGCAGAGGGTTGTCGTAGAGGTAGATCTGACCGACTGAGAGATAGTTGGCGGCGCGCCAGTAGGCATCGATCTTGCGGAGCAGCTCCGGGGAGAGGGTCCTTGTCTTCATGGTTCACGTCTCCTTTGCGCATCCGAGGCCGAGAACTCCGCAAACGGCTTCGGCGATCATCCGTTCCTCGTCGGTACGAATGACGCGGACCGCGACCCGGCCGGCCGCCGTGGAGATCACGCTCTCGTTCGCCGCGTTTCGCGATTCCTCGAGTTCGACGCCGAGGAAGGCCAGACCATCGCAGATCCGGGCGCGGATCGTGGGCGCGTTCTCTCCGATGCCGCCGGCGAACACTAGTGTGTCGAGTCCGCCCAACGCTGCGGCGAACGCGCCGATCCACTTCTTGACCTGGTAGCAGAACAGCGCGACCGCCTCAGCCGCCCGCACGTCCTGCGTTTCATGATCGAGCAGGTCACGCATATCGGAACTGGTCTCGGACACTCCGAGCAGCCCGGACTGAGAATTGACCATCTCGTTGAACTTTCGTGGGGTCATCTTCTCCGTGCGCGCCAGATACCAGACCAGGCCCGGATCCAGATCGCCCGAGCGGGTGCTCATTGGCACCCCGGCTGCCGGGGTGAAGCCCATGCTCGTGTCCACGGACTTGCCGTCGCGCACCGCCGCCAGGCTCGCGCCGTTGCCGAGGTGGGCGAGGATGACCCGGCCTTGTGCCGCTTGCGTTCCGGCCAGGCGGGCCAGTTCTTCCATCAGAAACGCATACGACAGCCCGTGAAATCCGTACCGCCGCACGCCCTGCGCTTCGTAGCGGCGCGGAATCGGCAACAATCGGGCCACGCGCGGTAGGTCATGGTGAAACGCAGTGTCGAAACACGCCACCTGGGGCAGCTCGGGAAATCGGCGATGAAACGCCTCGGTCAACAGGACTTCCTCCGGCAGATGGTCAGGATCGAATGGGCTCAAGCCGCGGAGCTCCTCGATCATCTGCGCCGTGATTCGCTCCGGCTCGCTGTACTTCGGCCCGCCATCCACCACGCGGTGGCCCACCGCGGTCAGTTCTTCACGCTCGCTGCGTTCCTCGATCCAATCCGTAAGGGCGCCCACCGCCGCCGTGTAATCCGGTGCCGTCACTGACCGCGAAAAGTTGTCTGCCTCGCTGACGCCCTTCACCCGCAAGGTCGCCTGCGCCGTTCCAATCCGCTCGATCCCGCCCTCCAGAGTCCGTCGGAGCGAGTCACCGGCCTCGAACACCGCGAACTTGATGCTCGACGAGCCGCCGTTGATCGTCAGGATGCGTGGGTTAGCCGGTTTCATGGATGACTCCTTCGTCATCCCGCAATCCGAACCAGGCCAGCTTCGCTCGCGTGGACATGTAATCCGTGTGAAGAACGCTTCGAATCCCCAAACCTTCCGCGATCTGGACGAACATCGGGGTGTTCTCGATGTAGACGACCCGCGGGGCGGGCGCCTGGGCGATGTCCAGCGCGAGGCGAAAGATTTCCGTGTCGGGCTTGCGGACGTGAACGAAGCAGGAGGAGATGAAGGCATCGACAAACGTATCAAGCTTGAACTTTCGAATCCGAAAAGCATTCAGTTCGCGCGCTTCGTTGCTGACCACGACAACCTTCAGTCCATACCGTTTCTTGAGGCGGCGGACCAACGCGATCATGTCGGGATACGGCTTCGACTGAGCGAACATGAAGCGCCGAAACTGAGCCTTGGTGAACCGACGCTTCTTATAGAAGACCACCTGGTCCAGGTATTCGTTGAGTGTGAGCTTTCCCTCCTCGTGGGTGTCGGAGGTCAGGCGGTGCCGATCTTCCATCTCGTCGAGCTCAAGCTTGAAGTTCGTCGCCGCCAGCTTGCGGGCACGATGGTTCCAGCCGTCGGTGAGCAGGACGCCACCGATATCCAGAAACAGGCAGGTGATCCCGGTCGTTGTTGTCATCGTCGTTTCTTCCGTCGATCCGATCATCGCTGCCACAGGATTCGTGGGTCTTCCAGAGGGATCGCAACGCCGTCGTAGCGCGGCATCATGCGCGCCGTAAAGTCCGCTGCTGGGCGGGCCGCAGGCACACTCGCGCTGTAGACGTAGCCGCCTGACACGCCGGCCCATTGACGAACGGGCTGCATTTCCTGCCGGACCGCAGCGCCACCGTTGACGCCGACGGCATAGAGCTCTACCGCCACCGCATTGGGGTCGAGGTCATTGAGGAAGGCCTGAACTTCAAATACATGCTGCCCGCGATGAGTGTCGATCTTCACCTCGCCGAAGCGTAGCGTCGCCCATTGCTGGTCAAGACGGTGTTGCCAATTGACCATCTGCCGGCCGCGTGCGCCTTTACCGGCAACGCGCAATTGGAAGGCGACCGCAGCCGGGAGGTAGCGTTGCTCGGTGTATTCGCGCACCGCGCGACTGGCGGAGAAGCGCGGTGTCAACTGTGCCATGCTTTCCCTCATCCGCTTGAGCCATGCGGTGGGGATACCGTCCTCGTCTCGCGCGTAGAACTCCGGGATCACCTCGCGCTCGAGCAGGTCGTAGAGCGCTTCGGCCTCCGCGGCATCCCAGGCCGGATCGTCGCCATGCTCCTGACCATCCCCCAGAGCCCATCCCACCTCAGGGGTGTACGCCTCGGCCCACCAGCCGTCCAACTCCGAGAGGTTGATGCCGCCATTGACGAGCACCTTCATGCCGCTCGTTCCACACGCTTCCCAGGGCCGGCGTGGCGTGTTGATCCAGACGTCCACCCCCTGGACCAGGTGCTCCGTTAACAGCATGTCGTAGTCACTCAGGAAGACGACGTGGGGTCGGGTCTCCGGCTGCCGGATGAAGTCTATCCATTCATGGATCAATGCCTGTCCCGCCTGGTCTGCCGGATGCGCCTTGCCAGCGATGATGAGTTGGACGGGACGCTGGGGGTTCGTTAACAGACGAAGCAGTCGCCCGGGGTCGTGCAGCAGTAGGTTCGGCCTCTTGTAGGTTGCGAAGCGCCGCGCAAAGCCGAGCGTCAACGCGTTGGGGTCGAACAAATGTTTCGCCCCGTCAACCGCTTCGGGCGACGCGCCGGAGGCGGCCAGCAGCCTCGACAATCGCTCGCGGGCGTATTCAACAAGAGACTTGCTGGCGGCCATGCGAAATTGCCAAAGGCTGACGTCGGAGACGCGTTGAATGTCCTGGCACAGGGTTTCCGTCGTGCCCAGCCAGCGGTTCTTTCCACAGGCTCCCGTCCAGAGGTCGTCGGCGGCCGCCGAGTCCCACGTCGGCATGTGAACACCGTTGGTCACGTGTCCGATGGGCACCTCGTCCGCTGGCCAGTGCGGAAAAAGCGGCGCAAACAGGCGCCGGCTCACGTCTCCATGCAAGCGACTCACGCCGTTCACCGCCCCACTCCCGCGGATTGCCAGATACGCCATGTTGAAACTCTCCGATGGGTCGTTCGGATTCTGGCGGCCCAGGGCCAGCAGATCGTGGAGTGTTATGCCTAGCTTCTGTTCGGCATAACGGCCCAGGTACTGCTCGATGAGGGCCGGAGCGAAACGGTCAAAGCCGGCGGCCACTGCCGTGTGGGTGGTGAAGAGGTTCCCGGCTCGCGTGACGGTCAGCGCGACTTCGAAGGGCTGCATGGACTCTTGCATGAAACTGCGGGCCCGTTCCAACACGGCGAACGCCGCATGCCCTTCATTGAGATGACAGACTTCCGGCTGGATGCCAAGCGCAACAAGCAGTCGCCATCCGCCGATCCCGAGGAGGAGTTCCTGCTTGAGGCGCAGCTCCGGCCCGCCACCGTACAGCTCGCTGGTAATCCCTCGATGAGCCGGGAAGTTCGCAGCGTCGTTGCTGTCGAGCAGATACAGCTTGACTCTGCCGACCTGGGCCTGCCAGGCGCGCAGCCAGACCGAATACCCAGGCAAGGCGATCTCCAGCCGCAACCACTCGCCGTTCGGCTGGCGCACCGGCGTGATCGGCAACTGTCCGGGGTCGTTGTACGGGAAGAGGGCCTGTTGCGCTCCGTCCTTGTCGATCACCTGTCGAAAATAGCCTTGTTGGTAGAGCAGCCCTACTCCGACCACCGGCACACCCAGGTCGCTGGCCGCTTTGAGCTGATCACCCGCCACATTGCCGAGCCCGCCTGAGTAAATAGGCAGCGCTTCGCTCAGCATG
This sequence comes from Thermoanaerobaculales bacterium, assembly GCA_044447965.1. Taxonomy (GTDB): domain Bacteria; phylum Acidobacteriota; class Thermoanaerobaculia; order Thermoanaerobaculales; family Thermoanaerobaculaceae; genus DATIYW01. The sequence goes on along the minus strand of JBIOGJ010000061.1, from coordinate 14,895 downwards.
AACTCCATGCTGAAATACGCGACACAGGTCAGGGGCGACTGCGGATGATCTTGCTGAAACCACGCCGGCGCCTCCGCCGCCTGACGCTTCGCTTGCACGAGCGCATCGATCTTCTTCTCGAAGGCGGGATCGGCCAACAGGCGCTGGAGTTTGTCCCTCGAGACAGTCTGGAGGACGACCCACGGGTTTTGCGTGAAGTCCCAAAGCGCGGGATCAAGTTGCCGCCACACGTCGTCGGCGGCATGATTCCACGACCAGCGCATGTCCAGGGCGAGCTCCGCCAGGGAATCGAATCCCTCGAGGTCCGTAGGCACGAGACCGTAGACCGGCTTGCTGAACGGTGTCTGCTCGCTCATGGTCTCCTCTCCGCATTTGTTCTATCGCTTGCAAGCCCTGACCGCTGTGGCGCCGCAGCCAAAGCATCGTTGACGATCGTCTGCGCCTCTTCCAGGATGCGGCGCAGGTGATCCGCTCCACGAAAGCTCTCGGCGTAGATCTTGTAGATATCCTCCGTGCCCGACGGGCGCGCCGCGAACCAACCGCTTTCCGCTACTACCTTCAAACCGCCGATGGACGCGCCGTTGCCGGGCGCCTCGGTGAGGATGGTCAGGATCTTCTCACCGGCCAGGTCGGTAATCCGGACCTGCTGCGCCGAGAGTCTCTCCAGTGTGGCCTTCTGCTCCGGGGTGGCTGGGGCCTCGACCCGGTCGTAGACGGGCTCGCCGAACTCGCGGGTCAGTTCGTGGTAGATCTCGCCGGGGTCTCGGTTCGTTCTGGCGGTGATCTCCGCCGCGAGCAGGGCGGGGACGATCCCGTCCTTGTCCGTCGTCCAGACGCCGCCGTCCCGGCGGAGAAACGAGGCCCCCGCGCTCTCTTCCCCGCCGAAGCCAAGCGAGCCATCGAGCAGGCCGTCCACGAACCACTTGAAGCCAACCGGGACCTCGTAGAGCTTGCGTCCCAGCTTTGCGGTGACGCGATCGATCATCTGGCTGCTCACCACCGTCTTGCCGACCGCCGCCTGGGTGCGCCACTCTGGTCGGTGCTGGAAGAGATAGAAGATTGCGACTGCGAGGTAGTGGTTGGGGGGCAGCAGCCCTGCGCTCCGGGTGACGATCCCGTGCCGGTCGTGGTCGGTGTCGCAGGCGAAGGCGATCTCGAAACGGTCCTTCAGATCGATCAAACTCCGCATGGCATATGGCGAGGAGGGGTCCATGCGGATCTTGCCGTCCCAATCGGCCGTCATGAAACGAAACGTAGGATCGACGGCCTCGTTGACGACGGTGAGGTTCAACCCGTAGCGCTCGGCAATCGGCCCCCAGTAGTGGACCCCGGCGCCGCCGAGCGGATCTACGCCCATGCTGATCTTCGCGGCGCGAATCGCATCCATATCGAGTACATTGCCGAGGTCCCTCACGTATGCGTTGAGAAAGTCGTGGCGGTGGGTGGTAGGGCTGCGCAGCGCCTTCTCGTACGAATATCTCTGGACGCCATTCAAACCACTTTTCAGAAATACATTGGCCTTCCTTTCGACCCATCCCGTCACGTCTACATCTGCTGGTCCGCCGCTCGGCGGGTTGTACTTGAAGCCGCCATCGTTGGGCGGATTATGCGAAGGCGTGATCACAACGCCGTCGGCGAGTCCGGTCTTGCGCCCGCGGTTGTAGGTGAGTATCGCGTGCGAAATCACCGGAGTTGGTGTGTATTCGTCGTGCTCCGCGAGCATGACATCCACACCGTTGGCCGCCAGCACTTCGAGCGCGCTGGCACGAGCCGGCACGGACAGCGCGTGCGTGTCTATGCCGAGGAACAGCGGCCCGTCGATGCCCTGCCGCTTGCGGTAATGACAGATAGCCTGGCTGATCGCAAGAATGTGCCATTCGTTGAAGGACCTCTGGAACGCGGAGCCGCGATGCCCCGAGGTGCCGAACGCAACCCGTTGCTCCGGGACTGAGGGGTCAGGAACCTCGGCGTAGTAGGCCGTGACGAGTCTCGGCACGTCGACGAGCATTGCCGGCGGAGCCGGCTTGCCCGCCAGCGGGCTCACTTTGGCGGGCGTGTCCTTTTCGTTGCTCATTCGGCGCTTCCAAGGCGCGCGAGCGGCGCTTTGCTTGTGACGCGACAGGAGATTCTCATGGGCGGCCGTTCCTGAGCCGACGGTAGCGCCGAATGAGGGCGTTGGTCGAGCTGTCATGCGTGAGGCGCGGCTCGTCCGTGCTTTCGAGTTCGAGTGCCGTCCGCGTCGCCAGCACCTTGCCCAGCTCGACGCCCCATTGATCGAAGGAGTCGATGTTCCAGAGCGTCCCCTGAGTGAAGACGCTGTGCTCGTATAACGCGACGAGCTTCCCGAGCGCCGCCGGGGTCAGCCGGTCCATCACGATGGTGTTGGACGGACGGTTCCCGTCGAAGGTCCGGTGCGGCGCCAACCAGGCCGGCGTGCCTTCAGCCTCGACCTCCCGTGAGGTCTTGCCAAAGGCCAACGCCTCCGCCTGGGCGAAGACGTTGGCCAGCAGCAGGTCGTGGTGGCGGCCGATCGGGTTGAGCGGCTGGATGAACGCGATGAAGTCACAGGGGATGAGCCGGGTTCCCTGATGGATCATCTGGTAGAAGGAATGCTGGCCGTTGGTGCCCGGCTCCCCCCAGTAGACCGGCCCGGTCTGGTAGGTGACCTCGATCCCATCGAGCGTGACGTGCTTGCCGTTGCTCTCCATGGTCAACTGCTGGAGATACGCCGGGAAGCGCTTCAGGTATTGCTCATAGGGCAAGACCGCGACGGTCTGCGTGCCCAAGAAATTACTGTTCCAAACGGCCAGGAGCCCCATCAGCACCGGCAGGTTTCGCTCGAGGGGGGCCGTGCGGAAGTGCTCGTCCATCTCGTGGAAGCCGTCGAGCAGGGCGCGAAAGTGCTCGGGCCCGATGGCGATCATCGTCGAGAGCCCGATCGCCGAGTCCATCGAGTAACGCCCTCCGACCCAGTCCCAGAACTCGAACATGTTGGCGGTGTCGATGCCGAACTTCGCCACCTCCTCCGCGTTGGTCGAGACTGCGACGAAATGCCTGGCAACCGCGGCGGGGTGCTTCAGAGTCTCGAGAACCCAGGTGCGAGCGGTGTGCGCGTTGGTCATCGTCTCAAGAGTGGTAAACGTCTTCGACGCGATGATGAACAGCGTTTCCGCGGCGTCGAGGTCGCGTGTTGCCTCGGCGAAGTCGGTGCCGTCGATGTTGGAGACGAAGCGGAACGTCAGGTCGCGCCGGCTGTAGTGTCGCAATGCCTCGTACGCCATCACCGGCCCCAGGTCGGACCCGCCGATGCCGACATTGACGATGTTGCGGATCGGCTTGCCGGTGTGGCCCTTCCACGCCCCGCTGCGCAGCCGGTTGCAAAACTCGGCCATCCTGTCGAGGACGACGTGAACCTGCGGCACGACGTCCTCGCCATCGACCAGGATGGTTTGCCGTCGTGGGGCGCGCAGGGCAACGTGCAGGACGGCTCGCTTCTCGGTGATGTTGATCTTCTCCCCGCCAAACATGGCACCGATGCGGGACCGCAGGCCGGATTCCTCCGCCAGTTGCAAAAGGAGTGTGAGGGTCTCGTCCGTGATGCGGTTCTTCGAGTAGTCGAAGGAGATGCCGAGGGCTTCGGCGGTCATGCGCTCCCCGCGCTTGGGATCGTCGGCAAAGAGCGTACGGAGGTGCAGCTCCCGGATATTCTGGTAATGGGCTTCGAGGGCCTTCCAGGCTGGGCGCTCGGTGAGTGGCGCGATGCCTGCGATCATCTCCGTCCTCCTTTCGATGCTTGATGGGGCGGCTCGCCCAGGCAGTCCCTGACTGCTTGAACGATGTGCTCAGCATCGATGCCAGCCGCGCTCAGGAGCTCTGTCGGCGTGCCTGAGGTTGGCATCGATCGCACCGCCAGCTTGGTCACCGTGGGGATCCCCTCCGTCCGACCTGCGAACGCATCCAGGACGGCGTCGCCGAGCCCGCACTCGGGCCAGTGATCCTCGACCACGACGAGCCGGCCTCCCGTGACCCGCGCGGCCTCGTGGAGGGCCTCCTTGTCGATTGGCTTGACCGAATAGGCATCAATGACCCGCACCCGGATGCCTTCCGATTCGAGTTGCTGGTAGGCCCGGAGGCCCTCGTGCAAGGTGATCCCGGCGGCGATGATCGCCACCTGGTCCGCATCCGATTGCCGCACCACCTTGCTCCCGCCGATCGGAAACGTCTCATCCGGACCGTAGACGACCGGTGTCTTCGCGCGAGTGGTCCGCAGGTAGGAGATGCCGGGCAGATCGGCCATGGCAGCCACCAGGCGTGCGGTCTGGTTCGGATCGCACGGATAAAGCACGGTGCTGCCGTGGACGGCCCGCATCATCGCGAGGTCCTCCAGAGCCATCTGCGACGGGCCGTCCTCGCCGATGCTGACGCCGGCATGCGACCCGCACAGGCGGAGGCTGCCGCCGGACACGGCGGCCATGCGGATCTGGTCGAAGGCACGGGCGAGGAAGGCGGCGAACGTTGCCGCGAAGGCGATCTTTCCCAGGACGCTCATCCCCAGGGCGGCGCCGACGAGCTGTTGCTCCGCGATGAACATTTCGAAGAACCTGTCCGGATACGCCTTGTTGAACTCTTCCGTGAACGTCGAATTGGACACCTCGCCGTCCACGACCACCACGTCCGGTCGATTGGCGCCCAGCGCCACGAGCGCATCCCCGAAGGCCTTCCGCGTAGCTTCTTCGGTCTCGAGCTCATACACGGGCAGCCTCAACGGTTGGGCTGTGAGTGGGGTCGCTCGCTGCAGATGTGCCGGCTTCGCCACATGAACAATGATGTCGCGCTCGCCACCCAGTTCCTTGATGGCGGCTTCAGCCTGCTCTGGGCTGAACGGCTTGCCGTGCCACCCTTCCTTGTTTGCCACGAGCGAGACGCCGGAGCCCTTCACGGTTTTCGCGACGATGCAGGTGGGCTTCTCGGCCTGGGCGAACGCTTCCTTGTAGGCCCGATCGATGGCGGCGATGTCGTGGCCGTCGATCTCGATGGCGTGCCAACCAAAGGCGCGGGCGCGGGCCGCATAGGCGGGCGCGTCCCAGCCGAGATCGGTCGGCCCGCGCTGGCCCAACCGGTTCATGTCCAGAATGGCGATCACGTTGCTCAGCTTGTAATGACCGGCCTTGTCGAACGCCTCCCAGTTGGAGCCCTCGGCGAGCTCGCTGTCCCCGAGCAGGACCCACACGGCGAACGGCAGCTTGTCCACAAACTTCCCGCTCAGAGCCATTCCCACGCCGATCGGCAGACCTTGCCCGAGGGAACCGGTGGCCACGTCCACCCAGGGCAAGCCGTGCGGCGTACCGTGGTCGCCGGCGTTCTGCAGCGGCTTCGGGTGCCCTTCGAGGCGGCTGCCGAACTTGCGCAGCGACATCAGCTCCTCGTCGCTGATGACACCCGCCGCCTTGTACATCGAGTAGAGCAGCGGGCTCGCATGTCCCTTGGAAAAGATCAGGCGGTCGTTGTTCGGGTTGCCGGGATGGTCCCAGTCGTACCTCAGATACTTGACCAGGAGCACCGCCATGAGGTCGGCGGCCGACATCGAGGAGGTCGGGTGCCCCGATCCGGCGGCCGTCGTGCACCGGATGCTGTCCACCCTGAGCTGTCGCCCCAACTCCGTGATGCGCTGCAGTTCACCGGCCATCAGAACACTCCTTCCGATGCCGCCTGCCCCCGAGGGAGCGGTCATGGCGTGCATCCGTCATCCTCTGCCTCCGCTGCTTCACCCGACTCCCGGACGGCACCCGGCGGCGGCCCCGAGCGTGCCGGTCGACCGGCCGCAGCCTCGTCGACGAGCCAGGTGAGCGTGCCGTCCACGGGACGCACCCCTGCCGCCGGGCACTCCTCGCGGCTCGAGCGTCCCCCGAGCACGTCGCGCAGCGCATCGGCCTTGTTGCGGCCAAAGACCAGGAAGAGGATCGCGCGCGCCGCGTTCAACACCGGGAAGGTCAGGGTGATGCGCTCCACTCGCGGCGGGAGAGTTCCCGGCGGGGTGGCGACCGCCCACCGATCGGTGACCCTCAGGGACGTCGCTTTGGGGAAGAGCGAGGCCGTGTGTCCATCCTCGCCCAAACCCAGAAGGACGAGATCGAACCGCGGCGGATCATGGCTCGCACCGGCCCCGAACGTCGTGATGAGGGTGGCTGCGTACTCTGCAGCGGCGGCGGCGGCCGTTGGCAGATGCGTCGGCACCGGGAAGGCATGCCCTGCGGGCACAGAGGCCGGCGCCAGCAATGTCCGCCGCACCATCGCGAAATTGCTCGACGGATCGTCCGCCGGCACGAACCGCTCGTCCCCGAAGAACAGATACGTGTGGGCCCAATCGATCCCGCTGCGGCGGTCCTGCCCCGACAGCAGACCGTACGTTTTCGCCGGGGTCGAGCCGCCCGCCAGGGCCAGCATGGCGCGACCGCGCTCCCGAATGGCTATCTGCACGGCCTGGGTTATGCGATCGGCCGCATGCATCGCCAGGTGGTCGCTGTCTTTGAAGATCGTCACGGCCGGGGACATTCGGTTTCCCTTTCGATTCCCTTCCAGCGCCAAAGCATGTTTCAGCCATCATCGGCGCGGGACTCAACCAGCCTTCTTGAGCACCTCGCTCTTGGACGCGATGCACTGCAACAGCTCGTTCCAAGACTTGACGAACGAGCTGGCGCCTTCCTCTTGAAGTTGGGCGGCGAGGGCGTCGGTATCAATGCCTGCCTTGGCGAACCTGGCGAGCACCTCCTCGCAGTCGCCACCGTCGACCGGCAGGCTCGCCCTCAGCCCGCCATGGTCCGCCAAGGCCTTCAACGTGGCCTCAGGCATCGTGTTGATCGTGAACGGAGCGACGAGCGCCTCCACGTAGAGCATGTCGGAGGCCTTGGGGTCCTTGGTGCCGGTGCTCGCCCACAGGAGTCGCTGGGGTTGGGCGCCGGTGTTGAGCAGGCGCTGCCAACGCGGCGATTCGAGGAATTCACGGTACGCCTTGTAGGTGCGCTCAGCGATCGCAATGCCGAGCTGGTCGCGCAGCGCGTCGTGTGTCTTCCCCATAACCGCGACGTCCCAACGGCTGATGAACACCGACGCGACGGAGCAGACATCGGGTTTCATCCCGGCGGCGACCCGCCGCTCGGTACCCCGCGCATACGACTCGGCGGCGGCGACATACTGCTCGCGGGAGAACAGCAGCGTCACGTTGATCGGCACGCCCGCGAAGATCGCCTCCTCGATGGCGGGCAGACCCTCCTTGGTGCCCGGGATCTTGATGAAGATGTTGGGCCTTCCCGCGCGGTCGTGGAGTTCCTTTGCGGCAGCGATGGTGCCCGCCGTGTCGGTCGCCAGCACGGGCGAGACCTCGAGCGACACCCAGCCGTCCAGGCCGTTCGTCCTGTCGTGGATGGGCCGGAACAGATCGGCCGCCTGCCTGAGGTCCTCGAGCGCCAGCTCGAAGAACAGCGCCTCACCTGAGAGGCCCTCCTTCAATTTCCGGCCGATGGAGTCGTCGTAGTCGTGACTGTTCTTGATGGCGTGGTCGAAGATCGTGGGGTTGGAGGTGAGCCCTGTGACCGAGAACTCGTCGACGTAGCGGCAAAGCGTGCCGGTGGTCAACAGACCGCGCGTGATGTTGTCGAGCCAGAGGCTCTGGCCCATTTCGTGGAGTTGCTGGGTCGCTTTCATCATCCCCCCTATTGCCGGTCCCGATACGGACCTGCCGCCTCCGGCCTGATCGGGCAGGAGCAGCAAGGTCCTTCGCCTTCGGCCGCGAACGCTCGCGTGAGGTGTCGATTCCGATCGGCGACGAGCCCATCGTCGTCGAGCAGGACTGCGACCGGGGCAGGGTGCGTCATCCCGACCCCTCCCCGGACGAGGGGTTGTGCCAGCAGCCGTCCGCCGCGATGAGCACGTCCGCCTCTTTCGGCCCCCAACTTCCGCGCCTGTAAGGACGCACCCTGCGGTGGGCCTTGAGGACCGGCTCGACCACCGCCCAGGCGGCCTCGACCGCGTCCTCGCGGGTGAAGAGCGCGCCGTCGCCGTCCATGGCGTCGGCGAGGAGCCTCTCATAGGGCGCTTCCGCTCTCGGCTGCTCTTCGGCCAGATAGAGCTCGCGCTGGTCGCCGACGAATTCCTTGCCGGCATGCTTGACGCGAGCGGCGAGGGCGACGGCCGAGCTCGGGGAGAGCCTGAAGCGCACATAGTTGCCAAGGCCGGTCGCCGGCGCCGAGTCGGCGAAGAGCCTCTGCGGCGGCGGCTTCAGCTTCACCAGAACCTCGGCCGCGGTTTCGGCCAAGCACTTGCCGGAGCGCAGGTACCACGGCACTCCTTCCCAGCGCCACGAGTCGATGTAGAGCCGCAGAGCGCAGAAGGTCTCGACATCGGAGCCCTTCGCCACGCCCGGTTCCTTGCGATAGCCGGCGTACTGACCGCGCACCACGTCCTCCGGCTTGAGAGGGCGCATGGCCTGGAAGACCTTGGCCTTTTCGGTCTGCACGGCTCCGTATCCCCTGAACGCCGGCGGCTCCATCGCCAGCAGGGCGACGATCTGGAAGAGGTGGTTCTGCACGACGTCGCGCAGACAGCCGGCGGATTCGTAGAACGCGCCGCGTTTCCCGACCCCGAAGTCCTCGGCCAGGGTGATCTGGACGCTGGCCATGGTGTTGCGGTTCCAGATCGGCTCGAGGAACGAGTTGGCGAAGCGAAAGTAGAGGATGTTCATGATCGCTTCCTTCCCGAGGAAGTGATCGATGCGGAAGATCGAGTCTTCCGGGAACACAGAGTGCGCGACGCGGTTAAGCTCCCGCGCCGAGGCCAGGTCGCGGCCGAACGGTTTCTCGACGATGACGCGCGCATGGTCGGCGAGGCCCGCGGCGCCAAGCCCCTCGATCACGGTCTCGAAAAGGGCGGGTGGGATAGCGAGGTAGTGCGCCGGGCGCCGAGCACCGCCCAGCGCCTTCTTGATCCGGGTGAACGTCTCGGGGTCGTTGTAGTCGCCGCCGACGTACCTGAGCAGAGACAGAAGGCGGTCGAAGGCGCGTCGGTTGTCGATCCCGCCCGATCGCCTGATGGCGTCGGTCGCGCGCCGTCGGATGTGTCGTAGGGTCCACTTCGGCGAGGCGACGCCGACGACCGGGACGTTCAGGGCGCCCCGTTTCACCATCGCGTAGAGCGCCGGGAAGATCATCTTGTGGGCGAGGTCGCCCGTCACGCCGAACAGCACCAGGGCGTCCGATCGGGAAGCCGCCATCATGCGCCTCCTTTCGGGCCGGCGCCCTTCTCCTCGTGGCCCCCGAACTCGTAGCGGAGGGCCGACAGCACCTTGTCGGCGAAATCCGCTTCGCCGCGCGAGGCGAAGCGCGCGTACAGCGCGGCGCTGAGGACGGGAGCCGGGACGGCCTCGTCGATGGCCGCCATGACGGTCCAACGACCCTCCCCCGAGTCCGACACCCGGCCGGCGAACTTTGTGAGGTCCGGACTCTCGAGAAGCGCCGTGGCGGCGAGGTCCAGGAGCCAGGACGCGATGACGCTGCCGCGGCGCCACACCTCCGCGATATCCGCCAGGTTCAGGTCGTACTGGTAGTGCTCGGGGTGACGAAGCGGGGTGGTTTCGGCATCCACGGCGCGCCCCTGCTTTCCGACGTTGGCATGGCGGAGAATGTTCAGCCCTTCCGCGTAGGCCGCCATGATGCCGTACTCGATGCCGTTGTGGACCATCTTGACGAAGTGTCCCGCGCCGCTCGGCCCACAGTGCAGGTAGCCGTGCTCCGCAGTACCGCCGACCTTTGCGCGACCTGGGGTGCGTGGTGCGGCAGCGACGCTCGGGGCCAGGGCGGCGAAGACAGGATCGAGGCGGCGCACGACGTCCGCTTCGCCGCCGATCATCAGGCAGTAGCCCCGCTCCGACCCCCAGACGCCGCCGCTGGTTCCGACGTCCACGTAATGAAGGGCTTTCGGTTTCAGTTCGGCGTCACGGCGGATGTCATCCTGGAAGTAAGAGTTGCCCCCGTCGATGACCACATCATCGGGCGCGAGGAGCGGGATGAGGCTCTTCAGCGTCGGGTCGACAGCCGCCGCCGGCACCATCATCCAGACGGCACGGGGCGCTTTCAGGTCATGCGCGAGCTCCTCGAGCGACTTCGTCCCGACCGCCCCGTCTTCGACGAGTACTCGCACGGCTTCCGGATTGAGGTCGAAGACGACGCACCGGTGACCGGCCCGCAGGAGGCGCCGCACCATGTTGGTTCCCATCCGCCCCAGCCCGATCATGCCCAATTCCATGCCATACCCCCTCCTCGGCAGGCCTGCACCCCCGCTCGGCGCAGCGTCAGATGCTGGCCAGCTCGCCGAAGTACTCGTGGTCCTCGGCGTAACCGCCTTCTCCCTTGTTGATCGACCCCACACCCTCGACGAACTCGATCGCCTTGATCCACTTGACCATCTTGAACCCGAGCTGATTCTCGACCCGGAGCCGCAACGGCGCCCCATGCAGATGAGGGAGCGGCTGGTAGTTCATCTCGTACGCCAGCAACGTCTGAGGGTGTAGAGCGTTCTCGATCGAGAGGCTGTCGTAGTATTGGCCGCCCGCGACACCCGTGTCGAACTCGACCCCCTCGCCGAAGGAGTAGAAGACGACCGCCTTTGCAGTCGGTCCCGGCTGGACCGACTTCATCAGCTCCGCCAGCGCCAGTCCACCCCACTCGGCGATGCCCGACCAGCCCTGAATACAGTGGTGCAGCGTGATCTGGGACTTCTGGCCCAGCGCCCGAAGGTCGTCCAGCGAGAGATCGACCGGGTTCGCCACCAGGCCGTATACCCTGAGCCGGTACGCCTTGAAATCGCTCGCGGCCAGCGTCTTCCACTCGTCGCAGGTCGGCATCTTGCCGTTGACCCAGAAGAAGGGCGATATGTCTTCGCGGCGGAACTCGGCCACCGGCGCGGCGTGGTCGAGCAGAGATCCCATGACCGGGCGGACAATCGCCTGCGCGGCGTGCTGGACGGCCCGGGGGTGCCTCCACGCCGTCCAGTTGGCCAGCACATTCAACAGGACGACCGCGCCGATCCCCGCCAGGCCGAGGTACAGGCCGATCGGGTTGGTGTCGTCCGTACCCAGAACGATGTGGTTCATGTTCCGGGCGAACCCGGTGAGCACCACCATGGTCACGTGCGCAACGATGAAGCCGACGAAGGCGCACATGATGAGGAAGTGGATCGATCGGCCGACCTGGCGGTTGCCGGGCAGTTTCGGGTACCACGTGAACCGGGCCGTGAAGGCCGGCGACATCGAGGGGCCGGTAAGCATGGCCAGCGGCGCCAGAATGAACACGACCCCGAAGTACGCCAGTTGCTGGAGCGCGTTGTAGCGGTAGAAGCCGTCCGGCTCCGGCGGCAGGTGGAAGGTGGCGTAGTGGACGAAGACCGCCCAGGCGTCGGGTACGACTTGCCAGGACGTCGGCACCAGGCGCTTCCACTGGCCGGTGCCAAACAGCAGCACCACGAAGATCAGGCCGGCGCCCACCCAGAACAGGACGCTGAGGAAGTGCCAGTGCCGGGCCATACCGACGGTGTGCCGGTAGCCGGGCAAGCCGATCCAGGGGGAGAGGTGACGGGAGTCATCCTTTGCCGTCCAGACGCGGTCCTTGGGCACCTCGACCGGGGTGAGCCGGAGCCACTCGGTAGCGGGGGTGCAGTGGACGTTCCAGTACAACCGGGGGTGATCCATCAGGATCTGCAGGCCGCTGCGGATCAGCAGGATCATGAACAGGAAGGTGAGATAGTGGGTGATCCGCAGCCAAGCCGGAAAGCCGTAAGGGCCCGTGGCCATGTCGGGGGTCATTGTGGGGCTGGCCGGCAGCACCGGGAGACCGATGGTGCCCCACTGAACGTATGCCGCGGCAACCAACAACAGCAGCGGCGTGACCAACAACAGGAGCGTCCTGAGCCTGATGTGCATGGTCATCTCGGAAGGGCAAGGGATGAAGCAAGAACTGTCTGATTCATCCTTTGTCCTTCGTTCTGTGGCCTTCGAGCACGCTCTTCAGAACCAGCGCCTCGTTGTGCTCCTCATCGCGTGCGCCGTACACCAGGGTGACGGTGTGCTCTTGGCTCTCTCGCTCCAGCAGCCCGAGGGCATCCTTCTTCTCTCGAAGCTCCTTCCGGTAGCGGACCTGGAACTGCTTCCACGTGGCCGGGTCATGACCGAACCACGTGCGCAGCTCCGTGCTTGGGGCCACGTCCTTCAGCCACAAGTTGACCGCCGCGCGCTCCTTCGTCAAACCGCGTGGCCACAGCCGATCGACCAAGATTCGCACGCCGTCCTTTCGGGAAGGCTTCTCGTAGACTCGCTTCAGCTGGATCACCGCGTTTCCTCCCGATCCTGGCTAGACGGCAGCCAGGCCCCGCCGTTCCAGGTGCGGAACCGGCAACCCGAAGGCCCGCACCACGGGCCGCACCATCCTGGTTCCCATGCGATCCAGTCCGATCATGCCCAATTCCATGCCTTGTCCCCCTCCTCGCCAGGGCTGCACCCCCGCCCGGGGTGTCGGATGCGGCCTTGCTCGCCCATGTACTCGTGGCCCTCGGGGTAGCCGCCTTCCCCCTTGCTGACCGATCGGACGCCCTCGGCGAATTCGATCGCCTCGATCCAGGTAACCGCCTTGAAGCGGGGTTGATTCTCAACGGGCGACCGGGCCGGCGCCCCCTGCAGCTGATCGAGCAGCAGGCCGTTCATCTCGTTGGCCAGCAATGTTCGCGGGTGCAGGGAGTTCTCGATCGAGCCGCTGTCGCGGTGGACTACCTCCGCTTCGACGAGGTACGTCACCATCACGAGGACGATGTGCGGCCGCGGCTCGCGCCGAGCACGACCCGAACCCGATGGATCTGCCCATCGTCCGCGAGCGGAATCGCCGCCTGGTCCGCGGGCGATCCGTCGAGCTCCACGCTCGCCACACCGCGGCAGCGGCGCTCCGGGTTCTCCACGACGATGATGTAGTGCGTCTTCCCGAAGCGCCACTCGATGGAGTAGGTCGGCCACGACGACGGGATGCACGGGTTCAGCGTGAAGGATGCGCCGCGGCGCTCAAGTCCGAGGATCCCTTCCAATCCAACCCGGTACATCCAGCCGGCCGAACCGGTGTACCAGGTCCAGCCGCCGCGTCCCCGGTGCGCTGGGTGGTCGTACACATCCCCCGCGACCGCATAGGGCTCGGTCATGTACTGCTCCACCTGGCTCGCCGTCCGCGAGTGGTTGATGGGGTTGAGCATGTGGAAGAGCTCCACTGCCTCGTCGCCGCTCCCGAGACGCGCAAGCGCGAGGACAACCCAGGCCGCCGCGTGCGTGTACTGCCCTCCGTTCTCGCGGATCCCCGGGAGGTAGCCCTTGATGTATCCCGGTTCGAGAGCCGTGCGATCAAAGGGAGGCGAAAGGAGCAGGATGACGCCCGAACCGCGCCGCACCAAGTGGCCGCGCACGGCACCCATGGCGCGCTCGGCGCGGTTCCCCGGCGCGGCGCCCGAGAGAACGGCCCAGGTCTGGGCCACCGAGTCGATCTTCCCCTCGTCGTTTTGGGACGACCCAAGCGGGGTGCCGTCGTCGTAGTACGCGCGCCGATACCACTCGCCGTCCCAACTTTGCTCCAGCATTCTTCCCAGACGCTCGCGTTCGGCGCGGTAGCGCGCCGCTCGTGGCGCCTCGCCCCGCTCCTCGCACAAGGTGGCGAAGGCTCCCAAGACCAAGTGGAGGAACCACCCGACAAAGATGCTCTCCCCGCGGCCTTCGGGGCCGACGTTGTTGAAGCCGTCGTTCCAGTCGCAGCTCCCGATGAGCGGCAGGCCGTGCGCGCCGGCGGTAAGCGCCCGGTCCACGGCCCTGAGGCCGTGCTCGAACAGCGTGCCTGTCTCCCGGGAGGTAGCCGGGAGCCCGTACGCCTGGGGCTCTCCTGGCGGAATGGCAGGCGCCTCCAGGAAAGGCACCTGCTCGTCGAGGATGGCGCGGTCTCCGGTGGCCTTGACGTACTCGGCAGCAGAGTAGGGGAGCCAGAGAAGGTCGTCCGAGCAACGCGTCCGAATGCCCTGGCCGCCCGGGGCGTTCCACCAGTGCTGGACGTCCCCCTCCACGAACTGGCGTGCGGCCGCTCTCAAGAGGTGCTCGCGGGTGAGGTCGGGCCGCGTGAACGTGAGCGCCAGAACGTCCTGAAGCTGGTCGCGGAAGCCATACGCGCCGCTCGACTGGGAGTAGCCGGAGCGCGCCCAGACGCGGCACGCCAGGTTCTGATAGAGGAGCCACCTGTTCACCAGGACGTCGAAGGAGTCGTCGGGGGTGGTGACACGCACAGCGCCCAGCGTGTCATCCCAGAACGCCTCCACCGCGACGAGTTCGGCCTCGGCAGCTTCCACGCCGTCCTTGCCGGCGAACCGCCGCAGAAGTGCACGCGTCTCCGCCGCGTCCCGCCCCTGCCCGAGGACGAACACGACGCGCCGCGTCGCGCCGGGCTCGAGGTCCACGACCGTCTGTAGCGCTGCGCACGGGTCGAGGCCGGCGCCGAACCGGTTCAAGAGCAGCGGCCGCCCGAGCGCAGCCGCGCGTGAGAGCGAGCCGTTGCGGCCGAGAAACTCGAGACGGTCTCCGGTGGCGGAGAGGAGCGGCTCGCTTGAGGCGGCGAAGGCAATGCGCTCCCTCTCCCGGCTGCATAGGTCGCGCGCCAGGACCGCGCCGGTCTCGCTGTCGCGCTCCGTCGCGACAAACCTCGGCCCACTCGCGATCGGTGGACCGAGCAACCATTCGTTGTACGAGAGCAGGGTGAGGCGCCGCGGCCGGTCGGAGCGATTCGTCAAGGTCAGAAGAGACAGCTTCACGGGCTCGTCCCGCGCCACGAACACCGC
>JBIOGJ010000060.1:0-22375 GCA_044447965.1 Thermoanaerobaculales bacterium | reverse complement strand
CGGAGGTGTCGGCGCGGGAGGCGACGTTGGGGCTGGAGTCCGCTCCGTGCCGGGCCCGCCGCCCTGCGGCGTGGGCGGCGGCCCGATGACGAGGTGGACCCACGCGACGTTGCCGCGTGGATACTGGCCGTCCTGCAGGACGACGTCGGATGCGTTGACACCGACCAGCGCGCCCGCATGGACCGTGCCGTCGCGCAGGTGCGCCTCGTCCTTGTCGAGATTGACGATCTCAGGCGGCCGGGTGATGCCGACCGCGAAGCCAATCCACTCGATCGAATCCCTGGGATAAAACTGCGCGCCGAGCTGACACTGGCCGGCGACGCATGACTTGAGCGCGCCCTTCTGCTCCGTGCCGTCGCGCAGGATGACGGCATCGGTCGCGTTGCCCGCCGCCGGCCACCACGGTTTCGAACTCGGCAACGACTGGCCGGCGGCGGCGACAGCCGAGGCGAGCACCGCCGCCGCGGCATGCACGCAGGCCAAGCCGCGAAGCACGGCGAGCGCCTGACCCCTCTCACGACGAGCTCCCGCACTACCGCGCCCAGCAGTCATTTCCCGTTCCCGAACACTACGCCTTCTAACAACATCGCGCCCAGCTCTTATGCCGGCCATGACCTCACCGCAGGCGTTCTTACGATCGACATCGGAGGACCGCCACCGCTGCGTCCCCCCGGCCTTCCGCCGCTCCCGGTCCAACTTGCCACGAAGCTGTTGCCCTTGCTCCTCGCTGTGATCGTCGCTCATACCGCAAGGATCGAATGAATTCCTCAACTCCTCAAGACGGGCCAGGGCGAGGACTTACAACTGCTCGGCTAACAGGTGGTAGTGCTCAAGGAAAAGGCCAGTGCACGTATTCAATAGTTTGGCATCCCGCGCCGCGTTGGGGGTGTGTGCTGCAGCAGTTGGTGGGCGCGCCGATGAGGAAGATGACGCTTCTGACTTGCAGACTCCAAATCAGAGGGTCACTATTGTTCCTGTTTAGTGTCAATCACCTGCAACGATGTGCGCCCAATTTGCGCCCCATCGGAGGACGCCCCGCAGGGTCGCGAGCGAGCGCCTGGGCCATGCCTCGATCGTAATGACGCTCGACACCTACTCCCATGTCCTACCGGACATGCAGAAGGAAGCCTCCGACAAGATGGAGGAGCTACTGTTTGGGAACCACACCTAGGCGGGCAGGGGTACATCTACGAGTTTCAATCCACGCGCCCGCGCGGGGCGCGACTTGCAAGCGATCCCGCTCACGCAGGATATCTATGGTTTCAATCCACGCGCCCGCGCGGGGCGCGACGCAGCGCGGCGTCTTCTGCCGCAACTGCTTCAATGTTTCAATCCACGCGCCCGCGCGGGGCGCGACGTGACGTCCGCGATGGGCGGGCGCGGCATCTCGATGTTTCAATCCACGCGCCCGCGCGGGGCGCGACGACGCGTTGCGGGCAAGAGCTCACGCCGGACGAGTTTCAATCCACGCGCCCGCGCGGGGCGCGACCTGATCTCCGCGAACACGTCATGTACGGCGGACTTGTTTCAATCCACGCGCCCGCGCGGGGCGCGACGATTGGCTTCGGCTGGCTCGACGCTGTTTGCCTTGTTTCAATCCACGCGCCCGCGCGGGGCGCGACCCAGTGCCTACTGCCCGGTCAACGAAGTAGAAGGTGTTTCAATCCACGCGCCCGCGCGGGGCGCGACGAGACCCGCCGAAGCGCGAGGCAGACGCGAATGGTTTCAATCCACGCGCCCGCGCGGGGCGCGACGTGCAGAAGCGAAACCGCTGAACGCCGTCTCTCGTTTCAATCCACGCGCCCGCGCGGGGCGCGACGCCAGATCATCCGCTCTGTGCCATTGGCAATGATGTTTCAATCCACGCGCCCGCGCGGGGCGCGACGAGCGCGGGCATCCGTGTGGTTGTTGCGGCAAGGTTTCAATCCACGCGCCCGCGCGGGGCGCGACACGATGTCGTCCGCGAGTGCCTGGCGGTGCTCATTGTTTCAATCCACGCGCCCGCGCGGGGCGCGACTCGAAGACGTACCGATCGGCCAAGGCCGTGATTGTTTCAATCCACGCGCCCGCGCGGGGCGCGACTGCCTACGCGCAAGGACTTCACCGACGTGGTTCCTGTTTCAATCCACGCGCCCGCGCGGGGCGCGACCTTGCCTCGCGACTTGCCGAGGGCCACGTAATCGTTTCAATCCCCGCGCCCGCGCGGGGCGCGACCCGTAGGGGGACAACATGAAAAGGATTCTCGCCTTGTTTCAATCCACGCGCCCGCGCGGGGCGCGACATACCGGCCTTGCCGCGTCTGGGAGTCCTTCGGCGTTTCAATCCACGCGCCCGCGCGGGGCGCGACGCGACGGCGCATACCAGCTCGCCTGGTCCGTCGCGTTTCAATCCACGCGCCCGCGCGGGGCGCGACTGCTCACATCAGCGTCAGCGCAGAGCAGAAGGAGTTGCAATCCACGCGCCCGCGCGGGGCGCGACGCGGGCGCGCATCGTAGAACGCCACGTCAGAGAAGTTTCAATCCACGCGCCCGCGCGGGGCGCGACGACGGGCGGCTGCTGCAGAGCGGCGGTCCACTCGTGTTTCAATCCACGCGCCCGCGCGGGGCGCGACACCGTGCATGTGGCACTTCGTCATGCCGGGCGTGTTTCAATCCACGCGCCCGCGCGGGGCGCGACAGTTGCATCTGTAACTCTAACGTCGGCCGACGGCTCCAGGCCAGATTCCGCGATTGTCGTTCGCAGCGGCGGGGTCCAGCCGGCGCCTTTCGGCGGGATCCCCCTAGCTCGTTGTCAAAGAGCACTTTCCGCCGCGCGCGAAACTCCCAGGGAAACCGTGGTCGCTTCAGGTTCGCGCGACGCCCTGCTCAAACGAGGAGCGGGCCTTCAAAGTCCACCGCAGTCTTGGCACCGTGATGCTCGATCCGGCTCTTGAAGTGCGCCCCGAGAAAGTAAAACCGTAGGCTATCCTTCTCGGCGTCGTACTCCTCCAGGAGGCGGAGCTTGAGCCTCGTCCACTGGTCGGGCTCCACGATGCACTCGAATACCGAGTTCTGCACGCGCTGGCCGAAGTCGACGCACGCCTTGGCGACCCGACGCAGGCGCTTCGCACCCCCCGGGTCCTTAGTGGAGACGTCGTAGCTGACCACGACCAGCATCATCACCTCCTTCCGAGCACGCCTGCGCTCATGCGGCGACTACTTCCAAATGAACGGTGGATAGCCATCGAGATCCCCGCGCAAATGCCGCGCCAGCAGCAGCGCCTGCAGGTGAAAGAGCATGCCGACCGTCGTCTCGTCGCCGAGGAACGGGTGTTTGATCTCCTCCTGTTTGCGCTCTTGATACGCGACGAGCACGGTCTTGCGCGTGTCGTCGTCCATCACGATGCCGCCCGTCTCGCCGCGGATGAAGCCGCCGCCTTGCACTTGCCGCCGATTGATCAGCGATAACACGAGCCGGTCGGCGAGGAACGGGCGGAACTCCTCAACGAGGTCGAGCGCGAGGCCCGGCCTTCCCGGCCGATCGCGATGGAGGAAGCCAACTTGAGGGTCGAGCCCGACGGCTTCCAGCGCCGAGCACGCATCGTGCGTCACGAGCACGTAGACGAACGATAGCAGCGCATTGACGTTGTCGAGCGGCGGGCGGCGCGAGCGCCCCGCGAACCGAAAGTCGTCCTTCTGCGAGACGATCAAGTGGTCGAAGACCTCGAAGTAAGTTCGGGCGGCGTCGCCCTCGATGCCGCGCACTTCATCGAGCAGAATCCCCGGCTGAAGATCCTCGAGCTTGCGGCCGAGCGACGCAGCCGCCGCATCGATCGCATCGCGGCCGCCCGCGTCTGGATGATCCCGCGCGGCGCGAAGCAGCACGCTACGGCAATTCGCGACCTTGGCTACGACGAAGGCTTGCGCGAGCGCCGCCGGCGCGCTTGGATCGTCCGCGAGACGGTACTGCTGGCGGCGGAGCAAGACGTTGCCGGATACGGGCCCCTGCACTCGAGCAAGGAAGCGCCCGCGCTCGGACAGAAACGAGATGCCAATGCCGTGCTCGCTCGCATGGCCCATCAGCGCCGGGCTGCATGAGACGCGGCCGAAGCAGACGATGCCTTCGAGCATGTGAAGCGGCAAGCGCATGCGGTCCTCCTGCTCAACCCGCACCACTACCGTCTCACCCTCGGAGGCGAGATAGGCGCCCTGCGTCGTGACGAACAGCGTGTTGTGGTGGCGTTTCATGCCTCTAGCCCTCGCCTCCTTTCGCCGAGACGGCGGCGTGGACCGCGTCGCGGAGGTACCTCGTTGCGCTGCGCCGCGGCGACATCGCCTCGGGCAGGCATTGCGGGAGCAGCGAGCAGCGCTCGCATTTGGGCTCCTTGGTCGCCCTCGGAGTGACACCGGAGGCGATCAGTTCGTGAAGGCGCGACGCCGCGGCCTCGGTCTGCTGCCGTAACTCGGGGTCGAACGTCACTGCATGCCGGCGCTGTGCTTTGCCGTAGAAGAGTGCACCGCAGGGCACCGGGGTGCCGAGCATTTCCTCCAGACATATCGCCTGCGCGCAAAGCTGCACCTCGTAAGAGCGCTCGTGGCGCATGTGTCCAACCTTGTACTCGACAGGGAGCGGCTGCCAATGGCCGATGGCTCCCGCTAGCACCACGCCGGCCGGGGCCGCGCACTCACCTTGTGCTGGCTGGCCCGCAGGAAGTCGATGGAACTCGACCACATCTGCTTTTCCCGAAAGGCCAAGCCGAAGCGACCTCAGTGGCAAGCCACGACAGATCCGCAGGTCACCGCGCGACTCAGTACGGGCGCCGGCCTCGTCGGCTCCCTCGTGGAGGTGTGAGCCTTCCAAAGTGAACGCGTTCTCCGACCACAGCGCTTCGAGATGAACGAGCGCGCAGCGCCGTTCGCAGAACACGAGGTGCTGCAGCGCCGAGAGAGGGAGCAGTTGGTCCTCGTTGTAGGTGCCCGGGTCGGCAGGTTGCGATTTGGTGGGCGCCTCCGGCGTCATACCACCGTCCCGTGTTTCTGGTGATTCAGCCCTCGAAGTACACCTGCCATGAATCCGAGGAAGTCATCGTAGTCGAGCCGCCATGGGTACAGGCCGGGGTAACGTTCAAACGCCTTCAGGTCCCACTCCGCCTGCCGATATCGCCAAATCTGGACGCTTAGGCTTTGGATCTCCTCCGGTGTGACGTTCTTTCCTGCTGCGAGAGCCGCAATCAAGCCCGGATCGACGACGGCCGTCACCGTGTCCGAATCGATGACCTTGAAACTGTCGCGGACGCGTGGGAACTGGCAATTGCGCTCGCATACGAGGATCTCCCTGCTGACTTCTCGCATGCCGGCCTGTCGCACCTCTCTCCGCATTGCTTCCGTCGACCACTCAGGGCCTACCTGGCTCTCGGAGAACAACTCGCCGAGGACCCGCGCTGCAGTGTCGAACGCGGGGTGCCGCCGCAGCAGCTCGTCGTGCTGAAGTTCGAAGTCCCAGACCTCGGCACCCGCAAATGCCCCCTCGCGGTTCACCCTGCCGCCGATTTGGATGAGGCTGTTCAGGCTGGCTCGCTCGCGCAGGCCCGTCCGGAAAGACAGGTCAAGCCCCGCCTCGATGCACGATGTTGCCACGAGCGTCCACTCGCGGTCGTTTGGGTCGCTGAGGCGCTTCTTCACTCGGCCGAGGATCGTCTTCCTGTCCCGAGGGCACAACGAGGTTGAGAGGTGCTCGACAACTTGTCTGCCGTTCTGTTTCGCAATTGCGCGTGCTACCACCGCCGCTGATTGCACCGTGTTGAGAACCAACGCTCGTGGGCCGGGAAGTGTAGGGAGCCACTCGAGGACCCCCTCCAAGCCTAGCGGGGCCTCGCGGGAGCGATATCGAATCCGCGCCCGGTCGTACTTACTCGAACGTTCGTGCACGGCATTTGGCAGGAGTTCCGGGATGGGCACCGGAGGATCTGCGAATTCCTCAAGCTCCCAGAAACGGCTTAGCGACCCTGAGCCAAGGACAAAATGGCACCCCCATTTGCCCTCAAGCTCACGGAGCCACCGCCATGCTTGTGGCCACAGATGTGCAGGGAGCGCGGCGTGGGCTTCATCAATGAAAACAGCAGAACCGGGAAGTTGGTGGAGTTTGCGGAGGGCCGCAGGATGGTTACCTGCCAGCGTCTCAAAGAACTGGACGGCGGTCGTTACGACGATGGGTGCGTGCCACAAGAAGGCGAACTGACGCGACTCTGGCGCATCGAACTCAGCCCGGTGATGGTGCGCCGCAACCACATCGACTCCGGGCTCGCCCGGCCTAACCAAGGCTCTCCGATATACATCGACCGACTGGTCGATGATGTTTGTGAAGGGCAGGACTACAAACACGCGGCGTAGCCTTTTGTCCGCGGCCACACGAAGCAGGTGCGCCATGACCGCTGTGGTCTTGCCGGTCCCGACGGGACTGGCGCAAGCATACATGCGAGGGTTAGTGTCCGCGTGGCGGCAAGCCCGGTAGGTCTCTATTCGCACCGAGGTGCGGTCATCGGCCTTCGCTTGCGCGAGCAACTCGACATAAGCGTCAAGCAGCCGAAGGCGGCCTTTAGGCCGAAGCGCTGGCCCTTCGGCCGCGACGGCGTGGTTGTAGTTCTGTGCGGTGTCGTAGTGGTCTGCATCGACGAGGCACGACAAGGCGATCCGGAAGAGTATTGGGGGAATTGGTGAAGACACAGCGGGCACCTGGGTAGCGCTGGCCGTCTTCCCAGCGCGCATTGCGGCGAGATGCGAACCGAGATATGCCACGAGGCGCTCATCAACCAGCTCCTTCGTCGTGCGGCCCCAGGGACCAGGCGAAACATCACGCAAGACGTATCCGGCGCGGTTGTTCCTCTGGTCTTGGAAATCCGGGAGCCCAGCATGGTGGGCAAACACGGCGGACGCGGCGAGGAGGTCGTGAATAGTGGGGGCGAACATGTGTGCGACCCCAGCGTCGGTGTGGTTCACCGGCAGGGGTCGTTTGGGCTCGGTTCCGGCGAGCACTGCCTGGTTGCTTTCATCCAGCTTGCCCAAGTCGTGGTATTCGGCAGCCAGGGCAACGGCTCGGATGAGCCGGTTTCGCTCTGCCCCGGCGTACTTTCCTACATTCCTGGCGTTGCGAATCGCCAGCGCCGCCACGTTTCGAACGTGCGTCGCGTAGGGCTGGGCGGGCACGCCCAGCTCTGGGCGGGCGCTGTGAGCGAGGAACTGGTCCATCACGCGTTCATTAGGTCAAGGCAGGCAGCGATTCTCGCTTCCAGCTCGGGGGGGAGTTTCGAAGGGACGTCATACTCGTCCCAGCCCTTCGATGGCTGATTGGGTTCAGCCCTCTTCTTCGGCATCAACGCCCCAATTAGCGCGAAGTCGGAACACGATCCCAGGGCGGACTTGTGCTCGATCCACCAAGCGTGGCGGAGGCCGACGAAGGGCCGTACATAGGAGGCGGTCTGTCGGTAGGCGAAGGGTATCACGTGGCGTAACACGTCGATATCGCGTTCCGTACAGCCGGACTTCCCCGCTACCTGCGGATTGATGAAGAAGGGCATGCAGTAGACCCCGTGCTGCACGATGCGATATGCGAGCGGCGCCATACCGCGGTCCTTACCCTCTTGCACGCCCGCCATGTTCGTGTTGGTCATCCTCTC
Organism: Thermoanaerobaculales bacterium; assembly: GCA_044447965.1. Classification (GTDB taxonomy): domain Bacteria; phylum Acidobacteriota; class Thermoanaerobaculia; order Thermoanaerobaculales; family Thermoanaerobaculaceae; genus DATIYW01. The sequence goes on along the minus strand of JBIOGJ010000060.1, from coordinate 14,724 downwards.
GATGAGGATGGGCGCAACTGAAACAGCAAGGCCGAATTGTGCGACCCCTGTCTTGATCGAGGTGGAGGCGCCTTCCTCCAAGAAGGTGTTTCCGAAAACACGCCCGTCCCAGTACCTCGAGACAAATGTCCCAGCTTTGATCTCCTTCTCGATGGTCTTGCGGTCTCGCCCGCGGCTCTCCAGGATCGAGAACTCGGCTGGCGCAAGAGGCGGTGCAAATCGCCCCGCGATCGAAGCCCATACGGGTCCTTCTTTCTCTTCAACTAGGTCCCGGACCTTGCGCTTGAAAGATACCGGAGAGATCTCGCCGCGCTCATCCGGGCGTTGGCGAGGATCGCTCTCGCGGTCTGGGTCGCCGTTCGGGTTTGAATTGATCGCCTCAATCACGAGCAACCCCGTGACTCGCATCAGTTGCTTGTTTCCCAAGGACTCATTAGGCATTTGTGGCCTCCTTGTCGTCGGGGACTGCTCTTGCTCCTGGTTCAGCACTGTCAGCTTCCACGCGTCCGAGATATCCAAGCAGCATTTGCGCTCTTGCTGCATCGTCACACTTTGAGGGCAGTGGGATCGAACCAAGCTCGTTGGTGGCGCGGCCGAGCTGCCCGAGCGCCCACTTCGCAAGGCCAACGCCCTCGCCGGCGGTGGTGTTCGCCCACGCCTGGTAGGGGCCGATCCTCGCAGACAGTCGTGCCAGCCCAGCCGCCGGGTTGTCAAGTGCGACTTGCATGATGGCGTTGCCAAGCAACTGCGGTGGGACTTGGTTCTTGCGAACGTGTCGGCAGTACTCCTTGTGCAGGGTGTCTGCGAGCGCCAGTAAGCGCCCGACAAGGAACGGTGCCGTTTGCATAGGTTCTCCTTTCGTATTGCCCAGTTTGGAGAGCAACAGGCCGAGCACACACGGGAGAAACTCCGCGTGATTTGAATAGGGCTCCGTGCTCTTCGTCCAGGAAAAGGCCTTTCCGTCGCGGCGGTGGTCGGCGTGCCCAAGCGCGAGGAGAAGCGGCGACGTATTCACGATCGCCAGATGCAGCGCCCGCTCCGCAAGTGCGCGTGCCGCCGGCCCGCTCTCGGCAAGAAGCTCGATGCCTTCACCCATTGACAGCCCGCGCACTGGGTTGGCACGCCCGCCGCCCTGTAGCCAGGCCAAGCTCAGGCACTCGACCACCTCCCGTGGGTACGGCATGAGAGGCGTGATTCCCTGCGGAGTGCTGGCTGTGCCGACGCTGAGTTGGATGTGAGGGATTCTCCTGCATGCTTCGTACCACATTTGTCCGGCAGCAATGAGCCGCCTTGCGTCGTATCCCTTGCTCACAACTAGCTTCGTGCGGGCTTTGTCTGCCTTGACGAGTACCAAGATTCGAATCTCGGTTTCTGGGTGTTGACTGATAATAAGGCCCAGTGCCGAAGTGACCCTTTCGGCACACGCCTCGAATCGGGCTCCATCGCCGTCACCCTCGCGATCGTTGCCACCGAAGTACCCAGCAAGCTCCGGTGCCTGCTCAGGAAGCGCTGAGGGGTAGGCGAGGAGCACCGCCGAAATAGGCACACGTTTGGCCTGGCGCTTCGTGAACCCGCATGTGCCGGACACGTCTTGCCACGTCTTTCCCTTGCGCTCGCGCTTGGTCAGCCACTCCAACGAGTCCTTCATCGCCTGGCGAATCGGCTGCCCCGCTGGGAAGCTCGCTGCATCGGCCCGGCCGTAGCGGCGCTGGCACGGTGATTCGCTGTTCATTGCCCGCAAGGCGACTTTGCCCAAGACGAGTAGTGAGACATCGGGATACTTTTCCTTGTCGGCCCCTTTCGAAAGCGGTTGCCCAAAAGCGTCGTTCTGGCCGGAATTCGGAGCCTTGTGGGTCTTCGCTGAGTCGTCCATTAGGCGCGAGTTGATCCAAGCCTGCACCCTGTCGTGGTTCGCGGGATAGGCGAAGGAGGAACGGTCAGCAACCTCAAGGACCAGTGAGACCTTCCTTACGCTCCGCACATTCCGTGCGGAACTCACTAAGAGTGTGTCGATCCAGTTATTGGCCTCCGAGGGGGAACGAGCGGCATGGCGAAGCACCGCCGCCTGGACCGCTTGCCTCAGTTCGCTGAGCTGGAGGAGGCTTGCGCGCTTGATCAGCTCTGTGATGGAACTGAAGTCAGGAGGTGGTTCACCTAGGATCGCGGCCAACTGAGCCGAGTGCGAGTGGAGGCAGCTCTCGATCCTCGCGGAGGGTTGAGTCCATAACCCGGCGCATGCAGCCTCAAGGGAAGCGGCTGCCCGACTGAGCGCGGCTTCGTTTGGTTTGTCGTCTCCGGCGGCCTTTCTCAGTGCCTTAGCTGCCTCTGTCGCCGTATCGCTTGCGGCGTGGAATAGCGGTGGCGCGTTAAAGGCCGGGAATGAAACCCCATTCGCCACCTCCCATTTTCGCAGCGACTCGATTGCTGCTCGGTCAGATACTGGCTCAAGATCCACCACCCGCCCGTCGGGGCCAAGAAGCACTTTGAAGGTCTTGTAGTTGGGGCAAGGCCCATAGTCCTTGTGCCAGGACTGCCGCTTGACGCCTGCGACAGCCAGGCTCTCGCTCAAATCGAAAAGCTCATTGAGCATAAAGGAGCACTCCGTTCTCCACGCGGACGTTTTGATCGAAATGAGGCTCCCAAGCGGAGTGCCTTCCGTGCGGGAAGCAGGTCCTCAACATGCTGGGGATGATCAGCTTGATCTCCTCGCATGCACTCGTCTCGGGGCGGAAAGGGCCGACATAGTCCGGCGTGAACTCCCTCCATCCGAGGCAGGGGATCGAGTGGAATTGCCCGCGGGCAAGCCGGCGTTCGAACCGCTCGTTGTACGCATGGCCGCCGTTTGTGGTACCGGTTTGCTGGTGGCCGGGTCGCCCGTGTTTCCCGTAGGCCGCTGGGTCGGCCCTGGCCTCCGCATACAACCTGTAGCAGACATTGACGAGGACGGTGGCGAGCAGTTGATAGCTACCGCCGCTCTTCATGATCCTGCTCTTCCGGAGTGGGCCGCCGTAGTTCGTGGTGTAACCGTGGTAGATGATTGGCCGGCAGATCTCGACCTTCGTCGGCACAACCTCTGCCCACTCGCTGTAGTGGACACACTCGAAGATCCCCTTTACCGCCCCAAATGTCGGCGCGGGGTAGCTGACCGGTGCATCTCCCGTGTCGGGCCGCGTCCACATCGCTGTTGGGCCGGAGATTTCCAGCCTCACTTCGTGTGCCAACATCTGCTGCCTCCTTCCTCCGGAAAGGGCTGTTTCTTCCAGTTAGGGCGCCGGCAGTTGGGCGGTCCCAGGCAAGCCAGCTTCCTCGCGCGACGAGCTACCTCGCGGAGGTGATCCTCGAGAAGATGCCACTCACCTCGATCGTTTTGAGAATGTGCATAGAGCGGGTGCTGTGTTGACATGGTGCTCTCTTGTCCTCCCCATACGGCGGTGGTGTGGCGGTTGGGTACCACTGGCGGCAAGGGCAGGCACGCCCCGTTGGTTCATGCTCCACAATCTAGGTTCCTGCGACCAGTGCCGCCACGCGATCTTGAGATTCATGTTTCGTTGCAGGAGCCGCGCGCTGGTTCGGTCGGCCGCACGGCGGGGACACGCAGCGATAACGTGAGGTGGGCACTACGCTCAGCCGGGGGCAGTGTCGGCGTCCCGTTGCGGCCCTTTGGGCGATGAGGAACCATGCCGCGCTGCCAAGCTCGCGGGTAGTCCAGCGACGGTGCGGCGATCGCGCGAACAGGCTTTGCAGCTCGACCAGCCTGCCCGGCTTAGTAAGCGAGTCGCCGAAGGCCATGAGATAAGAATCGGCCGTGGCATGATGGAGCGTCTCCCGCTTGAGCCGCCTCGGAAAGGGGGCCGGACGGTCGTTTGAGTCGCGGGTGCAGGCACCGGCCCAATGTACGGGGCGCACGCGGGGCGCAAATCGCCATATGAGACACTTCGAGCCACCGTGAGGTGGCTCGTAAGTTGTTTATTGTGTTTGGTGGAGCCGACCAGGATCGAACTGGCGACCTCTTGAATGCCATTCAAGCGCTCTCCCAGCTGAGCTACGGCCCCACCAGGGACGAAGACGCTACCAAGCGAGAGGTTGGCTGTCAACATCGCGTGTCTGGAGAGGGGGACTCAGCGAGCGCAAGAGCGATCCGAGGATCGTGTCTCACTTCAAGAATCACGATGACGACGGGTGGGTGCCGACTGGCAGTGCCTGAGGGTCGAGTTCGCGCTAGCGGCGCGGGAAACCGCATCCCGAGCTGTCTGGTGCGCCAATGGCCCACCGGCGACAGCGAGACAGCGGCTCGGATGCTTTGGAGCGAGGTGGCTTCCCCCAGTGGGGCGTCGCGTCGAGGCTATACTTCCCGCGCCCCAACGGAGGGGACGCCGGGTTCGTATACCGGCAGGAGGTTGGATTTGGGATGGGTGTCCTGCGCCTGGTGGCCAAACTCAAGGTGAGCGCCGAACCGGACGACCGAGAGCTGGCGGTTCTCGCCCGTGGCGGGGACGAAAGTGCCTTCGCCGTGCTGGTGCGACGCCACCAAGCGGGAGTGCGGCGGTGTGCGGCCCGGATCGTGGGCGACGCAGAAGAGGCCCGTGACATCGCGCAGCTCGCCTTTATCCGCGCCTGGGAGAACCTGGCGAAGTATGATGCGAAATGGTCCTTTTCCACCTGGGTGTACCGCATCGCCACCAACCTCGCGATTGACACGCTGCGCTCGCGTGACAGCCGTGACCGCACCCACACCGCCCATCTGCGGGTGGTGGGGGACTCCGTGGGACCCGCCGCGCCGCAGGACTTGGCCGAGGGCGAGGTACGGAGGATTTTCAGCGAGCTTACCGCTGCCCTTTCGCATTCTCAGCGGGTGGCGTTTGTGTTGCGTGAGGTGGAGGGGTTGGACACGAGCGAGGTGGCCGGCGTGATGGGTTGTAGCGAGGCGACGGTGCGTAATCATGTCTTCCAAGCACGCGGGGTGCTGCGCAAAGCGCTGGCTGCTCGGTACCCGGAGTACCTGCCGAAAGGGGGCGGGCGATGATGAATTGTGCTGAGGTGCGCCGCCTCGCCGGTCGGTTCTTGGCGCTCGAGCTGGAGCGCGGCGCCGAGGGAGAGGTGCGTGACCACCTGCGGCAATGCGGCTCGTGCCGCGAGATGGTCGCGGCGCAAGAGCCTGCGCAGGCCGTGGTTTGGCTCGCAGAGAGTGCGCCAGACGTCGAGGATGACCACTTCGTGGGCGAGGTAATGGCTGGCATCCACCAGCGCCGCTTGGGTCAGCGGCTGGGCACGCGGCGTCGCTACCTGGCGGTGGCCGCCGCCCTGCTCGTGGCGGTGTTGGCCGGGACCATGACGGTACGGCGCCTCCTGACCCCAACCGTACCGGCCATGGCGCGGCTCGCGCCTGCGGCGGGCACGCCGCTGGTCAGCGAACCGGCGCCCCGCGCCCGCGCTTTCGTCGAAATCGACAAGGCCGGAGTGCGGCTCTACCAGCTCACCCCGGCTTCTGACGCGCGTGGCGCGATCCAGGTGGCGTTCATCGTCGACCCCCATGTGGAGCTGTAGCGTGCGGCGGGTAGCGGTCGCGGCGATCCTCCTGGGGGCGGCTTGGTCGGCGCTGGCGGCCGAGGTAGAAGTGCGAGTTTTCGAGCTGCGCCACCGTGCGGTTCGCGATGCCGCCACGGTGGTCGAGCCGTTGCTCTCCCCAGATGGGACCATCCTCCTCCAGCCACACCAGAACTCGCTCGTGGTCCGCGATCACCCTGAAGTACTCACGCTGGTTTCTCAGGCGATCTCGCGATGGGAATCGCAAACGACGGCGTTTCGAGTGCGGGTGAGTCTTTTGTGGGCCCTGGAATCCGGACCCGCCTTTGATCAACGAGACCCGCTGCTCAAGGAGGTCAGCTCTGGCCTTATCAAGTTGTTCGGCTTTCGCTCGTGCGCCCCGATTGACACATTCTGGGTCACCGCCGAGGACGGCAACCTGGTGGAATCCGAGGCGGGACACGGGCGCTACTGGGTCCGCTTCAAGGTCGACGCCGTGCCGGACGACCACAACCGGGTGCGGCTGCAGAGATTCGAAGTCCTGCAGCGCGAGGGAAGCGGCGCCGGAGCAAAGATGCGGAGCTTGCTCAGCACGTCGAGCATCAACCTGTTGGTGGGCCAGACCTCGATCGTCGGGCTCTCGCGCCAAGAGCGCGCACCTCAGGCGCTGATTGTGGTGTTGGTCGCGGAATCGGGCGGCGAGAAATGACCGAATACGTAGCCCGGGTCGGCACGCCAGAAGGCTCCGTCCTCGAAGAGCGGCACCGCGCGGTCAGCGCTGAAGCGCTGCGCCGTGAGCTGGAGAACAAGGGGCTGAACGTCTTTCGCGTTCAGGAACGGCGGGGCGCGCTGCGCTTGGCGTTCCTCCATCGCCGCGAGAAGCTCGGCTCGTTGGAGTTCCTCACCTTCAATCAGCAGCTTGCCACCCTGCTCAAGGCCGGCATGCCGATCCTACAATCGCTCGAGTTGCTGCAGCGCGCGCAGACCGGCGCGGTGATCAAGGAGGTGCTCGCCCGCGTGCTCGAGGATGTGCGCAGCGGCTCGTCACTCTCCGAAGCCTTTTCGGCACAGGGAGGGCTTTTTCCGCCCCTCTACTGTGCGACGGTGTTCGCCGGTGAGCGGGCCGGCGAGCTCGTCGCGGTGTTAACGCGCTACGTTCACCATCAACAGATGCTCGAGGCGATACGGCGCAAGGTGACCTCCGCGCTCACGTATCCGCTGGTGCTGATTTGCCTCGCGATGGGGTTGGTGGTGTTGCTGATGACCTACGTGATCCCGCGTTTCGCCACCTTCTTTCTGGGTTTCTCGGCCGAGCTTCCGCTCCTCACGCAGATCGTGATCAACACCGCGTCATTTATCCAGGCGCACCTGCCTTGGGAGATCGGCGGCCTGTTCGTAGGCTACGTGTTCCTGCGCCGGTGGATGCAGACCGAGGCCGGTGGCATCGCGGCGGATCGCGTCAAGTTGCGCATTCCGTTCATCGGTCAGATCTTCCACCTCTTCGGGCTGTCGCAGTTCGTGCGCTCGCTCGGGACGCTGCTCGCGGGCGGAACGCCGCTTGTCAACGCCCTCGAGATCGCGAGTTCGGTGGTCACCAACCGCGCCATCAACGTGCCACTCTCGAGTGTGGCGCCGAGCGTGCGCGAGGGCCAGCCGCTGTGGTCTTCGCTCGAGAGCACGCATCTATTTCCCGATCTCTCCGTCGCCATGGTGCAGGTCGGCGAGGCGACCGGGGCGCTCGAGGACATGCTGTTCAACGTGGCGCAGCTTTACGACGAGTCGATCGAGGTACGCCTCGCGCGCGTCGTCACCTTGATCGAGCCCGTGGTACTCGTGGTGATGGGTGGCGTGGTGGCCGGCTTGTTGCTGTCGGTCTACCTGCCAATGTTCACGTTGTTCCAGAAGATCCAGTGAGGTCACAATGCCGGAAGACATCAACGTCGTTGCTCAAAAGTACCTGCGGGCGTTGCCCCGTGAGGAGGAGGAGCGCCGCAAGGCGATCGAGCTCGCGGAGCGCTCCGGCCTGCCGTTCGACGACCTCTCCGAGTTTCGCGGCGACGCCGAGTTGTTCCGCCAGATCCCGGTCGAGGTGATGCTGCGCTACCAGTTCGTCCCGGTGGAGCGCCAGGGCGACGTCGTGGTGGTGGTGATGGCGGACCCCTCCAACGTGTTGGCGGTGGATGAAGTGGAGCTCGCCATCGGATCGCCGGTCGAGGTGCGCGTCGGACCCGCCAACAAGATCGCCGAGATTCTGGAGAAGTCAGAATCGTCGCAGCGCGTGCTCGACGAAGCGACCGAGGACTTCCGTATCCAGCTCGTGCAGGAGCGCGACAACGGCGAGGAGGCGCTCTCGATGGAGTCGATCACCGCGGACACGTCGCCGATCATCCGCCTGGTCGACACCATCATCTTCAACTCGATTCAGCGCCGCGCCTCGGACATCCACGTGGAGACGCGCGAGACCGAGGTGATCGTCAAGTACCGCATCGACGGCGTGCTCTATCAGGCGATGGAGCCGATCGACAAGCGCTACCACTCGACCATCGTGTCGCGCATCAAGGTGATGTCCGAGCTCGACATCGCGGAGAAGCGCACGCCCCAGGACGGACGGTTCAAGCTGCGCTTGAAGGGACACACGATCGACTTCCGCGTCTCCGTGATGCCCACCGTGCACGGCGAGAACGTGGTCATCCGCATTCTCGACAAGGAGTCGGCCAACAAGGAATTCCGCACCTTGAATCTCGACGTGCTGGGGTTCGACGAGGAGACCAAGCGCAAGCTGCGGAAGTTCATCCGCGAGCCGTACGGAATGGTTCTGGTCACCGGCCCGACCGGCTCCGGGAAGACCACCACGCTGTACGCCTGCCTGTCCGAGATCGTCTCGGTCGAGGACAAGATCATCACCATCGAGGACCCGGTCGAGTACCAGCTCCCGGGTGTCACCCAGATCCCGGTCAATGAAAAGAAGGGCCTCACCTTCGCGCGTGGCCTGCGCTCGATCCTGCGCCACGACCCCGATAAGATCATGGTCGGCGAGATTCGCGACGAGGAAACGGCGGCGATCGCGGTGCAGTCCGCGCTCACCGGCCACCTCGTCTTCACCACCGTGCACGCCAACAACGTGGTCGACGTGCTCGGCCGGTTCCTCAACATGAACGTGGACATCTACAACTTCGTTTCGGCGCTCAACTGCGTGCTCGCGCAACGTCTCGTGCGCCGGATCTGCCCGCACTGCAAGCGCCCGGCGGCGATCTCACCGCAGCTCCTCGACGACTCGGGCCTGACGGTGGACATGGTGCGTGGCAAGATCTTCTACGAGGGTGCGGGATGCATCGAGTGCAACGGCACAGGGTTCCTAGGCCGCAGCGCGGTTTGCGAGCTGATGGACCTGTCCGACAACATCCGTGCCCTCATCCTCGACAAACGGCCCGCCGCAGAGATCAAGCGCGCGGCGCGCGCCGAGGGCATGAAATTCCTGCGCGAGTCCGCGCTCGAGCGCGCGTTCGCCGGCGTGACCACGCTCAAGGAAATCAACAAGGTGACGTTCGTGGAATGAGGCTGGCCTCCCTCCTTCGCACCCCGCCGCCGGTCCACGCGTTCGCCGTTGACGAGGATGAGCTCCTCTACGGTCGGCTCTCGCGTCGTCGCGACGCCTTGATGCGTGTCGAGGTCAGTGCCCTTGGCGCCGGCTGGTTCCACCTCGGCCCTGTCGGCCTGCTCCAGGTGGAGCGCCAGATCCTCGATGCCGGTCTCGCCTCCGTGCTCGGCCGTCTTGAACGGGCGCCCGACCGAGCGAGTTTGGTCGTGCCCAATTCATGGGTGCGCAGCGTGCTGGTCGAGGTGGGTAGTCTGCCCCACCAGCGCGAGGAGGCCGAGGAGGTCTTGCGCTGGCGGCTCAAGAAGCTGCTTCCGTGTCGGCCCGACGAGGTGCGGCTCGACTTTCGCGCCGGGGTGCGGGCGGGGCGTGTGCTGGTACTCCTGGCCCTTGATCGCCCACTCGCCCGCGTGGAGGAGGCGTTCGCCGAGAAGGGAATCGAAATCGGTCGCATCGAGCCGGCGGTCCTCGCACTCAGCGCCCTGCTGCCGCCCAGTTCGGAGCCCGCCGTGTTGGCCACGCTGGAGGCGCGCGCTCTCGCCATCGCAGTGCTGGCGAAGGGTAAGACGTTACTCGTGCGCCACAAGGCGTTGCCAGCCGACGCGCGGCGCGCCGAGGTGTTCGTCGTACGGGAGCTCGCTCGCACGCTCGCCCACGCGCGCGAGCAGGAAAAACTCGGCGATCGGGTCGAGCTATGGCTCACTTCTGCTAGCGACGAGCAGCGCGAGGCGCTGCAGCGCTGGGCAGAGGGAGAGGGCGGCGTTGAAGTGCGCTGGCTCGCGATGGGGGCGGGCCGGGTGCCACAGTTGCCGGGGGTGGCATCCGTTCGCCTTTGGTCGCTGCTCGCGACCGCTTCGGAAGGGGCTGCCTGATGTCGCGGCCCAACCTCGCTGCCCGACCGTTTGAAGAAGTTCGGCCGGTGTGGTTTGCCGCGGCGGTGCTGCTGGTCGTGGCGGCAACCCTCAGTGCGGTGAGCCTGGCCGAGTTTGTCGGTGCCAAGGGCGTCGAGAGAGCGGCGAGCAATAAACTGCAGGACCTTCTCGTGCGACGGGCCGAGCTATCGGCGAGCGTCGAGAAGAGCAACCGCGAACTGGCCAAGATGAACTGGAAAAAGCTCCAGACCGAGACCTCATCGCTCAAAGACGTAGTCGCGCGGAGAAGCCTGGTTTGGAGCCAACTACTCGCCGACCTCGAACGCGTCATGCCGTGGGACGTACGCTTGGTCACCATCGTGCCCAGCGTTGACCCGAAAGGCACGATCAAGGTCACGCTCACCGGCCTCGCCAGTGGGCGAGAAGGGTGGCTCAAGCTGCTCGCCACCCTGTTTGCCGACCACCGCTTCTCAGATCCGCTGCCGCAGAGCGAGGAGACATCCGCAGCCACGAGTGGGCAGGGCCATCGGTTCCAGCTCGTCGTCGATTACTGGCCGGAGGGACGCCCGTGAGCCGCGCGAGGACCTGGCTACGGCTCTGGTACCTGTGGGCGATTCCAGGTTTCCTCGTGTTGGCCAACGTGGTGTGGCTCGGCGGGGTGCGGGGCGCCCTGCTGGGGCGGGGCTCGGTGCTGGCCAAGCAGGTACGGGAAGCGCAAACCAACGTAACCAAGCTGGAGGAGCAAAAGCGACGATTGGAGCACTCCGCGCAGGCGCTCGCGAGCTTGCAGGGGAGCCTTGGGGAGCTGCGCGAGACGCAACTCGCGTCCATGCACGACCGCCTGATCCCGTTCTTGAAGGATGTCATACAGTGCACCGAGGAGGCAGGCCTTCATGCCGAGCGCATCGCGTACCAGGCCACCCGGGACCTCAAGACGGGCCTGGTCTACTTCAGCGCGAGTTATAGCTTGAAGGGCAGGTACGAGCAGATCCGCAAGTGTGTCTACCTGATCGAGGTCTCGAAAGAGTTCGCGCTGATTGAGACGCTCGGCCTGCACAGCCAGGACGCCGCCACCTCCGTCGACGTGAACGTGCAACTCTCGGTCGGGACGTATTTTTCGGATCTCGACGAGTCTTTGATGCGCGAGCTTGGGGTCAACGAGGTGGCTCGTGGCGAGTAGCGCGAATCGGAAGCAGGCCGCATACCTCGTGCTCCTGACTGTGGTACTGGCCGTCGTGATCATGTACCGTGTCCGACCGGCGCTCGTTGCGGGCGTGTTGGCCAGTGACGGCAAGGCTGTTCAGGTCGGGAACTACCAGGTGCCTGAGCTGGGCTGGGACAAGGACGAAGTTCGCGCGGTTCCCAGTCCGGGCACGGGAAGAAACCTGTTTTCCTATGGGGCGCCTCCGACGCCCACGCCCGATCTGCGGCCCACCCCGACGCCCAGGCCCACGATACCCCCGGGCCCGCCGCCACCAACGCCAACCCCGGTATGCTTCCCGGGCGCCAAAGGAGATTGTCTGCCGGCCCCGCCTCAGTTCACGCTGACCTACCTGGGTTGGTTGGGGCCAAGCCGGCTACCGATAGCGGTGTTCCGCGACGGCGAGCAGGTACTCGCCGTGGCTCTGGGCGAGAGCGTGAAGCAGCGGTTCATCATCCGGGAGGTCGGCCCGACCGCGGTCACGGTCGGGTTCACCGGTTATGCTCCGAGCGTGACTAATCGAGTCCCACTTGCGAAGTGAGGGTGAGGATGAAGCAAATCAAGATCCGAGTTCTGTTGCTGTTGGGCGTGACACTCGTTTCGTCCTGTGCCACCTACCGCTTCACGCGGCGAGCGAGCGAGGCGGTGCGGCTGGAGAACTGGGACGCGGCGGTTTACTACTACCTTGAGGCGCTCGCGCGCGACCCCAGCAACGTGGCGTTCAAAATGGGGCTGCAGCGCGCTCGCCTCAAGGCGGCAGAGAACCACTTCAAGCGCGGCATGGCCTTCAAGCAGGCGAGCGAGCTGCAGCGCGCCCAGACCGAGCTGGAACTCGCGGCCCAACTCGACCCCACCCACCAGTATGCCGAGGTTGAGCTTGAGAAGGTGCGCAAGGACCTCGTGGTGTTGTCGCAGGAGGGCGGCGTCGCGAAGCTCGCCGAAATGAAGAAGGAAGCCGCCGAAATGAAGATCAAGCCGCCAGCGCTCAATCCGGCCTCGGATGAGCCGCTCTCCTTGAGCTTCCCCACCGAGCGCAGTGTGAAGGACATCTACAAGGCGATCGGTCAGGCGTTCGGGATCAACATCCTGTTCGACCCCAAGCTGCGTGACTCCAAGCTGTCCATCGACCTCAAGGGTGTCACCGCTCGTGAGGCGCTGGAAGCGGTGATGCAGGCGTCCGGGCACTTCTACAAGGTGCTCGATGAGAAGACCGTGATCGTGGTCGAGGATACGCCGCAGAACCGCCGGGACTACGAAGACCTGGTGGTGAAGACCTTCTTTCTCTCCAACGCCGACGTCAAGGACGTCAACAACATGCTGCGCGCCCTCATCGACGCGCGCCGCATCGCCGTCAACGAGCAGTTGAACTCGATCGTGATTCGGGACACCGCCGACAAGGTGGCCATCGCCGAGCGGCTCATCAACGCCAACGACAAGTCGAAGGCCGAAGTGCTCGTGGACGTAGAGCTACTCCAGATCAACACCACCAAGCTGCGCGACATCGGCACGACCCTGGCGGGTCCCGGCAGCAACAACTACTCGTACGGCTTTTCCATCGACCCGACCAAGCTGGGAGCCACGGGAACCGGCACCTCGGTTCCGCTGTCCAACCTCGACATGATCACGCGCTCGATGTGGCTTACGACCCTGCCGAGCCTGCAAGTCAACTTGATCAAGTCGGCGGGGGAGGCCGAAACGTTGGCCCAGCCGCAGCTCCGCATCACCGAGCACGAAAAGGCTAACCTCGTGATTGGCGACAAGGTACCGATCCCGACTACGACCTTCAACACGAGCACCACGATCGGCACCAACATCGTGCCGATCACCTCGTTTCAGTATCAGGACGTGGGCATCAAGCTCGAAATCGAGCCGCGCGTCCACCACAACAACGAGGTGACGCTCAAGCTCAAGGTCGAGGTCTCGGAGCTCGGTGCGCCGGTCACGGTTTCGACCGGCCAAACCCAACCCGACATCATCACCCGGTCCATCGACTCGACGATCCGCTTGAAGGACGGCGAAACCTCGCTGCTCGCCGGGCTGACGAAGGTAGCAAAACAGACCAACCGGTCGGGGATGCCGTGGCTCTACGACCTGCCCATCATTGGAGGTCTGTTTGGCGACACCTCGAAGAGCGTCCAGAAGACCGACCTGGTGCTCACCCTCACCCCACACATCATCCGTTACCCCGACATCACCGAGGAGGATCTCGCACCGCTGTGGGTTGGAACGGAGAATCGCGTGACCATTTTCGGCAACTCCCCGCGCGTGCGCTCAGCGGTCAGCGCAAGCCCGCTTGGAGGGGAAGGCGGGCCGGGTGCGGGTGCTGGCGCGTCCAGAGCGCCGGCAGAAGGAGAGCAGGAGCCGTCTACCACCGAAACCCCCCAACCGTCTGAGGCCATGCCGGGTTCGGGCGACCAGCCGGCGCCGGTGCAGAAGATACAGCCGTACAGGCCGGTTCGGCCACCAGCCAGCCCGGGCAGCGCCCCGCTGGAGCCGCCGACCCAGACCCCAGTGCTGGCCAGTGTTCCCAGAAAGCCAGTTGCGAGCGTGGCGACGGCACAAGCGTCGGCCGTGTCGGCCACACCCGCGGGTGCCGCACTCTCCAGCCTCACGTTTTACCCGGCCCGCTTGCCCGTGGTGTTAGGCGGTGAAGCCCAGCTCATGGTGGTGCTCGACCCGGGCACAGGCGGCGCATCTGGGCCGCTGCATTTTGCCTATGACCCGGCCCGCCTCGAGGTGACCCGCGTCGAGGGAGGCGATCTTCCCGGCAGCGACGGCAGTCTCCACGCTCAGGTGACCCACACCCCTGTGCTCGGCTGGATTAGCGTGGCCTGGAACGGCCAGGCAGTGGGGTCTGGCACGCTGTTGCGCTTGACCGTCCGACCGCGCCAGGCGGGCGAGGTTCCCATCATCTTCGCCGGTCCATCGGGCGCAGTCACGGGGCAGACCGCGACGGTGGTGGGCTTGGCCGCCGCGGCTGAAGCACCTGCCGGGGAGGTGCAGCGACCGTGAAACGGATGCGCGGCTTCACCCTTGCCGAGCTGGTGATGGTCAGCGCCATGGTGGCGATCCTGGCAGCGGTCGCGCTGCCAACGGCGAGGTTCGAGTTGAAGCGCGAGCGGGAATCGGAGCTGCGCCTCGACCTGCGCTTGATGCGAAACGCGATCGATGATTACAAACATCTGTCGGACCAGGGAATGATTCAGGTCGAGCTGGGCACCGAGGGATACCCGAAGGAGCTCAAGCTGCTCGTGGAAGGCGTCAGCATCGTCGGCCAGTTGACGAAGAAGAAATTCCTCCGCCGCATCCCGGTCGATCCCATGACGGGAAAGGACGAATGGGGCCTACGATCGTATCAGGACGACTTCGACGCCACGTCGTGGGGAGGGCAGGACGTCTACGACGTTTACTCCCTCTCCTCGGGGACCGGATTGAACGGTACTAAGTACAAGGACTGGTGACCATGCCGCACACCCTGTTTGCGGATCAGTGTCGACACATGCACCCGCCTCGGGCGTGCGGCAGGGGGTTCG
>JBIOGJ010000059.1:0-22762 GCA_044447965.1 Thermoanaerobaculales bacterium | reverse complement strand
GTCCCCCGGCCCACCCGGAATTCGTACACAACTCCCGGTTGGACTCAGGGCGAGCTCGAGACCGGGTGGGGGGTATTCAATCCGCCCATCGGGTGCGATGCGGCATTCGCTCCGGAGCGCACGGGTACCGAGCGGGCGGGCTGCGGTGGGGTGTCGCTGACGTATCTTCACGCGAACAGCGAGGGGCCCCGCCGCAGGCCGTCCCTGCTCGGTCGTGCGCGTAGGAGTCTCGGCCCGCAGCTCGCGGGGGCGAGCCAGGGTCGAGAGCCGCAGCACCCGAGGGGCATAAAGAAACCGTTGTTCGTGATTCGTGGGTGGTGGACAACAGGGTGCGGCGGGACGCCGCTTCCACTGAGGAAGCAACGGAGGTCGCCAGCGGGCGGCAAGTGGGGGCGAGCCAGTGCGGTACGGCGAGGCCGAAGGGCAAGAGAAACTGAACGTTGCTTGATCCGACGGCTAGTTACTGCGGAGGTAGAGCAGACCATGGCGATCGCGAAGGCGCACGTAGTCGGGGCCGATCTCCTCGACGCGGATGCCCTCGATTAGGCTACCCACCACCACCTCGTGGCCGTTGATGCCGGCAAAGGCTCTGCTTGGCTGGTAGGCGATGTAGTCGAGGGTGAGCTTGACATTGCCGAGGTTGGCGGTGAGGAGAAAACTGCGCTCGCCGGCCGCTGACTTGTCGCCCGAGTCGCGCTCCGGTGCCGCCGAGGTCTCGCTGGCTCTCGTGTGCGGTTGCGGGCTCGGCTGGACGGGAACGGCGGCGCGCTTCTCGGCCCCGGCCGGCGCTGCTGCGCTCTCGGTGACCGTGGCCGGGCTGGACGGCTCAGGCGCCTGTTGCGGCGCCGAAGGCGGTGCAGCGAGCGGCGGTGGCGGTGCCGTACCTCGCGCGGCAGACGCGGCGCCGAGTGGCGCTGCGGTTGGCGCGGGAGCTGCTACCAGCGGTGAGTTGACGCTGGCGACGGGTGCAGTCGCCCCCGGCCTAGCGCTTGGCGTCGTGTTGGCGTGGTTCGGGCCAAGCGCCCACCAGGCGAAGGCCGCGCCCACCACGACCAGCGCTGCGAGGCCGCCGAGCGCGGCGGCGGGTCCCGGCGCCAATCCGAGCCGCCGAGAGGGCAGCATCACGGTGGTACGGATGATCACGCCCTTGCGCGCGGCGCCGCGTTCGGCCGCTTCCTGTCGCGCCTTGCGCAGCGCCTCGCTGACCAGGCTCACGGTTCCTTCCCGTCGAGGTCGCGCACCGCGCGGCGCACCTGGCGCCAGCCGATCTCGTCGCGGCCTTCAACGTAGCCGGCGAGCAGCGCCTTGTCACACACCGCGTTGATCAGGCGCGGCACGCCGCGAGCGTAGCGATGCACGGAGCGCAGCGCTGCCGGCGTAAACGTGGGCCGGCCGTTGGCGCCCGCCACCTCGAGCCGATGCAGCACGTACGCTTCCGTTTCCTCGCGGTCGATCGGCCCGAGGTGGTAGCGCACGGTGATGCGCTGGCAGAGCTGCCGGAAGCGCGGCTGGCGCAGCCGCATGCGCAGCTCGGGCTGGCCGATGAGCACGATCTGCAGCAGCTTGCGATCGTCGGTCTCGAGGTTGGAGAGCAGCCGCACCTCTTCGATCAGCGGATCGGAGAGGTCCTGCGCCTCGTCCACGAACAGCACCACATCCTCGTTCGCCGCCGCCCGTTCGAGCAGGAACGCGTTGAGGCGCTGCAGCAGCCGCACGCGGTCGTTGCCCGCCTCCGGCAGGCCCAGCTCGCCGAGGATCGCGCGCAGGAGCTGGGTGCCGGTCATCACGGGGTTGAGGATCACGGCGGTGGCGTAGCCGTCTCCCAACTGCTCGAGGATCGCGCGGCAGAGCGTGCTCTTGCCCGCGCCGACCTCGCCGGTGATCTGGATGAATCCCTTTCGCTCGGTGATGCCGAACAGCATGTGCTCGAACGCCTCGCGATGCCGGCGCGAGAAGAAGAGGAACCGCGGGTCCGGCGTGATCGAGAACGGCGAGGCCGCAAGGCCGTAGAACTGCTCGTACATCGTTCGCTGCTGCCCGTCTGCCTGGGGCGGCGACTCATTCTATCCGACAGGCTCCTCTGGGCACACGGTATACGGTTGCCGCCCCGCCGCCGTATAGCTAGAGGCTGCTGCGGCAAATGAGCCCGTGGGAGCACCTTCCAGGTGCGACCGAGCAAAGCTCTCGAGAGCCAACTGGTCGCGGCAAGATGCCGCTCCCACTTGGTTGCTTCGCGCCAGCGTAGGTGGGATTGTCCATGATGGAGGCACGGCGAAGGTCAGATGTGGAATGGCGGTTTGAGCGAAGCGTTGTCCCTGGGCAGTAGCGTCGACCTGTGGTGTGCGACGGGGCGACGAGAGAGCATCTACGATAAGGAGGTCAAATGGTGTCCAAGATCCCTGCGTATGCGGCCGCCGCCGCAAAATCTCCCCTGGCGCCGTTCGCCATCGAGCGACGTGAGCCGGGGGAGCACGACGTGCTCATCGATGTCCTTTACTGCGGCGTCTGCCACTCGGACATTCACCAGGTCCGCGACGAATGGGGTGGCGCCCTCTTCCCCATGGTGCCCGGTCACGAGATCATCGGCCGGGTGACCCGGACGGGCGCTCTCGTCAAGCGATTCAAGAAGGGTGATTTGGCGGGCGTCGGCTGCATGGTGGATTCCTGTCGCGAGTGCGACCCGTGCCGCCGCGACCTTGAGCAGTTCTGCGCGAAGGGTGCCGCCTTTACCTACAACGGCACCGAGATGGACCGGAAGACGCCGACGTTCGGCGGCTACTCGACCCAGGTCGTCGTGGACGAGCGCTTCACGCTCAAGGTGCCGGAGGGCCTCGACCCGGCTGGCGCGGCTCCCCTTCTGTGCGCCGGAATCACCACGTATTCGCCGCTGCGCCAGTGGGCCTGCAAGGCCGGCGACCGGGTGGGCGTGGTTGGACTGGGCGGTCTCGGTCACATGGCGGTGAAGCTGGCCTCCTCCATGGGCGCGGAGGTCACGATGCTCAGCACCTCGCGCCGGAAGGAAGCGGACGCACGCCGTCTGGGGGCGCACGCGTTCGCGCTCACCTCGGATGAGGCAACGTTCGCGAAGCTCGCCGGCCATTTCGACCTCATCATCGACACCATCTCGGCGCCGCACGATTACAACAAGTATCTCGGGATGCTGAAGGCCCAAAGCACGATGGTGGTCGTCGGCGTCCCGCCCGAGCCGACGCCGGTGAACGCCTTCTCGTTGATCTTCGGGAACAAGAGATTGGCCGGCTCGCTCATCGGCGGCATCGCCGAGACGCAGGAGGTGCTCGACTACTGCGGTAAGCACAAGATCGTCTCGGAGATCGAAATCATCCCGATCCAGAAGATCAACGAGGCCTACGCGCGCATGCTCAAGGGCGACGTGCGCTATCGCTTCGTCATCGACATCGCGAGCTTGAAGGCGTCTTGAGGCCTCACGGGAGCGGTGCTGCGCCCACGCGAAGGCATTCGCCCGCGCTGCGCAGCTTCGTGCGTGTAGGGGCGAGGCGCCGCCTCGCCCCTACGAAGATCCGTTTTGCGTCCCGGCGTCGATCCTCGCACTAGGCGAAAAGCCCAACTGAGTCTTCAGGGCTGAATCCCTTTGCCGCAACTGCTCGGCGTCCGCGAGGCGGCGCTGCAGGTCCTCCGCCGCGCTCCGGTTTCGCCCCGATGCCGGGTCAAGCCGGATCGCGTCCTCGTACCACCTCGCCGCGGCCGTCGTGTCGCCGAGCGCCTCGCAGACGCAGCCGAGGTTGTACGCGAGACCCGCGGAGCCCGGGGCCTCCTTGGCCGCTTGCTCCCACAGGAGCCGCGCCTCGCGGAGCTTGTCCGACTTGATGAGGCCGATCCCCTCGGCGGCGTGGGGCGCCTTCTCGTCGAGCGTCAAGCGCTCCGAGATGCGCCGCGGCGTGAACTGCTTGAGGGCCTCCTCGACGGCGGCGTTCACGGCGCTCGTTTCCGCGTCATGGCGGAGGTCCTCGCTCCAGTCGTCGTAGGTCGCCGACAAAGCCTGCCGTGCCACGGTAAAGCGGGCGAAGCGGGTTCCGTCGCGGCCGTCGATGAGGGTTACCTGGAAGCCGCAGTTCGCCTCGGCCCAGTAGCTGACCTTCTTCGTTTCGGTCCCGTCCTTGTCCTTGCTCGTCTTCGTGTCGGAGCGGCGCCAGCTCTTGACCTCCGTGACGTAGAGACGGACGTAGACATCGGCCGGGTGCGCCCGACGGAACTCCTCGGCGTTGCTCGCGCGGCTGCTCGTCTCCTTCGAGAAGAGCCGCTCAAAGAAATCGAAGAGGTCCTCCCGCGCGGGCACGGCGTCCTCGATCTCGAAGAAGCCCTGCTCGTCGATCTGCTCGATGAACGCGACGCGCACGAGGCCGGTTTCGCGGTCCGTGGGCCCGTTCGCGGCGGCGAGGACGAGCTTCTTCACGGGCCCGAGGTTGTACGGCGCGGGCGCGAGTCGGCGGATCGTCACGGAAGGCGCACACGCGCCACAGAAAATGAGGAGGCCCAACCAAAGCAGAGCTTCGCGGCGCACGATCAGGTTGGAAAACATGGCACGGATGATACGTGAGAGGAACGATGGTGGCGAGCGCCCCGACCGCGCTCGGGCGGGGACGGCTTGCATCTTCCTGGATCTTGAAAGCTGGGTAGCGCGCGGGAATTTTGCCGCCATCCGGCGCGTCACCGCGGAAAAGGGGGACCTTCGTGAAAAAGACTCTGGCACTTGGGTCAGGGATCGTGCTTTCGGTGTCCGCGACATTTGCCCAGTCGGCAGTCACACCGCAGTCTCCAAGGCGGATCGCAGGGATCAGCGTGTGCGCCGAAGGCGCTGCTGGCCCCGGGGGAAGCTGTCCCGCCGGCACCTTCGACACACAGCAGATCGTGCTCGGACCGGACGGGACCTCGATCAACCAGTACGGCGCGGGTGGGACGTCCGATGAGCACGCATCGGTGTTTCCGCCGGGCTCGCTGCAGGGGAACAGCGGCTATCTCTTCTTCGTAGCGTCAGGCACGAGCCTAGCCATCGACATCGGCGTGGTCGTCCTCTCGTGCCCGGGCCCCGACGCCCATGGCCGGTGGACGATGGACTTCGCGCAGGGGTACGGGTCGTACAGCCAGGGGTACGGCGCCGTCTTTCGCGCGCCGATCATCCAGGGTGACTGCCCCACAGTCGCGGATCCGACGCAACAGGACCAGACGTTCGATCTGGACTACGCGGCCCCCGGCTCCATCGTCCCCGACCCGACCGACCTGCCGGGCCACCTGCTGATGATCTACGAGGGCACCGACACCTGCGTCGGCAACGGCGGCGGCAGGAAGGCCGGCACCGGCGCGTACATCACTACCGGCGTCGCCACCTCGATCGACGACGGACGCACCTGGCCGGCGTACCGGGGGACGCCGACGTTCGACTTCGTGACGCTGCCGAAGGCAAACAAGACCCAAGGCCCGAACGCACCGTTCGGGGCGCTCGGCGCGGCCGTCTGCATGGGCACCGATTGCGCCCAGACGCCGCCCCCGGCGTACGGGCGGTACGCGGTCCTGAGCCCACCGACCTCGCTCGCCTCGGTCGTGGCGAGCGGCCAGCCGCTCTCCGAGTCGATCGCCGACTCGGAGCCCTCCGCGTTCGTGGACGATGCCGGTTCGGGTCCGCAGCGATACGTGTACGAGGTGCACACGTACGGCCCCGGGGAGCGCGTCGCCGCCCCAGGACCACCTCCCGGACGGACGGAGTCACGACCTGACCGTGGCGCGCGCCGAACTCAACGGCGGGACCGCTCCGCTCCAGTTCCACAAGTGGGACGGCCACTCGTTCTCACCGGCGGGCATCGGCGGTCACGAGGTGGCGATCCTGCCCGACGGCGCGTTCGAGAACTGCGGAGCGTTGACCCAGGGACGGTCGCAGGGCTCGATCAGCTACGTCGACGACGCGCAGCAGTACCTGCTCACCTTCGTGTGCGGCTCGGCGGGCGACCCGGCAGGGGGTGTCCGCGGCGGTGCAATGGGCTCCGCCTGGTTCTTCGCCACGAGCGATGACCTCTCCGATCAGACGAAGTGGAGCATCCCTCAGGAGATCCTCGGCACCTGGGCGCCTTGGGACACGGGCACGCCGCCGGGGTCGTACGGATGCCCGAGTTACCAGGGGTGGTACCCCACCTTCATGTCGCTCGACCACAAGCCCGGCCATCTCACGTCGAGCGGGTATGCGTTCTACCTGTGGGGCTGCCTCGGCGGGAGCCAAGCCAACCCGCCGCAACGGCAATACTCTTCGCGCGCATTCACGATAACGATCGCCTCGGGAGTTCGCAGACACCTGACGCGCTCAACGCCGCACCCGTAGATTCGCCCGCCAGCGCTGAAGGAGCTGCCTGGCACCGCTGAGGTCTCGGCCGCGACGCAGGACGGACATGTCGCGACGCACCGCGATCGGTTTCGCGCGAGCCATGACGCGAGCTACCGGGGCGCTACATCCGGAAAGGAATGGCCCGCGAGGGAGGAGCCGCCGCGAGACGGCACGGCGGCTCCTCTTGCAGCGACGGTTCCTATTCCAGCGGGGTCGACTTTGCTACCACAGCTTGGGCAGCGGCTTCCCAACCTCCAACAGCGATTTCAGGCTCGCGAGCACCATCGGCCACCCCTTCGTGATGCCCTTGAGCATCTCGGAGTCGGGCTCGAGGCGGTCGTGCGTCACGGTGAGGCGCACCACATCGCGGTACGGCTCGATCTCGAAGGTGACGCGGGTGTGTTTGGCCTCGTTTGCCTCGTCGGCTGGAAACGCCCAACTGATGACGAGTCGCCGCAGCGGTGTCGACTCGATCACCTTTCCGACGAGTCGGAGAATGCGTTCCTGGTCGCCGCTGCGATGCTCCCACTTCGAGCCGGGCTTCCAGTCCGACAGGTTCACTTGCTGCCAGTACTTCGTCGTGATCTCCGGTTCGGTCAGCGCCGCCCAGATCTTCTCCGGCGTTGACGCGATGTACGTCACATACACGAACTCAGGCTTTTCCACGGTTGCCTCCTTCCGCTCTCTTCTTGAGCGCATGCAAGGCAGCGAGAGGCTGCCGCTCGAACTGCTCGATCCACCGCTCGTAGATCTCGTGTATCGGCACCGGGTTGAGGTAGTGGAGCTTCTCCCGCCCCCGGCGGATCGTCGTGACCAGGTTGGCGTCCTCCAGGCGCCTGAGGTGCTGCGTGACCCCCTGTCGGGTCATGTCGAGGTTCGTGCAGAGTTCTCCCAGCGTTTGACCGCTCCGCGCGCGGAGGGAGTCGAGCAGTCGCCTCCGCGTCGGGTCGGCCAGCGCCTTGAAGACAGCGTCGACGTCCACCGCGGGATGATATGCAACAAAATACTTGCATGTCAAGCGGCCGCGGCAATGCTGGCCGACTGCGTGAGCTGACGCCTGGGTGTGCCCGTCGAAGCAGTGGATCATCGGCTATCATGAGTGCTGGAGACACGCCTATGGAAGCGCGGTTTACCGCTGTGTTCAAGAAAGTGCGGGAGGGTTACATCGGCTTCGTTGAGGAGCTGCCCGGCGCCAACACGCAAGCCGCCACTCTCGATGAGGCGCGCGAGAATCTCGAAGAAGCGGTTGCTCTCGTGCTGGAAGCGAATCGTACCCTTGCCGAGGAAGAGCTTGGCGGAGCCGAAGTGATTCGCGAGCCCTTCAAGCTCTCGGCGTGAAACGCAAGGACCTCCTCCGGCACTTGGAGGCGCATGGTTGCGAGCTGCTGCGCGAGGGTGGGCGGCACTCGGTCTATGTCAACCGTGCAGCACGGAAGTCTTCATCGGTGCCCCGCCATCGTGAGATCAACGATTTCTTGACTCGCAAGATCTGCAGGGATCTCGAAGTCCCAGAGGCGAGCATCTAAGGCTTCGCTCAAGCACGGGCAGGCTTGACGCAGCCCAACCGGGCACGGCATTAGAATCTCCCAGTTGGCCGGCGCGCTGCCCGGCGCCTTTGTGGAGGACTCTGGGCCGTGGAAATCTGGAAGCACCTTGTGCCGGTGGACGGGGAACTCCTGTACAGCAGGAAAGACCCGAACGACCTTCGCCTCGGCGACGTGGTCCTCCGCGATCCGGCGCGGTACCCGCAGGCCAACGTCGTGGTCGTCGGATGCCCGCGGGATGAGGGCGTGCGGCGGAACGGCGGGCGGATCGGCGCCCGCGATGCGCCGGTGGAGATCCGGCGGGCGCTCTACCGCTACGCCGTGAGCGAGGCGCACGAGCATCTCCGCCTATTCGACGCCGGTGACGTCAAGATTCGCAAGACGCTGGAGGCCACCCACGACGCTCTGGGTGAGGTCGTGCGTTCGTTCCTCGCGGACGGGAAGAAGGTCGTCGTACTCGGGGGCGGCAACGACATCTCGTATCCGGATTGCTCCGCCCTCGCCTCGCTGGTCGAGAACCTGCTCGTCTTCAACGTTGACAGGCACCTCGACGTGCGCGCCGACACGCCGCGCAACAGCGGCACCGCCTATCGGCAGCTCCTCGACGAGGGCCGCATCCGGCCGGACCTGTTCCACGAGGTGGGGATCAACTCGTTCGCGAATTCCCGAGCTTACCGGCGGTACGTGGAGGAACTCGGCGCCCACGTCCACTACCTTGGCGACCTCCGGGAGGCCGGCGTCGGCACCACGGTGCGGGAGATCGTGCAACGCTCGCCGGCCGACGCGATCTTCTGGGGTTTCGATCTCGATGTGGTCCACGCGGCGGAGGCGCCGGGCGTAAGCGATCCCAGCCCTATGGGCCTCACCGCGCGCGAGGTGTGCGAGATCGCCGACGTGGCCGCCGCCAATCCGCGCACGCGGATCATCGAGCTGACCGAGGTCAACCCGGAGCACGACCTCGGTGGCATCACCAGCAAGCTCGCGGCGAACATCATCGTGCGCGCCCTAGCCCGGAGAGCGCCTATGGAGGCGCGTACCATCCAGCGGCAGGAGGCAACCGATGGCTAGACCACGGGCGGGCGGATCGCCGGATTCCGCCGATGCCTCAGGAGCTACCGTCCGAGAAATCATGCGGGACGCAGTGCGGTTCTGGGAACCCCGCCGCGTCGCATACAACCTGGTTCTCCTCGTCGTCGTATTGGTCTGGCTGATCGTGACGTGGCCTCATTTCCGGGCGGCGCTGACCTTTGAATCGCTCCTGGCACTCGTGGTTCTGGCGCTTGGCGCGAACGCGTGTTATTGCGTCGCCTACACCGCGGAGATCGTGATGCAGCGTTCCTTGTTTCGCGCCGGATGGCGGCGCCGGCGCTTTATCCTCTGGCTTGTAGGGACGCTCCTCGCAGCCGGTTGCGCGTGGTATTGGATCGCAGACGAGATCTACCCGTACAGCCGCTGAGACACGCCGCCCTCAGAATACGCGCGCGCCAGCCAAAGAATCTCCGCGAGCGGTGAAGAATCTCGGTGGGAGCACCTTCCAGGTGCGGCCTTGCAGCGCTGTTGAGAGCCGAGCGGTCGCGGCAAGATGCCGCTCTCCCCAAGGTCAGTCGTTCATCACGCGCGAGCGGATGAGGGGCGATCAGCCCTTTGCGTAGCTCGTGGCGCCGAAGAAGTCCACCACAACCACCGGCTCGTTACCCACGACCCAGGCATCATGCCCAGCCGGCAGTGAGGTGACGGCGCCTGGCCCGGCATCGAACTCGGTGCCATCCGCCATCACGATGTGGAGCGTGCCGGCGACGTGGTACTGGAAGTGAGGGGCCTGGCAGAGCTCCGTGCCGGCGATGGGCTTGACGTGCTTGGACCAGCGCCAACCCGGTTCCAGAATCAGCCGGCCGACCACGCCGCCGCTCGTGTTGAGGATCTCCGCTCGGCCCTTCTCAAACTTCCGCACTTCGTCCGGCTTTGCAAAGTTCTTGTTCTCGGTGACTCGCATGGTTGTCATCTCCTTTTGCCGTGGTGCTCGTTGTGTCTCGGCTTTGAGTGCGCAACACGGTGCAAGCGCCTCTCATTCCAGGACCGCCGAGACAGGAGTGCGGCGCCTTCGCTGCCTCGCACTGTCATGGATCCCCGCTTTCGCGGGGATGACGAGAAGGAACGGACATCGATTCCCGCATCCGAGGGGATGACGGTGACGGGGCGGGCTGGATTCCCGCGTACGCGGGAATGACGACGCAGATAGGGCGTGGCTTCCTGTCTCCCTTGCCGTCGTTCCCGCGAACGGGGGAACCCAGTCGTCCGAGCTCGTTCTCGAACCACACGTTTCCGGTGTAGGGGCGAGGCGCCGCCTCGCCCCTACGGATGCTTGGCGCGCTCGCGATGACACATTGTGCGGAAAGGGCAGCGCGCGCAGGGCGGCGCGTCATCCGGCGAGGAGCAGGCTGCAACAGGTGACGGCGCCCTCGGCCTTGGCCAGCTCGGACACGTCAACCGGCTCGAGCCGGAGCCCGGCGCGCTCTAGTCGCTCCGCCGTGCGGGGAAACGCCGTCGGGTAGATCACGCCGTCGCCGATGCGCAGCGCGTTGGCGGCGTACGGCTCGGCGGGATCGATCTCGATGGGCGTGTAGCCGGTGAATGGCGCCGCATTCACCCACGCGCGGTTGACCAGCACGAGGTCCGGCGCCACCTGGGTGGCGGCGGACTTGAGATGGAGGCAGCCGGTGACGCGCACGCCCTCGACGGTGTAGCCGTGCGGGGCGAGGAACCCGCGGAGCTGCTCGATGGCGTTCTGGTTGCTGCGGCTCGAAAGTCCGACGAACAGGCGCCGGCCGAGCCGAAGCACGTCGCCGCCATCGAGGGTGCCGGGCGCTTCGATCCTCGCAACCGGCCGGTAGCAGGCCAGGACTCGCGCGATCGAGGCGACCTCTGCCCGGCGCGACGCGGCGCCGGGCCTCGTCATCACGGCCAGCTCGTCGAGCACGACCGCGGTGTCCTCGACGAACACCGAATCGGGCAGGTCGGGCTCCGCCGGGAGCGACTCCACGCGGCAGCCCAGCTCCGCGAGGCAGTGTTCGTAATGCGCGTGCTGCCGCTCGGCCAACGCGAGGTCGATCGGCTCGCGATCGAGGTGCGTCAGCTCGCAGCGCGTGATCGCGGGGCTCACCTTGCGGGTGATCGCGATCATGGCAGCCCGCGCTCGGCTTCTTCCTGCATCAGCGCCCAGAGCGCCTCGACGTCGGCGCGCCCGGTCCTGAGGGAGCCGATCGACACACGCACCATCCATCTGCCGTCGAGCTGCGCCGGGCCGAGGTAGGCGCCACCCGAACGGTTGACGCGCTCGACCCAGGCGAGCGTGTGGCGGTCGAGTGCCTCGCCGTCGAGGCCGGCCGGCTCGTGGCGCACGCACACGGTCTGCAGCGGCACCGGCGCGAGCACGCGCCATTGCTGCGCGGCGGCGACCTGCTCGGCGAGCCAGGCGGCGTTGGCGATGTCGCGCCGCAACCGTGCCTGCAGGCCGGAAACGCCTTGCTCGCGGATGAGGCACCACAGCTTGAGCGCACGGAAGCGGCGGCCGAGCGGGATCCCCCAGTCGCGCAGGTTCTTCACGCGGTCGTCGACGGCGCTGCGCAGGTAGCTCGGGTTGGTGCTCATCACCCGCACGAGGTGCTCGGGGTCGCGCACGAAGTAGAGCGAGCAGTCGAACGCGACGCCGAGCCACTTGTGGGCGTTGAGGACGAGCGAGTCGGCGCCCCCGACGCCTTCCCACATCCAGCGGCACTCGGGAAGGATCATCGCGGAGCCGGCCATCGCGGCGTCGACGTGCAGCCACACGCCGAAGCGCTGCGCGACCTCGGCGATCGGTTCGAGGGGATCGAGCGCAGTTGTGCTTGTGGTGCCGGTGGTCGCGACGATCGCGCACGGCTTGCGGCCGGCGGCGAGATCGGCCTCGATCGCCGCCGCGAGCGCGTGCGGGCGCATCGCGTAGCGCTCGTCGTGCGCGACGCGGCGCAAGTTGTCCCGGCCGAACCCGGCGAGCAGCGCGGCCTTCTCTACCGAGCTGTGCCCGTGCGCCGACGCGTACACGACCAGTGGCGCCTTCTCGCCTTGCAGCCCGCCGGCGGCGAGGGAGTACCTGGAGGTTCGCTCCCGCGCGCACAGCAGCGCGACCAGCGTGGTGGTCGAAGCGGTGTCCTGGATCACGCCGCTCCACGCCTCCGACAGGCCGACCATCTGGCGTACCCAGTCGGTGACCACCTCCTCGAGCTCGGTCATCGCCGGGCTCGACTGCCACGACAAACCGAGCACCCCGAGGCCGGTGGAAAGGTAGTCTCCGAGCACCGAGGCCAGCTCGCCGTTGGCGGGAAAGTAGCCGAAGAAGCGCGGGTGCTGCCAGTGCGAGAGCCCGGGCACGATGATGGAGTCGAGATCGGCGAGCACGTTGTCAAACGATTCCGGCTGCTCGGGTGGCGAGGCGGGCAACTGCGCGCGCACCGCGCCCGGCTCCACGCGCGACCTCACGGGCAGCCGGGCGACCCGCGCGCGATAGTCGGCGATCCAGTCCACGAGCCGGTGTCCGGCACGACGGAACTCCTCGGGGTTCATGGCGCCCTCCACGTCCGCAGGTTGTCGGCCTCGCCCGTGCGCAGATTGGCGCGCCGCGAGCGAAACCATCATTGCATTCGTTTGCTTCCACCTGCAATCCGATATGTTAGGCGTGCGTGGTGGGTCGACCAGAAAATGGGGCTGCGGTCGTGTTGCTAAAGGCCTGACGAGCACGTAGTATGTGCGCCACGCAGGTGGGCTGGGGCCTGCCGCTCCGGAATTCGGCCCTCGCGGCGGCTCGCGGCTCATGGCGCCCCGGAGGCATGCGCGTGTTCGCCATTGTTCGCAAGGAAGAAATCGCCCCCAAGTTCCATCGCTTCGTGGTCCAGGCGCCCGAGGTCGCGCGCAAGCACAAGCCAGGGCAGTTCGTCATGGTGCTGGGCGGCAGCGACGCGGAGCGCATCCCGCTCACGATCGCCGACTCCGATGCGGCCGCCGGCACCATCACGCTGGTGGTGCAGGAGGTGGGCAAGACCACGATGGCGATGGGCCTCCTCAAGGTCGGTGACGCGTTCATGTCGGTGGTCGGTCCGCTCGGTACCCCGACCCACATCGAGAAATTCGGCACCGTGGTGTGCGTCGGCGGCGGCGCCGGGATCGCGCCGATGCTGCCAATTGCCGCCGGGATGAAGAAAGTAGGCAACACCGTGCTCTCGATCCTCGGCGGGCGCACGCAGGAGCTGGTCATCCTGCGCGAGGAGATGGCGGCAGCCTCGCACGAGATCTTTTACACGACCGATGATGGCTCGTTCGGCCGCAAGGGCCTCGTCACGCACGCGCTCGCCGATCTCATCGCCGAGAGGGGCAACCCGAACCTGGTCGTGGCGATCGGTCCGGCGGTGATGATGCGCGCGGTGGCCGAGCTGACCCGCAAGCTCGCGATCCCGACGCTCGCGTCGCTCAACTCGATCATGGTGGATGGCACCGGGATGTGCGGCGCCTGCCGTGTGAGCGTGGATGGCAAGACCAAGTTCGTGTGCGTCGATGGCCCGGAGTTCGACGCGCACCTGGTGGATTTCGACCTCCTGATCAAGCGGCTGCGCATGTACTTGCCGGAAGAGCAGGTCGCGCGCGAGCGGTACCTGGCCAGCCACGAGTGCCGGGCGCTCGCGGGGGTGTCGAATGCCTGATGAGATCCGCGACGTTCCGGAGCTGCCCAAGGCGGAACGGATGAAGATACCGCGCCACGGCATGCCCACCCAGGCTGCCGAAGCGCGGATCCGCAACTTCAACGAGGTCGCACTCGGGTACACGCCGGAGTTCGCCCAGACCGAGGCGCAGCGCTGCCTGCAATGCGCCAACCCGCCGTGCGTCAAGGGGTGTCCGGTGGGGATCGACATCCCGGCTTTCATCCAGCTTATCCGCCAGGGCGACTTTGCGGGCTCGCTCACCAAGATTCAGGAGACCAACACGCTGCCGGCGATCTGCGGGCGGGTTTGCCCGCAGGAGGAGCAGTGCGAGGTCGTGTGCGTGCTCGGCAAGAAGTACAAACCGGTCGCGGTGGGCCGCCTCGAGCGCTTCGTCGCCGACTGGCAGCGCGCGCTCGGCGGGCAGGGGATCCCGGAGCTGGGCGCGCCGTCGGGCCACAAGGTCGCAGTGGTGGGCTCGGGTCCCGCGGGATTGGCGTGCGCGGCGGAGCTCGCGCGCTTCGGCCACACCGTGACGATCTTCGAGGCGCTGCACAAGCCGGGGGGCGTGCTCGTCTACGGCATCCCGGAATTCCGCCTGCCCAAGGAGATCGTGCGCTTTGAGATCGACAACCTCACGCGCATGGGGGTGGAGCTGCGCGCCGACTTCGTGATCGGCAAGACAGCCACCGTGCACGAGCTGTTCTCCGAATACGGCTACGACGCGGTGTTTCTCGGCACTGGCGCCGGCCTGCCGTACTTCCTCGGCATCCCCGGCGAGAACTACATCGGCGTGCTCTCCGCCAACGAATTCCTCACCCGCGTGAACCTGATGAAAGCCTACGATTTTCCCCGCACCGACACGCCGGTGCGTACGGGCCGGCGCGTCGCGGTGGTGGGCTCCGGCAACGTCGCGATGGACTGCCTGCGCACCGCCAAGCGGCTCGGCGCGGAGGAGGTCATCTGCGTGTACCGGCGCACCCGCAACGAGTCGCCGGCGCGCAGGGAGGAGCTGGAACACGCCGAGGAAGAGCAGATCGACTTCCGCTGGCTGTCGGCGCCGCTCGCGGTGTATGGCAACGACGAGGGATTCGTCACCGGGATGCAGGTCCAGCGCATGGAGCTTGGTGAGCCGGATGCGTCCGGCCGCCGCCGCCCGGTGCCGATCGCGGGCTCCGAGTACGACATTGCGGTGGACACCGTGGTGA
Source organism: Thermoanaerobaculales bacterium (assembly GCA_044447965.1). Lineage (GTDB taxonomy): Bacteria > Acidobacteriota > Thermoanaerobaculia > Thermoanaerobaculales > Thermoanaerobaculaceae > DATIYW01. The sequence goes on along the minus strand of JBIOGJ010000059.1, from coordinate 7,935 downwards.
TGGCGATCGGCCAGGGTCCGAACCCGCTCGCGACGCGCTCGACGCCGGGGCTCGAGCTGAACCGCCACGGCAACATCGTGTGCGACGAGAAGACCCTTGCGACCTCGATCCCGGGCGTGTACGCCGGCGGCGACATCGTCACCGGCGCGGCGACCGTGATCCTCGCGATGGGCGCCGGCAAGCAGGCCGCGCTCGGCATCCACGAGTGGCTCGCCAAGCTCAAGCGCGGCGAGGTGGCAAAGCCCGCGCTGGCGTAGCTTCTGGCTCTCGCGTGCGGCCAATCACGATCGCCGCGGACCCCTGCGCGGCACCGAGTGTCCTCCCTGGGTGACGGGAGTCCGGGTCCTGTCCGGCGCCTGCCGGCGTCGGCGCAGTCACTGGAACTGACTTACTCGGCACAGCTTACGCACGCAACTCGATCGCTGGCACCGTACTTGCGAACTCTCTCCTCAGGTGGCAAGCCCATTGTAGCCACCAGAAGGGAGGCAACAAATGCGAAGCATGAAACGGACACATTCACGCGTCGCCACCCTGGCGGTCGCTGCACTCTTGCTGGTCACCGGCCTCACGTCATGCATCGCGACCTACGGCCCGTACTACCGGCGCCATGATTACTACCGCTACCACCGACAGTATTACCGACACTACTATGGCGTTTGGCCGAGCAGTTACGAGGTGACGCCCCCCACCACGCTCCAGCGCAGTGGAAGCTCGGAGGCCGTACCCCAACGCGCGGGAGACGCCTTGACCCAGCCTATCCCGTCGTCGGCCCAGCCCTCATCCTTGAAGCCGACTTCTGCCACTGCATCCGCCAATTCCATCCCAACCCTAACGACGCGGTCGGCTGACAGATCCATTGACTTCGGCCACACCGGATAGGCTCTCCTCCCCATTCGCACCACGATTGCTGTTGGGTGGACCGGGGAGGGCACCCTCCCCGGTTACCCACAGATCTGGACGTGCGACTGGATAGCGCTGGGTAATTGGTCTCATACCAGTTCACCGCTCGTAGTTTCATTCCGAGGAGCGCCGCGGTCTTGAAGCCCGCCGAGAGCGAAGTCGGGGGAGGAAGGTGCTTCTATGTGTTCCCACGCGCACGGCAGGCAGACAAAAGCAGATCCCTCGCTCTGCTCGGGATGACAAAGGCTCGTGATGAGTACCCTGTCTCGCGTTGTCAACTTTGCACCGACAGCCCGAGGCCAAACGAGCCGGCCCACGAAGATTCATTGCGAGGGCTCGAAGCGGCTCGCCCGGGCATGGCGGTCGAATGGCTCAGGTTCAGCGGGCAACGCCACCCGGTGGGTCTGGACGAGCACGATCGAACGGTCCCGTTCTCAAGGCGAGAGAGGGTTGCCCCGCAGAGCAGCCGGGCCTCACTCGACGGCTGGGCCGCCCTTGGGGTGACGCAGCTCGATGAGGCGGTGCTCGAGCAGGGTGCTGATGACGACGCCGAAGTGCAGCTCCTCGAGGGGAGTGATGCGCCCTATCTCGCGCAGGCTGCGTCCCGCGTCAATGCGCGAGAGGACGAACATCTCGGCCGGGGCGAGCCCCACGGAGGCGCCGCTACCCGGCTCGGCGAGCACCCGCGGGATGAGGTCACCGGCGATGCGGCGTTGCGCGAGCGCTTCCGCGACGCCGCGCTCCAGCTCTCGGGCGCGCTCGCCAGCGGCCTGGTCGATCGGCAGCGCGCGCAGGCGTTTCAGGTCGAGGAAGCAGCGCCGCAGGTCCCCACCGCCAAGCGCCACCTCGGCGTTCGCGAGCAACTCGGCGGGCGATTGGGCGGTGAGCTGCTGCCCTCGACGGGAGAGCTCGAGGAACCCCTGGGTAACGCCGCGGGCGACGAATTCCGCCACGTGAAAGCTTGCGAGGTGGCAGACCAGCGCGATGGCCTCGATGTCGCGCACACCGTCGATCTCGGCGAGGATGTGGCGCTCGCGGGCGGTATCAACCTCGGGCGCTGGCGCCGCGGTGCGGCTTGGTACGGCAGCCATGCTGCCGAGGACCGCCTGCAGCTCGGCGAGGCGCTTGCGCCGCCCCACTCCTTCGAGCACCAGTGGCTGCAGCGCCTGCCGCAAGATCAAGGGGCGATCCGCCGGGATCGTGTTCTCGAGGAAGCGCTTCTCGGCGCTGGGGAGGATGAAGAGATCCAAGAGGGTCTCCTCCGCCTGGGCCTGAAGCGCACGGTGGAGGCTCTCAGCGTCGATCGCGCGAGTCCGTTCGAGGATGCTGCCGAGCAGCGTGCCGAGGCGATCCTGCAGCTCCATCGCCTCGTGCAGCTTCTCCTCGTCGATGAGGCCCCAGCCCACGAGGAAATGGCCGAGGAGTTCGCAGGGGTTGGTCGAGTTGCTGCCGGCGAGCATCCCGTCGACGAGGTACAGCCTTTTCCGGATTTGCTGGGAAACGATCGCGAGCGTCCCAGTCGCGCGCCGCTCCGCCAGGTGAGGCAGTAGCTCCTCGAGTTTGAGGCCCGCCAGTGTTGCGCTCACGGCCGTCGCATCCCCCCGCTGTGCCTTGCGCAAGTATAGTCTTGCATCCCGGCTTCCGACGCCGGCGAGACGAGCGGAGGGAGCGCTCAGCCCCTCGCCCTGCCCGCGAGGAACGTGGCCGAGAAGGCGAGTGCTCCGGCCAGCACGCCGGGCACGATGTAGCCGATTCCCATCTCGCGCACTGCCGGAGGGAAGATGTCGCCGAGCAGTCCATGCCGCTCAGCGATGAACGCCGCAACCACCACCGCCAGACCGCAGAACGCGCCGGCTTGCGCCGCGCGCACCGGCGGCTTGTCCCACAGCAGGCCGAGCGTCGGCCAGAAAAGTCCTGCGGCGAGCAATCCCGACGAGAGGTAGAACAGCTCCGCGAGCGAGCGTGAGGCAAACGCGACCGCGAGCGCCGCGATGCACGCAAGGGCGTTCGCCCAGCGCGCACGCGCGAGGTTGACGGCGTTCTCGCCGGTGGCCCGCATACCGTCGCGGGCGACCGTGATCGCGACCACATTCGCGGTGGTCGAGACCGTCGAGAGCGCCACCGCCGCGAGGCCGGTGAGGAGCAGCACCTCCATCCCGGGTGGTAGCAGTTGGTGGAGCATCGGTCCCAGCACGGTGCCGCGCACCGCCGCGGGATCCGGGAACACCACGCGGGCGCGAGCCGCGAGCACCGCCGGGAGCGCGAGCACGAACACAAGCGACGCGACGCCCGTCACCAGCAGCGCGAGGCGCGCCTGGGCGTTGCTCGGCGCCGCGGTGAGGCGCAGCCAGATGTCGGCTTCGGCGAGCCAGCCGGTGATGTAGACGACGAGCGTGATCGCGATGACCGCCGGCGTCGGCCCTGCGGCTCCACGCCACGCGGCCCAGCCTCCGCCCATCCCGGCCGACGCGCGCTGCCCGACGACGAGCAGGAACCCGACGATGAGAAGGAACTGCGCAACGTCGGTCGCCACCACCGAGCGGAACCCTCCCGTCCACGCGTACGACGCGACCAGAATCGCGAGCGCGGCCATCGCGAGGCGCGGCGAAACCGCAAGGAGCGGCGCGAGCAGCTCGCCCGCCGCGGCGATCTCGGCGCCGCACCAAGTGAGGAACACCGCGACCAGCACGATGACCGTCAGCCAGCGCAAGCGATCGCCATAGAGCGAGCCAAACAGCTCGCCTTGGGAGAACGCGGCAAAGCGGCGCAAACGCGGCGCCAGCACCGCGAACAGCGCGAGCACGGCGAGCCATGGGATGGCGAGCAGCCAGGCGCCGCCGGGTCCCCACCGGTAGAGCAGCTCGACGCCGTAGACGAGCGACCACGACACCGAGAGCATCGAGGCGGAGATCGACATGCCGAGCGACCAGCCGGTGATCGAGCGGTGCGCGGTCCAGAACCCCTCGGCGTCGGAGCCGATGCGCCGCTCGGCGCGCCACGAGGCGAAGCCGATGACGATCATCACCGCCGAGAGCAGCAGCGCTGCAATCCTCGCGATGACGACGGTGTCCACAAATCAAGCATACGCGGTATGACACGCGCCCGCGTCGGTCGTCACTTCCCGCGGGACGTGACCGTCGAGATCGCTAGCTGTGGGTCATGATCTGTGCTCATGCCCCAGGTGACCATCCTGCCGTTGCACTTCTAGTGGTTCAGGTCGGCCTCTTGTGCTGGTAGTACCACTCGAGCTGGCCCTGGTTGGTGCCTTCGTCGACGTTCTCGCTCGACAGGGCGGCCTGCCCGGCTTGGGCCGAGAGGATTTCCTTCAGCTTCCAGCGGTTGTCCGACCGGCCCAGCGCGAGGTACTGCTCGAACGGCGTCACGTCCTGGTCCTGCTGCGTCGCCTGGCCGTTTTGTCGGCGAATCCTCTGGGCGTGGGCGCGTATCCGGGCGACAAACTCGTCTTTCGTGTTGTCGTTGAAGTTTCGCACGAGAATCAGTTCCGCTTTTCGAACGCACAGATTGCGGAACTCCATCGTGATGCCGTGGCTGCGGTTGTTTGCCATCTCCTCGGAGAGGTGCGCGGCGACATCGGGGAAGAGGTCGCTGGCGGGAATGTCGGAGGGATTGCCGGATTCCCACGCAGCCGTCATTTCCAGGAACACCCGGCGGCTCGTCTCGAGCATCGCTTGCTCGTCCCAGATCTTGTCGGTTTGAACGAGGAAGCCCAACAGCCGTTCAATGCGGGTTTCCTTGGTATCTGCTTGTTTCTCCAGCCAGGTGCCGCCTGGGCCTGATGCATCGGCGTCCTTGCCGTAGATCTGCCGCACTCCTGCGTCGGTGAACTGTTCGAAGAAGTTGTCATCCTTGAGCGCCTTCGACTCCCTCGTCTGTTCGATCTCGCGCAGGAGCCACGCACCGTTTAAGCGCTGGAATGTCCAGAACTCCTGGAACTGGGCAGGCGCCGCATCGCCGCGCAGGCGTTTCCGAGTCCGATCGTCGATATAGTAGTCGCACGCCGTGGCGGTGATGAGTGCGGTGAATTCTCGCTGATCTTCTTTCAATGTGTACCGAACGTTGACCAGATCGATGCGATCGATTCGCAGGCCGTCGATCACATCGATCTCGTGATTTTGGATCATTCCCTGGATCTCGCGGGAGTGATCCTGGAAGAGGTCCGCCATGAGGAGCGGCTTCATCGGGGCGAAGTCGCGCGCCTGCCAGCACTCCTGAAGCTTCAGGAACGTGGTCTCTGCCTGCTTCCGCAGCGCGTCCGGGATCATCACAGAATCCTGCTTCGCGATGAAGTCAAGCAGCTTGAGCGTCTTGTCTCGCTTCTTCGCGACCGCGGCCTCGCTGAAAACGTAATCGAGGTTCCCACTGTGGTTGCGCTTCGCGAGGCGAACCGCGGCGAACGCGAAGATCAAACCAACGGTGACGAGAGGTATCGCCCAGCTCGCCTTTCCCGCGGGGGCAGCAGGGCCCTGCGAGGAACTGCCTCCGTGAAATCCGCCGCTACTGTGGCTGCCGATGTGGCTGCTCCCGTGACTGCCGCTGTGGCCGCCCCCGTGGCCGCCGCCGCCCTTGTTGTGCACCGCCACGCCGTTGGCGAAGAACGTGTTCGGTTTGTCGGTCTGCAGGTTGTACACGCGGGCGCTCGTGGCGACGGTTTCGATGCTCTCGATCGACTGGGGGCTGAGCCCTGTGCCGTCGTAGGCGTAGATCCTGTCCCCGACCTTGAGAGCCTCGAGCGTCTTGAACGTGGCATCGCCCACGAAGAATGGATGCTCGGCCGTGACGCGAAGCTCGAGCGAGGAAGTCTTCACAATGCGGTACTCGCCCACCTCGCGGATCAGGACGTTGTTGACCACGGCGGCCGTCACCGCTCCCTCGGCGGTGAATGCCAAGACGCGATCACCGGCACGGAGCCGAGAAATTGGGACCTCGGAACCGTCCTCCGTTCGTATCAACGTGTCGGGGAGGAAACAGCCCTTGTTGTGGACCACGATCGAGTTTGCGAGATAGGTTCCGCCGGGTAGTACGAGCAGGTTGTATGCTGGCAAGCTCGCGCTGAGATGCCTCACCGAATCAACGTGCCCTTCCGCCGTTGCACCCTCGTGCTGAATCCGAACGGCGTCGCCGGCGCGGAGGGCGTTCGCCATGCGGAACACGCCGGGCGCGACTTCGACAGGGTGCTCGCCCGTGAGCCGCAGAACCCGTCCGGCCACCACGATCTCGCAGTAGTCGTCCGGTTCGACGGCGGTTACTGCCTGAACCTCCGCTTCGACGAGCGACCGGCCAACGGCGGACAAGACTTTGTCGCCGGGTTTGAGCTCCTCGACCGGCACGCCGCCGCGCGGGGTGAGCACCGCTGTGCCACGCTCGAGGCAACCGCCTCCACCGCGGGCATAGACGTGCGCGGGCCTCGCGACCCACGTGACCAGCACCAGGAAGAAAAGCGAGAGTGTTTGCCGGAGAGCGTGCATGTCAGAAGAGGGCGAAGGCGATCCCTCCGACGATGGCGGCGGCGATCACGAGGCTGATTCCGAGAATCGTCGCGGCGACGATCCTGCCGAAGTACTCGGCAACCGCGCGATTGCCGAGCGCGATCTCCTTCTCCTCGTCGATGTTCGGCGTGAAACGGTCGATCAACTTGGGCACGATCCAGGTCGACGCTAAGATCAGGACGATGCCAACGACAGCAGCGACGACGATGAACACCGCTGCCCATCCGAGGTTCAGCAGGATTTTCATACGTCTTCAAGCCCCCTTTTGCGTAGCCGCCGCACGACACCATCCATGACTTGGTTACACGTGGCTAGTCTAATTTGGCAAGAAAGCGAGATCAACCGATACCTCCGCCCTCGCAGCAGAAGCCTACTGGGGTTTCCGGGCTGAGGAGCGACACAACTACTGGTGGCGGATCAGAAGTCAAAGAAGGCGCCGACGGCGACGGCGCTCTTTCGTCCCTTGGTCCCATCGGCGTTGCGGCTGTCCTCCGGCTTGATCTCGAGGAAGAGGAAGCTGGTCCCATGGAAGACGTACTTGGCCCCGACGTCGACGTACCGTCGCCGGAAGAGGCCCAGGTAGGAGTCGTCGGGTTTCTGGTCGTTGAACCCCCCGTAAATCGACCACTGCGGCGATACGGAGTACTGCGCGAAGAACTCGTAGCCCCGCCCGCTGAACCAGTTCCCCGCGTCGTCCTGCTCGTGGTTGGTGAAGTCGGCGAAGGACAACGCGAGGTAGATGGGCTCCTGGTAGAACTTGGCGCCCGCGATGAAGGAGCGGTCCCCGGCCTTGGGCTGGCCGATCCCGGGCTGCTGGACGCCGTCGCGTACCTTCACGTAGGCCGCCCCCAGGCTCAACCCTGTCGCTTCCCCCCACTGCAGTGAGGCGGCGAGGGTGTCCCCCCATCTGAGTTGGGAATCAGTCAGCGACCGGTTCTGTGCCTGGAGGGCCAGCTTGAGCGGGGCGTCCGGCGTCCGGTAGATGAGCGCCTGATCCACGCGGCCGGTGCCCGAAGGGCTCCCGTCCGTGCCGGCGTTGAACGTGCCCAGTGCCTCGCCTCCCCACGCGGAGAACTGGTCGGTCCAGCCGCCGATGTCGTAATAGACGCTCCACTGCTTGCCCCAGGTCATCGTGCCGAGAGGAGTCTTGAAGCCGACGTAGCCAAGCCGCGCGTTGAAGACGTTGTTGGCGGTGGCGGTAGGGGCTCCCGGGTCGGGGTACAAGACCACGGAGGTGTCGTTCCTGATCAGCCGCATGCCCACCTCCGCCCGCGCGTAGGCGCTTGCCGAGGTGTTTCCGATGGGCATCTCCGCCTTGAGCCCGATCCGCGAGGCGTTGTCCTGGATTTCGGAGGTCTTGTCCGAGTCAACGGCTGACTTGAAACGGAGGCTCCCGTAGATGTTGATCGGAACGGTTGCCGAGAGAGGGTGACCCTCGGGAGGTAGCTCCTTGGAAGGCGGGTTCATCGCTGCGGAGGTCGGGGATGGTGTTGTGGGTGGTGGGGCTGGCTGGACGGTGGGAGGCGGG
>JBIOGJ010000058.1:0-22994 GCA_044447965.1 Thermoanaerobaculales bacterium | reverse complement strand
CTCCACCGGGGCGGGCGGGGCGACGGGAGGCGCTACGGCGGCGCTGACCGGCTCGGGCGCGACCGCCGCCATCGGCGCCTCCACCACCGGGAGCGCGGGCTGGAGCGCAATCGGCTCAGGCGCCGCTTCGGCCAGGCTCGGCCCCGCCACTGCCTCGATGCTAACCTCGTCAGTCGGGGGCGGTCCGAACGCGCCGAACTCCGCCGAGCGGGCCGCATCACCCACGAGGGCGAAGACGTCGCCGCCGATCGGCGCCAGCTCCTCCATCGCGAACGGTCCAAAGGGAGCCTCGACCTCGAACGCCGCTGCGGAAGACGGGCCGGCCGGACTCGCCGCGGGTTCGGTTGCGGGCGCGGCGCTGAGCCGCGGGGCGACCGCGGCAGGCCCGAGCGCGAACGGTTCCTCCTCGGGCGCGGCGGCAGGTGGCGTCCCGGCAGGCGGTTGAGCGGGCGGCTGGGTCTCGGCGGAGAGCGCTTCCACGGCCGCTAGCAGTACTTCGTCACCCGGGACCAGCTCGAGGCAGCGCTGCATCGCCTCGAGGCCCGCGCGGCGGTCACCTAACGCGAGATGGGCCTCGCCGAGCAGTCGCCACGCCACCGGGTTTGCGGCATCGAGTGCCAACGCCTCGCGCAGCGAGGTGACCGCCTCCTCGGAGGCGCCGCTGTCCACGCACGCGCGCCCCAGCGCAACCCATGCCGCCACGTAGCGCTGGTGGTGCGCAAGTCCCGCCCGCAGCACATCGGCGGCCTCGCTCACCCGGCCATCGCGGCGCAGCAGCTCACCCAACTGGTAGAACTGCCTCGAGGTAGGGTTGGCCGCCAGCTCGCGCCGCAGCTCCTCGATCCTCCGCGTGGGTTCCGTCATCTATTCATATTATACCGAGTTGCGTTTCACACAAACCAGCTTGCGTTTCGGGTAATGGGTCAGTTTTGCAAGGGGCCACCGGCGGCGTCAGGACAAGAGCAAGGGTGGTTCTCCTTCAGGCAGAGAAGGAAGCTCGATGATGTCATGAACGGCGAGTACCTGATAGAGAACCGGCCGTCCTCCAACAGTCTCGATTCCTACATCGGCAACATAGGCATGGCGGAATGGGTTATCGGACCGGGCCATCAGACCCGCTTTTGTGTTCTCATCCCGGAAGACGGCCCTCACTGGATGGGGCCAAACGCTCTCAATGATGATTCGGTCTCCGGCAGTGCTCTTGGGGTCGTTGCGGGCCTGGTAGAAGTACATGGCTACATTCTGACGTAGGCCGGTGGTCTGCTCCGTCATCGCGCTGATCTCGCGCTTGGCGACGTTTTGCGCGGCGTTGGCTTCTGCGGAGTTCATCGGAAGCTGAAGTTCGAGATTGCCGTTGATCACGACGTTAAGGTTGAACTGCGAGGCGGAGTCCTTCGCGATCGGTTCAACAATGTCTACGAGATTTTCGTAGTCCTTCCGCCGTAACTCAGGTTTGGCCTTGTCTTTTCCAAGAAGGTAGTGGTAAGCGGTGCTCAGATACCTACCAAAATCGAGAACATCGACGGTGTAAGCGACGACTGGGAGAGCTTGGGCTGAGTAGACGATGAGGTCCCAAATGATGCTTCCGGCTCGGACCTCTCGCACGTATAGCCGAGCCTCCTTGGTGATCTCGTCCACCGGCTGCCGAGCAAGGAACCTATCAAATTCATCAGCCATCCCGAAGAAGCTCTTGGTGAAATCCGTGAGAAGCACCGGGCGCGAGTTCTTGACTTCAACCGTCAAGACGTTTCCTGGCTCCATACCGCGCTCCACCCCGAGCAAAATGGTGTTCACAGTCTACTCCTCTTCCGGGGGTTGGGCAGGGCTGCCCAAACTGACCCGCTACCACGCTGAACGGCGTGAATTAGCTCTAATACGGCGACAACCTCGCCGTCTTGCGCGAGCGGACACCTACGAGGGCGAGCAAATGCCTCTCCCGATGGCCGCAGAACCCTCCGATTCAAACTGACCCACTGCCGCGTTTCGCGCGTGCCGTACCAGCGCAGCCGCCGAGCAGCCTCCATGCCAGCCCCCGGACACCACCTACAATGAGAAAGAAACTTGGTGGGAGCGGCATCTTGCCGCGACCGGTCGTCTCTCGGGGAACTTGCCTGGTCGCACCTGGAAGGTGCTCCCACGGGCTTGTTTCTCGGGGCAGCCTGGCAGCGTCAGCGTCCCGGGGTGCTCGTTGTCCGCTTGAACAACGGACCCGGAAACACCGAGACGCCAGTGACGATCGCGAAGGTCCGTTGCAGGTCGGGCTGCGCGTACGTGATGCGGTCCCGCTCGTAGACCATCCCGACGTTCACCGCCGCCGATGACGACAGCATGAGGCGAACTCCCGCTTCGATCTCTGTCACGTAGCGCTCGCTCTGCCGGGCGTCGCCGAACGCATACGCGTACGCCAGGCCGGCGTAGGGGATCACGAACCGTCCGTACGGGCTCAGGTTGTAGCGGTAAAACAGGCCGCCTATCCCGCCGTGATACGTCACGCCCTGGTTCGGATTGCTGTAGATGAACGAGCCGATCGGCCCGATCTCGTGGTGCTGCGTCAGAAGGTAGCCGACTCGACCGCTCAAGGTGATGCCGTTCCCCCAGTCGCCTTCCTGCCACGCGAAGTTGAAATTGAGCTCGGTCTGCGACGGCTGCAGCGTGATCGGCTTCTCCTCCGCGCGGGCCGGCAAGCCAATCGCGGTGAGGACCAGAACGACCAAGGCGACCTGACGAACGCTCATGCTCTCCCTCCGTAGGGGCGTTGCTGCGGGAGCATCTTAGCCCGGAAACCCTCAGTTGACTTCTGCTGCGAGGGCGGATGCGGGAGCATTGCCCACGGGTCGCCACGGCTGGTGGAAGCCCCCACCCGAATCCCCCCCATGTTTATTGGGAGGCACGGGAGCCCGCGTCATGCAACCCGCCCGCCACCCGTATGTCCTTGCCGGGCTGGCGGGCGTACTCGGGACTCGAACCGTGCCGCCGTACTCCACAGCACGGCTCCGGTTCTCGCCCCTACATTCGCCCACCATCATCGGCATCTCCGCCCTCTCGCGACGAACCCAACTGAGGTTTCCGGGCTTGGCTGAGTCTGTTGGAATCAGCGCCAAGAAAAAGGCGGGCCGCGGAAAATCCCGCGGCCCGCCGGTTCGCATCGTGCGTGTGGCTATGGCGTCACCGTGACAGTCGACGTCGTGGTTGCGTTGTTCAAAACCGCAGTCGAGTTTGCGGTGATGGTGGTCGTGCCCGGAGCGACCCCCTCGACCAGCGCCGTGTTCGTGGTCGCGCCGGCCGAGAAATGAACCGGTGAGGTGACTGTCACGATGCCGGCGGCCCCCAACGCGAGGGTCACGTCCGCCCCGCCGGCTGGCGCGGGCTGGTTGAGTGTGACGGTCAGGTTGGCGGTCGTCGCGGTCCCAAGAACGATGGTCATCGGATTTGGCGACAACGTGATTGTGTACGGCGGCGTCACGTTGACGGTGGTGGAGGTAACCGCGTTGTTGAGGTTGGCATCTCCTGTCGCGGTGATTTGGGTAGTACCGACGGCGACTCCGGTGACGACAACGGTCCGGGTGGTCGTGCCAGCCGTGAAGTTGACCGTCGTCGGTGAGACCGATATGTCCGCGTTGAATCCGGACAAGGTGACGGTGCTCGTGACCGCCGCTGCCTGGTTCAGGGTGATGGTGAGATTTGCCGTCCCTCCCGCGACGACGGCCAACGGGTTGGGGGTAAGTGCGATCGTGAACGGCGGCAGGCCCGTGACGGTCACCGGGAGGTTCGCCGTTGCGCCACCGAGCCCTTGCGGCAACGTCGGCGGCAAGGTGCCCGTGATCGAGCCGGCGCCGACCGAGACGCCTGTCAACGTGAAGGTCGTGAACGTTGTAAACGCCGGAATGATGACGGTCGTTGGTGGTGGCCCCCCGTTGATGTTGACCGCACCCGATGACGGGCTACCCGCCCAGGTGAGCGTGACCGTGGTGCCCGTTGGCTGCACGGCGGCCATCGTGACGATGATGTTTGCCGTCGTCCCGACCCCAAGCGTCACGCCGGCCGCGGGGGTGAACGTCAGCGGCAGGTTGACGATGATGCTGACTGAGGCCTGCCCGCCGCCGTACTGGCCGGGCAGCGTCGCGACCACGTTGTTGGGCACGCCGTTCGGGCTCACCGAGAGTGCGTCGATGACGAACTGCGCCGTGTTGGCGCCTGCCGCGAATCCCACGCTCGCTGGGGCGCTGATGACTCCCCCAGGTCCGGTCACCGTCAGCGGCACGGTGATCGCCGCGGGCGCCGGAGCGTTGAGGGTGAGCTGCACGGTGAACAGCCCGCCCTGCCAGCCGGCGATGCTGCTCGGGTTGGCGGTCATGGTCAGCCCCGAGAGGGTCGTGATGGTCCAGTTGCTGGTCGATACCGTGACGGCGTCGATCTGCAAGTTGGCCGTGACCGTCGCGGTGCCCGGGCCGACGGCGGTGACCACCGTCGTCGCGGTGGTGGTGCCCGGCGGGAAGATGAGCGTGTTGGTGCCGAGCGTCGCGATGCCCGCCGGCACCGCGCCGATGACGATCTGCGTGGTGTGGCCGCTGGCGGCCGGGTTGTTGAGCGTCGCGGTGAGCGTGGCGGTGGCGCCTGGCAAGAGCGTCATCGGGTTCGGCGCCAACGTGAAGGTGTACGGGGTCACCGTGACGGTCGTGGTGGCCTGAGCGTTGCCGAGTGATGCCACCGGCCCGGCGGTGATCGTGGTCGTGCCGGGAGCGATCCCGGTGACCACGACCGTCTCCGTGGTTGCGCCCGCCGGGAACGTGACCGTCGCGGGGACCGTGGCGATCAAGGGGTTCGCCGACGCGAGCCCAACTGAGGTCGTGGACGGCGCCGGGTTGTTGAGGGTGACGGTCATGTTGGTGGTCGCTCCGACGCCCAGGTTCATCGGGTTCGGAGACAGCGTGAGGATGAAGTTGCTGACCGTGACGGTCGAGTTGGCGGTACCGCTCCCGTACGCCGGTGGGAGCGTGCCCGTGATCGTGACCGGACCACCGACCACCAGGCCGTTGACGGTGAAGTTGGTGAACGTTTGGTTCGCCGGGATCGTGACGGCCGGCGGGGCGCCCGTGACCTCGGCGCCGAAGGAGATGATGCCGTTCGGACCGTTCTGGGTGATGAACACGGTCACCGGCACCGGTTGCGCCACGTTGATGCTGACGATGAAGTTCGCGGTGCCGCCGACGGCCAGCGTCTGCGTGGTCGGTGCCATGGCAAGGGTGAGCGGCACCGTTTGCACGGTGACGGTCGCGCTTGCCGTGGCCGTGCCGTAGGAAGCGTTGATCGTGACGGTGCCGTTGGTGGTGCCGGCCGTGAGCGCCACGGCGACCGTGCCGGTGATGGGCACCGAGACGACGTCGGGGAACACCGGCGCGGTCAGGACACCGGCCGGGCCGGCGAGGGTGAGCGTGACGTTTGCCGGCGCCGCGGGCGGCGGGGTGATCGTAACGTTCAACGTCGCACCTTGCGTCGGCGCGAGGGTCTGCGAGGCCGGCGTGAGGCTGAGCGTCACCGCGGGAGTGGTCACCGTCACGGTGGCCGAGCCGGTGTTGAGGCCGAGAGCCGTGCCTTGCAGCGTGACGCTACCGGGCGTTGAACCGGCGGTGATGGGCAGGGCGTAGGTGCCGCCCGCCGGGACGGTGACGGTCTGCGGGAAGGCCGTCGCGACGACTCCGCTCGGGCCGATGAGGTTCACCGTCACGCTGGTGTTGGTGGCAGCCGCCGGGTTGATCGAGATCCCGATGGTCGCGCCCCCACCCGGCGCCAGACTGACCGCGTTTGGCGTGAAGATGATGCCGGTGACAAGCGACGTAACCGTCAAGGTAGCGGTTGCGGACGTGCCGGCGAAGGATACGGTGATCGTTGCGGTACCGGCGGTCGCGCCGGCCGTCACGTTGAACGACTCGAAGGTGTCTCCGGCGACGACCGGTACGTTGAACGAGGTTGCCGACGAAATCACGCCGCTCGCGCTCGGAGAGACGGCGACGTGGAGCAGGTTGCCGTCAGACGCTTGCGCCGGGCGGCTGAAGTTCACGGTGAAGGTGAAGGTGGTGCCGCCCGAAATCGACGCGGTGAGTGGCGACAGCGTGAGCGTGAGCGGACCCGAGACGTGGCAGGTCAGGTCGCTGGGCTGGACGAGCAAGCCGCCGGAGAGCGTGTTCGTGCACTTGTTGGCTGGATCCGTGATCGTCACATCGACCGGCGTGATCAGGTTCTGGGTCCCGTTCGTGCACGCCACCGTGTTGTACTTAATCCCGAGGCCCTCGAAGCTGGTGCCGAGCGTGAACGCGGCCTGCGTCGAGGTGCCTCCTGCGTTCTCCGGGAGGGTGATCTTGGGGTTGCTGAACGAGAGCTGCATGTTGGGTTCGAAGCCCGAACCGTTGATGGTCAGGGTGCAACCGGTCTGGCCGCCGGGCGCCGTGCTGCCGCTCGCGCCCGCGCAACCCGAGACGGTAACGCTCGTGATGAGCGGCTGGTCCGGCGCGTACGTCCACAGATTGCCGCTTGAGGTTGCGTTCGTGTTCGAGTCAATGTTGGTGACCGACACCGGACCCGAGAACGGGCTGCACGTGCGCTGCAGCACGCCGCCGGTTCTCGCCACCACCTCGGTCCCCGAGACGGTCAACGGCTGGGCTGCGATACCCGCGAAGGACACCGCCACGGGTCCCACGAACCCCTGCCCGAAGATCGTCACCACGGTGCCGCCGGTGTCCGGACCGATACTGGGCCCAATCGAGGAGATGAACATCGCCTGGCCGTAGTAGAACGGCAGGGTATTCGAGGTGTTGGGCAGGCTGCCCTTGAGGTTGATCACCTGCACCTGCAGCGTGGTCGGGGTGTTGGGCTGAGTCGGCGTGATGCTCGGCGAGAGGCAGATCACCTCGTTGAAGTTGGAGGACACCACTTGCGCCTGGAGGGTGCCGAACAGCACCTGGACCGGGTACATGAAACCGGTGCCCGTGATCGTAACGCGCGTGCCGCCGGTGAGCGGCCCAGAGTTCGGCGTGATCGAGAAGATCTGCGGTTGGTAGACCTGTCCCTTGTACGTGAAGGCGCTCGCGAGCGTGATCGGTGCGGAGTCGCGGCCGGTGCCGTACTGAGTTATGACGGTCACGCTAGAGACGGTATCGCCCTGGCAGGAAGAGGCTGCAGGCGTGATGATCTGAGCCGAGGTCCCGTCCGCCGCCGCCGAACCGGTGATGTACTGCGCGTCGTTGCCGGAGCTCGCAGAGAACGTCACCCGCAGCGGCGGGATGAGGTAGCGGCCAAATATCGTCACCTGGTCGCCGCCGAGGCAACTGCCAACGTTGGGCTGCAGGTAGTAAAGGAGCGGCGGAGCCGACTCGGCGAGGAACGTGAACGCGTTCGCGAGCGTGACGGTGTTGCCGCCCGCGTTGTTCGTGGTCACGGTGATCGAGGCCATGACGTCGATCAGCACCGGGTTTGGTGACACCTGCGGCGTAAGGATGACCAGCGTCTTGCCGTCGGGACTGACAGAGACAACCTGCGCCGAGCGCGTGTCCGTGTACGGCGAGGTGGTGAAGGTGAAGGTCACCACCGGTGACGAGCTGCACTGCCCGGTCGTGGAGTTGACGCTGCCGCAAAGGTTCGCCCCGAGGATCGTCACGGTGTCGCCGCCGCGCGGCGAGCCCTTGTTCGGACTCACGGAGTAGATGACCGGCGCTCCAACCGCCGTAGAGACCGGCAACCACGTCCACCCCGCTGTCCGTGTCACCGACTTTCCTGAACCGTTGGTCACGGTGACGTCCACCACGAGCCCCGTCACGGGCACCGAGCCGGAGTGTTTAGGCGTGATGATCGTGATCGTGGATAGGTCGGCCGAAACGGATGCCACCTGCGCATTCTCGGCGCCCAGCGTCACGGCAACCGGCGAGGAGAAGTTCGCCCCGTAAATCGTGACGGTGTCGCCTCCGGTGACAAGGCCCTGCGAGGGCACGATCGAGTAGATCAGCGGCGTGCCAAACCCCGAGCTTGGCTGGAAGAGGAACGTGAAGCCGCTCTTGAGGGTGTCGGTGGTCTGGTTAGAGGTCCCGGCCGCCGCGGTCACAACCACGTCGGCGGGGACGCTCGATGCGCCGGGAATGAACTGCGTGTTGGGCGTGGTCACGGTGACGGACGAACCGTCGCCGGCCACGGCGGTGACGTCGGCGTGCCGGATTGTTCCGCTGACGACGAAGTCCACGGTTACGGGCTTCAGGAACCCGCGTCCTTGGATCGTGACCGTCTCGCCGCCGGTGTAGATGCCTTGGTTGGGGACGATGCCGTAAATCGCCAACGCCCTGGGGTTGATCGGATTGAAGAAACGGACGTTGACAGAAGCCTGGGCGTTCGAAACGATCGCGTCGACCTCGAAGGTGCCCGTCACCGCGGAGGCGAAGACGCTGGCGGCCGCGACACCGGCCGAGGTGGTGCGCACCTCCGAACAACCCCCGTTATCGAGCGCAGGGTCGGTCGCGCCGGTCGGGACGCAGCCGAGCAGTTTGAAGGTGACGCTGGTACCATCTGGCGCCTTCTGGCCGCCGGAGCCGTTGACCGTCGCCGTGATCACGATGGCGTGGCCAACCTCGATTTGACTGGCTGAAGCCACCAGCCCGACCGAGTACGTCGAGGGCGTAGGCGAAGGGGCCGGCGCGGTCGGACTCTTGGTGTTGCAGGACGCACCCACCAAAATCGCGGCCACCGCTAGAGCAACGAGGATATGGTTTCGCTTCATGGTCGTCTCCTGCACCTTCGGCCTTACGGCGTGCTGCACGACGGGGTCACGTAGAAAAAGTTGAGAGCATTGTCAAAGGCAAGGCTGACGGGATGGCCCGACACCGTCTTGCCGAAGATCTCGATGTGAAGCGTCTGGCGAATGTTGCACTTGCCGGTTTCCTTGTCCACCCCGCCGTTCTGGGGATAGAGCTGGTTGAGCGGCGGCTGCTGAAAGTATTCGGCCGGAAAGATCCGATAGTTCTGCAGGCTGGCCGACCCGCCGGCGGCCACGTATGTGGTGAGGTTCGCGACCCGATACTGCGGCGAGGCCACCGTACCGCCGTCGCTGCGCTGCGGGGTGATGACCCACAGGTCGAGGATCACGTCATCCTGCCCGCTGAGCACCCCGGAGGGGCTCTTGGCATGCGAGTTGATCGTCATAGAAGGAATGGTCACGTCGGCGGCGACGCTGATGTCCACGTCGGCCACCCCGGTCGGGATGTTCTCTGTCAGGTAGATCGGGGCCGTGCTATCGGCGGAGTGATTGCTGCTGCACGCGGCGACAAGCAAGACCACCAACGCGACAGGCATACGCAGCGAGAGGCGGTTTGATCTCATGGCGTCCCCCTAGTACTTGATGATCCGCGGCGTGATGAAAATCAGCAGCTCATCGTGCTCGCTGCTCGTTTGCCGGTTACGGAACAGAGCACCAACAACCGGCAGGCGGTTCAACCCAGGGATCCCGTTCTTCTGGTCCTGATCGGTGGCCTTGAAGATCCCGCCGATCACCGTCGTGCCGCCGTCGCGCACCATGAGATGGGTCCTCGCGTCGCGCGTGGAGATCGGCACGTTGGTCGCGTTCTGCAGGTTGATGCCTGCGAGCGGCTCGCGCTTCTTGAGATCGATATCGAGCAGCACGGTACCCTCGGCGGTGATCTGGGGCCGAACGTCGAGGCTCAGGGTCGCATCGATGTACTGCACGGTCACGGTGTTGTTCGCAACGGTCTGGGTCGGCAACAGGATCCCGCTCTGAATATGCGCCAACTCGTTGTTCTGCGCCGTCACCTTGGGCGACGAGACGATCTTCACAAGGCCGGCAGACTCGGCGGCGGAGAGGGCGAAATCGAGGTTGAACGAGTCGAGCACGTCAGCGAAGGCGAACTGGATGATGTTGTTGCTGGTGACGCCGCCGATGAAGCCGTTGCTCGGGACGCTGTAGTCAACGCCGCCACCGCCGTTGACCTGATTGGGGAACCTCCACCCGGTGTTGGTCCCGTGCGTCGTATCCGCGTTGAGGTTGAATCCCCACGTCACGCCCAACGACTGTGAGAAAGTGCGGGTGGTCTCGACGATCCTCGCCTCGATCATGACCTGCGGGTTGGGCTGGTCCAACGTGTCGATCAGCGCGAGGATCCCTTGAATGCGATCGGTCGAGTCACGAATGATGAGCTGGTTGGTTCGCGTGTCCACCACGACCGAACCGCGGTCGGAGAGGATGAACGACTTTGACGTGAGCAAGGAGCTGACGGCATCAGCCTTCGCGTACGAAAGGGTCTTGGTCACGGTGCGCATCGGCGTGCTGTTCTCCTCGGCCTTGCGCAGATCGGCCTGCGCCGCGCGCTCACTCTGGAGCTTGGAGGTCGTCGCCACCCTCAGCACGTTGTTGTCGAGCACGTAGTCCAGACCATTGATGCGGAGGATGATGTCCAGGCATTGGTCCCACGGCACTTCGTGGAGGTTGACGGTCACGGAACCCCTTACCTCGGGATCCACCACCACGTTCAATTGCGTGATCTGGGCGAAAGTGCGGAGCACATCTTTGATGTCCGCGTCCTTGAGCTCGAGGGAGATGGGTTCGCCAGTGAATTGCTTCACCTGGGTCTCGAGCTCCCTGGTCCCAGTCGTGATGGTAGTTGGAGGGGCCGCCTGTTCGGCCATCGCCGCGGGTGATGTGGTCCACGGCGAATCGCTCTTGGAAGCAGGCTTCTCGGCTTCCCTCGTGGCAGGCGCTGGCGGGGCAACCAGGGAGCTCGTCGCTGCCTTCCCCACGGCCGTAGGCGGGGCCGGCGTGACTGGCGCCGGCGTCGCCTCGATCTTCGGCGCGGGCGGCGGCTCGTCCACGATCTTCACCGGCGCCACCGGCGTCTCCTCGTCAGCCTTGGTCGGTGCGGGAGCCGGCGGCGGCACAGGCGCGGGCGGTACCGCGGGCGCGGCGCTCACCGCCGGTGCGGTAGCCGCCGGTTCGGGGCTGGCGGGCGCTGCAGCCACCGGTTCGGGGCTAGCGGACGTGGCGGCGGCGGGCTCCGCCACCGCGGGCGCCGCGACCGGAGCGCTCGGGACCGGCGCCGCCTGCGCGGTTTGCTGCGGTGCCTCGGCCGACGGTGGGACCGCGGGCGTCGTCCCTGCGACCACCTGCGCCGGCTCCGCGCCCAGGCGCAACACTGCGCCCTGCGGCGTTGACGTCAACTGGTACGGAAGCGGCTGGTCAAGATCCACCACTACCCGAACGATCGGTTCCGGAGCAGTGGCATGCTGAGCCACCCGAACCCGTAAGACCCCTGCTGCGCCGACCGGTTGGACGCGACGGGCGACCTTGTTGATCACTCCTTTGAAGTCCACCACGACCCGCGGCGGATCAGCAAGCGTAAACGACTTGCCTTCCAAGGGGCCTGCCCCAACCAACTGCACCGAAACGCCAGTTGGATCGGCGACCGGAAGCACATCCACCAGCTCGCCCCGGGGCGACGGCTCGCTCTGCGCCCCCGATTCGAAACGGACCTCCAACCCGGAAGGAAGCTCGTTGACAACGACCTTCACTCCTGGATCAGTTTCGAGGCGCAATCGCGTCCCCGGTTTCCCGCCCTCGTCGGTCGTTTCGAGGCTGGCGCGACGGAGGCCCGCAGCGGGCTGCTCAACGGCAGCAATCGGGCTGGCCGGGACTGCCGCGGGAAAATCAATCAGGACTACCCCAGGCTCAGGACGAGCGCGCGTGAACTTCAGCGGTCCGGAGGCGCTGATCACCAACGAGGGCGCTGGCTTGGGTGTCCAGGCCATCCCGAGGACCGAGACCGCGTCTTGGCCTGTCGCCGTCCCGGCCAGCAGCAGAGCGGTGAGCACTGCCGCAGCCACCAACGCTACGCACGAGCGAGTACGTGTCGCCATCATCGCAACCCCCAGACGATCACTGAAGTGTCCGCACCACTTCGCGAAAGGGCTTGAGGCTCTTTGGATCGGCCACTTGCAACCGGAACACCACCTTGCCGGCTTCCACGCTCTCGACAGTCCCGTCGTACAAGACGGTGCCCGGGCGGATCAGATAGCTCATATTGTCGGTGCCCTGCACCATCCCGACGTAGCCCTCGGGAAGCTTGAAGATACCGGAGAGTTTGATCTCGTCGATCCCCATCCCACGCAGCCCAGGCAGATTCGGGTGTTCCTCTCTGAGCTGGCCCGCGAGCAGCGAGCGGAACGGATCCCGCCTGCCGGCGGGGTCGTAGGTGAAGCCCTTGCCGGCTTCGACGGCTTCGTCCCCACGTAGGATTCGCTCCACCGTTGACGTGTCGATCGGGCTTTCGGGCGCGGTCGGCGCCGGTGCTGGACGGGGCGGCGATTGCGCCGCTGCAACACCTGCCAGCAGTAAGGGCAGGATCACAGAACCTCGTCTCGCCATTACTGAGTTCCTCCGTGCGAAGCTCCGGCCGTTGCCTCCTCATACAGGAACGTCTTCATCGTGAAGTTGGCACCGATCGTGTACGGTCCCCGGCCCGGGTTGGCCGAAACTTGTAGCGTCTCGACATTGATGATGCGTGAGAACCGCGAGAGCCGATCAAAAAACAACGCCAACTCGTGGTAGTTCCCCTGGAGTTGGACGCCAATCGGCCATTCAGAATAGAACTCCTTCTTGACGAAGGCTTGCGGCTGGAAGCTGGTCAGACGGAAGTTCCCGCGCTCCGTCAACGACTTGATCTTCTTGATCAGCTCATCGGTCTGGCGGGCCGTGGGGAGGATCCGCAACAGCCGAGCGAGCTCGGTCTCCAACCTCTCAGCCTCTTCCCGGAACTGCGGGAGCCGGCCTTCCGCGACCTTGCCCTCGCGCACCTTTTGTTGCAGCGTCTGCAACTCCGCGGTGCGGTTCTTGATGTCCTTTTCGATGTCGCTGAAGAGGTAGCTCTCGAATACCCAGATCAGCGCTGCCGCGAGCAACACGCCCAGGATCAACGCCCAGTACCAGGGTCTGTTTTCGAGGTCGAGGCCTGCCATGGCGCAACGCCTCCCTTAACCCTTATGACCCTGGGCGGCTGGCGCCTCCCGGGGGGTGTAGTTGAAGATGCACGAGAGATCGAACGTGACGATGTCCTGCGGGTCCTTGGACATGATCCGCAGGTTCGGCTCGTTGAAGAACGGGCTGGCGCCGAGGTTGGAGAGGAAGTTCGCGACTGCGTTCTCGTTCATCGCTTGTCCTTGCACCGACAGCACGTTGCCAGAAAGCGTCATGCTGGTCAGCCAGAGCAGATCAGGCAAGGCCTTACTGACCTCGTCCATGATACGAACCGGCCCGTTCTGGTTGCGCTTGAGCTCCTCGATGACATCGATCTTGTGCTTGAGTTCCGCATTCCTCTTTTTGAAATTCTCCACCTCGGCGATGATCGGTTTGAGCCGATCGTACTCCCTCTGGTTCGTCGCGATTTCCGCATTCACGCCGCTTAGCTGCGAGGAGAGGCGCCAATAACGCACGCCCACCACTGCGAGTCCCACTACGATCAAACCAACGAGGATGTAGTTGTTGAGGCCTGTCGCCCCAAGGGAAATCAGCGGCGCCCGTGCGGCCTTCTCTGCACGTGCCTCGACGAGGAGGTTTATCTTGATCATGGCGTCAGTCTCCGGCGGTCCGCAACGCCATCCCTACCGCGACGGCCATCGCCGGCGCGTGGCGGTTGAGCCACTCCGGCGGGAACTGGCTATCCGAGTAATCGATCTCGCGGAAGGGGTTCATCACCTCCACGCGGGCCCCAAGACGCTCCTTGAGCACGCCATCGAGGTTGAGCGCCTGGCAGGCGCCACCCGCCAGGACGATCTCCTCAACGTGATCGTGGCTCGAAGTGGTATAGAAGAACTCGAAGGTTTTCTGCAGCTCCGCCGCGAGATCCTCGCTCACACCGTTGAGGACGCTGAGGATCGTTTGCGGCGTATGGTCGCCGAGCTGCTCACCGGTTTTGACTGCCTCCGCCTGCTCGCGCGTCAGGTTGAGCTCACGCTGGATCGCTTCGGTATACGCGTTGCCGCCGAATACGATGTCACGCCAAAACACCGACTGGGCGCGCGCCAGGATGTTCACGTTCATGACGTGGGCGCCGATGTTGACCAGTGCAATGACCTTGTCCTGGGGCACGCCGTAATTGTGTTCGTACGCGTTTTGCAGGGCAAAGACATCCACGTCCACCAGCGCTGGCGTCTTACCCAGTTGGGCCACGATCCCGGTGTAGTCGGCGATACGATCCTTCTTCGCCGCGACCAACAGCACGTCCATCGTGTCGGAATCGCCGCCGAGCACAACGTAGTCCAGCTTCACCTCGTTGACGTCGAACGGGAGGTATTGCTCCGCTTCCCAGTGGATCGATTCGGCCAGCTCGGCATCCGACATGGCCGGCACTTGGATCTTGCGAATCGCAACCGAGATACCCGAAAGCGAGATCCCAAAAGCCGGATTCTTGACGGCCTGCTCGTCGACGAGGCGTTGGGCAACGTCGACCACCAGCGACGAGTCCATCACGGCCCCCTCGACGATGGCCTCGGGTGAGAGGGCAGCGTGGCCAGCATGAAGAAGGGCGAAACGACCGCCCTTGCTGGCTTTGAGTTCCACCAGTTTTACTGCAGAGGACCCTATGTCGAGCCCGACGACGCCCTTCTTTTTTCGTAAGAACACGGTGCCTGGCCCCCTCTGTGCGCTCCTGCTCGCCCGTGGTTGGCTGGATGCGTTCCACTCATCCTTTTACAAGTAATCTAGCAATGGCTCTACTCCTTGTCAAGAACGCGCCGGTGGGGCCTGCACTTGGCACGCGACGAATCCAATGCTAGAATCCTCTACCCCATGCGGGGCAGGAGGCTTCATGGCTCGAATTTGCGATGTTTGCGGCAAGGGGCGAATGATGGGCCACCGCATTAGCCATGCCCACAACGTGTCCACCCGCGAGTGGCGGCCGAACCTGCGTGTCGTCTATGCGCTCGTAAACGGCCGGTCCATGCGCCTCAAGGTCTGCACCCGCTGCCTGCGTTCGGGAAAGGTGGTCAAGGCGGCTCGTTAGGACTCGCCTGACTCTCGGGCCCGAACAAAGAACCTACTACATTTCAGAGTGCAGATTGCGCTTCACAGCGCGCGCAAGTGACGCGTCTGTGATGACACGCCAGCGTCGACCGTGGTCACGCCCGGAATCCTTCGCAGCGCGGTGAGCAACTTTTCCAGATGGCCACGTCCGTGCACGTCGACAACGAGGTCAGCGGTGCCGAGCCGGTCCTCGTGGGTGTTGAGATGACAGTTCCGGATGTTCGCTCCCTCCGCGTTGGTGACCTGTGAAAGCGCCGCCAACATCCCGGGTCGGTCCTCGAAACTAACTTGGATCGGCACCGCAAAGGCGCCCGTCTCGCCACCCCATTCGACCGTCACCTCGCGTTCGGGTGTGAAGAGCAATTTGCGCACGTTGGGGCAGTGGGTCGCGTGCACGGCCACGCCGCGGCCTCTTGTGACGTAGCCGACAATCTCGTCGCCGGGGAGCGGATTGCAGCACTGCGCACGGTAGGTGAGCAGGTCGCGCTGACCGCGGACCATGATCGCGGGCGATTCCACCAGGGTCGGGCGTCCCTTGGGCGCGGAGGCCGCAGGCGTACGCCGGGCACGGACGAGCGGTGCCAGCAGGTCGCGCACCGCGACGCGCCCAAATCCAATCGCCGCGAGCATGTCTTCGTCTTTGCCGAAGCCGTGATCGGCCGCCATCTGCAACAGCCGACCATCCTCGCGCAGCTCCTTCGCGGCGATCCCCAGCTTGCGGCACTCTCGTTCCAGTAGGCGGCGTCCCGCCTCCACCGCGTGCTCCTTCTCGCCCCGGGCGAGCCACCCGCGAATCTTGTTCTTGGCGCGTGCGCTGACGGCGATTTCGAGCCAGTCGCGGCTGGGAACCTGGCTCGGCGAGGTGAGGATCTCGATGATGTCGCCGTTGGCGAGGGCCGTCCGTAGCGGCACGAGGCGGCCGTTGACCCGAGCGCCAACGCAGTGGTTGCCCACCTCGGTGTGAACTCGGTAGGCGAAGTCGATTGGCGTGGCGCCACGGGCGAAAGCGAAGACCTCACCCTTTGGCGTGAAGGTGTAGACCTCTTCAGGGTAGAGGTTGAGTTTGAGCGAATTGAGGAACTCGCGCGGGTTCTCCTGGTGCCCCTCGACCAGACCGCGGAGCCATGCCACCCGCTCCTCCTCCTGACTGGACCCCTTGCCCTCCTTGTAGAGCCAATGCGCGGCGATGCCGCGCTCCGCGATGGCATCCATGTCGCGCGTGCGAATCTGCACCTCAAACGGCTGACCCTCCGGTCCGATCACCGAGGTGTGCAGCGACTGGTAGGCGTTCGGTTTCGGCATGGCGATGTAGTCCTTGATGCGACCGGGCACCGGATGCCAGAGCTGGTGAATGAGGCCCAAGGCGGCGTAGCAATGGGGAACGGTGTCGACGATGATGCGGAAGGCGAGGAAGTCGTAAACGCGCTCGAGCTCGATCCCCTGCTTTTGTACCTTGCTCCAGATCGAGTGGAGGTGCTTGATACGACCCCTCACCTCCGCCTGGAGCGAATTTTCTTCCAGCACCTTTCCAATCGTCTCGCGGATCTCCGCGATGAGCTTCGCGGCGGTCGCCTCGCGCTGCCGCAGCTCCTCGGTGAGCCGGCGGTGCTCATCGGGGTGCTGATGGGCGAATGCGAGGTCCTCGAGCTCGGCCTTGATCCGGCCCATGCCGAGCCGGTGCGCGATCGGCGCATAGATCTCCAGCGTTTCGGCCGCGATCCGGCGCCGTCTCTCCTCGGGGAGGAACGCGAGTGTGCGCATGTTGTGGAGCCGGTCCGCGAGCTTCACGAGGATCACGCGCAGGTCCTCCGCAGAGGCGAGCAGCATGCGGCGCACGTTCTCCGCCTGTGCCGCCTCGCGCGCCGCATAGGATTGCTCCATCGTGGTGATCTTCGTCAGCGCCTTGACCAGACCAGTGATGTGCTCGCCGAACTTCGACTCCAGCTCCTCCTCGGTCACCCACGTGTCTTCGAGCAGATCGTGGAGCAGACCGGTGGCGATCGCGACCTCGTCAAGTCGCATCTCCGCAAGGATCCGGGCCACCTCGAGTGGGTGGACGAGGTACGGCTCACCCGAAACACGCACCTGTCCCTTGTGCGCCATCGCGGAATACACGTAGGCGCGACGCAACAGATCCTCATCGGCGCCGGGGGCGTACGACGCCACCAGCTCGAGGATGTCCTCAAAACGCGGCAACGCCTCACTCACACAATCATTGTACTGGCGAGTCAACACCTTGGCGGGAGCAGAGGGTGGTCGAGGGTGTCTCGAGGGCGGTTGGCCCGAGGACTCAACGATCAAGTCCGGGGTGCGTGTCGTGGCGGCTCGGGCCCGCACGGGCTCCGCGGGAAACAGCGAGGATCCCTGTCTACCAGCCCCTGGCGCTTCTCTCCGGCTCGCCTTCCTGCGGGCCACCGGCCAGCGTGTTTATCGGCGGCGGCGGGCGGTCTTTCGCTTGTCCGTCCAGTTCGACATGCCGAGCGCGATCGGCGAAGCAATGTAGATCGACGAGTACGTCCCGACGATGATGCCAATCAGGAGCACGAACGCGAAGGTGTGGATCACGTCGCCGCCGAACAGGAACAGCGCCAACACGACCACCCAGGTCAAGCTCGAGGTGATGATGGTCCGCGACAGCGTCTGGTTGATGCCGTCGTCCATCACCTGGATGAGCGGCTTGCCCCGATCAAGCTTCAACCGCTCGCGGATGCGGTCGAAGATGACCACGGTATCGTTGGTCGAGTAACCGACGAGGGTGAGCAACGCCGCGATGGTGGGCAGGTTCATCTCCTTGCCCGTGACGACGAGCGCGCCAAGCGTGATCAAGGTGTCGTGAAAGTTGGCGACGATCGCGCCGATGCCGTACTGCAGTTTGAAGCGGAACCAGATGTAAACGAGCATCCCGAGGAGCGAGAAGCCAACCGCGTACATCGCCTTCTCGCGCAGGTCCTTGCCCACGACCGGGCCGACGTTGTCGGCGGCGAGGAGCGCGAAGTCGCCGAAGTGCGCCTGCGCTCCGAGGTAGCTCTTCACCGCCGCGGAGAGCGACGGTAAGCCCGCGAGGTCGCCCGCGCCCGTTATGATCCCGATCCGCTTGCGCAAGCCGAGGATGTCATCCGCCATCGGCTTGTAGTGCGACCGGCGGTCGTCGAACGAGGCGCCGGTGCTGTCGGGGTCCGCCTGAGCGAGCGCATCGCGCAGTGCATCGGCGCCCTGCAAATTGACTTCAACCTTGCCCACCTTGCTGCCGTACTCGCGCTCGAGAGCGCCGAGCATCTGTGCGGAAAAATCGCCCTCCGCTTTCGTGTTCTGCAGATGCACGAGGATTTGGTGCAGTGCGGGCTCGTCAAAGCGCTGGATGCTGACGTTGCCCATCTTGAGGTCTTCGAGCGCGCGGCGCACACGGCCGAGGTCCGGCTCACTCTTGAACTTGAGGGTGAGCTGCGTGCCGCCCGCGAAGTCCACGCCGAGGTTGAAGCCCTTGGTGACGATGAGCGCGATGGCCAGCACGTTGAGCGTCGTCGAGATGGCGATCCAGTGCCAGCGGTACTTCATGAAGCGAAAGTGGGTGCCGTGAAAGAAGCGCATACGCTCTCCTAGATCGAAAGTGTCTTGGCCTGAGGGTGGCGCGAGAGCACCGTTTCGAATATCGTTCGCGACACGAAGACCGCGGTGAACATCGAGATCGCCAGACCGACGGTGAGGGTAACGGCAAAGCCCTTGATCGGACCCGTCCCGAACTCGAACAGGAACAGCGCCGATACGATGGTGGTCACGTGGGTGTCGATGATCGTGGCGAAGGCGCGCGAGAAGCCGAGCGAGACCGAGTTGCGTACCGTCTTGCCCAGCTCCATTTCTTCGCGGATGCGCTCGAACACCAGCACGTTGGAGTCCACCGCCATACCGATGGTCAGGATCACGCCCGCGATGCCCGGCAAGGTGAGGGTCGCCTTCAACATGCCGATGGCGCCCAGGAGCAACACCGCGTTGAGGACCAGGGCCACGTTCGCGTTGATCCCCGCGCCCTTGTAGTACAGCAGCATGAACGCCGCGACGACGAAGATGCCGACCAGACCCGCGCGCAAACCCCGGATGATGGAGTCGCGCCCCAGGCTTGGGCCCACCGTTCGTTCCTCGAGATAGGTGATCGAAGCGGGCAGAGCACCTGCACGGAGCACGAGCGCGAGGTCCTCGGCGCTCTGCACCGTGAAGCTCCCCTCGATGATCCCCTCGTCGCTGATCTGCGAGCGGATCGACGGCGCGGAGCGAACCTTGTTGTCAAGCACGATCGCCATTTGGTCGCCGATGTGCTCGCCGGTGTACTTGCCAAACTTCCTTGCGCCCTCCGGGTTGAGGGAGAAATGCACCGCCGGCTGACCGTACTGGTCTTGCGACCGGCGCGCGTTGCGGAGATCGCGGCCGCTCACCACCGAGGCCTTCTTGACCAGGTAGTAATCGCGGGAGACGACGCGTCCCTCCAGATCCTCCCGTTCGCCGCTGACCACCTCGCTGTCCTCGGGGACCTTGCCACCGGAGGTCGTCAGGAGTGCCTCTTCGCTCGGGGCCACGCGTTCCACCGGCTTGATCTCCAGGAACGCGGTGGCGCGGATCAGCTCCTTGACGCGGGCGGGATCGTCCACGCCGGGGAGCTGGACCACGATGCGGTCGCCCTCGACGCCCTGGCGCTGGATCACGGGTTCGGCCACACCGAACTGATCCACGCGGTTGCGGATGGTCTCCAGCCCTTGACGCACCGCGAGCTCTTTGATCTGCCGGACCACCAGCGGCTTCAGGGTCGCGGTGACGTCGACTCCGCGCGCCACGTTGAAGTCGGCGAGGCGATCGGAGATCACCTTGTCAAGCAGCTTCGCGTCGGTACTCGGGGCGGGACGGAACTTGAGTCCGTCGCCCTCCGGCAAGCGCTGCAGCGACACCGGCGCGGCGCTCTTCTCGGCCAGGTCGGCGCGCACGCGCTCCATCGCGTCATCAACCTCCGCGTGGATCGCGTCAAGCGTGTTCACCTGCAAAACCAGGTGGATGCCACCCTTGAGGTCGAGCCCGAGGTGGATCTTCTTGTCCATCGGCAGCATGAAGAACACGGCCGCGGCCGCGAGCGCGAGAATCAGAACCCACCGCCAGGTGAGCTTTCCCTTCATGACTCCTCCTCACTCGCTCGGGGCGAGGTTGACGCTCGATGCGTCCTTGGACAGGCCCGCCACCGCCGACACCGCGACCTGGATGTCCACCTTGGGCTCCGCGATCCGCAGCGTGACCTTGTCACCCTCGATCTGGATCACGGTGCCGAAGATCCCGCCGTTGGTGATCACACGATCGCCCTTGGTGAGCTTCGACAACATCTCCTGGTGCTTCTTCTGCTTGCGCCGCATCGGCATGATGAGCAGCAGGTAGAAGATGCCGAAGATCAGGATGAAAGGCAGAAACTGGATGAGAGGGTTCTTGGCGTCCATTACGTCCCCTTAGCCCGGAAACCCCAGTTGGCTTCTGCTGCGAGGGCGGATGCGGGAGCACTGGCCCAGGGTTGGTGAGAGCGCCGGTGCACCCCCACGCAATCCCCCGCTAGGGGTCGCCAGAGCGCGGACACCCGCGTCACGCCGCCCTCCCGTCCCCCGCGTGTCTTTGCCGCGCTGGCGAGCGTACTCGGGGCTCAAACCGTGCCGCCGTACTCCACGAGTACGGCTCCGGTTCTCACCCCTACGTGCGCCCACCATCATCGGCATCTCCGCCCTCTCCCAACGAACCCAACTGGGGTTTCCGGCCTTAGTCAGCTTGCCGCGGCCGCGCTCGCCAACAGCTCGGCGCGGAACGCGGCAAAGCGGCCGGTCATGATAGCCCACCGAGCCAGTCGCATCAAGCTCAAGAAAAAGTGGAGATTGTGCACGGTGGCGAGCACGACCACGGCCGCCTCATGGGCGAGGTAGAGGTGGCGCAGGTAGGCAACCGAGCAGCGCCGACAGGTCGGGCAGTCACATGCAGGATCGGGTGGCTCCTCGGCGGCCTTCCAGCGTGCGTTCTTGAGCACCACCGGGCCACGGGAGGTGTGGAGCAGGCCGTTGCGCGCGTTGCGGGTGGGGATCACGCAATCGAACAGGTCGCAACCCGCGGCGACCGCGTGGACGATGTCGCGCGGCGTGCCCACGCCCATCAGGTAACGCGGCCGGTCGTCCGGGAGCATTGGCGCGGCCTGCTCGACCGCTTCCCACATCGCTTCCGGCGGCTCGCCGACCGAGAATCCCCCCAACGCGTGGCCGTCGAACCCGAGTGCCGCCACTTCCTCGGTCGAGCGGCGCCGCAGCTCGAGGTCGAGACCACCTTGGACGATGCCGAACAACAACGTTCGGTTCTCCGGCGGCAGGGCATGCCGGCAGCGCGCCGCCCAGCGCGAGGTGAGGCTCACGGCGCGCTCGAGCTCGGCGTGCGGGACGGGGAGCGCCGGGCAGACATCGAGGGCCATCGCCACGTCAACGCCGAGCCGGCGCTGTGCCTCGACGCAGCTCTCCGGGGTGAGGTGCAGCTCGGCGCCGTCGAGGTGGGAGCGGAACGTGATGCCGTCCTCATCGAGCTTGCGCCGGTGCGCGAGCGAGAACGCCTGATAGCCGCCGGAGTCGGTGAGGATCGGGCCGCTCCAGCCCATGAAACGGTGCAGGCCACCGAGGGCTTGGACGGTTTCCACTCCGGGCCGCAGCAGCAGGTGATACGTGTTGGCGAGCACCATCTCGGGCGCGAGCCGTTCAAGCTCCCAGGGGGCCAAGCCTTTGACGCTCCCCGCCGTGCCCACCGGCATGAACGCCGGCAGACGGACCGTTCCGTGTGCGGTGTCCAGCTCGGCGGCTCGCGCCTGGCTCGCACCGTCGCGAGAGGCGACCCGGAAGGCGGTTTCCATCTAGCCTGGACTATCCGTGGGGGTTCGTGACAAGACCGGCGAGGTCGCCGCTATGGTGGGCGCACGCAGGCGTGAGGACCCGAGTCGTATCCTCTGCGATACGTCGCAGGGTCCGAGCGCCGAGTCCGCCCGCCAGAGCGATGATATCGCCGGTCGCAGTAGAAGCCTCATGAATAGTCCAGGCTAATCTCGGTTGCCGAGGTTGATGTGCACCATCTCGACGTCGGGTGGCAACGTGAGGGTGTACAGCTCGGGCGGTTGAGGCTTGTTGAGCTCGATGTTTGAGAACGAGTAGCCGGTGGTGTCGCCGTCCGACTCCACGTACGTCACGGCCACCGGGAGAAGAGACCGGCGGTCGATGATGACCTCGACCGACTTCATGCGTTTCTTGATCGCGTGCGTCGTCGGCAGCAGCAGCAGCGAGTAGTTGGCCGTGCCGCCCGGATCGCGGAACGTGAAGATGAAATTGCCCTTCAGCTTCTCGAGCGGCTCGGCGGCGGAAAGGAAGCGGAAGATCCGCCGCTGCATGCGTCCGATCTCCACACGCTCCGCTCGCTTTTCCGCCGGCCGGTAGGTGGTCGCCACGCCGCCGGCGAGGAGCACCGTCATCGGCCGGGGCGTCTCGTACTCCCAGCGCAGCTTGTCGGGCGCCTGGTAGTAGAACTTGCCCCGCGACACGCTCGGCGCGACCAGCAGGTGGCTGGTCTTGGTCTGCTCGAACCCCGCCGTCAAGGTGGTGATGCCCGCCTGAATCTGGCTGACGCGCTGCACCAGCGCGGCCAGCTTGTCGGCGCCGTGGAGGTTGGGCGGGAGCCCTTCCTGAGCGAACAGCGGTAGTGGCACGAGGAAGAAAAAGGCGCCAAAGGCGCGTCTCATCATGGCGTGCACCGTAGCAAACGCCCTGGGGAGGGTCAACTCGTGGTCCAGGAGCCTGTCTGAGTAATGGGGCGGGTCGCGCGCAGGGGGCTTGCGAGGCGCAGGCAAGGCGCGAGGAGGCAGGCGATGCAGGAGCATCGTGGCCGACGAGCAACG
>JBIOGJ010000057.1:0-24132 GCA_044447965.1 Thermoanaerobaculales bacterium | reverse complement strand
TTGATCAGTCAATGCGATAGCGCCACGAGGCGGACGCGACTCTGGCTCAAGAGCCTCGCGGCATGCTGAGTTAAGTTATTGAAAATAAAGGATGGCGGGGTGGACGAGACTCGAACTCGCGACCTCCGGCGTGACAGGCCGGCGTTCTAACCAACTGAACTACCACCCCGCTGCTACCCGTTCGCCCGTCCACCCGGTGGGTGGTGGGAGGTGTGGGATTTGAACCCGCGACCCCCTGCGTGTAAGGCAGGTGCTCTCCCGCTGAGCTAACCTCCCGCGGCAGCCTTGGGCTCCGGGGAGACGCATGCTAGAGAGCGCGTCAGGCGGTGTCAAGCTTCTTCACTACGCGAGCGCATGGTCGCGCAAGGTGGAGGATCAGGCGAGCGACGGGCAAGGATCTGCGGGAATCCAAGGCAGCCTTCTGCACGGGTCGCTCGCCCGGCGCGCGGATTCCGGAAGGGCAATCCGCGACTCTGTCGCAGTACTCGGATTTCGTGCTAGAGTTTCCGCGTGACGGGCTCTGCACTTTGGCCGTTCCTCGATGCGCGCTTGGACGCCATTGCCGAACAGGTAGTCGCCGGCGCTCGCCTGAGTTCCGCCGATGGCGAGGTAGTGGCCACGACCACCGATTTGCTCGGCGTCGGCCGACTCGCCAACCACGTGCGCGAACGCCTGCACGGCGACGCCACCTTCTTCAACGTCAATCGCCATCTCAACCCCACCAACGTGTGCGTGGTCTCGTGCGCGCTGTGCGCGTTTGCCGAGAAGTACGGCGGCGCGCGCGGCTGGACCTACACGGTCGAGGAGGCGGTCGAGGTGGCGGCCCGCGACGTTACCGAGGCGGTGACCGAGCTGCACATCGTCGGTGGCCTCCACCCCAAACTTGGCGTGGAGTACTACGAGACGCTCTTCCGCGCGCTCAAGGCCCGCTTCCCGTGGGTGCACCTCAAGGCGCTCACGATGGTGGAGCTCGATTTCCTCGCGCAACGCGCCAAGCTGCCGGTCGAGGATGTGGTGCGCCGCCTCGTTGCCGCCGGGCTGGATTCCTGCCCAGGCGGAGGTGCGGAGATCTTCGCCCAGCGCGTCCGCGAGGTGATCTGCGACCACAAGACCTCGGGCGAGCGCTGGCTGGAGATCGCTCGCACAGTGCACGCGCTCGGCCTCAAGTCCAACTGCACGATGTTGTACGGACACATCGAGACGGCCGAGGAGCGCGTGGATCACCTCGTGCGGCTGCGCGAGCTGCAGGACGCGACGGGCGGCTTCCAGTGCTTCATCCCCCTCGCGTTTCACCCTGCCCACACGCGGCTCGACCACCTCTCGCCCACTACCGGCAAGCTCGACCTGCAGACCGTCGCGCTCTCCCGCCTGATGCTCGACAACATCCCCCATATCAAGGCGTACTGGATCATGCTCGGGGCAAAGGGCGCTCAGGTGGCGTTGCACTTCGGCGCCGATGACCTCGACGGCACGGTGGTAGACGAGCGGATCACCTTGGCGGCCGGCGGCCAGGCCGGCGCGGGGATGGCGCGGCGCCATCTCGAGCACTTGATTCGCGAGGCGCGCCGCGTGCCGGTGGAGCGCGACACCCTTTACCATCCGGTTGCCAGAGCCATCGCGCCCGAAGCGTCCGCCCGATCCGTGGCGGCGAGCGGCACCTTGCCAGTGTTCAACGGATAAAGACTCTGCGGCGCGGCGCGGGTCGGAGGTAGCGCCGGCCGTTGGGCGGCGATCGTGTGGAATTTGGCAGGACCACCGCCCGGCGGACGGCGGCTATGCCTCTTCCTTCAGCCAATCGGGAAACGAGTGCGAGGCGAGGAACGCAGCCACACCCCGCCGGCAATCCGGGTGCACGCGCTGCCGAGCGTTGGAGCGGACAGCCGCAGCGAGATTGTCGTCGAGGTGTGGGAGGGCCGCGGCCAGGAGCAACCGTTTGGTCTCGGCGAGCGCACTCGGGGCAGCCTTGCGGCCGATCTCCGTGGCGCGCTCCACGGCTCGCCCCAGCGGGTCGTCGGTGACCTCGTCTACCAGCCCGATCGCCTGGGCGGCGACGGCGTCGAGCGGTGCCGGGTCGAGGAAGGCGCGGGCCAGCACGGCCGGCATTACGCGACGGGAGAGAAAGGTGCTGATCAACGCGGGCACGAAACCGAGCCGCACCTCGGAGAACTGGAAGCGGGCATCGGGCGCCGCTACGACCACATCGCAGCTCGCGGCGAGGCCCGCACCACCGCCGTACGCCGCACCGCGTACCGCCGCGATCGTCAGCAGCGGACAGCGCAGCAGTTGGGCGTAGACGGCGGCCAGCCGCGCCGCCTCGGCTTCGTGCTCTTCGACCGGCGCATCGATCGTGGCTGCCAATTCGCCGAGGTCGGCGCCGGTGCAGAAATGTCGGCCGCGGCCGGTCAGCACGACCGCTCTGGCGCGAGGTGGCAACGATGCGAGCGCGTTGCCGAGGTCGGAGATGAGCTCGGCGCTGAGGGCGTTGCCGGTGGCTGGGCACGCCAGCTCGATCAGCGTGAGGATGCCGCGCTGCTCGACGTTGAGATTGGGCACTGTGGGCATGCTACCACTCCAGCAGGATCACGGCGCCGGCGTCGGCAAGCCGCCAACGCACCTGGGTGAGAGCAGCGAGCAGCGGAGCCGATTCACGCCAGCGTCCAACCTGCGGTCCGAGCAAGCGGATCTCGTCTGCGAAGGCCGCAATCCGGGTCGCTGCCCAGGCGAGATCGGCGCCGTGCAGACAACCCTCCTCGTGATTGGCGTCGCAGGCGGCCACCGCTGCGAGCTGCGGGAGGTCGCTCGCGACCGTTACCCCGCCGCGAGGGAGCACGAACAGCGTGCCGAAGAGACCCTGCCAGCGTTCGGCGCCGGGCACGGCGCCCGGGACCGGTTGCGGCCAACGGCCTCCCAGCGCGGTGCGCAGCGCCGAGGGCCACCCGGCTCCGGCCAGCGCGACACCCCAGCCGCGTTCCGCGGAGAACGTCAGGCAAACGGGGCCATGGACCCGTTCGGTGGACAGGCTCAACGCAGCCCCGAGGGTGCTGGCGTCCGCCGCCTCCACGCGGCTTGCCGGCTCCGCGGGTGGTGGCTCGGGCGCAACGCCTCGGCGCAGTAGCAGCGTGGCTCGGGTTGCCTCGCCCTCCCACCAGTGCCCGTTCACCCGCGCCAGGACCGCGAGGCGGGAGGCGGTGGGCTGGGGCGGCGAGGCGCGCCGGCCCCGGTCGAGCAGCGCGGGGGTGGTGGCCAGGCGCGCGACTGAACTGTCACTCGCGAACGACAGCCCGCGTAGCTCCGCAAGCCGCTGGAGCACGGCGAGTGCCCGCTCCGGGGATAGGGCAGCCACCGCTACGGCGTCCCCTCTCCACCACACCACGAGCGGCCCATGCGCCTCCTCCGCCACCGCGCGCAGCGCCGGTTGAAGGGTCATCAAGCCTCGATAGGCGCTCGGCGCGGCGATGGGGAGGAGACCGAGCGCTTGGGGATGCTGGACCAGCCAGCGCGCCGTGCGGTGTGGCTGGGCGAGGACGAGGATGCCCTCCGCGTCGTCGGGGGCGATCGTCGCCGCCGTGGCCATCGCCGCGCCGGCGGCGGTCGGGGGCGCGGTCCACCAACGCCACGCCGCCAACACCGCCAGGGCGGTCAGGGCGAGGATGAGAAAGGCAAGCGCGAGCCGACGCATTCCGTGCATCGGCTAGTGTAACCTTGGCGCGGAATGGGGCGGCGCATCAGACTCACGTTACTGTTCTTCCTGCACTTGGTGCGGGATATCGCCGGGACGCTCGCCGAGCGGGTGCGCCGGCGCTATCGCCAGGCCGTGCTCGGCCAGGAGTGCCTCGCGGTCGGCGTGGATGTCTTTCCCTTCTTCGAGCGGATGAGCGGAATTGGCTGGTACGAGTGGAACCTGCTCGCCCGGCTGCCGTTGGTCGACCCGGCCATCGAGCTGCGCTTTTACGCTCAGACGTTCGGCGCCCCCGACGAACCGTCGCCCCCGCCGTTCCCTACCGCCCTCCGGACCCGCTTTCGCTACCACCACATGCCGGAAGGGTTCCTGCTCCCGATC
Source organism: Thermoanaerobaculales bacterium (assembly GCA_044447965.1). Taxonomy (GTDB): domain Bacteria; phylum Acidobacteriota; class Thermoanaerobaculia; order Thermoanaerobaculales; family Thermoanaerobaculaceae; genus DATIYW01. Next base: position 20,072 of record JBIOGJ010000057.1, on the reverse strand, counting down.
CGCCCTACGATCCGAGCGCTGCGCCACTTCATCGAGCCGCTGTTGCTCTTCCTCGACGGCAACGACGTTTTCTTCGCTCCCAACTTCTTCGTGCCCTCGCAGCACCTCCCCGCGGTGACGGCGCTGGTGCCGACTGTCCACGACCTCGGCTTCTTGCGCTTGCCCCACACGGTGCAGCGGGAGACCCTCGACCTCCTCCACCGGCACTTGCCGCGGGCGCTCTACTCCGCGGACGCGCTCATCGCGGTTTCCGGCGCCACCGCCGGCGACCTCACCGAGCTGGCCGGCGTCAGCCCGCGACGCGTGCACGTGGTTCATGAGGGGGTGGACGCGAAGTTCGCCGCCAGCCCTGGTCCCCCCCTCGCTGGCCTTCCGCCCCGCTACCTGCTGTTCATTTCGACGCTGGAGCCGCGCAAGAACGTGGTCGGGCTGCTCTCGGGGTTCACGCGCGCGGTGGCCGAGGGCTACCCCGGCGACCTCGTGTTGGTGGGGCGGTGGGGGTGGCGGACGGAGGCAGCGCAGGAGGCCCTCGCGCGCTCGCCGGTAGCCAGCCGCATCCATCACCTCGATTACCTCGACCGGGCCACACTTACTGGTGTCCTACAGCGCGCGGAGGCGCTCGTCTTCCCCTCGCTGCTCGAGGGGTTCGGGTTGCCGCTGGTGGAGGCCATGGCGTGTGGCGTCCCGGCGATCGTATCGTCCACCTCGTCGCTGCCGGAAGTCGGCGGGGACGCCGCGCTGTACGTCGATCCCACCAAGCCTGAGGCGCTCGCGGCGGCGATCCTCCGCCTGGCGGGCGACCCCGATCTCGCGCGCTCGTTGGCCGCCGCCGGCCGCGCCCGGGCCGAGCGGTTCCGCTGGGATGACGCCGCGGCCGCAACCGCCACGGTGCTGCGCCGCGCGGTCGGGCTGCCCTCTCCCTACGCCGATGCGTATCGCGTTTGACGCGCGCCCGCTGCTCGGTCACCGCACCGGGGTCTCGGTGTGGCTGGAGGGTCTGCTGCGTGGCCTGGCGGCCAGCACCGATTGGCATTTCGTCCTGTGCCTGCCGCGGCCGGAGCCGAGCCTGAGCCTTGACGACCTTTCCTCCCGCGTGACGGTGCTGTCTGCGCCGCTGCGGTTGCCCGGCACGATCTGGCTGCACACCCTCGCCGCGCCGTTGGTGGCGGGCCGCGCCGATGCGTACGTCGGCACGCTTGGTACGCTGCCGCGGCGCTTGACCCTGCCGGCCGTGCTCGCGGTGCACGACCTCACCCCCCGCACGCGGCCACGTCACCACACCTTGGCGAACCGGTACTGCTTCAACGCCTACTTCGAAGAATCGGCGCTGCGCGCTACCGAGGTGGTGTGCGTGTCCGAAGCGACGAGGAGGGTGCTGGCGGCGCTCCTGCCGCAGGTGGCCGCAAGGGCGCGGGTCATCGGCGAGGGCGTTGATCCGTTCTTCGCGGCGCCGAGCGGCGGCGAAGAAGGCGAGGCGACTCGCACCAGGTTCGCCAGTGGCCGCCGTTTTCTTGTTCAGCTCGGGACACTCGAACCGCGCAAGGGGATCGCCACGCTGCTCGCCGCCCACGCGACGCTGGTGCGCGCGGGACCATCTCCCCCCGACCTTGTGCTCGCCGGCGCGGTGGGCTGGGGTGGCGACTGGCTGGAACGCGCGTTGGATGCGCATCCCGATCGCGCCCGCGTGCACCTGCCGGGCTACGTCAGCCGGGAGGACGCGCGCGCGCTCCTGCGCCACGCCGAGGCGGCGGTAATGGCCTCGGACGAGGAAGGGTTTGGCCTGCCGCTCGCGGAGGCGCTGGCGTGCGGAGCGGCGTGCGTCGCCTCGGACGCCCCGGCGCTGGTCGAGGTGGCCGCGGGCGCGGCCCGCCACTTCGCTCGCGGCGACGCCGCGATGCTGGCTGCCGTCCTGACCGCCGCGCTGGTGCCCGCGGAGCAGGCTCGCCTGCGAGCGGCCGCGCGACGGCGTGCCGCCGCGTTTGCCTGGGCGGGACCACTCGCCGCCTGGCGCGAGCTGTTGCAAGAGGTGGCGGGACCGCCCCGCGCGTGAGCGGGAAGCGGAGCAATTTCGCGCGTGGGAGGTTCGCCCGGAAACCCCTGCGCTCGCCAACCATCATCGGCATCTCCGCCCTCTCGCGACGACCCCAACTGGGGTTTCTGGGCTTAGAATGCCGGCGCATGCGAAGGGTTGGAATTGACGCGCGCAAGCTCGGCGACTACGGCATCGGCTCGTACCTTCAGGGCCTGCTCGGTGAGCTGGTGCAGCTCGATCCGGCCGGTGGCACGGTCGTGCTGGTGGGAAGCGAGAACCGGCACCTGCTGCCGGAGTTGCCGGAGAGCTGGCGCTTGGTCGAGGTCGACGCACCGGGGTACTCGGTGCGTGAGCAGTTCGCGGTGCTGATGGCCGCGATGCGTGCCGGGGTCGGGGTGTTGCACGTGCCGCACTACGTTGTGCCGCTGATGTTCCCCCGCCCGATGGTGGTGACGATCCACGACATCATTCATGTGCTGTTTCCGGAGTTCCTTCCCCACGCCCTGGGGTTCGCGTATGCGCGCTTCTCGATACGCCTCGCGGTACGGCGCGCGCAGCGCGTGCTCGCGGTCTCGCGCTCTACCGCGGACGACCTCAAGCGCCTCTTCGGCGCGAGCGAGGAGCGCTTGCGCGTGATCCCGCATGGCGTCCATGCGGAATTTCTCGTCGACCAAGAGCCGGTCGCTGATGAGCAGGCGCGAGCGGCGCTCGGGGTGACCGGCCCGTACCTACTCCACGTTGGCAACCACAAGCCGCACAAGAACGTGGAAGGTCTGCTCAAGGCCTACCAACTGCTCCTGCACTCGCGCCACGGCGGCGTGCCCCCGCTACTCATGGTGGGCGGGTTCTCCGCCGGAGGCGAGGTGGCGGCTCGCGCCCGGGCGATAGGCCTGCAGGAGCGCGTGCGCTGCCTTGGCTATGTGGAGCGCCGTGCCTTGGCGGCACTGTACCGTGGCGCGACGGCGTTTGTGTACCCGACGCTGTACGAGGGGTTTGGCCTGCCGGTGCTGGAGGCGATGGCGTGCGGCGTCCCGGTGGTGGCCGGCGACACGCCCGCGATCCGCGAGGTCGCCCTCGACGCGGTACTGCGCGTCAATCCGCGCGACGTGGTGGAGCTGGCTGGCGCGGTTCGTCACCTGCTCGAGCAACCGGATTTGCGCGCGCAGTTGCGCGCGCGGGGCCGCGATCGAGCCCGTGCGTTCGGCTGGCGACAGGCGGCGCAGGCGACGCTCGAAGTCTACCGGGCAGTGGCGGAGGCGGCGTGATGCGGGTAGCACTTGTGCATGATTGGCTGACTGGCATGCGCGGCGGCGAGGCGGTGCTTGCCGAGATCGCCAGCTTCTTTCCCAAGGCGCCGATCTATACGCTCTTCGCGCGGCCCGAGCGCCTCGAGGACGAGCTCACCCGCCACCCGGTGCACACTTCCTATCTGCAGCGCCTCACCTTTGGAGGTCGCGCATACCGCAAGCTGCTGCCGTTGATGCCGCATGCGATTGCGGGCTTTTCGCTCAACGGCTACGACCTCATCATCTCCTCCAGCCACTGCGTGGCCAAGGGTGTGATCCCACCGCCCGGGGCAGTTCACGTCTGCTACTGCCATACCCCGATGCGCTACCTCTGGGACCAGCGCGAGGAGTACATGCACTACACCTCGCGGCTGCTGCGCCCGCTGCTGCGCTCGTTGCTCGAGCATCTGCGCACTTGGGACGTGGTCTCCGCCGCTCGTGTCGATCACTTTGTCGCTAACTCGCGCCTCGTGGCGCGGCGCATCGAGCGCTATTGGCGGCGCGAGGCTGAGGTGATCCCGCCGCCCGTCGACACCGACTTCTTCACGCCTGGGGACGCAAGTCGCGGCGGTTTGCTGATGGTCGCGGCCCTGGTCCCGTATAAACGGGTAGAAGTGGGCATCGCCGTCGCACAGGAGCTCGAGTTGCCACTCACCGTAATCGGCGAGGGGCCGCTCCATGGCCAGCTCGCCCGCCGCGCGCCACGCGGTGTGCGCTTTCTCCGCCGGGTGAGCCAGGAACGACTGCGTGACGAGTATCGGGCGGCGGCGCTGCTGTTGGTGCCCAACGTGGAGGACTTCGGCATGGTGACGGTGGAGGCGCTCGCCTGCGGTACCCCGGTTGTGGGGCTCGCGAACACCGGCGCCGCCGACGTCGTGGTCAGCGGCGAGCATGGCGAGCTGGTGGCGGATGGGTCGGTGGCCGCGATCGTCGCGGCCTGCCGCGAGGTGATGGCACGGCGCTGGGACCCGCGAAATCTGCGTGAGCGCGCGGAGAGCTTCTCCCGTGCGCGTTTCCGCCGCCGTTTCGGCTACCTGCTCGAGCGTGTATTACCGGACGTGGGACGATGATCGGCGAGAAACTGCGCATCAACCGGATCGGGTTGATAGCCGTCGATCTCGCCACCACGTACCTGGCGCTCTTTCTCGCCGTCTACCTTCGCTTCTCCTCCGGACTCCTGGTGGTCACCAAAGGCGTGCCGCCGTTTCAGCCCTACCTTGCGCTGCTCCCGATCATTACCTTGATCTGGCCGGTCGTGTTCTATTTCCGTGGGCTGCTGCAGGGCCGGCCGCAGCGCTCGCGGGTGGAGGAGACGTTCGCGGTGGTGGTGGCGGTTGTCATCGGCACCCTGGTGCTCAACGCCGGCCTCGCCTTTTACCGCGACTTCACGTACTCGCGTTTGGTGCTCGCCCTCTTCGTCGCACTCGACGCGGTGCTGGTCACTGCCGGACGCCTGCTCTTCTGGGCCGTGATGGCGCGAGTGTGGGCCTCCCCGCGCCACCGCCAGCGAGCGGTTGTCGCTGGCGCAGGTGAGCTCGGGCGGATGGTGGCGGACAAGCTCGCCCACCACCGCGAGCTTGGCCTCGACGTGGTGGGGTTCCTCGACGACGACCCCGACAAGGCGCACGCCAGCTTTGATGGGGTGGCGGTGTTGGGGGGCCTCGACGCCCTCGATCAGGTCAGCCACGAGCACGGCGTTGACGTTCTCTACGTCGCGCTGCCGATCGGATCGCAGCACAAGACGGTGAAGCTCCTCAAGCGCGCGGAACCGCTCCTGCTCGCGGTCCAAGTCGTGCCGGACCTGCTCCAGTACTACGCGCTCCGCGCCGGAGTCGAGGATCTCGACGGCATCCCCGTGATCAACCTCAATCAAATCCCGCTTGCGGGCTGGAACACGTTGCTCAAGCGGGTCGTGGATCTCGCCATTGCGTCGCTCGCGCTCGTGCTGCTTGCGCCGGTGCTTGCGGTCATCGCGCTGTCCGTCTGGCTCGAGGACCGCGGCCCGGTCTTCTATCGTCAGCTCCGCATGGGCCTCGACGGGGAGTCCTTTGACATCGTCAAGTTCCGCACCATGGTGCCGGACGCCGAGGCGGGCACCGGCCCGCGTTTCGCGGTGCCTAACGACCCCCGTACCACCCGCATCGGCACCTGGTTGCGTCGCACCTCCCTGGATGAGCTGCCCCAGCTTGTCAACGTTCTCCGCGGCGACATGTCGCTCGTGGGTCCCCGGCCAGAACGTCCGGAGTTCGTCGCGCGTTTCCGCGAGCGCTACCCGGAGTACATGTCGCGCCACCGCGTGCGCGCCGGGATGACCGGGTGGGCACAGGTGCACGACCTGCGCGGCCAGAGCTCGATCCGCAAGCGCATCGCGTACGACCTCTATTACATCGACAACTGGTCGTTGGGGCTGGATTTCAAGATCATCTGGCTGACGGCGATACGGTTCTGGCGCCACCGCCACGCCTACTGACTGCGCCGCAAATATCCAGAGATCTCCCGCCCCAGGCGTCGCCGATATCGGACCTGCCAGGGCCGGCTCCCCCAGGCGCGCCAGGTATTCAGCGCAGGATGAACTCGGCAAAGTCCGCAACGGTGGGGAAGTACGCGACGCAGGTGCGCTGCATGAATTCGCGAATCGATGAGATGTCGTGCGCCCATCCGGCCGCCGCCGCATCCACGCCCGCCTCCTGCGCCATCACGATGCCGGGTTTGAGGTCGTCCACGACGAGCACGTCGCGTGGCGCGACGTGGAGCTGCCGGACCGTCTCTTGAACCGGGAACGGACTTGGCTTGCGCTTTTCCGGCTCCATGTCCCAACCAAAGACGAGGTCTGGGTTCACGTGAACCGCACCGGGTGCGCGCTCGTAGTGGGACAGGATGATGTGACTCTCCGAGTGTGAAACCACGGCGACGCGCCCGCCGCTCGCCTGGTAGGCGGCAAGCGCCTCGAGAAACCCGGGATAGAACTGCGGCGTCTCGCGGGAGGTGAACTCGCGCCAGATGCGGTGCTCGACCGCGAGTTCCTCAGGCGTCAATCCGAGGTCATGGACGAGAAAGTGCATGATTCCCGGGTCGCAGTTCTTGCGGTACCAGGTGTCGAGGTCGACCGGCGGGAGGCCGGGGCGCAAGACCTCCATTGCCTTGAGGTGCGCCGGGTAGTGCACCCGCAACGTGCCATCCACGGCCGTGTCGTCGTGATCGATGATGAGGCATCTGTAGCGCGTCGGCGTTGCACCCCCGGCCGGCGATCATACGCCGCCAATCGCCTACCATGGTTGTGCCGGGAGGTCGGTCTCGTGGACCAACTGCAACTGGTGTGGAGTGAGAGCTTCAGGGTGCGGGCGTACGAGGTGGACGTGTGGGGGCGCGCGTCGGCGCTCACCGTGTGCAACTGGCTGCAGGAGGCGGCGGGAAACCACGCCACGCACCTCGGCTGGGGGATCGAGGGCCTGCACGCACAAGGGCTGACCTGGCTGCTGTCGCGGCTCCACGTGCGCCTCAACCGCCTGCCGCCGTGGCGGGAGGAGGTGCGGGTCACGACCTGGCCGGCCGGCGCGCACCGCCTGTGGGCTGTGCGCGAGTTCCGCCTTACCGGTGCCGCGGGGGACGAGGTCGGCGTGGCGACGACCGGTTGGATGGTCGTCAACCTTGCGAGTCGGCGGCCGGTGCGACCCGCCGCGGAGGTGGTGGCGATCGGGCAACACACCCCCGCGCGGGCGCTCGAAGATGATTTCGAGAAACTCCCGGAGGTGGGGCGGGTGGCGCTCGCGCGCGCCCTTGAGGTGCGCACCTCCGACCTCGACATCAACCGGCACGCCAACAACGTGAGCGTCGTGGGTTGGGCGTTGGAGTCTCTGCCTCTTGAACAACTCGAGGGCCGCCAACTCTCCGAGCTCGAGATCGAGTTCCGTGGTGAAGCCATGGCCGGCGAGCGCGTCACCAGCGAGGCCGAGGCGGCCGACGCGTCAACCTTCGTGCATCGCCTCGTGCGCGTGGGCGACGGCCGCGAGATCGCCCGCGCCCGCTCGCGCTGGCGTTAGGAAGCTTCCCCAGTCAGGCGGTCGCGAAGGTGAGCCCGTGGGAGCACCGAGAACTCCGTGGGAGCACCTTCCAGGTGCGACCGAGCAAAGCTCCAGAGCCGACCGGTCGCGGCAAGATGCCGCTCCCACCAAGCTCTTTTCTTGTTGCTCATCGTGCCGGGGTGCGGGGCGGGAACTCCTGGTCCTTCTCCTCCGAACCGTCACGAACGAGCAGCGCGCGTTCCACCGGGGGTAGCCGGTTGAAGCTCCTGCCGAGCCAGCTCACCCCTTCGAGGAAAGCCCGGGCGCGATCGGTGGTGGGGCACACGCTTCGCAGCAGCGCCCAGAACGCCTTGGTGTGGCGCAGGTGGACGATGTGGGCAAGCTCATGCGCCACGATCGCCTCGAGCACCCAGCGAGGCATAGTGCGTAAAGCTGCGTGGAGGTGGATCCTTCGGGTGCGCGAGCTGTAGCTGCCCCAGCAGGCGTGCTGGCTCGTGACAAATGCCACACTCTCGACGGCGGGTGGGCGGGGAAAACGCATCGCGATGCGGCGGGCGAGGAGGAGGGCATCTTCCTCGTTGTTGACCTGGCCGGCACGAGCGCGGCGGAGGAGGGTCCTCGCCAGCTCAGGGATGGCGCGCTCGATCTCGGCCATCGGCAGGTGAAGAGGCGCGCTCACCCGCACCGCGGCGCCGTGCAGGCGGGCGTTGATGTTCTTCACCCGCTTGCGCTCGATGGAAACGCCGACGGGCACTCCATCGACCAAGATGGTCAGTTGCTCCACGACGCGATTGTAGCGAGCAGCGTGCCCGGACGGACTACTCGCGCGCCGCGCGGCACGCCTCGCACGGACAGGCGGCACGCAGCTCGCCCAGGTGGTAGATGCCGTGGTCGTGCCCGTCGCCCCAGGTGACCTGCAGCCCGTAGTTGCCCACGAGTTGCGCGCCCACCGGCACGAACGCCTCGGGGCGGAGCGGTCGCAGGGTCGGCAAGGTGGCGCGGCCGAAGAGATGCTGCTCGCCTTTGCAGGTCGCGCAGTTGCAAGCCTTGCGCAACGCTTCACCTGGGTAGTACGACTCATGGCCGTCTTCCCACACCACGACGACCTCGTTGCTCACCACGAACAACTGTGCCACCGGTCCGCTCACGTGGCTGGCGCCCCCTCGATCTCGTCCAAGCGCTGCAGCAGGCGGCTCAATTCCACCAGCAGCGGGGCGGCACTGGGATAGCGGGCGGCGGGGTCCTTCTCGCACAGCCGGGTAACCACGCGCCACACCGGCTCGGGGACCGCTCGCGGTAGCTCCTCGCGGGCGGGGAGGGGCTGGTGCATGTGCATCTCGAGCACGCGGTAGGGTGAGTCCGCGGTGAACGGCACCGTGCCCTCGAGCATCTCGTACAGGATGATGCCGAGCGCGTAAAGATCCACGCGGTGATCGATGTGCTTTGGATCAACCATCTCTGGCGCGGCGTAGAGCGGCGTGCCGAGGAAAAGATTGGAGGTGGTCAGGCCCGGCTGGTCGGTCAGGCGCGCGATACCGAAGTCCATCACCTTGAGGGCACCGTCCGCAAGGAACATCACGTTCTCGGGCTTGAGGTCGCGATGCACGACGCCCTTGGCGTGAGCGTAGTCAAGCGCCTCGGCGATGTCGCGCGCGATCTCGAGGGCGCGACGCAGCGGCATCGCACCGCCCTCGCGCAGCTCGCGCTTGAGCGTATTGCCCGCGATCAGCTCCATCGCCAAGTACGGCCGGCCGTTGGCCTCGCCAGAATCATGGATGCGCACGATCCCCGGGTGGTGGAGCTGCTCGCCGAGCTGGCCCTCGCGGAGGAAGCGCGCGACGAAGGTCTGATCGGCAAGGCAACCCTCGTGGGGGACCTTGAGCGCCACGGTCCGTCCATCGCTCGCTCGCTTGGCGCGATACGTGGTCGCCATGCCGCCCCGGCCGAGGATCCCTTCGAGCGTGTAGCTGCCGAGCTTGGTGCCAGCCTCGGCCAGTGTGGGCGCTTGCTCCAACACGGCGGTCGGCTGCGTGGGCACCTCGGGGAGCGGACGACGCCGGCCGCGCAGCCACAGCGCACTGCCAATCGCCGCCACGATGGCGAGGGCCACGGCCACGTACGGCAGGGACGAGCCCCCCGCCCGCTTGTTGGTTGCGAGCGCGAGCGCAACAGCCGGTGTCGCCGTGCCGGCCGCGCGCGCCTGCGGCGCAGGCTGCGGTTCGGTTCGCGCCGGGCCAGGCGCCGGTGGCGCAGCAGTGGGAATCCCCGCCGTCGGGGGGAGCGGTGCCGGTGCGAGTTGCAAGGCGGGTTTGGCAGCGCGTACCGACGGATGCCCAGGGCCGACTGCGATGGGCCTCGGCGTGGCCGCTGGCGCCGCCGATTGGGACGCCAGCGGCACGAAGAGCGTTTCCACCTCTCCCGCGCGAATCGTGACGTGCTCTTCCGCGGGGCGGAACCGTGTCGCTTCAACCCGTACCAGTCGCTCACCCGGCGGCAGGTTCACGGGACCCAGTGGCGTTACGCCTTGCTCCACGCCGTCGACCAGGACGTGCGCTCCGGGCGGGTCGCTGTCGACCTTGAGCTGGCCGGTCGTTGGCGTCGGGGTGGCAGCCGGCTTGCCCCTCTCCGCCTCCTCTGTCTGGATCCTCGCCCAGAGCTCGACCAGCTTCTCGTGCGGTGTGACGTTGGCCTCTTGCGCGATCTTGAGCTGCTTCTCGGCTAGCTTGGGCCGGTGCAGTTCGGCCAGGCACAAAGCCATGTGGTAGTGGGGGTCATACTCCTCGATGACCTCGCGCCGAGGCGTGACCATGCGCCGCTGCGGGAAGGACATCGCCTTGGCCGCGGCACCAAACGCTTCCAGCGCTCGGCCCCAGGCGCCCTGCGCCTCGAGCTCGAGACCGCGGTTGTAGTGCTCGAACCACGGCGGCGCGGCCTCGGCGCTGCACGCCAGCAGCGACAGAACCACGACCGCGACGGTGAGTAACGCTCGACCGCGCGCGCCAACCTCAGTGCACGCCACACGAGCGGGGCGTTGCGGTGGTATTTCTAGTCGGCGCGCAACCAGGTTGGACACCACCCGGGCAAGGGAGAGACCTCGCGCCCCGCATCCTGATGGGAACACGATTTGGAGTCTAACACGGGTGCACCGATAACTTTGGCGGCCGTGTACGATGGACCGGTGAAGCGCATCGTCATCGTCGCCAACGCCCCCTGGCGCTGGGAGGAAGATTTCGTGACGCTGGTGCATCTCGCCGACGAGGTGCTCGCGGCCGACGGCGGCGCGAACCATCTTGCTCGCATCGGGGTGCGACCCACCGCCGTGGTGGGAGACCTCGATTCGATCCGCCCCTCGGTGCGGCGTTGGGTGGGTGAGGAACGCATCGTGGAGCGGCCGAGTCAGGACGCGACCGACCTCGACAAGACACTGGCTTTCGCCTTCGACGAGCGCGGCGCGACGGCGGTGACGGTGCTTGCCGCGACCGGCGGGCGACTTGACCACGCGCTGGAGAACCTCAGCTTGCTCGCGCGCTTCTCGGCGCGGGGGGAGTTGGACGGTTGGGACGCGAGCGCGCGGATCGTCCCAGTAGTGGAGCGCGTCCACCTGGCGACTAGACCGGGCCAGGGTGTGTCGCTGCTGCCGCTCGGACGCTGCGAACACGTCTGGGGCGATGGATTGCATTGGCCGCTTGCGGGCGAGGCGCTCGATCTGGCGGCTCGCACGAGCGTGTCCAACCGAGCGGAAGGCGAGACGATCGAGGTGCGCGTCGCCGGCGGCGCGCTGCTCGTCTTTCTCCTCCGCTAGGAACAACAAAGCTGCAGCGACGTCAACCCAGCGGAGTGATGGTGGCCGTCGACCTCCGGCATATCGCTGCCGGCGCGATCGCGCGCGCCCGACCGGACAGGGTAAGATCCGGACATGCAACAAAAGATGGCGGGATCTCCCCGCATCTTCCAACTCTTCTACCGCATCTACTTCGGTTTCTGGATCCCGGTACTTGCGTGGGCGAGCACGTGGTGGCCACTCTCGCTCATGTACTGGAAGGCTCGACGCATCGTCATGCTGCCGTTCTTCCTGCTTCGTTCCAAGTATCTGCGCGCCGTGCGCGGCAACTACGCCCGCATTCTCGCGCTTGACGAGGATCACCCGCAGGTGCGACGCCTCGCGTGGCAGATGGGGTACGAGCACGCCTACCACTGGATCGATTTCTTCCGCTGGTCGCAGCTCGACCCCGAGCTGCTGCACGCGAACATCGAGGCGGTCGAGGGCGAGGACAACTTCTCGGCCGCACGAGCATCCGGGCGCGGGACGCTCTTGCTGACCGCGCACATGGGGAACCCCGAGGTGGGCGCCGTCGCGATGGGACGCCATTTCGAGCCGGTCCATGTGCTCTACTGGCGCGACAGGTTTGCCGTCGCCGAGGAGTTTCGCAACCGCCTCCGCGCCCGCGGTAACGTCCGCGGCATCGCGGTCGACGCCTCGCCGTTCTCGGTCGTGCCGGCGCTCCGCGTGCTCGAGGCGGGAGGCATCGCCGCGGCACATGGCGACCGCGACTTCAACGACCAGGGCTGGCCGGTCGAGTTCTTCGGCGCTGCAGCGAAGTTTCCGCCCGGGCCGTTTCTCCTTGCTGCACGGGCCGGAGCACTGGTCCTGCCTACGTACTTCCTGGTGCGGCGCGACCGGCGCTTCCACGTTATTTACGAACCCGCGATCTCCCTCGGTGGTGGTGGCACGATCGAGGAACGCGCCCGGGTGGCGATGCGCGTTTGGGTCGGGTCTCTCGAGCGGCGGATCCGGGAGCACCCGGAGCAGTGGTATTGCTTCTACCCGTTCTGGCAGGTCGCAAGCTAGGCGCGCGGCCACTCCCGGACCGTCTGCGGCGTCAGGCTGCGCCGCCGATGGGCGGGTGTAGGGGCGAGGCGCTGCCTCGCGCGCGGGCGACCCAGCGGGTCGCCCCTACGGCGTCTGCGGGCGGCTCGCCTTCCTTGCATCCGGCCCAATCCGGGCCGCGCGCCTGGGCACTGTTCGTCACGCCTCTGGGGGTTGGGCTTGGTGGGAGCGGCGGCCCGCTGGACGCGCGGGGCCTGCAGACACGATGCCGCCCGTTGTTGCGATGAGCGATTGGCTGGGGAGTAGGGATTCGAACCCCAATAACGTGGTCCAGAGCCACGTGTCCTAGCCGTTGGACGACTCCCCAGTGCGGCAGGGCAGTCCATTCTAGGGAAAGTGTCCGGCCTGTCAACGTGTCATGAGATTTGGGCTCGGCGTCCGGGAAGCAAAACCCGCGATGACTTCCCTTCCAGTGGCGGGGTCCGGTCAAAGCCGTTTGGTCAACTGCTAGACTGACCGCCGTTGGTAGGAGACCGCATGGGGCAGAGCACGACCAGGGCTGTGAGAACGCGGATTGCGCCCTCGCCCACGGGCGACCCGCACGTCGGGACCGCCTACGTGGCGCTGTTCAACTACGCGTGGGCCAGGAAGAACGGCGGGCAGTTCATCCTGCGCATCGAGGACACCGACCGTGAGCGCTCGAACCCGGCTGCGGAGCGGATGATCTTCGATTCGTTGCGTTGGCTCGGCCTCGAATGGGACGAGGGTCCCGACATCGGTGGACCGGGCGGACCCTACCGGCAGAGTGAGCGCTTCGCGATCTACCGGGCGCACGCCGAGCGGCTGGTCGCCTCCGGCGGCGCCTACCCCTGCTTCTGCACCCGGGAGCGGCTCGAGGCGCTCCGCGAGGAGCAGCGCCGCAACAAGGTCCCGCACGCCCTCGGCTACGACGGGCACTGCCGGAGCATCGCAGCCGGGGAGGCGCAGCGACGGCAAGACGCAGGTGAGCCTCACGTGATCCGCCTCGCGATGCCGCGCGAAGGCGAGAGCGTGGTCGCCGACTTGCTGCGCGGCGAGATTCGCATCGACAACCCGCTGGTGGACGATCAGGTTCTGCTCAAGTCCGATGGGTTTCCCACCTACCACCTCGCCAATGTGGTGGATGACCATCTCATGGGGATCAGCCACGTGATCCGCGCGGAGGAGTGGATTTCATCGCTGCCCAAGCACGTCCAGCTCTACCGAGCGTTCGGCTGGGAGCTCCCGGTGTTCTGCCACCTGCCGCTCCTGCGCAACGCCGACAAGTCCAAGATCTCAAAGCGCAAGAACCCGACCAGCCTCAACTACTATCGGCGCGCCGGCTACCTCCCCGAGGCGATGCTCAACTACCTCGCGCTGATGGGGTGGGCGATCTCCGCCGACCGCGAGGAGTTCTCGCTCGCCGAGTTTGTCGCGAGCTTCGACCTCGCCGACGTGACGCTGGGCGGACCGGTGTTCGACCTCGCGAAGCTCACCTGGCTCAACGGCAAGTACATTCGCACCCTACCGGCTGGCGAGCTACTCACCCGCCTGCGCGGCGAGCTGTTCTCCGACGAATACCTCACGCGGGTGCTCACGCTTTGCCGCGAGCGCATCGAGAAGCTCGAGGACTTCGTCGAGTACGCGCGCTTCTTCTTCGTCGGCGAACTCGAGTATGACGAGGCCGCGAGCAGACAGCTCGTCGCCAAGAGGAAGACGGCGGTCGAGACTGCCGAGGTCCTAGCCGGGCTCCTCGAGGAGCAGCTCGACCAGGTCCTCGACTGGGACGTCGCCCACCTTGAACCCCTGCTCCGCGAGTTCGCCGGGCAGCTCGGCTGGAAGACCGGCGACCTGTTCATGCCGGTGCGCGTTGCGGTCACCGGCAAGGCCACCACACCGCCGTTGTTCGAGACGATGGAGCTGTTGGGCAAAGAGGTGTGCCGACGTCGCCTGCGCCGCGCGGTCGAGGTGTTGAGGAGCATGTCGCCCGACAGCTAGCCGTTCGCTCGCGGGCGAGGCGCCCGCGCCACAGACAAATTGGGCGAGGCGCCCGCGCCACAGACAAATTGGGCGAGGCGCCCGCGCCTTGGCTTCTCGCGATGCTAGGATGCCCGTGCAGAACGGTTCTCGGCAGCGGGAAGGGTCACGAGCGATGAACGACGACAAGACGAAAGGGAAATCGCCCGCGGGCGGGGGTGCCCGCACTGCCGCGGGCGAGGGCGCCCGCGCCACGGCGAGTGAAGCGCAGTCTGCGGCGCCTACGCACTTCATCCGCGAAATCATCAACGAGCACAACCGAACCGGCTGGTTTGGCGGTCGGGTCGCGACCCGTTTTCCACCCGAGCCAAACGGTTACCTGCACATCGGTCACGCCAAGTCGATCTGCCTCAACTTCGGCCTTGCCCTCGAATACGGTGGGATCTGCAACCTTCGCTTCGATGACACCAACCCGATCAAGGAGGAGCAGGAGTACATCGACGCGATCGAGGAGGACGTGCGCTGGCTCGGTTTCGAGTGGGCCGGACTCTGCTTCGCGTCGGACTACTTCGAGCAAATGTACCGCTGGGCGGAGCACCTGATCGAAAACGGCAAGGCGTACGTGTGCGACTGCACCGCCGACGAGGTGCGCGAGCGACGCGGCACCCTCACGGAGCCTGGTCAGCCTTGCGCGCATCGCACTCGCGCGGGTGCCGAGAACCTCGACCTCTTTCGCCGCATGCGCGCGGGCGAATTCGTCGACGGCAGCCGCACCTTGCGCGCCCGGATCGACATGGCGTCCGGCAACGTGAACATGCGCGATCCGGTGCTGTACCGCATCCTGCACGCATCGCACCCGCACGTCGGCGACGCCTGGTGCGTCTACCCGATGTACGACTACGCGCACCCCCTCGAGGACGCAGTCGAGCGCATTTCGCACTCGATCTGCACGCTCGAGTTCGAGGACCACCGGCCGTTCTACGACTGGGTAATCGACGAGTGTGGCATCCCCGAGCCGCAGCCCCAGCAAATTGAGTTCGCGCGCCTGAACCTCAGCCACACGATGATGAGCAAGCGCCGCCTGCTCGAACTGGTGAAGACCGGCGCGGTGCGCGGCTGGGACGACCCGCGCATGCCCACGATCTCCGGACTGCGCCGGCGTGGCTACACGCCCGAGGCAATCCGCGACTTCGCCGAGCGGATCGGCGTGGCCAAGCGCGACAGCATGGTGGACATCGCGCTGCTCGAGCACTGCCTGCGCGAGGACCTCAACCGGCGCGCCCAGCGTGCCATGGCCGTGCTGCGCCCGCTCAAGGTGGTGATCGAGAACTACCCCGAGTCGCAAACCGAGGAATTCGACGTGCCCAACAACCCCGAGGATCCCGCCGCCGGCGCGCGCAAGGTGCCGTTCTCGCGGGTGCTCTGGATCGAGCGGGACGACTTCCGAGAATCGCCGCCACCCAAGTTCTTCCGCCTTTCGCCGGGGGCGGAGGTGCGGCTGCGCTCCGCGTACTTCATCACCTGTGTCGGCGTGGTCAAGGATGCCGCCGGCGAGGTGGTGGAGCTCAGGTGCACGTATGATCCTGCGACCCGCGGCGGCTCGGCCCCCGATGGGCGCCGGCCCAAGGCGACGTTGCACTGGGTCTCGGCCAGACACGCGGTCGAAGCCGAGGCGAGGCTTTGCGACTACCTCTTCACCATTCCGGACCTTGCTGCCGTCGAGGAGGGCAAAGACTGGAAGGCCTACCTCAACCCCAACTCGATGGAGATCCTGGCGGGGTGCAAGCTTGAGCCCATGCTGGCGAGCGCAAAGCCCGGCGAGCGCTTCCAGTTTGAGCGCGTGGGGTACTTCTGTGTCGATCCCGACTCCGCTGAGGGCCGGCTTGTGTTCAACCGCACCGTCTCGCTGCGCGACACCTGGGCGAGGATCGAGAAGAAACAGCGCGGATGAGAGGAACCGGCCGGCCTGCGAATACCTCGGCGTTTGAGCCTTTGGTTCGAGCGTTTTGTTGCCTTGAACTGGGTCCGGGGTTAGACTCCCGGTCCCGGCGCGGAGAGGTGCTGGAGTGGCCGATCAGGGCTGCCTGCTAAGCAGTTGTCCGGGGTAAACCCGGACCGAGGGTTCGAATCCCTCCCTCTCCGCCAATTTTCGCAAGCATCCCGTAAGTGATTTTGCTGGAAGGTTTAGCGGGGCGCTTGCCTCTCGGAAGGCTCGTGGTGACACAAACTGGTGACACATGCTTCGCTTCCGGGAGGAGCGGCCCGAGGTGTGCGAGCGCCGCGCGGAGGTGTTCCACCTCGACCTTGGCGTAGATTTGAGTGGTCTTGAGATCCCGATGGCCCATCAAGTCCGCGATGTTCGGCAAGGGCACTCCGGCCATCCGAAGGTGGGCGCCGAAGGAGTGACGGAGGGCGTGAACGGTGGCCGCCCGCGGGGCGATCTTGGCTCGCCGGCAGATCGACTTCACCTTCTCAAGTAGATGCGTTTCCCGGCCGCCCCCGCGAGTGGCGATGACCCATCGCTCGCTCCTGCGCTTCTTGTGCTGCTCGGTCAAAACGGAGCGGAGAGCCTCGGAGAGGGGGATCACCCGCTCATCCGTCTTCGGGCGCCACTCGGCTTTCTCCTGGATCATCAAGAGCCCCAGGTCGAATCGCACGTCCGACCATTCGAGGTTCTCCAACTCACCGCGGCGCATGCCGGAGAGGAAGAGGATGGAGAAGACCCGCCGCTCTTCGGGATCGCAGGCGGCGAAGAAGAGGGACAGCTCCTCCGCGGTCATGAACTTGGGAAGGGAGCGCTTGGGAAGATGCAGTCCTTCGACGTGCTCCATCGGATTGGCGAAGAGGTAGTTTCGCTTGACGGCGAAGCGGAAGAAGGTCCGCAGGACTTCGACTTCGTAATGCACCGTCCGAAGGGAGACGCGCTCTTTCAAGGGCCGACTTCCAAGGGCGCCCATCGAGGCGCGGTCGGGCCGCTCCTCGCCAACCCTTGCCCGCAGCTCGCGCTTCCGCTCCCGGATCTCCTCCAAGCGCTCGGCTGACTCGGAGATCTCAGCAGCCCGGCGCCTTGCTTTGAACTCCTCAAGGTGCGCGGTCTTCACGTCCTTCAAGTTCTCCACCTCGGGGTGGAAGGATGCGAGGAAGCACGAGGCGAAAGTCTCTAGGATGCGGAGATATCGCCTCGCCGTGGCCGGCGATCGGTTCCCGGCGAGAAAGGCCCGATAGTGCTCGATCGCATCTTGTAGTGAGATGCGCTCGGGTGCTTTGCCGTGGTGGGCGAGGGTCCGCTTGAAAAGAGCGAGTGCCGCTTCCGCAGCTTCCCGCGTTTCGCCCACGAGGAAGCGCACGCGGTTGGGGGGCCTCCCATGGGTAAGCTCCCAAACTACCGCGCCGCTTCGGCGCTTGCGTCGGTGAAGTGATGCCACGTCGAGATCCTCCTTTCTAGCGTCGCCCGGCGATCTCTTTCGCCCGAGCGAGGGTCTTCATGTTGGAGACGACGAGGAGATCGAGCCAGCGGTCAATGTCCGCCTGGCGGAAACGCACCCGGCCGCCGAGCTTCAAGTAGGGGATCACTCCCTTGGCGGTCATCTTGTAGATGGAGCTAGAGGGAATGCCGAGGTAGAGGGAGACCTCCTCGATTCCCCAAAGCCCTGCACTCCTCGGCTCCATCTCGGCCCTCCTCGCGGGGTACGCCCCCGTCGAAGAAGAGATTCGGGCAGCAGGAGTGACCGTGTCAAGCGCAAATGACTGAGGAAAAACGAGTTAGTCATTCTATTGGGCCTACATATGGGCGGTTTGTCGGTATGTATGCTTGTTACAGTTTTGAGGCGAGGCATATCATCTGTTGGGACAAGATGATACACCAGCCACTAGGTGCGATGGAAGACCCGCGGCAGCACTCCGACTGTAGCCCTCCCGGACTCCCTCGCTTCTTCTCGGTTGTCCTCCTTCGTCCTCCCGCGACCGTCTCGCCCTTCGATCCGCTGCGGGTCACTCTGCTAAGATCATGAAAAGACAGGAGGAAGAGGAATGCATGCTCTGGTTGACGACTTCTCGGGCAACCCCGATGAGTTCTATACCCTGGTGGCCGACGAGGTGAAGCGCCGCGAGCTTCCAGGCGTCACCTTCGATTGGGGAGAGGAGGTCGAATCGACCAAGATGATGCGCTCGGGCCAGAAGGCTCGGACTCTTCGGGTCACCTGTCGGGGCGTGCGCTTCTCGGTCCTCGCCTTCCAAGTCGGCCGCTCGTTTCTCATCTCCGTCCGCAAGACCTTCGAGCACGAGCCCGACAAGGCGGGCTTCCTCCACGAGGCTCTCGCCGCTGCTTTCGAGGAGACGGTCTCCCGCTCAGCGCGGGCCGCCCTGAAGCGCCATCTCGAAGGCAAGGGACGAGCTGCCCCTGCGAGTCTCACGCCCGAGGAGGTCTTCCTCTGACGTGGAAGTCCTTCAAGGTCTCGTCGCTCTCCTCATCCTCGTCTCCCCGCTCGCCTGGTGGTTTGTCGCCTGGCAGCGGAAGCGCTGGCGGGATAACGAGGAGATCAATGCGCGAGTTGACGCGCATGCTGCGGAAGAAGGGCGAGTAGACGAAGCCCAGGACGCTACCGATCTCTGGCTCTCGATCCGAGATTCCTTCCCGTTCGTCCCGACACCTGCGGTCTCGGATCTCTCCGGCGAGGGAATCCGCGAAGCGATCCTCAGTACCCTCTCTGTCTTTCCCTCGCTCGGCACCTTCGGCTCCCTTCCCGCCCCGCTCCTTCCAGGGAAGGAGCGTCGGCGCCACCTCTACGTCTGCGGCAAGACCGGGGCGGGAAAGAGTACCTACCTTGAGCACCTCGTCCTCTCCGACATGGCCGCCGGCCGGGGCGTTGCAGTCCTCGGTCCCGAGGGAGACTTCTTCCGCCGGCTCCTCTCTCTCATCCCGCCCGGACGCGAAGGTGACTTGATCTACTTCGCGCCGGGAAGCGCCGACTGCCCTCTCTCCTGGAATCCCTTGACCCTCGAAGTTGGAGACGACCAGGCCAAGGCGGCAGAGAATCTCTTCACCATCTTCAAGCGCACCTTGGATGACCTGCTTGGCCCGAGGATGGAGCCCATTTTGCAGAACGCCTTCGCCGCTCTCGTCGGCCGGGAGGGCGCGACCTTTTGGGACGTGCGCCGCATCGTCACGGACCCGCTCTTCCGGCGGGAGGCAACGGAGAGCGCTGACCCGTACGTCCGCGCCTTCTGGCGAGAGACCTATCCCCGCTTCCCAGAAGGAGCGGCTCTTCCCATCCTCTCCCGCCTCGATCAGTTCTTGCGTCCCCCTACTGTCCGCCGGGCAATCTGCCGCAAGCACTCCTCCTTCTCCTTCCGCTCGATCCTCCGGGAGAAGAAGATCCTCTTCGTTGACCTCTCGGGCCTCTCCGAAGAGACGCGGCTTCTCCTGGGGCAGATGGTCCTCTCCAAGTTCGCCCTGGAACTCATCCGCCGGGAGCGGGGAGCGGGTGATGCCGAAGACTTCTATCTCCACTGCGATGAGTTCCAGTCCTTCGCCGGAGTGTCCGAGTCGCTCTGGCGGGAGCTTCTCTCTCGGGGCAGGAAATATGGCCTGGCCCTGACGCTCGCCAATCAGTATCCGGGGCAGCTCCCGCTGCCGCTTCAGGCGGAGATTTTCGGGAACGTGAACTCGCTCGTGGCTTTCGCTCTTGGGAGGAAGGACGCTGATGCCGTCCGCAAAGAGCTACTCGTGCGGAGGGTCTCGAAGGGAGAGGAGAAGGTCGAGCCCATTCCAGCCGAGAACCTTCTTGAGTTGCCGGTCGGAAGAGCAATCGCGAAGTACGGCGGCGGTCGGGGGGTTCGCCTCTCGATGCCGCCGCCGCTCCGCGCGAGCGACAAGCAGACGGAGCGCATAATGCGCCAGTCGTGGCAGC
>JBIOGJ010000056.1:0-26821 GCA_044447965.1 Thermoanaerobaculales bacterium | reverse complement strand
GTCATCTGCAACGGGGGTTAGGGTGGGGGGTCGCAGGGACCCCCCGAAAAGAGAGATGGTGCCGAAGGCCGGACTCGAACCGGCATGGCTTGCGCCACACGCCCCTCAAACGTGCGCGTCTACCAATTCCGCCACTTCGGCACGTCTCATGTCGATCCTCGGTTATTTCGGCGGCTGGGCGGGCGTGCCCTGCGCAGGGGCTGCAGCGGGAGCCGGCGCGCTTTGGGAGCTGGGCGAGGCCGGGGCCTTTTCTGCGGGTTTGGGTGTCGTCCCCACCGGAGCTGCCGGGGTGTTCAGCGGCGCCGCCGCGGCCGGTTTGCCCTTGATCCCGGCGGTGACCGACCGTCCGCGCCGTGCGGTAAGCACCGAGAGCATGATGCACAGCGCGACGAACGCGACAAAGGAGCCGGTCGTGAGCTTGTGCATCAGAGTGGTGGTGCCCCGCGGACCAAACGATGTCTGCGAGCTGGCCCCACCGAACGCCGCTGCCACGTCCGCACCCTTGCCCTGCTGCAACAATACGACAAGGATCAGAAACAAGCAGACGACGATGAACACGACCACCAGCAAGGTATACACGGAGCGCACACTCCTTCACGCACCTCGGCCGCAGCCGGGAGCAGCGAGGATGATAGACCAAAACGCTCCGGCGTCAAGGCTTGCGCCCCCGACCAAAGCGCCATCCACGTCATGTTCCGAGAGTAACTGAGCGGCGTTGTCGGGCTTGACGCTGCCACCGTAGAGGATGCGCAGTTGCTCACCCGCCTCGCGACCGAGCAGCGTGGAGGCGCGCTCGCGGAGGAACGCATGTGCCTCCTCGGCCTGTGCCGCGGTCGCATTGCGTCCCGTCCCGATCGCCCAGACCGGCTCGTACGCAAGGGCGAGCTTGTCGGGATCGAGCCCGGCGAGGGCGGTGCTTTGGCGTTCAAGCACCGCCATGGTCTCCCCCGCCTCACGCTGATCGAGCGTCTCGCCCAGGCAGAAGATGACGGCGAGGCCAGCGCGCTGCGAGGCGCGTGCCCGCGCAGCGGCGGTCTGATCGGTTTCAGCGAAGTACCCTCGGCGCTCGGAGTGACCGACGATCGCCCATGTAACGCCCAACTCTGCCAGCATCGGTGCCGCAACCTCGCCGGTGAAGGCGCCCTTGTCGTCCCAGTGGCAGTTCTGTGCGCCGATCGCAACCGACGAGCCAGACGCAATTGCAACCGCGAGCGGGAGCAAGGTAAACGGCGGACAGATAACGACCTCGGCCTCGCCCGCGCCGCCGCGCTCTACCAATTCCTCGAGGTACGCCTGAATCGAGGCGGTCGTGCCATGCATCTTCCAGTTGGCCACGACGAGCGGGCGCCGGCTCATGAGCCCTCTTGAAGCGCGGCAACGCCGGGCAGGACGTCACCAGCGAGGAACTCGAGCGAAGCGCCGCCGCCGGTCGAGACGTGGGAGAGCTTGCCTGCCACGCCGGCCTGTTGCACCGCGGCCACGCTCTCGCCGCCACCCACGACGGTGAATGCACGGCTTGCAGCCATTGCCTGGGCGATCGCGAGCGTCCCGGCCGCAAACGCCGGCTTCTCGAATACGCCGGCAGGGCCGTTCCAGAACACCGTCTTTGCTCCGGCGATCACGTCGGCAATGCGAGCACGGGTGGCGGGCCCAATGTCGAGGATCATCTCGTCACTGCCCACCCCGTCCACGTTGGCGCTGCGGGGCCCGCTCTCCGGTGACGCCGCCACGACCACGTCAGTGGGGAGCACCACCGTGACACCGCGAGAAGCGGCGCTGGTGAGAATCTCTCGCGCGGTGCCGATGAGATCGGCTTCGACGAGCGACTTGCCCACCCCCACGCCGCGCGCGAGCAGGAAGGTGTTGGCCATCCCGCCGACGAGGACAACGGTGTCGGCACGCTGCGCGAGCGCTTGGAGGGTCTCGAGCTTGCCCGAGATCTTGGCGCCGCCGACCACGGCCACGAACGGGCGCTCGGGGTTGTCGCGGACCCGCTCGAGCGCCGCGATCTCCCGCGCCATTAGGGGACCGGCGGCACGTTCCTTGAAGAACTTGGCGACCCCGGCAGTCGAAGCGTGGGCGCGATGCGCAGTGCCGAAAGCATCGTTGACGTACACGTCGGCAAGGACGGCAAGAGCCGCGCAGAACTCCGGAGCGTTACCTTCCTCGCCCGCGTTGAAGCGCAGGTTCTCGAGCAGCATCACCTCGCCGGGCTTCGCGGCGGCCACGGCCTGGCGTGCGAGCTCGCCCACAGTGTCAGCAACGAAGGCGACGGGTCGGCCAACGTACTTCGCCAGCACCGGCGCCACCGGCGCAAGCGAGAGGGTGGGATCGGGCTTACCCTTGGCGCGGCCGAGGTGGGAACACGCGATGACGATTGCGCCACGCTCGGCGAGCGCTTTCGCGGTGGGCGCCGCCTCGCGCACGCGGGTGTCGTCGAGGACCTTGCCTTCCTTCAACGGCACGTTGAGGTCCAGGCGCAGGAGCACCCGCTGCCCGGTGACCTCCAGGCTGTCCATCGATCGCAGGGCCATCGCCGCCTCCTAGTGGTGGAACAGGCGTGCCACGTCCACACAACGCGCCGCGTACGCATACTCGTTGTCGTACCAGGAGAGCACCTTGGCGGTCGTCTCACCGATCACCATGGTGGAGAGGGCGTCGACGATCGAGGAGGCGGTCGTGCCGCGGAAGTCGATCGAGACGAG
Source organism: Thermoanaerobaculales bacterium (assembly GCA_044447965.1). Lineage (GTDB taxonomy): Bacteria > Acidobacteriota > Thermoanaerobaculia > Thermoanaerobaculales > Thermoanaerobaculaceae > DATIYW01. Next base: position 24,116 of record JBIOGJ010000056.1, on the reverse strand, counting down.
CGGCTCCTCGCATACCTCGAGAATGCCCTTCAAGGCGCCGCCGGCCGCTGCGCGGAACGCCCCGTTGAGCGAATCGACGCTAAGAGATCTTTCGGCGGTGAAGGTGAAATCGACGAGCGACACGTCGGTCGTGGGGACGCGCACCGCGAGGCCATCGAGCTTGCCCTTCAATTGCGGGAAGACCTCGGCCATCGCCTTGGCCGCGCCGGTGGAGGTTGGAATCATCGAGACTCCGGCCGCACGCGCTCGGCGCGGGTCCTTGTGGGGCAGATCGAGAATCTTCTGGTCGTTCGTGTACGCGTGGATCGTGGTGAGCAGGCCATGCGTAATGCCGAAATTCTCCAGCAACACCTTGACCACCGGGGCGAGGCAGTTGGTGGTGCAGGAGCCGTTCGAGACGATCCTGTGTTTGGCGGGATCGAGGGTGGCGTGATTGACGCCGTACACGATGGTGGCGTCCACCCCCTTGGCCGGCGCCGTGATCATGACCCAGCGCGCGCCCGCGTCGAGGTGGGCCTTGGCCTGCTCGCCCTTGGTGAACTTGCCGGTGCCCTCGAACACGAGGTCGACACCGAGCGACTTCCACGGCAAGGTGGTCGGGTCTTTCTCCGCGAGCACCTTGACCGCCTTGCCGTCGACGGTGAAGCCATCCTTGCCGACCTCGACCTTCGCCGCGAACCGGCCGTGCACAGAGTCGTACTTCAACAGGTGCGCGAGAGTCGGCGCGTCGGTGATGTCGTTGACCGCGACGAACTCGAACTCCTTGCCGTGAATCGCTTGCCGGAGGATCAAGCGGCCGATACGGCCGAACCCGTTGATGGCGACGCGAAGAGGCATAACCCCTCCTTTCGGGGTTGGCAGTATAGCCAGTTGCGCCAAAGACCAGCAATCACGTGCGATACCATGCGAGCGATGGTCGAGTGCCGCACGAAGGTCACGGCGTTGCGCTGGCGGGGAGGTTTGGAGATCCTCGATCAGCGGCGTCTCCCCGAGGTTGAACGGTGGATCGACCTGCCCACTGCGGCAGCCGCGGCGCAGGCAATCCGCTCGCTGGCGGTGCGGGGTGCTCCAGCGATCGGTCTCGCGGCCGCGTATGCGTTTGCCAGCGAGGCGAGGCACAACCCCGAACTTGGCCACCTGCGGCACGTGGCGCGCCGTCTCGCGGCGGCGCGGCCCACGGCGGCCAACCTCGCGGCGGCGATCACAGCGGTGCTCGCGGCCGTTGAGGTGGTATCGCCGCCCCGCCGTTTTGCGGCCGCCCTGGCCGCCGCACGGGCGTTGCACGCACGCGACGCGGCCGCTTGCCAGGCGATCGCTGCCAACGGCGCCGCGCTCTTCCCCGGTGCGAAGAGGCGGCTGCTCACGCACTGCAACGCAGGGGCGCTTGCCACCGGCGGCGTGGGCACGGCACTCGGTGTCGTCCGTGCCCTGCACGCCGCGGGGCGGCTCGAGCGGCTCTTCGCCTGTGAGGCACGGCCGGTGTTGCAAGGCGCGAGGCTGACCGCGTGGGAGGCGGTGCAGGATGGCATCCCGATCACGCTGCTCGTGGACGGTGCGGCGGCCTCGCTGCTCGCGCTCGGCATGGTCGATGGCATCGTGGTGGGCGCCGACCGCATCGCCGCCGACGGGGCGGTCGCCAACAAGGTCGGTACCTACGGACTCGCGGTTACGGCGGCGCGCCACGGCGTGCCGTTCGTGGTCGCCGCGCCCACGACAACGTTCGACCTCAACTGCGCCGACGGCGGTGCAATCCCGATCGAGCAGCGTGGCAGCGAAGAGGTCCGGCGCCAGGGACGCCGGTGGCTTGCCCCGCCTGGCGTCGCCGTCTTCAACCCCGCGTTCGACGTCACCCCAGCGGATCTTGTCACCGCGATCGTCAGCGAGCGTGGGGTGGCGCGGCCGGTCAACGCTGCGACCGTGGCTGAGGTGGCACGGTGAGGGCGCTGGGGATCGAAACCTCCTGCGACGAGACCGCGGTGGCGGTCCTCGATCGCGATGGCAGCGTGCGCTCCTCCCTGGTTTCCTCCCAGGTGGCAGCGCACGCGCCGTACCTCGGCGTCGTGCCGGAGCTCGCCGCGCGCCACCACCTCGAGGCGCTGCCGCGCTTGCTTGCCGAAGCGGATCGGGAGGCGGGCCTCGGCGATGTGGAGCTCGTCGTCGTAACGCGTGGCCCCGGGCTGATCGGGTCGCTGCTGGTGGGGACCTGCTTCGCGTCCGCCTACGCCTGGGCGCGCTCCCTCCCGTTGGTGGGCGTGGATCATCTCGAAGGCCACCTCGTCTCGCCGTTCCTCTCGCTCGATGGTGGCCCTGCCAGAGAGACGCCCGAGCCGGCCCTGACGCTGGTGGTCTCGGGCGGACATTCCTCCTATTTTCTTCTCGCGGAGGGTCGGGCGCACCCGTTGAACCGCACCCGTGACGACGCCGCCGGTGAGGTGTTCGATAAGGTGGCAGCAGCGCTCGGCCTCGGATACCCAGGAGGGCCGATCGTGGACCGCCTCGCCGACGCCGGGAACCCGACTGCCTTCTCCTTTTCGGCGCCACGGATCAAAGACCCGACTGGTGCATTCGACTTTTCGTTCTCAGGGTTGAAGACGATGGTCATCCGCACCGCCCAGACGATTGCTCCACTGCCGCTCGCCGACCCGGCCGAGCCGCCGCAAGCGGTGCTCGACTTGCTCGCATCGTTTCGCCGCACGATCGTGGATTGGCTTCTCGCACCCCTCAAGGAGTTCGCCGCCCGCCACCGGCCTCGCATCGTGGCGGCCTCGGGGGGTGTGGCGGCTAACCGCGAGCTGCGTGCGCGGCTGGCAGCGTGGGGCGAGCAGCAGGGAATCGAGGTGCTGCTGCCACCGCTCGCGCTGACCACCGACAATGCGGCGATGATCGCCCGTGCCGGACAGCTCCGCGCGGCCCGCGGCGAGTTCGACGACCCACGAGCGTTGCGCGCGTTCGCTCGCGCCCCGTGGAAGACCACGGGAGCAAAGAACTCGGGGAAGGTCGTCTTCCCGCCGCTTTAGGACAGGCAAGAAGAAGGAAGGCAGTTGGGAGAGCAAAGCGAGACGCTGCGCAGAGGATCTCGCCGCTCCCCACTCGCCCCACGCGTTTCCCTGCCGGCAACATCGAGTAAAATCACGGGTTCTCGCGAGAGACGCGGTACCCCAGGAGGCTCGTGGAAGCGCAGTACATCCGCAATTTCTGCATCATCGCCCACATCGACCATGGCAAGTCGACGCTTGCCGACCGCCTGCTCGAGCTCACGGGGGCGCTGACGGCGCGCGAGATGCAGGCACAGGTGCTCGACTCGATGGACCTCGAGCGGGAACGCGGCATCACGATCAAGGCACACACCGTGACACTTCGCTACCGAGCGCGGGACGGCCACGACTACCTCCTCAACCTCATCGACACGCCTGGCCACGTCGACTTTTCCTACGAGGTGTCGCGCTCGCTCGCGGCGTGCGAGGGTGCGCTGCTCGTGGTGGACGCCTCGCAGGGAGTGGAGGCGCAGACGCTCGCCAACGCCTATCTTGCCGTCGACCAGGGTCTCGAGCTGGTCCCGGTACTCAACAAGGTGGATCTCCCCGCCGCCGACCCCGAGCGCGTGCGCGAGCAGATTGAGCAGGTGATCGGTGTCGATGCTTCCGCTGCCCTTAGCATTTCTGCCAAGACTGGTCAAGGAGTTGAGGACGTGCTCGAGGCGCTGATCTCGCGTGTGCCGTGCCCGCGCGGCATCGCCAACGCGCCGCTGCGCGCCCTGGTCTTCGACGGGTCGTACGACCCGTACAAGGGCGTCCGGTGCCTCATCCGGGTCGTGGACGGTAGCCTTACGGTCGGGCAGGCGGTGTGGTTCATCGGGGTGGGGCGCGAGGCGCAGGTTGAGGAACTCGGGATCTTCACGCCGCGCGCGGAGGTGGTCGAGCGGTTTGGGGCGGGCGAGGTCGGCTATCTGTTCGCGAGCATCAAGGACATCCATCAGGTGCGGGTAGGCGACACGGTTACCGCCGCCGTCCACCCCGCGACTGAGCCGCTGCCCGGCTTCGCGGACGCGAAGCCGATGGTGTTCGCAGGGTTGTACCCGGTCGACTCGTCGCAGTTCGGCGAACTGCGCGATGCGCTCGAGAGGCTCTCCCTCAACGACTCCGCATTCACGTTCCAGGCCGACTCGTCGCAAGCGCTCGGGTTCGGCTTCCGCTGCGGCTTTCTCGGCTTGCTCCACATGGAGATCGTGCAAGAGCGTCTCGAGCGAGAGTTCGACCTTGACCTGATCACCACCGCCCCCGGCGTCGCCTACCGCGTGCTCGCAACCGACGGCGCGGTGGTGGAGGTGGAGAACCCGGCCCAGCTCCCCGATCCCGGCCGCATCGCCGCAATCGAGGAGCCGATCATCCTCGCGACGATCCTCACGCCGGACAGCTACGTTGGCAACGTCCTCAAGCTCGTGCAAGAGCGGCGTGGCGAGCAGACCAAGCTCGAATACCTCGGCGGTGGCCGTGTGCTGTTGGAGTATCGCCTCCCGCTCGCGGAAGTCGTTCTCGATTTTTATGATAAGTTGAAGTCCGTGTCGCGCGGCTACGCCTCTCTCGACTATCACTTCGCCGGCTACCGCGAGGGCGACCTCGTGAGGCTTGACCTGCTCGTCAACGAAGAGCCGATCGACGCACTGGCGCTGATCGTGCATCGGGCCACCGCGTACGCCAAGGGCCGCTCGCTCGCGAGCAAGCTCAAGGAGATGATCCCGCGCCAACTCTTCGAGGTGGTGATTCAGGCGGCGATTGGCAGCCGGGTGATCGCCCGCGAGTCGGTCCGAGCGCTGCGCAAGAACGTGCTCGCGAAGTGCTACGGCGGCGACATCACCCGCAAGCGCAAGCTGCTCGAGCGCCAAAAGGAAGGCAAGCGCCGCATGAAACGGGTGGGCAGGGTGGAGATACCTCAAGAAGCCTTCTTGGCGATCCTCAAGGTGGAAACATGAGCAAACAGCACGTCGTCCGCGAGTACTACGAGGCAATCCTGGTCGCGGTGATCTTCACGCTGTTCGCCCGAACCTTCGTGGCACAAGCGTTCAAGATTCCGACCGGCTCGATGGAGGACAACCTCCTGGTCGGGGACCATTTGTTCGTCAACAAGTTCATTTATGCGCCGCACTGGAACACCCCCCTGCACCGGCTGATGCCGTATCGCGATATCCGCAAAGGTGACGTGGTGGTCTTCAAGTATCCACAGGATCCCGACCGTGACTTCATCAAGCGTGCAGTCGGGGTAGGTGGGGACGTCGTCGAGGTGCGGGCCAAGCAACTCGTCGTTGACGCCAAGGCGGAGATCAATCCGCATCTCGTACACAAGGACCCCAACACGTATCCGGACTCGCCTCTGCTCCCCGCCTCGGTGCGCAACCGCGACAACTTCGGGCCGTTTCGCGTCCCGCCGGGATTCGTTTTTTGTATGGGCGACAACCGCGACAACTCCTACGATTCGCGCTACTGGGGACCGGTTCCGCGCAGCTATTTCAAGGGGCGAGCGCTGTTCATCTACTGGTCGTACGAGGCGCCGCCCAATTCCCAGGAGTGGCGCGGCTGGCGGGACCGGGCGCAGCAACTCGCGGGAGTGGCGGTCCACTTCTTCACCCGCACGCGCTGGCAGCGCGCATTCTCGCTCGTGCACTGACGTCGATGCACTGTGTGATCGCCTGGCGGGCATTGGCGGGTGAACGGGCGATCCTCATCGCACCGGGCGCGTCTAGAGCCGCGTTTTCACAATGTGGGTAAACTAGTGCAGGCAATCCGATCGTGCGGAGGTGGGTATGACGAGGCGACGGGACAGGGGAGACGGCAAGCTCGGCTGTGTGGTGAGCCTCGCGCTTCTGGCTGTGGCGATCATCGTCGCCATCAAGGCGGTGCCGGTGCGGATTTCCGTTGCCGAGATGGAGGACTTCTGCAAGGACGAGGCGGAGCGCGCTTCGCTGAGGCGCGAGCGCAACGGCCAGACGCCGGAGCAGCAGATCTCCGCCGAACTCCTTTACAAGGCACAACAGGAAAACCTGCCCGTTGCCAAAGACCAGATCAAGGTCTGGGCCGATTCGGACTGGGAGCACGTCGAGGTCAAGTACCGGGTCGTGATCGATTTTCTCGTCTACAAGTACAACTGGGACGTGGTTCACCGCGTTGACCGCAGGCGCTTCTAGGCGGGCCGCGAGCGCTCTCTGTCGAACTTCGCGGATCGCGTTTCACCCGCCGAGGTAGGCCTCCCGAACCTTCGCGTCTCCTAAGAGATCGGCGGCGCGACCGCGGAGGACAACTGTGCCCGTCTCCAGGACATATGCCGTCGTGGCCAAGCGGAGCGCGAGGTTGGCGTTTTGCTCGACCAGCAGGATGGTGGTCCCCGACCGGTTGATCTCGGCAAGGACGCGAAAGATCTCTCGCACCAGCACCGGCGCCAGCCCCATTGATGGTTCGTCGAGCAGCAGCAGCCGCCCGCGGGTCATCAGCGCGCGGCCGAGCGCGAGCATTTGCTGCTCGCCCCCGGAAAGGGTGCCGGCCAACTGCTGCTTGCGCTCCTGCAAGCGGGGGAAGAGGCTAAAGACGCGGTCGTAGTCGCGGCGAATTTCGCTATGGTCGCGGCGCTGCCACGTTGCAAGCTTGAGGTTCTCGATTACGGTGAGGTTGCCGAAGATACCGCGGCCCTCCGGGACGTGGGCGATGCCAAGCGCAACGATGCGATCGGCGGCAAGCCCACGAAGCTCGCGGCCGGCGAAACGCACGCTGCCGGCAAACGGCACCATCCCGGAGACGGCTCGCAGCGTCGACGATTTGCCCGCGCCGTTGGCGCCGATCAGCGTGACGATCTCACCGTCGGCTACCTCGAACGAAACCCCGTGGATGGCCTTGATCTTGCCGTACGTGACGGCAAGATCGCGCACGGTCAACAGGCCGGTATCCGGGCTCACGCGGCGCTCCCGTCACCGAGGTAGGCTTCGAGTACCTTGGGGTGGTTCTGAATTTCGGTCGGAGTGCCGGCGGCGATCGTTGCGCCGAAGTCAAGCACCACGAGGCGCTCGCAGATCCCCATGACCAGCCGCATCTGGTGCTCGATGAGCAGAATCGTAACGCCGAAGTCCTTGCGCACCCAGCGCACGAGTTCCATCAGCTCGCCGATCTCGGCAGGGTTCATGCCGGCCGCAGGCTCATCGAGGAGGAGCAGGCGGGGCCTCGTGGCCAGGGCACGGGCGATCTCGAGGCGCCGCTGCATGCCGTAGGGGAGGTTGCACGCGAGCTCGCCAGCCGAGCGCTCGAGCTTGAACCGGTGGAGCAAGTCGATCGCCTCGTCGCGGATTCGGGTCTCTTCGCGGTGCCACCGCCCGCTGTGCAGGAGCGCTTCCAGCGGCCGATAGCGGGCCTGCGAATAGTAGGCGACGCGCACGTTGTCGAGCACGCTTAGCTCCTTGAACAGGCGGATGTTCTGGAAGGTGCGCGCGACCCCCAGCCGAGTGATCTCGACGGGCGCCTTGCCGACCAGCTCGGTGCCGCCAAGGGCCAACCTCCCCCGCGTCGCGCGGTACACCCCGGTGATCAAGTTGAATACCGTGGTCTTGCCGGCGCCGTTAGGGCCGATGATGCCCACCAGCTCGCCTTCCTCGAGATCGAGGTTGAAGTCGGACACGGCACAAAGGCCGCCGAAGTAGTGGGTGAGCCCGTCAGCGCGCAGCAGCATCCTTGGCTCGCCCCGCCTGCGCTTTCCGTCGGCCGAATTCAGCCTCGGCCTTGGGCAGGAACCAGCGCAGCTCCTTGAAACCCAACATGCCCTTCGGTCGGTAGAGCATGAGCACCACGAGCACCAACGGCATCATCACCATGCGCCAAACCCCCAGCGGGCGCAGCACCTCGAGCAACACGGTGTAGACCGTCCCGCCGACGATCGACCCGGCAATCGAACCGATCCCGCCGAGGTAGACCATGATCAGCACGTCGGTCGATTTCAGGATGTCGAACACCCGCGGGTTGATGAACTGCAGCAGGTGAGCGAACAGCGCCCCGGCCACGCCGGCGAAGAACGACGAGACCACGAAGGCGAGCATCTTGACGTGGCGGGTGTTGACGCTCATCAGGTCCGCGGCCACCTCGTCCTCGCGAATCGCCAACACGCCGCGGCCGTAGGCGGAGTAGATGAAGTTTCGGATCACCCACACGGCAAGCACCGTCCAAGCGAACGTCCACGGCAGGGTGGTGAGCTTCTCGATCCCCGGGATGCCGCGTGGCCCGCCGATCGCCTCGATGTTCTCGATCGCCGATTTGACGATCATGTTGAAGGCGAGGGTGACGATGGCGAGGTAGTCGCCCCGGGTCTTGAACGAGGGGATTGCGACCACGACGCCCACCAACGCGGCCGCAAGGCCACCGGCAAGGACGGCGAGAGGGAAGAGCCATGCGGTCAGCTCGGCGGGGAACGCGCGCATGGTGAGCAACGCCGCGGTGTACGCGCCCACCGCCATGAAGCCGGCGTGGCCAACGGAAAACTCGCCCATGAAGCCGTTGATGAGGTTCAAGCTGACGGTGAGGATGATGTTGATCCCCACGTACATGACGATCAGTTGTACGTAGGGGTTGAGCAGTCCCAGGCGCGGGATCAGGAACGAGGCCACTCCTCCTGCCACCAGCAAACAGGGGAGGATGCGGCGGTTCGCCATCAACGCCTCCCAACCGGCAGCGAGGGGGGAAGCGAAAGTACGCGGCGGGGCTGGCAACGCCATCCTGCCTACACCTTCTGCGGCCGCGGCCGGCCGAGGATGCCGTGCGGACGCACGATCAGCAGCGCGAGGAGGAGGGCGAAGGCGATGAAGTCGCGGTAGGTGGAGGGCAAGAACGCCGCGACCAGGATCTCAACCCCGCCGAGGATGAACCCTCCCAGCATTGCACCGCGGATGTTGCCGATGCCGCCGACGACCGCGGCGATGAACGCCTTCCAACCCACCATGATCCCCATGTACGGATCAATCACCGGGAACGCCAGGCTGTACATCGTGCCGGCGGCGGCGCCCAACCCGGTACCGAGCGCAAAGGTAGCGGAGATGATGCGGTCGGTCGGCACGCCCATCAGTGGCACCACCGAACGATCCCAGGAGATGGCGCGCATCGCGATGCCGATCATCGTGCGTCGGACCACGAAGTCGAGGAGAAAAAGCAAGCCGAGGGAGAGCGCGATGATGATGAGCTGCAGCGACGAGATCGTCACGCCGGCCCAAGTCCAGGTCACGTTCTCGATCAGGGTGGGCACGTGCTGCGGGTACGGCGCGAAAACGAGCGTGAGGTTCTCGAGGAAGATGCCCACCGCGAGGGCGGTGATGATGGCAGACACGCGGGGAGCGGCGCGCAGCGGCTTGTACGCCACTCGTTCGATGACCACGCCGAGAAAGGCGACGCCTGCCATGGAGACCAGCAGCGTGGGGACGAACGAGAGGTGGAGGAAGGTGGCGGCCACGAAGCAGAGAAACGCTCCGACCATGAATAGGTCGCCGTGGGCGAAGTTGATCATGGTGAGGATGCCGTAGACCATCGTGTAGCCGAGGGCGATGAGCGCGTAGATGCTGCCGAGTTGCAGCGCGTTGAGGCTCTGCTGGAGGAGGTACTTCACGCTGCCCCCGACGGCGTCGCGCCGGCGGCACGCGCGCGAGGAGAAACGATCCTGTGGCCGGTGATCCTGCGCGCCACGGGACCGATCACGGGTTGGCGTTGGCGAACCAAACGAACTTGTCGCCCTTGATCTGCACGATGACCGCGCTCTTGATCGGATCGCCGGAGCCTTCGTTGAACTGCATCGTGCCGGTCACCCCGTCGTACCTTGGGATGTTTGCGAGCGCGTCACGCACCGCGAGGCGATCAACTTTTCCGGCGGTGTGCAGCGCGGTCCAGAGCAAGCCGAACGCGTCGTAGGTCAGCGCGGCGAGGTCGTCGGGCGCGTGGCCGTACTTCGCCTTGAAGGCGGTGATGAACTTGGTGGCGACCGGGGTGGCCATGTCGGCGGCGAAATGGGTCGAGAAGTAGTAGCCGTCGCAGTCCTTGCCGCACAGGTTGAGGATCTCCGCGCTGCCCCATGAGTCGCTGCCCAGGAACGGCGTCGTGATACCCAGGCGGTGCGCCTGCTGGATCTGCAGCGGCACCTCGCTGTAGTAATTGGGGAGGAAGATCACGTCGGGCTGCGCGCTCTTGATCTTGGTGAGTTGCGCCGAGAAATCCTTGTCGCCGGTGGTGTAGGTCTCGAAAGCGACGACCTCGCCGCCGTTGGCCTCAAAGATCTGCTTGAAGATCTCGGCGATCCCCTTGTTGTACTCGGACGCGACGTCGTAAAGCACGGCGGCTCGCTGCGCTTTCAGGTTTTGCCGGGCGAAGTTGGCCACCACCCGGCCTTGGAACGGGTCGATGAAGCATGAGCGGAAAACGAACCGCTTGGGCTTGCCGGTCCTGGCATCGAGGGTGGTCTTCGGGTTGGTGGACCACGGCGCGATCATGACGACGTGCGAGCTCTCGGCGACCTCGGACGCCGGGATCGCATACCGGCTCGGGTTGGGACCGACGATCGCGACGACCTCCTGCTGCGTGATGAGCTTCTGCGCGGCGGCGGCCGACTGGTCGGCGCGCCCGGCGTTGTCCTCGATGAACAGCTCGACCTTGAGCCGCTTGCCGCCGACCTCGAGTCCGCCGGCCTGGTTGATCTCCTCGGCGGCGAGCTTTGCGCCGCTCGTGCAGGAGGCGCCGGCCGCCGGCATGTCGCCGGTGATCTCGGCGATCACCCCGATACGAATCGCCGAGCTATCACCGCTCTTGCCGCACGAGAGCAAGGGAGCAACCACGAGGAGGAGACCGGCCAGCACTCGGGCCATCTCGCGGCTGAAAGCAACGCAATTTGCGTGCGCGTGACGCATGGGCAGAGGTTAGCAGCTTGGGGTGGGTGGTCAAGGGGCGACCCGTTGCGTCAGTGGCCGCCGGCCTGTAGCCTGCGCCGATGCATCCGGAGATTCGTGCTCTATTCCGCGCCAAGCCGCTCGCGCAGCTTCAGCAGGAGGGCGCCGCGAGCCGTCTCAAGCGGGCGCTCGGGGTGTGGGACCTCATCGGCCTCGGCATCGGCGCCATCATCGGCGCGGGGATCTTCGCCACCGTGGGGACCGCTGCCGCTGGCGACGCGGCGCGGCCCGGCGCCGGACCCGGGATCATCCTCTCGTTCGTGCTCACCGCAGCCGTGTGCGGGCTCGCTGCGCTGTGCTACGCCGAGCTCGCAGCGCTCGTTCCCGTCTCGGGCTCCGCGTACACGTACGCGTACGCGACCTTGGGTGAGCTCACCGCTTGGATCATCGGCTGGGACCTGATCATCGAGTACGCGGTCGGCAACGTGGCGGTAGCGATCTCGTGGTCCGGATACTTCTGCGAGATGTTGCGAGGGATTGGCATCGTCATCCCGCCGTGGCTCACCACCGATCTGCGCACCGGGCTTGCCACGCCGGAGATCCTCGCGGCCGCGCCGCGCATCGCGGGCGTGCCGATCATGATGAACTTGCCTGCCGCCGCGATCGTGCTGCTCATCACCTGGGTGTTGGTTATCGGGGTGAAGGAGTCCTCGCGCCTCAACGCCGTCATGGTGATTACGAAGCTGATCGTGCTGGTCTTCTTCGTCATCGTGGGCTTCAACTACGTCCAGCCCGCGAACTGGAAGCCGTTCATGCCCAACGGCTGGCATGGAATCTGGGCGGGCGCCGCGATCGTGTTCTTCGCGTATATCGGGTTTGATGCCGTTTCCACCGCCGCCGAGGAGACACGCAACCCGGGCCGCGACCTGCCCCGCGGCATCATCGGCTCCCTGGTGATCTCAACGGTGGTCTACGTCGCGGTCGCCGCGGTGGTGACCGGGATGGTGCCGTGGTTCGACCTGCACACGGCCGAGCCACTCACCGTCGCGATGAACCGCCACCACTTGCTGTGGGCCTCGGGCATTGTCGCCGTGGGCTCGGTCGCGGCACATACCGCGGTGTTGCTCGTGTTTCAACTCGGCCAGCCGCGCATCTTCTTCTCGATGGCGCGCGACGGCCTGCTGCCCGCTGCGTTTGCCCGGGTGCACCCAAAGTACCGGACGCCACACATCACGACGATTCTCTCGGGCGTGTTGGTTGCTGCGTTCGCGAGCTTTGCCAATATCGAGGAGATGGTGGACCTCACGAACATTGGCACGCTGTTCGCGTTCGCAATCGTCTCGGCCGGCGTCATCGTGCTGCGCCGTACGCATCCGGAGGGGGTGCGCCCGTTCCGCGCCCCGCTGGTGCCGTTCTTGCCCGCGCTTTCAGTGGTGGCGTGCCTGTTCCTCGCGGCCGGACTGCCGATCGTGACTTGGGTGCGTTTTGGTGTGTGGCTGTTGGTGGGTATGGCTATTTACATCGGCTACGGGCGGCGTCGCTCGGCGCTACGACAGCAAGCCGAGAGCTAACGTTTGTAGCCTCGCACCCGCGGAGACGTCACATTGCGCCTGTGGTGCGTCTCCCGAATTAGACCCCTTGATGCTCGGGAGCAAATCAGAACACCATGTACACGCCGTTGCGGATCACGCGCGTGCGGCCATGGTCGGCTACCAACGTAGCCTCCGCAACCTGAATTGGGTTGCCTTTTGCATAGACGATGTCTTGGTGGACGACCATCGCGGGCGAGATGAACGCGTCAACGCCGAACGTACCTCCGAGGTGCTCGGACCGGCCGTACGCCCAGTGGAAACCTGCTTTTTCGTCCTCGAGTACGTTGCCGGTAACCTGCGCCCACTCGTTGCAGCCGAAGGCGACTTCGGCGATGTTCGTGCGGGCCGGATCGGCGCCAAGAAAGCGTCGCGTTTGGCGAGCCGCTTCACCGTCGCCTTCAACTTTGGTGATGCGGTTGGCGAGCACCCGCATCACCACCAACTCGGCGCCAAAGCGGACGGGAATTGCGCCGTTGGTGGCCGAGACGGTGCCGGGCTGCTCGCCCTCGTACGGCACGATGAACGTCTCTCCGGAAGGGAGGTTGATGACCCTGTCGCCTTTCTTGTGGCGGGGGAGAAAACCGTCATCCACCTGCGGCGTGCGGAAGCGGAGGTCAAAGCTGCAGCGGTGCCCGGTGGAAAACGTCACCTCAAGCGAAGTCGCACCCGTAAGGAGCTTCTCCAAGACCCGGCAACGTCGCGCCACCTCACGGTAATCGGCCGCCAGCGCCGTGTTCTCCATCCGTTTCTCGACGCCGGGCATCGACGCGGCGCGGAAGTCCTCTTTGAGCTTCGTCAAGCCATCGAGCGGCGCGGTGGCGGAGTACTCGGTGAGGAGCACGGCCAAAGTACTTGACAACAGTGTCTGAGCGAGTGGCACGGTGCTTCCACCCAGCGTGCCTGTCTCGGGCAGCTCCCCGTTGTTCGCTCCCGTTGCGGGGTAGGTGAGGATCGGGTTGGTGGCGAAGTTGCGCCCTCGACCCAACGCGGTAAATGCACCCTGCCACTCTGCCGCCATCGCGCGGCGCTCGCGCCAGGCCGACGTGTCCTCGCTCTCACTCTGCGGCACATCACAGACTACCGTTACTAACTCGCCGGCTTGAGGATCAAACACATCGGTAAGAAGCTTGATGAGATCAAACGCCATCACACCTCCCACCCTATCGCACGTAAGGCTATCACCTCGTGCTTTCCGATGCACCGACCGCTACCGTTTCCGGCACGGCGACGGGCGCCAGCGGCGGTAAGGACCACGGCTCGCCCGGATAGCGCACCGCTTCGAGAAACAGGCCGGCCGCAGGGGCGGCAAGTTCCGGCGCACCCTTCGCTCCCACCAGCCATGCCGGCACATCTTCCGGCGCAGCCTCGCCGCGGCCCACAAGCACCAGGCTTCCGACCATGCGGCGCACCTGATTCCACAAGAAATGGCTGGCCACCAAGCGTACGAGCACGAAGTTTCCAACCCTCGTGACCTCGCAGCTTTCGACCTCGACCACGGTACTGGGTGCCTCGCGCGGGCGCCGCGCGAAGGCGGCGAAGTCGTGGCGACCGAGAAAACGATACGCGGCATCGGCCATCGCCTCCACCTTGAGCGGCCCCGGCACCCACCAGGTCGTGCGCTTGCCAAAGGCGGAGCGGCGGCCGGCGATTTGGTATCGGTAGGCACGTCCGCTCGCATCGTGGCGGGCGTGAAAGCTCCGTGGCGCAGGGGCCACCGCCAGCACCGCAAGGTCGGAAGGCAGTTCCCGCTCCAACTCGCGTAGTAGCCTGCCTGGGTCCACCGCACGTCGACAGCGCAGCGACGCAACCTGACCGAGGGCATGGACGCCCGCGTCGGTTCGTCCCGCGCCCTGGAGGTCCAGCTCCCGCTCGCCCACGGCGCGGCGGAGCGACTCGAGGAGCACGCCTTGAACCGTGCGCCCGCGCGATTGGACCTGCCACCCGGAGAAGTGGGTCCCCTCGTACTCGATGAGAAGGCGATACGTTGGCACGGGCCTAGTTTACGCAGTCACAGCGCCCCAGTTCTCCAGCAGGGTTTCGCCCCCGCAACCGAGCTGAGATCGGTAATTGCGAAGGGCCGCGTGCCGGAAGGTCGGAAGGTGGACAGGAACTTCGTATCGAAGTGATGGTTGACACGGCTGCGGCGCAGGAATCGCGCGCGTTCATTCGGCTTTGTTCGTGGTGCGAGGCTGATCGGTTGGGATTGTGGCGGCCCGTGGGGGAATCGAACCCCCGCTTCCGGCGTGAGAGGCCAGCGTCCTAACCACTAGACGAACGGGCCGACCGCGGGCGGGGAGCCTACCATGGCGCCTGCGGTGGTGCAAATGCCTGATAGCGTGTGGCACACACGGAGGTGCGCCGCCTTCATCGCGGCTGCCGGGACACGGTCGGCCGCGGCCGCCGAACGCGCGCCGGGTCAGGTGATCCTGCGTCCGCGTCAGCTTGCGCCAACCCTCAAAAGCGCTATACTTTGCCCGGTGTAGGGCGCGCTGATAGCTCAATTGGATAGAGCATCTGACTACGGATCAGAAGGTTGGGGGTTCGAATCCCTCTCGGCGCGCCAATTTGAATCAACCACTTAGCCGCCCTAATGGGCCGCTTGGGTTGTCAAAATAGCCTGATTTGTATCCGATCGTCGGGCCACCTCCGACGCCCACCTTTGTTGAGCCACCGTCTCAGAATGCGAACCCCCCTAACGCTTGACATCGCAGCTTTTCGATTGCTACGGTGAGAGCAATGGCGTTATGGGGGGGAGAAGCGAACCTAGGTGCCGTGCGTTCCAAGGCATGGGCGTCTGCAACGTTCGTCACCTCCTACGTCCACGCGGACACTGGAGCCGGCGGCGGCGACGCCGTCCGGCGCGGTCGAGCCGCCACAACCGTAAGCTCCCAAACCGTCCCGAATCGTGAGGCCAGGGGTATCGATGTGACGCCTGATCTGACATTGGCGAGCAGGCGCGGGAGGGGGGAGCGTTGAAGGAACAAGCGATTGGCATCGTTGGCTTCGGCCCGGTAGGAACGATCCTGGGCGCCTATCTTGTCAGGGCCGGCGTCAAGGTCTATGGCGTGCAGGAGAGCCAGTCAAGGCGCGAGCAGGTGCGCAACGACGGACTGCGCGTCCAAGGCTTCGTCGAGATTCACGAGAAGATCGAGCAGTGCTTTGCATCCCTCGCCGAACTGAGCCGGGTCGAAGGTCTCGCTGCGACGTTCATCTGCACCAAGACGTGGGCGATCGGCAAGGTCATGAAGACCTTCGCCAGCCTCGAATGGCCCGCCGACATGAGGATCATCGCGTTCATGAACGGCATTGGTCCCGAAGATGCGTTCGGCGAGTTCGTTCCCAAGGAGAGGGTGTGCCGCGGAGTGGTCAACTACGCTGGCAACCTGACCCCTGAAGGCGCGGTGAACATGAACTGGTTCCACCCTCCGAACCTGCTCGGGCCCGCGACCGATCGCAACGGCACCTGGGCGCCGTCGATGAGTGCGCTGCTCACGGCTGCGGGGCTGGTGACCGGGCACGTCTCCCACTACGAGATGAAGAAGGCCGCGTTCTACAAGACGATCCTGAACTCGGCCCTGAACGCACTGTGCGCCGCCCACGGCTTGACGATGGGCCAGGCGATGAGGCTGCGGCACACCCGCGGCAAGGCGAGGGTACTCCTTCAGGAAGGCCTCACGGTCGCAGCCGTCGTCGGCTACAACTACGGCGAGGATGCGCTCGATTCATGCATCCGCTACCTCGAGGGCGGCGGCGACCACTACCCGTCGATGTGGTTCGACCTGAAGAACAAGCGACCCACCGAGATCGGCTACATCAACGGCAAGATCGTCAAGATCGGGCGCATGTTCAAGAACGTCGACGTCGACCTTAACCTTTTCTTTACCAGCGCCATCGTTACACAGGAGATCAAGAACGGCACGAGGGGCGAGGACGACATCCCGGAATATCTCGTCTACTCCTAGCCAATCAGGACGGGACACCCCCCGCTGCCGGAGGGACTTGCCGGTCACCAATGACCAGCTCCTTCTAACCGTCGGTGTTGCTACCCTGGAGGTTGCGATGATCGATGTGACCAAGCGCGGACGGATCGTGCACCTCTCCATCAACGCTCCACCGGTCAACGTGCTCGACTCCGCGGTCCTGAGCGATCTCGTGGCCCACCTGCGGCGTCTCGCCGCCGACGAGAACGTCGCAGCCGTGCTGCTCTCGGGCGCCGGCCGTTGCTTCTCGGCGGGGGCGTCGGTCGCCGAGCACAAGCAGGAGCGGGCCGACGCGATGCTCTCGTCGCTTCTCGACGCCTGCCGGGCGCTGGCGGAGCTTCCGGTGCCGGCGGTGGCGCTGGTGCACGGCGCCTGCCTGGGCGGTGCTCTCGAGCTGATCTCGTTCTGCGACTTTGCCGTCGCCGACCCGGCGGCCACCTTCGGTCAGCCTGAGATCAGGCTGGCGTTCTTCCCTCCGGTGGCCTGCTACCAGTTGCCTCGCCTTACCGGCCTCCAGAACGCGGCGTACACGATCTTCACCGGCGACACGCTGAGCGCTGAGCGGGCGCTGGCGATGGGCATCGTGCAGAGGGTGGTGCCGAAGGAGGAGTGGGGGCAGGTGGAGGCGCAGCTCGATGGCCTGTCGATGCCGGCGCTGCGGGTGACCAAGGAGGCGCTTGTCCTCGGTGCGGGCGCGCATCGAGTCGAGGCCCTGGAGCGCCTCAAGCGGCTCTTCCTCGACCGGCTCTATCGGCTCGAGGACGTTCGGGAAGGGATCGCCGCCTTCGAGGAGAAGCGCAAGCCGGAGTGGAAACACAGATAGGAGCAATCGCCGGTCGTCGCGGCATCAAGACACATTACCAGGCGATCGAGCACTACCACTGCGGCGGCTCCGCGGGACTCATCGGTGTCCGCCAACGACGGCGGTGGGGGATCGCATGAGCCGGCGCGTCCCTACCGGATCCGAATTCGAACGTCGACCGCAGCCGGCTTCGTCCCTGCCGGGTAGAGGAGGACCGGGTTGAGGTCCATCTCGGCGATCGAGGGAAAGTCGCCCAGTAGCCGCCCGGCCTGGATCAGCAGGTCCTCGAGCGCCGCGAGGTCGACACCCGGCTTGCCGCGGAGTCCCTGCAGGACGGGGAAGCCCCTGATCGCCCGCAGCATCGCGCGAGCCTCGGGCCGGCTCAAGGGGGCCAGGGCGACGACAACATCCTTCATGACCTCGACGAAGATGCCGCCGAGACCGAACATCACCAGCGAACCAAGCCCCGGCGACTCGGCGCCCCCGATGATCACCTCCCGCCCTGCCGGTTTCTGTTCCTGCAGGATGAAGCTGGCCTTCCTGCCCACGAAGCGGGCAGCCATCGCCGCAAACGCCGTCGTCAGGCTCTCAAGGTTGCCGATCCCCAGCGCGACGCCACCCTCATCGCTCTTATGCACGAGCGTGGGCGAGTCGGCCTTGAGGACGCAGGGGAATCCAACCGCGGCCGCGGCTTCAGGCAGGTCCCCAGCGGCAGAGACAGCGACCAGCCGCGGCGTCGGGATACCGTACGCGGCCAACAGGTCGAACGCCTCCGCCTGAGGCAGGTACGCACCCGTGCCGCGATACCGCGCGATGATCGCCTCGGCGGCCGCCCGGTTGACCGCGATCTCGGGCGGTGCCTCCGTTTCGCGGTCGCGCAGCTCGGCGTAGCGGGCCATCGCCGCGAGGGCGCGGGCGCCGTCCTCGGCGAACTCGTAGACCGGTAGCCCCGAATCGCGCAGTTGCCGGATCAGGCCGCCCCACTTCTCGATCGTCTCGATGACCACGACGACCGGTTTGACGGAGCGCGAGGTCGCCTCCTTGATCCTCCGCGCGATGGCGTCGAGGTCGACAAACGGCGCAGTGACGAAGAACACCAGCACCATGTCGGTGCCGTCCTCGTTGAGCAAGGTGTCGATCGCGGCGAAGTAGTGGTCGGCGCCCGCGGTGGCCACCACGTCCACGGGGTTGCCGAGGCTGGCCTCGGCGTACAGGCTTTCCTTGAGCCTCTGCCTACCTTCCGCCGACCACGTCGCCAAGGTCAGCCCCTGGTCGATCGATTCGTCAACCGCCTGGATACCGGGACCGCCGGTGTTGGTGATGATGCCGATGCGCCGCCCCTTCGGCGGCTGCTGCGTCGAAAAGGCGATCGCCGCCTTGACCATCTCGTCGCTGTCGTGGAACTCCACGACGCCCGCCTTGCGGAACATCGCGGTCGCCATGGCGGCCTGGTCGACCAGCGTCCCGGTGTGCGAGGAGACCGCCACCGACCCCTCGCGGGTCCGACCGGCCTTGATGGCGAGGATCGGCTTCGACGGGGTGATCTGGGAGGCCACGGCGAGGAACGCAGCCGGATCCTTGAAGCTCTCGATCTGCATCATGATCGCGCGGCTGCCCTCGTCTTTGCCGTAGTACTCGAGGATCTCGGGCATGGAAAGATCACACTCGTTGCCGTACGAGCAGTACATGCGGTGGCCGAGCCCAACCTTGTGGAGGTTGAGCTTGAGCAACTCGCCCATGCCGCCGCCCTGAGCGATGATCGAGATGTTCCCGGGCTTCATCGGGACGAAGGTGAAGTTGGCGTAGACCGAGACCTCCGGATCGGAGTTCTGGATGCCCTGTGAGTTGGGGCCGAAGATGCGCATCCCAAAGGTGTGGGCAAGCTCCACCATCGCGCGCTCGCGCGCTCGCCCCTCCTCGCCGACCTCCTTGAACCCCGCGGTGTGGACGATGGCGAACTTCACCCCCTTGCGGCCGCACTCCTCGATCACCGCCGGCACCAGCTTGTAGTTGACCGAGATGTTCACGAGGTCGATCTCGTCCGGCACGTCGAGCACGGAGCGAAACGCCTTGAACGACCGGATATGGGTCTCCTTGGGGTTGATCGGGAAGATTGGCCCCTTGAAGCCATACTCCGCGAGGTTGCGGATCACGATGTTGCCGATCGAGAAGGGGTTGTTGGAGGCGCCGATGACGGCGACCGACCGAGGTTTGAAGAGACCGTCCAACATGCTCAACCTCCCTGATCGCGCTCGCGCGGCTCGGGGCCGCCCGGGTCGGACGCATCCGCCGCCTGGTCCCCTTCACCGTGCCTGCGCGCCGCCGCCAGGGCGGCGCCTAGGGCGCCCGTGAGCTGGGGGTGAGGCGGGATCAGCACCTCGTGGCCCAGCCGCGCGGCGAGAATCTCCCCGATCGTCGGGTTGTGAGCGATCACCCCGCCGGTCAAGACGACCTGCCCGTCGAGCGGGTCCATCTCCATCACCCGTTGCACCACCGAGCAGAACGTGCCTCGGACGATCCCGGCCGCCGATTCTCCGTTGCGCAGGTGGGTGAGGATCTCGGTCTTCGCGAACACGGTGCAGAAGCTTGATAAGCGCACGGCGTCCTTGGTGCTGCTGGCGAGGCGCTCCATGTCGGCGAGCTCGAGGCCGAGGCGCAGCGCGATCTCCTCGATGAAAGCGCCGGTGCCAGCCGCGCACTTGCGGTTCATCTTGAAGCCGATGCGCCTCCCGTCGGTTTCGAGCCGAATGACCTTGTTGTCCTGACCGCCGATGTCGACGATGGTGATCGGCTGCGGGAAGTGGTGGAAGCAACCGATTCCCTGACACTGAATTTCGGTCGAGGTGCCGTTGGCGAAGGTGACGTTGTGGCGCCCGTAGCCTGTGGCGACGGTCGAGGCAATGGCACTTGCGTCACCGCCGGCGTGGGCGAGGCACTCCTCGAGACACGAGCGAGCGGTGGCCAAGTAGTCGACCCCCGAGGGACGCACCGACCGGCCTCGCACCGCCAGCGTCTCGTCGAGAAGGACCACCTTCGTGGCCGACGCGCCGACGTCGACGCCGCAGTAGAGGTGCAAAGGTGCTGAACATGCTGGCGGGCCGGTGTGCTCCGCATCGCCCATCGTCGCGCCTCAGACGAGCCGCTCGCCGAGCTGCTCAACCAGCGCTTCCACCTGGGTGCGGGTCTGCTCCTCGGAGTACAGGCGGAGGTCGTTGAGGTCCCCGCTGATGACGACATGGGGGATCCCGAGCCGGGCGCTGAGGCGAACCGGCAGGCCATACCGGTTGTTGGAGTTGTTCGGGCACGTCTTGGCGTCGTGGAAGACGACGCCGTCGATGGCGTAGTCGCGGATCATCGCTTCGAGGTAGCGCTCCTTGAACGCCTCGGAGCGCACGATGAACAGTTCGGTGTAGGCGCGGGCCATCCCTTCGAACGGGTCCTCGCTGCCGAGCGCCTCAAACACCCAGCTATTGCAGTAGGTGGAGGCCACGACGCAGGTCCGATGCGAGGCAAGCAGCTCCGCGTGCTCGCGCAGCTTGCCCCAGATCGGCATCCCTTCCCAGTAGAGGCGGTGAGCCTCGCCGTCCACCGCGCCCATGCCTGCGGCGGCCCGCTCCTCGAGCTCTTTGAGCAGCGTCTCGTAGTAGCGCTCGGCGCGCTCGTCACCGCGCAGGACGACCGCCGGCCCCATGTGGATCGTGCCGTCGAAGAACGTAATCGGGGAGGGGCGGCGCTCGGCGATCCGCAGAACCTTCCTCCAGAGCTGCGTGCACCTGTGCGAGGAGGCCACCACCTCACGGAGGCGGTCGAGGTCGAAGCGCCGGCCGGAGATCTTCTCGAGCGCTGGAATCAACGCCTTCTCCTGCGCCACCAGGCCGCTGACGATCTCTGGCGTGACCTTGTCCACCGCGCGAGGCGTTTCGATGCCGAGCAACGTGGCCCCGAACTCCCTGGCGTAGAAGGCGAGCCAGTCCTGGACGTCGCGGCACTGGTTGGTGTTGTACACGAGCACGCTCGGCTTCGGCACACTCGCGATGCCGTACGCCTTGGCCAGAGGGGTGCTTCTCGACAGGTAGGAACCGATGTCGCTGGTTAGGTACGAGCAGATGTCCGGCGAGTAGCCGACCGCGTTGGCCACCGGGATGAGGTCGGCCGCCATGCGGGAGGCGCCCAGCATCGCGGCGTGGTTCTCCGGGAAGTAGACCAGGAAGCCGAACGATCGCAGCAGTTCGGCCGGCCCGACGCTGGTACACCACGCCACCTTCGCGCTCCCCGTGCGCGCCGCCTCGTCGAGCTCGAGGAAGTACGCCGCCATGAGGTCCTTCATCGCGGCGGTCGCGCGGATCTTCTTGATCGCCGTTTTTTCGTCTGCCATGGCCGATCTCCCCCCCACGTTACTGCGCCCCAGAACGGGAGCATCCAGGCAATATCCCCAATGACATCATAGCCCACGCCCCTGCCGATCAAGCTCCAGGGGTTTCCTTTGGACTTGCCCTCCTTACGGATCCAGCAACAGAATTACGAGAGACGTTGATCTTCGCTGGCGCTCGCTATAATCCGACCAGCTCGTGTTCTATCCTGGGATCTTCTTCGGTAGCTTGTTTCTCGGGAGCGGCCCCGTCGCCCGGGGCTTTTGGGGGGAGACGCCATGCAGCCAGGAGACGTGAAGCGTTTCGCGGTGATTGGTCTCGGCAAGATGGGCGTGGACTGGGTGGCCAACATCCTCGAGGGTGGCTACGAGGTGGTCGGGTACGACAGCGCGCCGCAGGCAAAGGCGCGGGCCACCAAGGCGCTCGAAAAAGCACTCGGCTGGATCGCCAAGAAGCGCCACCCCGAGGACGCTGGGTTCGTCGCAAACGCGCTCGCACACTTCCGCGGCGTCGAGTCGGAGGCTGACTTCGTAGCGTCCCTGCCCGACTGCCAAATCCTGCTCGAGGTGATCCTCGAGGACCTGAAGTTGAAGTGCGAGGTGCTTGGCCGCCTCGCCCTGCACCTGCGGGAGCAGGCGGTGGTCTGGACCAACACCTCGTCGCTCTCCGTGCACACGATGGGTGCGGCCGCCGGCCGGCTCGATCGCTTCATCGGCACCCACGGGATGAACCCCGTCTACCAGATGTCGGCCGTCGAGGTCGTCTGTCACCCCGGGCTCGCCGAGGAGACCATCACGCTCACGCTCGAGGTCCTCAAGGCGCTCGGCAAGGACCCGTTCCTGGCCAGCGACGTCACCGGCTTCTGGGTCAACAAGCACCTCGTGCCGTTCATGCTCGAGGCGATGCGCGCCCTCGAGCGCGGCGAAATCGCGGTCGAGGACGGCGACCGCGGGCTGAAGGGAAGCCTGGGACACCCGCAGGGGGTGTTCAAGCTCTCCGACTTCATCGGCGCGGACACGATGTACCGCGTGTCGCTCGCGATGTACCTCGCAACCCAGGACCCGCGCTACTACCCGCCGGCAATCCTCACACGGATGTTCAAGCGCGGCGAGCTGGGCGTGAAGACCGGCAAGGGGTTCTACGAGTGGGACGACTTCAGCCCGAAGGCGCCGCGCAACTTCACCGAGTTCGCCATCAAGAGCTCCGACACCCTCCTCGAGGTGTGAAGCTGATGTCCCACCAAGGAGGCTAGTGATGAGCGGCGACGACGGGATGTTCCCCGCCGCCAGGATCCCCTACGGCACCTGGGGAAGCAGCTACTTCCCGGCGTGGCAGACGTCGGCACTGGCCGAGGTCAACATCGGCCAGTTCGCCGGCGAGGCGATGGCCCGCATCCTCGGGCTACGGCGGGTGCCGACCGACCAGCTCGAGTACCTCGTGATCGGCTCGACGATCCCGTGGCACTGGAAATTCTGGAACGCGCCGATGGTCGCGAGCTGTCTCGGGCAGCGCATCCCCGGCTTCCACGTCGAGCAGGCGTGCGCCACCGGCCTGCAGGCTGTGATGGTTGCGGGGGCGGAGGTGCAGTCCGGCAGCCACGCGGCTGTCGGCGTGCTCACGTTCGACCGCACCAGCGATTCGCCGGTCGGGGTGTTCCCGGAGCGCCGCTCGCATCGGCGGACGGAAGCGCTCGCCGACGTGTGGGACAACTTCGCCTTCGACCCGGCCACCGGGAAGGCGATGCTCGCGACCGCCGGATTGGCCGCGCGCAAGCACAAGATCGACCGCCGCGAGGTGGACGAGCTGACCGTCCACCGCTACCAGCAGTACTTCGAGGCCAAGAACTCAGGGTTTCTCGCGCGCGTGCTCGAGCCGCTTGAGGTGCTTAACCTGCAGGGCAACGTCGCAGGGCGGATCGACGACGACTTCGGCGTGCGAGCGGTCTCGCTCGCCGCGCTGCGCGCGATGCCGGAGCTTGATACCTGCGTGACCGCAGGAACGCAGACGCACGCCTCCGACGGGATGGCGACGCTGCTGGTTACGAGCCGGGAGAAGGCGCGGGAACTGTCCGCCAGGCCCGGGATCGATATCCACTTCGTCGCCAAGTGCGAGCTGCGCACCGCTCCTGCCTTGATGCCCGAGGCGCCAGCCCTTGCCGTGCAGAAGCTGCTCGCACGTACCGGCCTCACGATGGCCGACATGACCGTGGTCAAGAACCACAACCCGTTCGCCCTCAACGACGCGATCTTCGCCAAGCTGCTGGGGTACGACTGGCACGAGATGAATCGGACCGGCTCGTCGCTCGTGTGGGGCCACCCGCAGGGTCCCACGCTCACCCGCGTGCTGATCGAGGCGCTCGAGGAAGCGGTGTCGCTGGGCGGCGGCTACGTTCTGGTGTTCGGCTGCGCCGCCGGCGATGTCGGCATTGCCGCGATCTTCAAGGTGACATCTACCGCGCGGGGCCGGCCGCCCCACCCCCAACCT
>JBIOGJ010000055.1:0-27310 GCA_044447965.1 Thermoanaerobaculales bacterium | reverse complement strand
TCGCCGCGGCCGCGGTGACACTCGGCGTTGCACTGGGATTCGGCGGTGGGTGGGTGGCAAATCCGCCCGTCGGATGAAGCGGCGATCACTTCGGAGGCCGCGGGGTACCCGGCGCGCGGATCGGCGCCGGGATACGCTGGCCCGGAGCGCAGCGAAGGGAACAGCGAGGGTCACGGCGGCGAGACGCGTTGCCGGGTCGCGGCCGGAGGAGTTTCGGGCCGATGCGCGTGGGGACGCGCAAGGCCCGAACTGCCGCGAACCCGACGGACAAAAAGAAACCGGATGCTGTCTTATTGTCGCGGTACTTGGTGTCGCAGACGGATCATCGCGGGGAGACTCAAGACTGGATTCCCGCCTGCGCGGGAATGACGACAAGGGTACGGCCGCGGCACCGACGGGCAAATAAAGCCCAGCCGTTGTCGTGTCCATCATCGTTCGATGAAGTTCCTCCCCTTCGCCCTTGCAAGCCTCGGGCTCAGACTCGGAGCGACAAGGTTGGGGACAGTTCTCGCGAGGAGCGACCGATATTGGCGGCGTGGCGTTCAGACCGCACGCTCGATGCGCTCGACGGTCCACCGCCGGCCGTCGAAGCCTACGGCGTCGCCCGGCGCGCGCTCGAGCAGTCCCTGCGCCGCTTCGGAACCGTGCGAGAGGATGCCGCGCTGCGGCTCCGCCTCGTAGGGCCCGAGGATCACCAGCGCGAGCTCCTCCTGGCTGTCGGCCGCGCGCAGCCACACCCGTGTGCCGACCCGCACCCGGCTGAAGTCGACCGTGGCGGGATCGATCACCCGCACGCGTCCGAGGTCAGCCTGCAGGTTGGCGGCGCGGGCGGAGAGGAACTCCTGGCGGGCGCGGGCGGCGTGGTACTCGAAGTTCTCCGAGAGGTCACCGTGCTCCTTGGCGGCCTGAATCGCCCTGACCGTCTCCGGGATCTGCTTCTCGAGCAGGTCGCGCAGCTCGCCTTGAATGCGTGTCACGGTGGACGCGAGCGCCGGGACGACATCGGGCGCCGCCACCTGGCGCAGCTCCGGGAAGCGTGCCACCGCCGCGCGGCGCAGCCAGTTCCTCTCCTCGATGAGCTCGCCGGGCCGGTCGAGGACCTGCACGATCCGACGCGCCTGATCGGCGGTGAGGCGATCCTGGACGATTCGTCCGGCCAACCCGCCCGCGCTGAGCAGCTCCTTGAGCCGGTTGCGCAGCGCCGTGAACTCCTTGCGCTCGGCCAGCTCGACGATGCGAACCAGCAGCGCTCCACCCCGTTTGTCCTCCACCAGCGACGCGAGCGCGCCGTCCAGCTCGCACGCCCACACGAACGCCGCTGGCGCTTTGGTCGGGTTGACGAAGACGCGATCGAGAAACGCCTGCGTCTCCTTGGCCTTGCCCGCCTCCACCAGCGCCCCAGCCAGGTGCGAGAGCACCCGCGGATGGCTCTCGTGCTCGATCCATTCACCCCAAATGCTCGGCCAGTCCTGCTCCGGCATCTCGCGGACGAGGTCGAGCACCGCCTCACGCTGCTGGGGATCGGCGAGCAGCGCGAGCAGCTCGCGTGCCCCGATCCGCGCCACCAGCGCGTGCTGCACCCGATCAACCTCGGCTGCGGGCGCACCGAGGCGGCGAGCCAGGGCAAGTGCTTCCCACGCATTGGCCGGTTGGGCTCCCGGAGCGACCGCGGCCGCGGCCAGCTCGACCGCAAAGATTCCGGTCAGCTCCTTGCTCCGCGTCCCGTGGCGGCGTGCCAGCTCAACCTTCTGCTCGAGCGCGGCGCCGATGAACTCGACGCGGATCTCCTCCTCGGCGCCAGCGCCCCCGGCGAGGCGGTAGCTGATCCGCGATCCGCTTCCGGCGGAGACGAGCCGCGGCAACTTGCGCGCCTTGCTCCACCACCCCGCCCACTGCTCTTCGCTGACGACTCCGGCGAATGCCGCCTTGATCTCGGAGACCGACATCGGCGTGGCGAAGCTCTCCAGCATCGCCGCCAGCGCCGCCGCAGGGTCGTCGATCGCCTCCTGGGCCAAGGTCGCCCTGTCCTCGAGCCGGCGCCGCAGGAAATGGCCGGGCGGCAACGGGGTAAGGAACCGCTGCGCGGCATCGATCGGCATGGGAACACGCTTCTCACGCTCGAAGTCGAGCCGCAGGGTGCCGAGCTTCGGATTGGCCTCGACGACCCGTCCGGCACCCCGGCCAGCCATGGCGAACACGCCGCCGACATCGTGTTCCAGCCAGTTCTCCAGGTTCTCCAGCGCGTCGAGTGGCTTCCGCGCGCCGCGGAGCGGAAACTGGTCGAGCATCTTGTCCAGCGACGGCTTGCCCGCCCAGACCTGCCTGACGCACTCCTCCAGCGCGGATCGCCACTGCTCGCCGTCGCCGATGCCGAGACGGATCAACTCCGCGAGCAAACGCTTCCGGGCGGCCCAGGCGCCATCGGCGTACGCCTGGTCGGCCGCGAGCTCGAGTAGCGTCGCCGCCATCGTCCTCTTGCCGGCGCCGCGCAGGCGCCGCAGCGCTTCGGCAAGCTCGGCGCCGTCGCCGAGTCCCGCTTCCAACCGCGCCAGCCACGCCCCTTCGATCGCAACCGCATCGCCGGATGCCGCCACCACGTCCCAGCCCGACAACCAATCCGTCTCGCTCACGGTCCGCCACAATAGCAGTGAACGCGCGCTGGCGTGAACCGCGCCACGTCGAGTCCGGCGAGCCGGTGTGGCAAAATCGCTCGGCCTCACGGGAAGGCCGACCGGGAGGGACAAGGAATGCGAAGAACGCTCTTGACCGTAATCATAGCGATGACCGGCATCGCAACCGGCGCTGGGCTACGGGCCGACGAGGGAATGTGGCTGCTCGATCAGATCCCGCAACTGGCCGGCACCATGAAAGCGATGGGGCTCCAACTTTCGCCCAAACAGATCTGGGACCCCGAGACGAACACCGGCCTCGCCTCGGCCACACCCTGGCTGGGCGGATGCTCCTCATCGTTTGTGTCGCCCGACGGCCTGATCATCACCAACCATCATTGCGCCTTCGGCGCGCTGCAGATCAACTCGACTCCCGAGCACGACTACATCACCAACGGTTTCCTCGCCGCCACCCGTAGCCAGGAGCTCGAGGCCAAGGGCACCCGGGTGACCGTGTTCAAGGGGTACCAGGAGGTCACCGCCAAGGTGCTCGCGGCGCTCTCGCCGGAGATGACGCCGGATGCCCGCACCAAGGCGATCGAACGGACCGAGAAGGCATTGGTGGCCGAGTGCGAGAAGAGTGGGCTGCGCTGCCGCGTCGCCGCGATGTTCGGCGGTGGCAAGTACTACCTGTTCCGCCAGCTCGAGCTGCGCGACATCCGATTGGTGTATGCACCGCCCAACGCCACCGGCGACTTCGGCGGCGAGGTGGACAACTGGATGTGGCCCCGCCACGCCGGGGATTACTCGTTCCTGCGCGCCTACGTCGGCCCGGATGGCAGCCCCGCCGACTACTCCCCCGCCAACGTGCCGTACCGTCCGGACCGCTTCCTCAAGATCGCCTCGGACCCGCTCAAGGAGGGCGATTTCACCATGGTCCTCGGCTACCCAGGGCGCACCTTCCGCTACCGCATCTCGCGGGCGATCGCCGACGACGTGGAGTTCAACTACCCGCAGCGCATCAAGATCCTCAAAGACCTCATCGACATCTACGAGGCGCAGGGCAAGCGCAGCAAGGACGTCGAGATCAAGCTGGCCTCCCAGCTCAAGGGGTTCTACAACACCTACAAGAACAACCAGGGGATGCTCGAGGGTCTCAGGAGGAGCGCTCTGGCAGACCGCAAGCGGGCCGAGGAGGACAAGCTCTCCGCGTGGATCAACGGCGACGCCGCTCGGCGCACGAGCTACGGTGATGTCTTGCCCCAGATGGAGAAAGCGCAGCTCGCACGCCAAACCAAACGCGAGCGGGATGCGCTTCTGTTCTGGCTCCCGCCGGGCCGTTCCTCGTCGCTGCTCGCCGCCGCCACGCTGATCGAGCGCTGGAGCAGCGAGAAGGCCAAGCCCGACCTCGAGCGCGAGCTTGGTTTCCAGGCCCGCGACGAGCGCACCTTGCGCCAGCGCCTTGCCAACATGCAAAAGAACATGGACGTCGAGACCGAGCGCGCGGTGCTCACCTACCTGTTTGGGCGCGCCATCGAGCTTCCCGCCGGCCAGCGCATCGAGGCGCTCGCTGCGACCGGCAAGACCGGCGATGCGGCTTCATCGGCGCTGCTCGACAAGCTCCTCGGTGGTACCGCGCTCGGCGACAGCAAGACCCGCCTCGCCTTCTTCGACCTCGACCACACCGCGCTGCTCGCCAAGGCCGACCCGATGATCGCCTTTGCCGCCACACTCCGCCGCGACACCAAAGCCCAGGAGGACGCCACCAAGGCATTCGACGGTGAGATGGTCACGTTGGCCCCGCGGCTGATCGCCGCGTTGGCCGCATGGAAGAACGCGCCGGTCTACCCGGACGCCAACTCCACGCTGCGCTTGACGTACGCCACGGTGCAGGGCTACGCGCCGCGCGATGGCGTGTACTACAAGCCCTTCACCACCTTGGCCGGCGTGATCGAGAAGCAAACTGGGCAGGCGCCGTTCGCCTCGCCGGCCCGCCTCCTCGCCGCGGCGCGAGGGCGCCTGGCGGGACGTTACCTCGACGCCCGCCTCGGCGACGTGCCGGCGTGTTTCCTCACCAGCAACGACATCACCGGCGGCAACTCCGGCTCGCCGGTCATGAACGGCAAGGGCGAGCTGGTCGGCCTCGCCTTCGACGGCAACTGGGAATCGATGACCGCCGACTACCAGTTCGACCCGGAGCTGACCCGCACCATCGCGGTCGACATCCGTTACGTGCTGTGGTGCATGGACTACGTGGACCACGCGCATGTCCTCATGCGCGAGCTCGGGGTCGAGCCGGCGAGCAAGTAGGGCAAGGCCTCGGGCCTCAGACCTCAGGCTTCAGCAAGAACCGCGGCAAACCCGGACGGCAGAAGGCCCAGGGGCTCCTCACCTCCCGCCCGATGAGGAGGCCGCGGGCGTACGCGTCGAGCTACGTGGTTGCAAGCGCTGATGCTTGCTGACCGCCGTCGCCTATTCCTTGAGGTTTTGCCACCGATCTGCTAAAAGCGTCGGTCCGCGCAGGTAACGCGAGGAGCACGCATGGCGAACGTCGTCGTGGTTGGGGGGCAGTGGGGCGATGAGGGCAAGGGCAAGGTCGTCGACCTCATCGGCGGAGGCTTCCCTCACGTCGTACGCTTCAACGGCGGCAACAATGCCGGCCACACCGTGCGGTTTGCCGATCGCCACTTTGCCCTTCACCTGATCCCTTCCGGCATCCTCTCGCCCGACTGCCGCTGCTACATCGGCCCCGGCGTGGTGATCGACCCGGTGGCACTGGTTGACGAAATCCAGCTCCTCGAGGCAAAGGGCATCTCGGTGCGCGCGCGGCTGATGGTCTCGGCCCGCGCACATCTGGTTCTGCCCGGTCACCGTGCCCTCGACCTCGCCCGCGAAACGGCCCGCGGCGCCTCCCGTCTCGGCACGACCGGTCGCGGCATTGGACCCGCATACGAGGGCCGTGCCTCGCGCACGGGCGTGCGCCTCGGCCTCGCCAGGACGCCCCGCCGCCTCCGCGACGCGATCACCGCGGCGAGCCAGGCGCTCGAGCAGGCGTTGCAGCGCTACCCCGACGCTGTGATCCCACCGGCGGAGGAGATCGACAAGACGGTCGAGGCATCTCTGGCGCTCGCTCCACTCGCCGGGGACGTCTCCCGAACGCTTGCCGAAGCCTGGGCCGCGCGACAGCCGATCCTATTCGAGGGCGCGCAGGGCGCCATGCTCGACCTCGATCACGGAACCTATCCGTTCGTCACCTCGTCCGGATGCCTGGCGGGGTACGCGGCGCCCGCCTGCGGCCTGCCGGCGCGCGCGGTTGACGGCGTCCTCGGCGTCCTCAAGGCGTACGCGACCCGCGTGGGGAGTGGTCCTTTCCCAACCGAGCTGCTGGAAGGCGTGGGCGAGCACCTCCGCCGCCGCGGCAACGAGTTCGGCACGACGACCGGACGCCCGCGTCGCACCGGCTGGTTCGACGCAGTCGCCGCGCGCGCGGCCGCGCGCTGGAACGGCATCGAGGCGGTGGCACTCACCAAGCTCGATGTGCTCGACGAGCTGGCCGAGATCCACCTCGCGACCGGGTACGAGATCGGCAGTCAGGTGGTCGAGTATCCCCCCGACGACGCCGAAGACTTCGCCGCTGCCCATCCGGTTTACGAAACGCGCGAAGGCTGGCAGACGCCTACCTCAGGGATTACGACGTTCGGCAAGCTGCCCCTCCTGGCGCGGCGCTACGTCGCACGGATCGAGGAGCTGCTCGGGGTCCCCGTGGTGCTCATCTCCACCGGACCTCGACGAGAAGAAACCATCGTGCGCCGCGTCGCGCCGCTCACCGCCTGGTTGGCTCCCGCAAGCCGCCACTGAAAGGCGCAGGATCGGCGGCCGAGGGCAGCCGCGGCACAGGTTAGCTGCAGAGTAGGTACCCACACCCACCGCCCGTGTGGCGGGCGCCCTCGCCCGCCATCCCTGCCCTGCCCCAACGCCGCATCGCTTACCCCAAGGTCGTCATGCGACGGCGAGCTCCGATCATGCGGCCGGCACCGGCTCGCGCGGCTGCGAACCGCGCCTGTCTCAACTCGCGTTCTGCCTTGACGCTCTGCCGGCCAAACCGCTACCCTCGACCGGGCCGTTAGCTCAGCTAGGCAGAGCAGAGGGCTTTTAACCCTAAGGTCGTGGGTTCGATCCCCACACGGCCCAATGACTTAGCTCAGTGGATACTCACCAGTGCCCCCCTGGCGCCCCCTCGCCACCAGGCTGGGCGACCTTCTGGAGGTACAGAATGAGTTTCTCGCAGCGTCAGAGTATTAAGCCATCCCGCAAGCTCGCACAGCGGGGAGCGATGGATCAGGAACTGCGAAATGGCCTTTGGGATATGGTGAATATTCACGTTTGGTCGAAAGTCGGATTCGAGTACCCCTACCACATCCGACAAATGCGTGGGTGCTCGCTCCACGCGCTGTTCATCAGCCTTTGGCACTCGTTTTTCAAGATACCTATTGACACCATGGCACCGTATTTCGACCAAAATCTCCAGCAAGTCCGAACGTGGTACTTTGGTGCCGCATGGAATGAGGTTTACGATCTTGTCGAGTTTCTCTTGACCAACTTGCCCGCCGACCAGGCAGTTGGACTCGCGGTCTTCTGCAACGCTGTGCTCGAGCGGGAGAATGCTGCCTATCGCATTGTGTCGAACAAGCTGGTGGATATCACCTCGCAGACAGAGATCGACGCCGTTGAGGCAGCCATCCAAGTCTCAGCCACTATTTGCGGCGTGAACGCCCACCTTGGGAGGGCATTGGAACTCTTATCGGACCGCGGGAAGCCCGATTACCGCAACTCGATCAAGGAGTCAGTGTCAGCAGTTGAAGCGTTGTGCTGTCTGCTGGCCGGAGATGAACACGCGACGCTGGGCAAGGCACTGGCGGTCCTTGAAAGTAAGTCCTCCCTTCACGGTGCTCTCAAGAGTGGGTTCTCAGCCATCTACGGCTACACGAGCGACGAAGGGGGAATACGCCACGCCATGCTCGACGTGCCCGACCTCTCGCCGATTGACGCCCGATTTATGCTCGTGGCGTGCGCTGCTTTCGTTAGCTTCCTCCTGGGCAAAGCCCGCGAGCTGGGAATTTCCATTGAAGCTGTCTAGCCTCCGATTAGAGGCGGCCGAGCCGGGCGAGGATCTCATCGAGTTTGAGCAGGATCACCGACTCGGCGCTCATCCCGCCGCCTTCCACCGCTTCAAGAGCTGGCGGGCCGCTGAGGCGTAGGTGACACCCGGGCCCAGGCCGAGGACCTCACGGCCAGCCTCGGGCAGCGGCGCCGTCGCCGCGTACAACCGCCGCGCGAGCTGCTCCACTGTCACAGTGTGGGAATCGACGTCCACTACCACGCCAGGCGTGGCACCGGTCACGATCGCTGCCACGAAGGCACCACGCTCGCCGGCGGTACGGTTCGCGCTCTCGCGTCCGACCGCTGCGACCGGGAGACGAATGTCCGGAACTGAGGCGGTGGTCGCGGTCAAATCGCAAAGCGAGCCGCGTGGAGAGTGACACGCCTGAGGCGGGGCCTAAACTAGTGGCGGCTACTCCGGTGGTGTGCTGCGAGAGGAAAGGGCAATGACACGGCAGGCAGTGACGGTCCTCGGGATGTTGGTTCTTGCGCATACCGCGGCGGCGCAGTTCACACAGCAAGGGAGCAAGCTGATTGGCTCGGGCGCCGTCGGGGTCGCCCATCAAGGCTACTCGGTGGCGGTCTCCGCGGACGGCAACACCGCCATTATCACCGGGTATGGCGAC
Organism: Thermoanaerobaculales bacterium; assembly: GCA_044447965.1. Taxonomy (GTDB): domain Bacteria; phylum Acidobacteriota; class Thermoanaerobaculia; order Thermoanaerobaculales; family Thermoanaerobaculaceae; genus DATIYW01. The sequence continues at coordinate 18,915 of JBIOGJ010000055.1, read as the reverse complement.
AACTCCTTTGCCGGCGCCGCGTGGGTGTTCACGCGCGGCGATGGGGTGTGGACGCAGGAAGGGAGCAAGCTGGTTGGCTCGGGCGCGACCGGAGTGGCCAGGTACGGCAAATCAGTGGCGATCTCGGGGAACGGCAACACGGCCATCGTCGGCGGGCCATACGACAACTCCAATACCGGCGCCGCGTGGGTGTACACGCGCAGCGGGGGGGTGTGGTCGCAGCAGGGGAGCAAACTTGTCGGTACGGGTGCCGTCGGGGATGCCGTCCAGGGCTGGTCGGTGGCGATCTCGACGGACGGCAACACGGCCATCGTCGGCGGGGCATTCGACGACTCCAAGGCCGGCGCCGCGTGGGTGTACGCGCTCAGCGGAGGCGTGTGGACGCAGCAAGGCAGCAAACTGGTCGGCACGGGCGCAGTCGGGGATGCCGGCCAGGGCTACTCGGTGGCGGTCTCGGCGGACGGCAACACGGCCATCGTCGGCGGGGTCGCCGACAGCTCCCTCGCCGGCGCCGCGTGGGTGTTCACGCGCAGCGGGGGGGTGTGGTCGCAGCAAGGGAGCAAGCTGGTTGGCTCGGGTGCCGTCGGGGCCGCCCACCAAGGCTATTCGGTGGCGGTCTCGGCGGACGGCAACACGGCCATCGTCGGCGGGTGGGGAGACAACTTCGATACCGGCGCCGCGTGGGTGTTCACGCGGCGCGGGGGGCTGTGGTCGCAGGACGGGAGCAAGCTTGTCAGCACGGATGCCGTCGGGAATGCCGGCCAGGGCTGGTCGGTGGCGATCTCGGCCGACGGCAACGCCGCCATCGTCGGCGGCCCCAGCGACAACTCCAATGCCGGCGCCGCGTGGGTCTATACGCGTAGCGGGGGGGTGTGGTCGCAGGAGGGCAGCAAGCTTGTCGGGTTGGGTGCCGTTGGCGCCGCCAACCAGGGCGCAGTGGCGATCTCGGCGGACGGGACCACTGCCATCGCCGGCGGGTCCTACGACGACTCCAATGCCGGCGCCGCGTGGGTCTTCGTCGCCAACGGCTGCACCGCGCCTTTGATCACTTCGCACCCCCAAAGCCAGAGCATTCAAAGCGGGCAGACCGAAACGCTTTCCGTAACCGCGACGGGCACCACGCCCCTTTCCTACCAGTGGTACCAGGGCAGCTCCGGCGCCATCTCGCAGCCGGTAGGGACCAACGCGAGCAGCTTCACGACCCCGGCGCTGACGAGCAGGACGAGCTACTGGGTGCGGGTGAGCAACGCGTGCGGCCACGCCGACTCCGCGACGGCCACGGTCACGATCGGACGCGAGCTGCGGCACCACTTGCACCGGTTTACTAGTCCGGACCCGATCAGCGCGCCACAACGGATGCTTGAACAATAGCGAGCCTTGGCGCCGGCATGCGAGGCTGCGAGCCTGCGCTGCGACTGGGCTGCTCTCCGACGCATGTCGCGTGCTGTGATACTCTTCGCCGGCCCGCGACGGCCCTGTCGTCTAACGGTTAGGACACCGGCCCTTCAAGCCGGCAGCACGGGTTCGATTCCCGTCAGGGCCGCCACCGCCAGGCGCGACCGTAACCGCCGCGGCAACCCACGTGAGAACCCGCCCCGTCGAGCACACGCCACCTCCGGCGGCGATCTTGCCAAGTGGCAGCAGAAGTCCTAGACTCCGCGTTGTGAAAAGGTTCACGTTTTGAGCGTGGACCCAGCCGCAGGCCCGCCCCCCCAAATAAGCAAGGAGCCTGTCCGGAAGAGGCTCCTAGGTCGGACGCGGAGTAACCTGGCAAAAGGAGGATGGTCATGACGCCACGCCGTATGGTCACGCTCGACGGGAACGAGGCGGCCGCATCGGTCGCCCATCGCACCAACGAGGTGATCGCGATCTATCCCATCACGCCCTCGTCGAACATGGGTGAGTTCGCGGACGAGTGGTCGGCACAAGGCAAACGCAACATCTGGGGCACCGTGCCCCAGGTGACCGAGATGCAATCCGAGGGCGGCGCCGCCGGCGCGGTCCACGGCGCGCTCCAGGCTGGCGCGCTGACCACGTCGTTCACCGCCTCGCAAGGGCTGCTGCTGTTCATCCCCAACATGTACAAGATCGCCGGCGAGCTGACCTCGTACTGCATGCACGTGTCCGCCCGCACGTTGGCTACCCACGCGCTGTCGATCTTCGGCGACCACTCCGACGTGATGGCGTGCCGGCAGACCGGCTTCGCCCTGCTTTGCTCCGGCTCGCCCCAGCAAGCGCACGACCTCGCCGCGATCGGCCAGGCCGCCACGCTGCGCGCGCGTGTGCCGTTCCTGCACTTTTTCGACGGTTTCCGCACCTCGCACGAGGTGGACAAGATCGAGGAGCTGACCGACGACGATCTGCGCCACATGATCGACGACAAGTTGGTGGCCGCGCATCGCGCCCGCGCACTCACGCCCGACAAGCCGGTGCTGCGCGGCACGGCACAAAACCCCGACGCTTTCTTCCAGGCGCGCGAGGCGTGCAACGGGTTCTACCTCGCGTGTCCGGAGTTCGTCCAGGCGGAAATGGACACGTTCGCCAAGCTGACCGGCCGCTCCTACCACCTCTTCGACTACGTCGGCGACCCGCACGCCGACCGCGTGATCGTGATGATGGGGTCCGGCGCGGAGGCCGCCGAGGAGTACGTCGAGTGGGCCAACGCCCGCGGCGAGAAGCTCGGCCTGGTCAAGGTCCGACTCTTCCGCCCGTTCTCGATCAAGGACTTCGTCTCCGCCATGCCGGCGAGCATCAAGGCCATCGCGGTGCTCGATCGCACCAAGGAGCCGGGCTCGATCGGCGATCCACTCTACCTCGACGTGGTTGCCGCGCTGCGCGAGGCACACACCGAGGGGATCTCCCGGTTTGCGGCAGACCCGGTCGTGGTCGGTGGCCGCTACGGGCTCTCCTCCAAGGAGTTCACCCCCGGCCAAGTCAAGGCGGTCTTCGAGAACTTGGCATCGGCCAAGCCGCGCAACCACTTCACGGTTGGGATCGTGGACGACGTCACGCACACCTCGCTGCCGGTTGATCTCGAGTTCGACATCGAGCCCGACGACGTCGTGCGCGCCGTATTCTTCGGTCTCGGCTCCGACGGCACCGTCGGCGCCAACAAGAACTCGATCAAGATCATCTCCGAGGAGACCGACAACTGGGGCCAGGGCTATTTCGTTTACGACTCCAAGAAGGCCGGCGCGGTGACCATCTCGCACCTGCGCTTCGGGCCCAAGCGCATCCGCTCCTCCTACCTGATCAAGCGCGCCAACTTCGTCGCCTGCCACCAGTACAGCTTCCTCGACAAGTACGACATGCTCGACTTCGCCGCGCCCGGCGCGACCTTCCTCATCAACGCACCGTACGGCCCTGACGAGATCTGGGACCAGCTCCCCCGCGAGGTGCAGCAGTCGATCCTCGACAAGCACCTCAAGTTCTTCGTCATCGACGCCTACAAGGTGGCCAAGGACACCGGCATGGGCGTGCGCATCAACACGATCATGCAAACCTGCTTCTTCGCCATTTCCGGCGTGCTGCCACGCGACGAGGCGATCACCCAGATCAAGAAGGCGATCAAGAAGACCTACGGCAAGAAGGGCGACGTGGTCGTGCAGAAGAACTTCGCTGCGGTGGACCACACGCTTGCCCACCTCTATGAGGTGAAGGTTCCCGGGAAGATCACCGCAAGCTACGCACGGCCGCCGTTCGTGTCCGAGAAGGCGCCCGACTTCGTCAAGCGAGTTTCCGCGGTGATGATGGCGGGCAAGGGCGATCTGCTGCCGGTGAGCGCCTTCCCGGTTGACGGCACCTGGCCGGTCGGCACTACCAAGTGGGAGAAGCGCAACATCGCGCTCGAGATCCCCATCTGGGACGCGGCGCTGTGCATCCAGTGCAACAAGTGCGCGATGGTCTGCCCGCACGCGGCGATCCGCGCCAAGGTCTACGATCCGAAGCTGCTGGAGGCGGCGCCCGCGACGTTCAAGTCGATCGACTACAAGGCCGCCGACTTCAAGGGCGCGAAATACACGATTCAGGTCGCCCCCGAGGACTGCACCGGGTGCACGCTGTGCGTGATGATCTGCCCGGCGAAGGACAAGTCCAACCCCAAGCACAAGGCGATCGACATGGCGCCGCAGATGCCGCTGCGCGCCGCGGAGCGCGACAACTACGCGTTCTTCCTCGATCTGCCAGAAGCCGACCGCTCCGCGATCAAGATCGACGTCAAGGGCGCCCAGTTCATGGAGCCGCTGTTCGAGTACTCGGGCGCCTGCGCCGGCTGCGGCGAGACGCCGTACGTCAAGCTCCTCACCCAACTTTTCGGCGACCGCGCGCTGATCGGCAACGCGACCGGCTGCTCGTCAATTTACGGCGCCAACCTCCCCACCACGCCATACACCGCCAACCGCGACGGTCGCGGACCGGCATGGAACAACTCGCTGTTCGAGGACAACGCCGAGTTCGCCTTCGGCTATCGCCTCGCGATCGACAAGCACATCGAGCAGGCGCATGAGATGCTCGCGGTCCTCGCCGAGAAGATCGGCGGCAACCTCGTGGACGAGATCCTCAAGGCGGATCAATCCACCGAGGCGGGGCTCGCGGCGCAGCGCAAACGCGTCGCCGCGCTGAAGGCGAAGCTGGCCGCGATCAAGACCCCCGAGGCTGGGCGCCTGGCGCTCCTCGCCGACTACCTGGTGAAGAAGAGCGTGTGGGCGGTCGGCGGCGACGGCTGGGCGTACGACATCGGGTACGGCGGCCTCGACCACGTCCTCGCCCAGCACCGCGACATCAACGTCCTCGTCCTCGATACCGAGGTCTACTCCAACACCGGCGGGCAGCAGTCGAAGGCCACGCCATTGGGCGCCGCCGCCAAGTTCGCCATGGCCGGCAAGAGCACGCCCAAGAAGGACCTCGGCATGCTCGCGATGGGCTACGGCCACGTCTTCGTCGCCCACGTCGCCTTCGGGGCCAAGGACTCGCAAACGGTACGCGCCTTCCTCGAGGCCGACTCCTACCCGGGCCCCTCGCTCGTCATCGCGTACTCCCACTGCATCGCGCACGGCTACGACCTCGCCAACGGCTGTGAGCAGCAGCGTCTCGCAGTCGAGTCCGGCTACTGGCCGCTTTACCGCTTCGACCCGCGCCGCATCGCGCTGGGCGAAAGCCCGTTGAAGCTCGACTCCGGCGCGCCCAAGATCGACCTCGGCCTGTACGTCCGCAACGAGACGCGCTACCGCATGGTCGAGCAGGCCAACCCGGACCGGTTCAAGCATCTGCTCGCGGCCGCTCAGCGCGAGGTGACCAACCGCTTCGCCGTCTACGAGCAGCTCGCCAAGGTGACGATGCCAATCAGGACGCTTGAGGAGCAAGTGGAGCCCGCAACGGTCGGGACCGAAAGCTAGGGGGAGAGAATGGACCTTTCCACCAAGTACCTGGGCCTCAACCTGCCGCACCCGCTGATGGTCGGCGCCTCGCCGATGGTTGACGAGCTTGATCAGGTGAGGCGGCTCGAGGACGCGGGTGCAGCCGCGATCGTCATGCACTCGCTGTTCGAGGAGCAAATCACCCGCGAGCAGTTGGGCACCGTGCTCGACATGGAGCTGCACGCCGAGTCGTTTGCCGAGGCGCTCTCGTACTTCCCCACCCCGCAGGAGTTCCGCCTGGGGCCCGAGTCCTACCTCGAGCAGATCCAAAAGATCAAAGCGGCCGTGAAAGTGCCGGTGATCGCCTCGCTCAACGGTGTCACCCCGGCCGGTTGGCTCGACTATGCGAAGCTCATCGAGCAAGCGGGCGCCGACGCGCTCGAGCTCAACGTCTACTACCTCGCCACCCACCCCTGGGAGACCGGCGACGGGGTCGAGCGCCGCACCCTCGAGAGCGTGCGCACCGTCAAGGGCGCGATCAAGATCCCGGTGGCGGTCAAGCTCTCGCCGTTTTACTCCTCGCTTTCCCACTTCGCCAAGCAAATCGACGACCTCGGCGCGGACGGCCTCGTGCTCTTCAACCGCTTCTACCAGCCCGACATCGACGTAGAGGCGTTGGAGATCGTGCCGAGCCTAAAGCTCTCGGACTCCTCCGAGCTGCTCCTCCGGCTGCGCTGGCTCGCGATCCTGTCCGGCCACGTCAAGGGGTCGCTGGCGATCTCCGGCGGCGTGCACACCCCACTCGACGCGATCAAGTCCGTGATGGCCGGCGCCAACGCGGTGCAGTTGGTCTCGGCGCTCCTGCTCCACGGTCCCGAGCATCTGCGCACGCTGCGCGACGGCATGGTCGAGTGGATCGAGAAGCACGAGTACGCCTCGCTCGCGCAGATGCATGCGAGCATGAGCCACCAGAAGTCGCCCAACCCGCAGGCGATCGAGCGCGCCAACTACATGCGCATCCTGCAAGGCTGGAAACCGTAGCGACGGTGATTAGTGGTTGGTGGTGAGTGCTTCGTAGTTAACAGTTGTGGGGCGGGCGCCCTCGCCTGCCCCTAGCTACCCGCAGCCGGAGGCGGCCGCGCCACCGTAACTCTGTGGGGCGGGCGCCCTCGCCCGCCTGCCACCCAGCCCGTGTTACGCTCCGGCGCGGAGGCGGGATGGAGCTGGTCGAGCACGTCATCGCCACGGTGCACGAGGTGGCGTTGAAGGGCGGCAACCGCGGCTGGTTTGAGCGCACGCTGCTCGCCAACGTGCGCCGCCGTCGTTGATCCGATGTCGCAAATGTGGCGAATTAATTGACATTTGTTTTGCAGTTCGCTACAAATCAAACAGCGTTGAGGAATGAGGTTGGCACTCATGACTCCGGATGAAGCTTCGTGGTGGGTCCTCATGGTCATTCGCCTGTGTCCTTCTCGCAATGGGGTGCGACGGTCCCGTCGCAGCGGGATTGCCAGGCCTATGATCCAGTTCAGCGGGAAGCTCGATGCAAATTCGATTGAGTCGGTCATCACTCTGGACGTTCTCGCCGGGAGGCGCGTATGACCGTCGCTTCGGGGCGTTCGTTGCGCGAGGTTGCGAAGATCGACATCCTCGCCGACCGCCACAACCTGCTCCTCGTTGGCATGGTGGCGGTTTTCGCAGCGTGCGTGATCTTCGGCGCCGCGCGACTCGCGTCGACGCTCAGCTTCGGGTCGCGCACCCCGTGGTGGGGAAACATCGCCGGGGCCGTGTTGATCGTGGCGCTCTACCTTTGGTATCGGCGCCGCCCGGCCGAGCGGTCGGCGTGGGCCGCGCACGGCACGGCGCTGATCGCAACGCTCGCGCTCCTGATTCCGGCCGCGTACGGCATGAGCTCGACCCTGTGGTGGCTCGGGCTCGTAGGGTTCGCCATGGTCCTCCTCGGTCGCCGGCGCGAGGCGATGACGTGGGGGGTGGCAGTACCGCTCGTGACAGGAGCGGCCGTGCTCGCCGAGCCGCTCATACGGCTCGCGAGCGCCCCCGGCGAGACGTCGCTCGAGTACGGGATGGCGAGAGTCGCATTTGTGATCACGCTGGTGGGCATGGCCGCGGCGTTTCGCAGGGCGGCCGAACGTCGAGCCACAGAGCTGCACGACAGCAAGGAGCGCTATCGTGAGGTCTTCGACCACGCGCCTGAGGCGATCGCCCACTACGACCGCGAGATGCGCGTCACCGACTGCAACGAGCTTTTTGCCGGCATCCTCGGCGGCGATCGAGAACGTCTGGTCGGACTCGACCTGCGCTCGCTCGAGGACCAACGCCTTCGCCCCGCGCTCGAGGCGGCGCTCACCGGTGGGCACGGCGAGTACGAAGGCGCATTCCATCCCGGTGCTTCGTCCGCAGACGTCTTCGTGTCGCTCCGAACGGCACCGCTCCATGGCAAGGACGGCGCGGTCATCGGGGCGATCGGCATCCTCCAGGATGTGACCGAGCGGAAGCGGATGGAGGCAGAGCTGCAGCGCTCGCACACGGCGCTGGAGGAGCGCGTGCGGGAACGGACCGAGGAACTGGGGCGGCTCAACCTCACTCTGCGCGAGAGCGAGGAGCGACTCGAGCTCGCCATCGACAACACCGGCCTCGGGTTGTGGGACTACCACCTCGACACGGGCAAGCTGACGCTCAGCGAGCGGTGGGCGGCAATGCTCGGATACTCGCTCGCGGAGCTGGAGGGCGAGAGCGAGCCATGGCGAAGCCGCGTACATCCCGACGATCTTGAGGCCGCGCAGGCGGCGCTGGAGCGCCATTTGCGCGGCGAAACGCCGGTTTACGAGAGCGAGCACCGCTTGCGCACGAAGTCCGGCAAATGGATCTGGGTGAACGACCGCGGCCGCGTGGTGGAGCACGCCGCTGATGGAACCCCGACGCGCATCATCGGCACCCAGCGCGACATCACGAAGCGGAAGCAGGGCGAAGCGGCTCTGAGCGAGAGCGAAGAGCGCTACCGTCTGGTCTTCGAGAGCAGTCTGGACGCCGTGCTCCTGACCGCGCCGGACGGAAGGATCTTCGCGGCAAACCCTGCGGCGTGCCAGATGTTCGGGCGTGAGGAGCGAGAGATCCGCGAGCTCGGGCGAAGCGGGATCATCGACGAGACAGATCCCCGCCTCCCAGTCGCGATCGAAACGCGCGCACGCACCGGGAGCTTCAGCGGCGAGCTCACCGGCATGCGCCGCGATGGGACCAAGTTCCCAATTGAATTGAGCACATCGGTGTTCGAGGACCGGGCCGGGAACCAGCGAACCGCCATGATCATCCGCGACACCACGGAGCGCAAGCGCGCGGAGGAAGCGTTGCGCTTGGCGGGCGCGTACAACCGCAGCCTCATCGAGGCGAGCCTCGATCCGCTCGTCACGATCAGCTCGGAAGGCGAGATTACGGATGTCAACCTGGCGACGGAGCTGGCCACCGGACTGCGGCGCGACAAGCTCGTGGGCACCGATTTTTCCGGCTATTTCACCGAACCCGAGAAGGCCCGCCAGGGGTACATGCAGGTACTCACCCAGGGTTCAGTGACCGACTACCCCCTCACCATCCGGCACACGGACGGTCACACCATCGACGTGCTCTACAACGCGTCGGTCTTCCGAGACGAGGCGGGGCAGGTGAAAGGCGTATTCGCCGCCGCCCGTGATATCACCGGCCGGAAGCGAGCCGAGGAGGCCCTACGCAAGAGCGAGGGGCGCTTCCGGTCGCTGATCGAGGGGTCTCCGATTGCCATTGCCATCGGTAGGGACGGGCTGAACCTCTACGCCAACCCCACCTATTTGCGCATGTTCGGATTCGACAGCCTGGACGAGATCGTGGGGCGGCCGATTGCCGATCATTGGGCACTCGAAGCACGAGCGACGATCGCCAAACGCGCCCTTCAGCGCACGCGGGGGGCGCATCCGCCTTCCGAATACGAGGCGGTCGCACAGCGCAAGGACGGCTCGCAGTTCCCGGCCCACGTCGCGGTAGCGATGGTGGAGCTGCTCGATGGTCCGGTCACTGTGGGATTCGTGATGGACGTCGGCGAGAGAAAGCGAGCCGAGGAGGCCCTACGCAAGAGCGAGGAACGCTACCGGAGCCTTTTCGAGCAATCGCCGATCGGCATCTACCGCACCACTCCCGACGGCCGCATCCTGCTCGCCAATCCCGCCATCGTAAACATGTGTGGCTACGAGTCGCTGGAGGAGCTGCTCGCGTGCAACCTTGAGGACGCCGGCTTCCAACCCGAGTATCCCCGCCAGCGGTTCAAGGAGGCGGTCGAGCAGACCGGCGAGCTGCGGGGTCTCGAAGAGACATGGGTCAGGAAGGATGGCCGCAAGGTCGTGGTGCGCGAGAACGCCCGCGCGGTCCGCGGGCCGGATGGCAAGGTGCTGTACTACGAGGGCGCCGTCGAGGACATCACCGCGCGCAAGGCCGCCGAGGAAGCGCAACGGCGCCTCGCCGCCGCCGTCGAGCAGACCGACGAGGCCGTCATGATCACGGATCCGGACGGGACGATCGAATACGTCAACCCTGCGTTCGAACGGATCACCGGTTACAGCCCCGCCGAGGCGTCCGGACAAACGCCACGGATGCTCAAGAGCGGGAATCACGATGCTGCTTTCTACAAGGATCTCTGGGACACGATTACGGCCGGCGAGACCTGGTCCGGCCACTTCATCAACCGCCGCAAGGACGGCTCGACGTACGAGGAGGAGGCGACGATCTCACCCGTCTGCGACTCGGGCGGCAAGGTCGTGAACTACGTCGCGGTCAAGCGCGACGTGACCCACGAGGTGGCGCTGCAGCAGCAGCTCAACCAGGCGCAGAAGATGGAGGCGATCGGCCGGCTCGCGGGCGGGATCGCCCACGACTTCAACAACCTCCTGCAAGCGCTCTCGACCCATGCGCAGTTGCTCAGGACGCATGCCGGCGACGCGGCGCACGTTCACGCCGAGGCCGCCGAGCTTGAGCAGGGCGTGAGCCGGGGTGCCGCGCTGACGCGCCAGCTCCTGCTATTCTCGCGGCGGGAGACGACCCGCCCCGAGCGTCTGGACCTCAACGAGGTCGTGCAGAGCGCCGCCAAGATGGCCCGCCGTCTCGTGCGTGAGCACGTTGCGGTCGAGCTCGATCTCGCCCAACGGCGGGTGCCGCTCAACGCGGACCGCGGCCAGCTCGATCAGGTGCTCATGAACCTCGTCGTCAACGCTTCGGATGCAATGCCCGACGGCGGCCGGCTCGTGATCCGCACCGGCCGCGACGATTCTTTCGCATGGCTCGAGGTCGAGGACAACGGTCACGGCATCCCGGAAGCGATCCGTCAGAAGATCTTCGAACCGTTCTTCACCACCAAGGGCGCCGGAAAAGGGACAGGGCTGGGACTGTCCGTCGTGCACGGGATCGTGACCCAGCACCACGGTCGGTTGGAGCTGGAGACGCACGAGGGCAAAGGATCGAGGTTCCGCGTCGTGTTCCCCCGCGCCGGATCGGGCGAGTTCGCGCCCGTGTCCGAGGCGGCGGCGGCGCTCCCCGACCTGCCCCTTGGCTCCGGTGAGCGGGTCCTGGTCGTCGAGGACGAACAAGGCGCACGCGAGGGGCTCAGCGAGATCCTCGCGTCGCTCGGCTACGAGGTGGTGGCGGTGGCGAACGGCGAGGACGCCGAGAAGCTTCCGGCTGATCCCCCGTTCGATCTCGTGCTCACCGACCTGATGCTTCCCGGCATCTCCGGCCCTGCGCTGGCAAGTGGCCTCGAGGAACGCTGGCCATCGATGCGCGTCATTCTCATGTCCGGTTACGCCCAGGATGAGGGCGTGCGCCGCGGCTCGGTGCAGGGAACGATGAACTTCCTGCAGAAGCCGTTCGACATGAAGACCCTAGCGCGGGCGGTCCGTAGCACGCTCGACGAGGCGAAGCACCCCCACTCCGTCGGGGGACCGCAGTAGCAGACAGGCTCCGCGCGCGCGATCGTCGACTGCGCCTCTCCTCCAGCCCGTGTTACGCTCCGGCGCGGAGGCGGGATGGAGCTGGTCGAGCACGTCATCGCCACGGTGCACGAGGTGGCGTTGAAGGGCGGCAACCGCGGCTGGTTTGAGCGCACGCTGCTCGCCAACGTGCGCCGAGCGCTGACCGGGTTCCCGGTCGCGGAGGTATCAATTCCCGCGCGAGTGGTGATCCGCTTTACCGAGCCGGTGCCATGGGGCGCGGCGTTCGAGCGGCTGACCACCGTGTTCGGGATCAACGGCATCATCCCGGTGGAGCGGGTCGGCACAACCTACGAGCAGCTCGAGCGCTTCGTCGGCGAGCACCTCGATCGGCTCATGACCTCTGCGGTCGTCGTTCCCGGCCGCGGCCCGATCCGGTCGCACCTGGAAGGTGCTCCCACGGAGAGTCGTTCAACTGCTCCCACGGAGAGTCGTTCAGGTGCTCCCACGGACAGTCGTTCAGGCGCTCCCACGGACAGTCGTTCAGGTGCTCCCACGGACAGCCAGACACTGCTCTCAGTGGGAGCGGCTTCCAGCCGCGACCTCAGCGGCCCTGCAACTCCCGCAACTTTGGCGAGCTTCGCAGTGCGCTGCAAGCGCTCGGACAAACGATTTCCGCTCACCTCGGAGGAGGTCAATCGCAAGCTGGGTGCGTTCGTCGCCACGGCGAGCGGCCTCGCGGTTGATCTCGAAACCCCTGACGTGACGCTCCACGTACTCGTGCAGAACGACGGGATCTACCTCTTCCACCGCCGTTTCCCCGGTCCCGGCGGCCTCCCGGTCGGCACCTCCGGGCGGGTTCTCGTGCTGCTCTCCGGCGGGATCGACTCGCCGGTCGCGGCGTACATGGCGATGAAGCGCGGCACCAAGGCGCACTACGTCCATTTCCACTCGGCGCCGTACACCTCGGATGCCTCGGTCGGCAAGGTGGAGCGACTCGTTGAGGTCTTGATCCGGCATCAGGGCGCCGCGCGCCTCGCGGTGGTCCCGTTCGGGGATTGTCAGCGCGAGATCGTGGCAAACTGCTCCGAACGGCTGCGCGTGCTGCTCTACCGGCGCATGATGCTGCGCATCGCGGAACGCATCGCTCGGCGTTGGCGCTGCGAGGCGCTCGTCACCGGCGATTCCTTGAACCAGGTGGCCTCGCAGACGCTGGAGAACCTCGCCGCCATCGATCGCGTCGCCCACATGCCGGTGCTCCGTCCGCTCGTCTGCCTCGACAAGCAGGAGATCATCGACATCGCCGAGCGGGCAGAGACGTTCGAGCTCTCGATCCTCCCCCACCAGGACTGCTGCTCGTTCCTGCAACCGCGCCACCCCGCGACGCGCTCGACCGCCGCCGAGTGTGAGGCTGCCGAGGCCTCGCTCGATGTCGAGGGCTGGGCGCGCCGGCTTCAACACGAGGCGACGACGAGCGTCATGCGTCACACCTGGGGGATGGCGCCTGTCGCGGGCGGCTGAGGTACTGCGCCTCCGCCGGCCAAACACCGCCGCAGCTACTCCGCCGCCGTTTTGCTCCCGGGCAGGTCGGCGAGCACCTGCGTCGCGTGCTTGGCCGGGTCGACGTTGGCGTACGCCTTCATCACCTTGCCGTCCGGTCCCACCAGGTACGAAATCCGATTGGCGTAGGCGCGGCTCGGCGAGTCCGCCGCCCCCACAGCGACGGCGAGGGTGTGATCCTTGTCCGACAGCAGGCGGAACGGGAAGTGCTCCTTGGCGACGAACTCGGCGTTGGCTTTGGGGTCGTCAAACGAGACGCCCACTACTTCGACGCCCGCTTTCTGGAAACCGGCGTAGTTATCGCGCAACGTGCAGCCTTCCTTGGTGCACCCTGACGTCATGGCCTTTGGGTAAAACCAAAGTAGGTATGTCTTGCCTGCCAGGTCGGCGGACGACACCGTCGCGCCGGTCTGATCCTGCAGTTTCCAGGCAGGAAACGCCTCACCGGGTTTCAACATCTCGCCGGCCTTCGCCAGGCCAGCCAGTGCGAGCAACGACGGCAGCAACATGGCCGCGATCCTCATCAGAAATTCCCTCCCTCGCTGAAAACCTCGGCTGCTGGCGCAGGATTCCGCACCGAGTCCCCGCCATCCGCGGCGCAAACCTACCGGCCGGGCTTGGCAACTCTTCAAGGCGGGCGAGGGCCCCGCCCCACAACCTTGCACGGCACTCCCAAGCAGGCGGGCGAGGGCGCCCGCCCCATGATAGATCCGTTATCCGCAGCGCATTCAGGCGCCGAACTTGGCGACCTTCCCGGCCGAGGCCAACGCCTCCGCGAGCAGGAAGCGCAGCGGCATGCGCCCGAGCGCTCCCGTCACACACGCGGTCTCGGAGAACTCGGTGACGGCATCGCGGAACGCCCGGCCCGGCGCCCACAGCAACGCGGGCACGGGGTGCCACGAGTGGGCCTTGTGCGCGACCGGGGTCGAGTGGTCAGCAGCCACCGCAACCACCTCGAACCCGCCGCCAAGCAACGCTGGGAGGAGCGCGTCCACCTCCTCGACCACCGTTCGCTTACCTGCGAAATCGCCGTCCTCGCCGGCCTTGTCGGTGTACTTGACGTGGACGAAGAAAAAGTCGTGGCCCTCGCGCTGGGCGGCAAGCGCCGCGGGGAACTCCGCCAGCGAGGCCGGCGCCGGCGGCATCGCCATGCCGACCAGACGGGCGAGACCGCGGTACATCGGATACGTCGCGATGCACACCGGCCGCAGCCGGAAGCGGTCCTGCAGCGAGGGGATCTTCGGCAGGGAATCAAAGCCGCGCAGCAGGATGCCGTTGGCCTTCGACTCACCCCGCAGCTTCGCCTGCGCCGCCGAGATGAAGGCCGTGACGACCTTTGCCGTGGGCTGGGCCGCGGCATCCAGGGCTTGTACCGGCAGCGGTGGTACACCCGTGTGCTGCGGATCGGTATCCGTGAGCCGGTGACCGAGACCGGCGCCGCGCACTACCAGCGCGCCGCGGTGCTCCGCCTCGGTCTCGACGAAGATCTCGACGCCACCCGGCGGCTTGATCTCACGCAGGCGCGCGACCAGGCGGCGGTTCTCCTCGGTGGGGATGCGGCCGGCGCGGCGGTCGATGATCCTTCCAGCCGCGTCGAGGGTGCAGAAATTGATGCGCGCCGCGACGTCGCCCTGTTGCAGGGGAAAATCGATCCCCACGGCGGAGAGCACGCCGCGGCCGATCTCGTACTCGGAAGGGTCGTAGCCGAACAGGCCGAGGTGACCGGGGCCGGAGCCCGGCGTGATTCCCGGCCCGACCGGGTCGAATCGGCCGCAGCACCCTTCGGCCGCGAGTCGGTCGAGGTTCGGCTTGCGCGCCGCCGCAAGCGGAGTGAGACCGTCGCTCTCGCGGGGCAGGTCACCAAGCCCGTCCATCACCAGCAAGAGAATGCGCGAGTCCGTTTGCTCCGCTTGACGCTCGACGATCCGCATCGGATCCATGCCCACCCCCGAATAGCGAAGGATAGCGGCATCCCGCCGGCGCGGCTACCCGGCCTTGACGAACGGTACGGGGAGGGTCACTCGGTCCCTCCAGCACCGGTGCTTGGGGTCCTCGGGAGTACCTCTGTCTCAACCACGGTCGCGGCGCGCACGGCGGCCGCACTCCAGGGCATCGGATGGGCGCGCCCACCCAACCAGTCCGCGGTCTGGTCCGCGACGTGCAGTGAGAGGAAGTGGCCCGATTGCCCGAGAGGAAGGGTGAACACCGCCCGATCCCAATCGGCGAGGTCAGCCACGAAGCGCAACGACGGCAACGCGATCACCGCGAAGTCGTCCCGTTGGGAGGCGTAGGCGGTGGCGTCGATGCAGCCCGCCGCCCCGGCAACCGGGAAAGGTCCGCGATTGAGGAGCGCGCCAAGCAGCGGAATCCTACCCAGCGGATGCCGGAACAGGAGCCGATGGCGGCTGCCCCACCGCGCGCCCGCGGCGCGACGCGCCGCCGCATCGAGCGCCGCCGCCACGACCTGCTCGGGCTCCTCCACCGCGAGCGTGGTGACGTCGTCCCACCACGCCGGGTCGAGCCGGCCCGCCAGCAGGCGCAGGATCTCCTCGCCGCCGAGCGGGGTGCGCGGCAGCCCGCCGCGGCGCGCCTCGTCCCCACCCACGCGCCGAGTCAGCTCGCGGAGGAACTCGGCCCACAGCAGTGCCGCCTCGCTCTCCGCGTCCATTCGCCCGTCCCACCTTGCCAGCAGGCCGGCGGCGGGCGTGCCGATGTGGTCCAACATCGGCCTGAGTCGCTCGAGGATTGCGAGCGCCTGGCCGTTGCGGTCATCCATCTGCAACGACAGGCACGCCGCCACGTCCCAGTCCGCTCGCGCGGCTAGCGCCCCGCGGATCGCCCGGACGCGCCACGGCGGGGCAAACTCGGCGGGGAACGCCGGCGGCGGGAAGTCGCCCTCGGCGAACGGGTCGTGGTTGGCGGTGGCGAGGTAGCCCTGCGGCGGGTCGGTCCGCGAGGGGTTGGCCGCGAACGGCGCGAGCCCTTGCCAATCCCAGCGCTCGTCCCACCCCGGCGCGGGCAGCCGGCCCGCACCCCGTCCTCGCAACGGCGCTCGGCCCACGACCTGCCATCCAATATGGCCACCACGGTCGGCTGCGACCAGGTTCATCCCCGGCGCACCGGCCTCGGCGAACGCCGCCGCTGCCTCGGTCACCGAGCGGGAGCGATCGAGGCGAAGGAATGCGGGTAGGACCGAGCGGCCAACCAGCGCGGTCCAGGCCAACGCCAGCGCTTCCCCACCCGTCTCGCGCACGATCGGTCCGTGGCGCGACACCTTGACCAGAAGCTCCTCGGCTTGGCCCCCGCGGAGCCTGATCGTCTCCCGCCGTACCTCGAGCGCCTTGAACGAGTCGCCCACCCGCTCTTGCCTGCCGCCCGGATCGAGCCGGACGCGGAAGAGGTCTTGGTCGTCGACCATCGACATGGTGAAGCCCCACGCCACCTCGGCGTTGTGACCGATGAGGACGCCCGGCGCCCCGGGAAGCGACGCCCCCGCGACGTGAAGGTCCGGAGCGTCGAGGCAGATCTCGTACCACGTCGCTGGGTTCGCCACACCGACGTGAGGGTCGTTCGCGAAGATCGGGTAGCCGCTGCGCGTTCGGCTTCCGGCGATCGCCCAGTTGTTCGAGCCGAAGCCCGAGATCGGCGGCGACAGCACGCGCTCGCTCGGCGGCCCGCCGCCCGGCAGATCCGGGGGGATCCACGCCTGCGCCTCGGCCTCGGTCCAGCCCCACAGGTCTACTGCACGCTTCCGCCCCAGCGCGTGCAGGACCTCAGCGCGCCACTGCTCGTCGCCGGCCGCCCCGGTCAGCGTGAACGAAATGCCGAGGGCCACGCCAAGCGTGTCCTCGTCCCGCCACGGCTCGATGTCGCCACCGAGCAGAAGGAATTCCGGCGCGAGGCCGCTCGCGCCGCGTTGCGCCAATGCCGCGTTGACGCCGCGGGCGTAGCTCGCAAGCAGCGCGCGGGTGGGCGCGTCCAACTCACCGACCTGGCGCGCCGCGACCCGCGCCAGCCCCAAGCGGCGCATCTCTCGATCGAGCGGTAACGCCGCACGGCCGACCAGCTCCGCGAGGCGTCCCGCCACGGCGCGGCGTGCGAACTCCATCTGAAAGAACCGTTCGCGGGCGTGGATGTAGCCTTCGAGAAACGCCGCGTCACCGGCGCCGGACGCGCTCACATGGGGCACGCCGAAGGCATCGAGGGCGATGCGGGCGGGCCTTTGCAGCCCGTCGAGCACGATCGCCTCGCCGCTCGGCCGCCACACGGAGCGGTGCGCGGCCAGGTAGGCAACCGCACCCCCGCCCACCAGCGCCACCGCCAGCGTCGTGGCCGTGGCTTGCAACCAGCGCATCAGCCGGCGTCGCGCCATGCCCGCCTCCGGCGTGATTATCCCATCGCAGGAGGCTGGTAGACTGGCCGCCCTGTGCGCACGGATCAACCCAGACCGACATTCTCGACCATTGCGTCTCACGCCGAAGTCGAAGCGATCCGCGAGAGGTCTCGGTGATCCAGACCCTCACGCTCGGCCCCTCCGATCGCCTCCTCGTCATCGCACCGCACCCTGATGACGAGAGCGCCGCCACGGGCGGGTTGCTCCAGCACGCGCTCGCCACCGGCGCCGCCACGCGGGTGATCTTCTTCACCGACGGCGACAACAACCCATGGGCGCAGCGCGCGAGCGAGCTGCGCTGGCGGATTGGCTCGGCAGACCGTGCCCGCTTCGGCGCCAAACGCCGCGAGGAAGTGCGGGCCGCGCTTGCCCACCTCGGCGTACCCGAGACCTGTGCACGCTTCCTCGGCTACCCGGACCAGAGCACCACCGACCTGCTCCTGCACGGCACCGAGCTCGCATTGACCAAGCTCGCGAGCGAGATCGGCGAATGGCGCCCCACGATTCTCGTCGGACCCTCGTTGCTCGACCTCCACCCGGACCACAGCGCCCTTGGCGTGCTTCTGCACCTCGCGCTCGACACGTTGGGGGGCATGGCGCCGGTCCGCCATCACGTGCGCTTCCTGGTTCACAACCCGCGCCTGCGTGCCAAACACGAGGGCGCTGTCGTGCTGCCGCTCGAAGCGAAGCAGCAGGAGCGCAAGCGCGCCGCGATTCTCTGCCATCGCACGCAGCTCGTGCTGCGCGGCTCCTGGCTGCCTGGGTTTGCCGAGCCGGAGGAACGCTTCTACATGTGTGAGCCGGCTGTCGGCCTCGCGGATCACCCAGTTCGCAGCGCTCATCGTGACGCCTCCTCGCTGACCTTCACCCTTGATTCACAGAACCATTTCCGTTCCCTCGGCGCCCGCACGCTCTGCCTTGTCAGCCACCCGCCGGAGCAACCGGTGGCGGCGGTAGCCGTGCGGTTGCCTACCCGAGGCGGGCCGGCGTCCGTGATCAACCTCCGCGACCAGCGCGCCGTTGGGAACGCTGCATTTTCCGGACGCGCCGGGCACGGCATCCTCCGGCTCCCGCTCACGCTGCTCCCAGATTCCGACCGACTCTTCGCCAAGATCGAGCGCCGCTACGGCTTCTTCGACGAGGCAGGCTGGAAGGAACTCCGGCCGGAGGACCCTTCCGCCTGACCCCGTCCCAACGACTCAACCAGAGTTCATGAGCCCGGCGCTGCTCGCACCCGCAGGCGAGTGACGAATCCTCCCAAAGAACACGACAAAAGCCACGACTGGTCTTGTTTTGCCCGTCGGGTGCTGCGGCTCTCGGCTCTTGCTCGCCCCCGCTCGCTGCGGCCCGAAACTCCTTCGCGCACGACCGAGCAGGGACGGCCCGCGGCGGGGCCCCTCGCTGTCCGCATGAAGCTGCGTCAGCGACACCCCACCGCGGTCCGCCCGCTCGGTACCCGTGCGCTCCGGAGACAATGCCGCAGCGCACCCGACGTGCGGATTCAGATACCCGCCCCCCCCGTTGTCACCCCTGCTCCACCCCAAGTTCAAATCTCTTTCCGAGTTCTGGGTGTGTGTGGGACGGGCGGTGTTGGGAGGTTGGGCGCAAATTCGCCCGTCGGGTGAAGCGGCGATCACTCCGGAGG
>JBIOGJ010000054.1:0-27809 GCA_044447965.1 Thermoanaerobaculales bacterium | reverse complement strand
CCCGTCCCCCGCCCACACATTGCTTCCACGGGGCAAGACGATTGCTCCAAGCGCGCCTGCGTCGAAGACCGGGTGGGGGGCATTGAATCCGCCCGTCGGGTGCGAGGCGGTATTGCTCCGAAGCGCACGGGAACCGAGCGGGCGGACCACGGTGGGGTGTCGCTGACGCGGCTCCATGCGGACAGCGAGGGGCCCCTCCGCGGGCCGTCCCTGCTCGGTCGTGCGCGAAGGAGTCTCGGCCCGCAGCGAGCGGGGGCGAGCCAGGGCCGAGAGCCGCACCACCCGACGGGCAAAAGAAAACCAGTCGTTGTCTTGGTCTCTGATGCTGCCATGGAATTCCTCCCCTTCGCCGGGCTCAGGGTCGGAATGACAGGGAATCCAGGCTAGAGCGCGAGCTTGCGGCGGCGGATCGCGTTGATCGATTCGTCGAGCCGCTGCAGGAAGGCGGAGCGGTCGCGTCTTTCGAACGGCGGCGGGCCACCGGTCACCTCTCCGAGGTCGCGCAGATCAGAGAGCAGACCGCGCGTGGCGAGGGCGGCGCCGATGTTGTCGGCAGTGAACGGCGGGCCCGCGTAGCCAAGAACGGTCGCACCCATGGCAAGGCAGCGTGCGGCGAGAGGGATGTCCGCCGTGACGACGATGTCGCAGGCCTCGACGTGCTCGACGATCCAGTCGTCGGCGACGTCGATTCCACCCCCGACAACCTTCAGCTCGATCCTCGGACTCTCGGGCGTTCGCATCCACGACCCGGCGACGAGCGTGACGTTGAGGTCGTAGCGCCCAGCCACCCGAAAGACCTCGTCCTTCACGGGGCAGGCATCGGCGTCGATGAAAATGTGAAGCACATGGTCCCTTTCCAGAACGATGATAGTGCTGCGCCCGACCTGACCGCGGGGTGCGGCGACCCGTCCTCGCAGCAGAAGCCAACCGGGGTTTCCGGGCTTAGAGTTCGAGCTTGCGCAAGCGCAGCGCGTTGGCGATGACGGTCACCGAGGAGAAGCTCATCGCGGCGGCGGCAATCATTGGCGAAAGCAACAGCCCGAACACAGGGTAGAGCACGCCGGCGGCGATCGGAATCCCGAGCGTGTTGTAGCCGAACGCCCAGAACAGATTTTGCCGGATGTTACGCATGGTCGCCCGCGAGAGGGTGCGGGCGCGGGCGATGCCGCGCAGGTCGCCCGCCAGGAGCGTGATCCCGGCCGACTCGATTGCCACGTCGGTGCCGGTGCCCATCGCGAGACCGACATCGGCGCCGGCAAGCGCGGGCGCGTCGTTGACGCCGTCGCCGGCCATCGCCACGACCCGACCCTCGCGCCGCAGCCGAGCCACCACTTCCCCCTTGCGTTCCGGCGACACCCCCGCCTCGACCTCGTCGATGTTGAGCCCTCCCGCCACCGCCTCGGCGGCGGCGCGGCGGTCGCCGGTGAGCATGACGATGCGGACGCCAGCAGCGTGAAGCGCGCGGATCGCATCGGGCGTGCTGGGCTTGATCGGATCGGAGACCGCGACGAGACCAATCGCGCGGCCATCGCGGGCGGCGAAGACGACCGTCTGCCCCTGCTCGGCGAGCCTTGCAGCTTCGCCGCTCAGCCCACCAAGCGAAACACGACGCTCGGCCATCAGCCGCTCATTGCCGAGCGCCGCCTCGTGCCCGCGGACGGAGCCAACAACTCCCTGACCCGGGATCGAGCGGAATGCCCCCACTTCCTCCGTGGCGACGCCCCGCTCGGCGGCGGCCGCGAGGATCGCCGCAGCGAGTGGATGCTCGCTGGCTCTCTCCAGGCTCGCGGCCACCGCGAGCAGGTCAGCCTCGCTCAGGTCCGCGGCGGGGACGATCGCGGTGACTCGGGGCCTTCCCTCGGTGAGGGTGCCCGTCTTGTCCAGGACGAGCGTGTCCACCTTCTCGAGCGCTTCGAGCGCTTCCGCACTCTTGACCAGCACGCCGGCCCGCGCACCGCGTCCGATGCCGACCATGATCGACATCGGCGTGGCGAGGCCGAGCGCGCACGGACACGCGATGATGAGGACGGCGACCGCGTTGACGAGCGCGTACGCAAGGCGGGGCTCCGGACCAACGAGCGCCCACACCGCGAACGTCGCCACAGCCGCGGCAACCACGGCGGGCACGAAATACGTAGCGACGCGGTCCGCGAGGCGCTGGATCGGTGCGCGCGACCGTTGTGCCGTCGCCACCAGCGCGACGATGCGAGCGAGGAGCGTGTCCGCACCGACTCGCTCGGCGCGCATCACGAAGCCCCCGGTCTGGTTGACGGTTCCGCCAGTGACGCGGCTGTCGGGGGTCTTCTCGACCGGGATCGGTTCGCCGGTGACCAACGATTCGTCAACGCTGCTCGACCCTTCAAGGACGATGCCGTCAACCGGGACCTTCTCGCCGGGGCGCACGCGCAGGCGGTCGCCGGGCCGCACGTGGTCGAGCGGCACGTCGCGTTCTGCGTCGTCATCGCCGATGCGCCGCGCCGAGGCTGGCGCGAGGGAGAGCAGCGCGCGGATGGCCTGGCCGGTGCGCGCGCGGGCGCGCAGCTCGAGCACCTGGCCGAGCAGCACGAGCGCGGTGATCACCGCGGCCGCCTCGAAGTAAACCGGGATCTGACCGTGCACGCGCATCGATGCGGGGAACGCGCCGGGTGTAAGCACCGCAATGAGGCTGTAGCCGTACGCCGCGCCGGTGCCGATCGCGATGAGCGTGAACATGTTCAAGTTGCGGTTGACGAGCGAGCGCCAGCCACGCAGCAGCAGCGGCCAGCCGGCCCACAGCACGGCTGGGGACGCGAGCGCCACTTGCAGCCACACGAGCCACAGCGCGGAGAGGACGTGCCGCAGCGCCGGCACCATCTCGCCCATCGCGATCGCGAGGAGCGGCAAGGCAAGGGCGGCAGCCGCCCAGAAGCGGCGGGTCATGTCGGCTAGCTCGGGGTTGGCGGGCTCCTCAACCGCGACGGTGCGCGGCTCGAGCGCCATGCCACAGACCGGGCAGGCGCCAGGCGCGTCGTGTACGACCTCCGGGTGCATCGGACAGACGTACGTGGCGCGTGACGCGGCGATCGGCGTCTCGGGCTCGAGCGCCATGCCACAGACCGGGCAGGCGCCGGGCTTGCTTTCGTGGACCTCGGGGTCCATCGGGCACACCCACGCGACGGTCTGGCGGGCCACCACCGGGGCAGTCTGTGGAACGTCCGCCCCAGACCGCGGTGCGGGGGCGGTCATCACGGGCAGCGTCGGCTTGGGCATGCCTGGCATCGTTAGCAGTGTGGGCGCTGCGGGCCGGCGCATGCCGTGCGTGCCAGGAGCGGCGAGGATGCCGGCCGGATCGGCGTCGAACCGCTCGGCGCAGCGCGGACCGCAGAAGAAATAGGTGGCGCCCGCGTGCTCGCGCGAGACGACATTGGGCTTCTCGAACACCTTCATCCCGCACACCGGATCGATGCCCAGGAGCCGTCGCTCAACGCCAGAAGCCATGCCTCCCAGCGGGCTACCGCCATGAGAATGTTCGTCCACGCCGCCCTCCGGTTGAATGTTACCTATCGGCGAGCGCGCAGGGAAATCACTGTCATCGCAAGCCCAGCGTGAGCGTAGGGGACGGTGGGCGCGGCGATCCCCAGGTCACCGCGGTGGGGTTGGGGTCGCGTATCCGGCTTGGCCGCCACGCGGCTGCCTGGATTCCCGCTTGCGCGGGAATGACGACTTGCGCGGGGATGGCATTTTCCGAGCCGCGCACTTCTTGTCGTTCGGCGCCTAACCCCGCTCAGTAGTCGCTCGTCATGATGAACAGCGGCTTGGATTCGAACCGCTCGTAGATCGGCCGCAGCCGCTCGGTGTGGTAGAACTTGCGCACGTCCACCACCTTCTTGTGGCTGGCGACGACCTCGATCGGCACGTTGTCGTAGCGCCCGTTGCGCACGTTGACGAGGCGACCGGATACCCCGTCGAGCACGAGGTCCATCGCCAGGTTACCGAACGCCATCGGCACGATCGAGTCCACCGCGTCGGGGTCGCCGCAGCGCACCAGGTAGCCGAGGCGCTGGTTGATCACATTGATGCGCTTGCCGTCGTTGTACTTCACCGACAGCTCCTTGAGCGCCTTGGAGATGACGTCGCCGATGCCGCCCAGCTTTTTGTGGCCGAACGCGTCCGTCTCCTCGCCCTCGAACACCATCTCGTCCATGCCCTCAAATCGTGCGCCTTCCGAGACCAGCACCACGCTGTACTTCGACGGGTTCGAGTAGCGGTCCTTGGTGAGCAGCTCGCACAGGAGCTCGATGTCGAACACGTGCTCGGGGATGACGCAGCGGTTGGCAGCGCCGGCCATGGTCGGCAGCAGCGCGGTGAACCCCGCGTAGCGCCCGAACACCTCGATCACCAGGAAGCGCTCGTGGCTGCCCGCGGAGGTGCGCAGCGCATGCGTCATTTCAATCGTGCGCGTCACACAGGTGGAGAAGCCGATGCAGTAGTCGGTGCCGGGCACGTCGTTGTCCATCGTCTTCGGGATGGCAATGACCTTGACCCCTTCCTGGTGCAGCCGCACGCCGTAGGACAGCGTGTCGTCGCCGCCGATCGGGATGAGGTAGTCGATCCCCAGCCACTCGATGTTGGCAAGCACCTCCTGGGTGATGTCGTTCATCTCGGCGGCGTACTTGCCGCGCAGGTGCGCCGGCAACACGCTCTTCGGCACATGCGAGGGCCGCGTGCGTGAGGTGTGCAAGAAGGTGCCGCCGGTGCGGCCGACCTTGTTGACCGCCTCCTCGGAAAGCTCGATGACGTGTTCGCCCATCGCCTTGGAATGGTCGCGCTCGAGCTCGACGAGCCCGGCCCAGCCGCGCCGGATGCCCAGCACCCGGTAGCCGTCGCGCAGTGCGCGCACGGTCAGCGCGCGGATCGCCGGGTTGAGGCCCGGCACGTCGCCGCCACCGGTCAGGATCGCAATCGTTCCCTTCTTGGCGTTGCCCTCGCTCATCGTTCGCTCCTTGGCTGCCGTGCTCCGGCGAGACTACCCCGGCCGGGCCGAAAGAGGATTCTAGTCTTTGTCTCAATGCCGCGCCACCGCTGTCGCGTACACGCCCACCTGCGGCGCTGCAAGCTTCGCAGGTGGTCGGCTTCGCCCGACGCGCTTCGGCGGCGCGAGCGGACCACTTGGACGCCGCAGACCGCTCGCCGCGGTTTCTTCGTCTCGGCTGAAGACTGGCCGAGGTCGTTGCGGGCCCGCGAAGCGATCGGCCCAAGAACGGCTCTCGGCTCAGCTTGCCTTGGCTAACACCTCAACTTCCCGTTCGAGGCGCTCGCCCAGGCGACCCTTCTCGACCTCGAGGTCGTAGCGAGCCTGCAGGTTCATCCAGAACCGCTCGGTCGTCCCGAAGTAGCGCGCCAGCCGGAGCGCAGTGTCCGCGCTGATCGCCCGCTTACCGTGCACGATCTCGTTGATACGGCGCGGGGGCACGCTCGTGTCCTTGGCCACGCGGTACTGCGAGATCCCCAGAGGCTTGAGGAACTCCTCGAGCAACACCTCCCCAGGGTGGACGGGCGGGAGGATTGGCGGCTCAGGCGCACGGTGCCGCTTAGTGGTAATCGACGATCTCGACCTCGTAGGCATCACCGTCCCTCCATCTGAAGCAAATCCGCCACTGCTGGTTGATGCGGATGCTGTGCTGGCCCTCGCGGTCGCCATGGAGCCGTTCCAGGCGGTTGCCGGGAGGAACCCGAAGATCATTGAGGATCTCCGCCGCGTCGAGCATCGCGAGCTTGCGCAGGGTGGCACGCTGGACGGTCGCAGGCAGCCGCCGGGAACCCTTCCGCCCGAACACCCTCTGTGTCTCGCTGTCGCTGAAGCTGCGGATCATGCCAATCAATGATAACGCAGCGCGTTAATAAGGTCAAGCGCTATCACACCTCGTCAAGCGACAACTAGGAAATCGGCTGGAAGCCGCCCGTCTACGTGCCTACCTTCTGCGTTGCATCTCGGGGGTGACGATCGTTGCGCCGGCCTGGGCGAGGGCAGCGAGGAAGCCGTCGCAATCGGCAGGACTCAGGAAGATGCGGCCTTCCGCCTCGAGCACGACGCCCTCGTCGCGCACGGAGGCGAGCACGGTGGTCGCCATCCCGTCCCACAGCGCCGTGCCCACGAGGTAGCCGGGCAGGAACACGCCCGATAGACGCGCCCCGACAAGCGGCCGGTGCTTGAACACCTTAGCGCGGATCAGGCCAAGGCGGCGGCGCCCGAATAGCGTAGTGACCTCGAGCGCGTCACCCCTCACCGCGTAGGCCAGACGCCGCGGCGCGAGGAAGAAGGCCGTGACCAGGGCCGCCACCACCACGAGGTAGGCGAGCAGCAGCGTGATCAACGTCGCCCACCACGCGCCGGTGACCCGCGTGGGCGGGACGAAGCTCCCCGGCCGCGCGTTCCG
Source organism: Thermoanaerobaculales bacterium (assembly GCA_044447965.1). Taxonomy (GTDB): domain Bacteria; phylum Acidobacteriota; class Thermoanaerobaculia; order Thermoanaerobaculales; family Thermoanaerobaculaceae; genus DATIYW01. The sequence goes on along the minus strand of JBIOGJ010000054.1, from coordinate 21,393 downwards.
CAACGCGGCGATGAAGCCATCGCGGTCGCCGGGTGTGACGACGATGGGCTCCACCTCGCCACTGGTCACCAGCAGCACCGCGAGCTCCGAGCAATCCGTGATTTGCGAGACCTCTCCCAACGTGGGATAGGCGAACAGGCCAACGCAGTAACCGGGCTTTTCGGTGCCGAAGCGCAGCGAGCCACCCCGCAAAAGCTCCGGGCGGATCTCGCCGATGCGCGCGAGCGTGATGTGCTTCTCCTGGGTGGAAGAGCCGAGGGCGCTGTGAATGGTCAGTGTGGTCCCGTCTATCTGGTAGCGGATGACGGGAACGCGCAGGTAGGTAACGAGCAAGTAGATGAAGACCAGGCTGACGATGCCGAGCAGAATGCCAAACCACAGGCGGGAGGCGCCGCCGGCGGGCGCGGGCCGGAACACGCGAACGGAACTCTCTCTCATGGTGGCTCCTTGTTTAGCCTGCATTATTCATGGGGCTTCTGCTGCGAGCGGCGATATGACCGCTCTGGCGGGCGTACTCGGCGCTCGGACCCTGCGACGTATCGCAGAGGATACGACTCGGGTCCTCCCGCCTACGTGCGCCTACCATAGCGGCAATCTCCCCGCTCTCGCCACGAACCCCCACGAATAATGCAGGCTAGAGTGTAAATCGGGGGTGGCGTGCAACGCTAGCCTGAGACGAACGCGGAAAGGACCGCAGCCCTTGCCTACGGCAGGGCCTCGACCGTATGCGTTCCAGCCGGAAGGACGACCATCGCGCTGCGGCCTGAAAGCGCGGCCGGCTGGCCATCGCAGCGAAGCGAACCCGGCGCCCGGCTGAAGGCAACGTAGCAGCGCCCCGCGCTGCGGTAGGCAAAGCTGCAGGCTCCCCCGTCTTTGCGAGCGCTGAGCAGTGTTCCGCTGATCTCCTCGACGCGAAGCGCCGGCGCAGTGGTGGGTGGTGCCGGGCGCAGGCAAACGAGGTGGGTGCCGGCGGGGAGCACCACCCGATCGTCCGCGAGGCACGGCCACGGTTGGTCGTCGAGGTACGCCTCCCACCCGCGGCTGTCCACCATCCACCGAAGCGACCGCGTGGCCGTGTACCGCGCTTGGCCGTCGGGCAGCGCAGTCAGACGCACGGGGGCCGCGGCGTACGGCGCGAGCCGCATGTCTGAGGGATCGAGCGTGTTGGCGGCGTAGAAGTAGACGGTGTCGGCGTGCTCGGCCGCGGCGTGGATCAGCTCGTACAGTTCTAGGCCGCGCTGCCGCTCGGTGACGAGGACCTGCGCATCGGTGTCGGGCTCGCGATCGACCACGTTGATGTCGAGGGCGAGCGGCGTTCCCTCACCGAGCGCGCGGCGGTAGATCTCGCCGAGGAGGCGAAAGCGCTTCGGTCCGAGGTTCCAGAGCGTGAAAGGGTCCTCGATCTGGACGTCGAACGGGTAGCGGGCGCGCAGCGCCAGCAACTGCGGGATGTCGACCCCGATTTGCTCGCGCATGCTGGGAATCAGCAGCGTATCGATCTGGGTGACGGTGAGGTCCAAGTCGGGCCGCTGCACCTTGCACCGCGAGCAGACCTCGAGCACCTCGCCGTGGAGCTTGGTGACGAGATCGACGCGGTAGCGCGCCATTGCCTCGCGCAGCCGCCTGTCCTTGCGCCAGAAATGCGACGAGCGCGGATCGAACAGGGCAGCAGGATCGACGCCGAAGCGCCCGGTGAACTGGCGCTTCGCGGCGTCGCTCATCGGCGTGAACAGGTCCGCGCGCGCGAAGCCCTGCCCGGGAGATTCGAAGTAGACCTCCGCGAGATTCACGCCGTCCCAGTCGTGCTTCACGATCAGATCGGTGACGTACACCTTGACCGCCGCCAGGCACTCGGGGTCCTCGAGCGCCATCAGGTAACGCCAATCGACATGCCCTTCTTGCCCGGCGGCCGTGCGCTGCCGCCATTGGGGGTGCTGGTCCCAAAATGGCCTGCTCACCATCGGCAGCTCCAGCCACGCCTCCACCCCGATGCCGCGGCGGTGCGCGGCGCCGAGAAAGCGCTCGAGGAAGGTCTCGTAGCTGGCTCCCTCGTACCAGGCGCTCAAGGAGACCTGCTGGATGCCCCACTCTTGCAGTCGGGCCACGAGCGCTTCCACGGATTCGTGGTCGTGGTAGCCGTAGTCCACGTACACGCCAAAGTCGGTTCCCGCAAGCGTCGGCATCACGTCTCCGGCGGCGGTGATCCCTGCCAGGAAGAACGGCTGGTACTGATAGAGCGGAAACTTCGCCGGCTCGATCGGCAAGGCGTGGATCAGGTAGCGCCCCTGACCGGCGGCGCCCGCGATCACCAGCGGCGTGCGGGAACGCGGGTCGTCCGCCAGCACGGTACTGCCTGACGGCGCCACCAGCCGTGGGCAGACGGTGGGCCGCGGCAGGTTGATCGGCACGTCCCCTTCGCGCCGCCAGCGGTACGAGCGCAAAGGTGCGGTTACGCCAGCGGCGGCCACGCCCAGCGCCTCGGCAAGCGGCGAGGCGCCCTCCAGCACGACGAACCGCCCTGCTCGAACGTCGGCAACGATGTCCGCAAGCTGAGCCTTGGCGAGTCGCTCGCTCTCTCCCCGCGGCACCACGAGCACGGGGTTGGCACCTGCGCGGGTGGCCGCGTAGGCCGCGGCGGTGTCTTCACGGACCTCGAACCCCACCAACGCGAGCGCGTCGTGGATCTTCGCGTAGCGTTTCCCCGACGCCGAGAGGATGAAGAACTGTCTCGGCTGCGGGGTGAGCGTTCCGACCGCAGCCGGCTCCCCCGCTCTGGCCACCACTGCGAGCAGCAGCGGCCCCAGCCAGAGGGATGACCAGATCGCGCGCGGCAAAGTCGAGCGCAGGCACGCTGCCGGAAGGGGAGATCGGCTGCCTGGTATCACCGCCCACGATGATAGGTGTGCCATGGGTGCAGTCAAGGGCGCCGGGGCGGCGATCGTCGCAAACACCGCATCATCTCTGACGCGTGCGCGTCCCCGTCCACGCCGGACCAGCGTGTTACCATCGGCGCGTGCGAGCACCGGCGACTCCCGCGATCCCGCCTCCCGGCGTGGGCCCGTCAAAGTAAAACCGCAATGCGTCAGACCCTTCTCCCCGGCGGCCCGGCGGCTTCCCACGCGCAGGCGCGGACGGCGCTCGCGGCGCTCGTCCTGACGCTCTTCGCCCAGGCGGTGGCGGCTGCCACGCCGCCCACCAAGAGGGTGCTCATCCTCTACGAGCCGGGGCCCGCGGCACCCGCGAGCGGGCTCGGCGATGCGCGTCAGTTGCGCCAGCTCCTCGGGCACTTCCACGCCGATGCAACGCTGCAAGCCGCCGACACCTATTCCGCGGGCGAGATCGAGGGATACGACGTCGCCTTTTACATCGGCTACCGCAAAGACTTTCGCCGCGAATACGCCCCTGCGCCTGCACTCTATGCAGATGCGTATGAAACCACCCACACGTTCGTGTGGATCAACACGGGCTTGGACCAGTTCGCCCACGCCTGCGATCTCGCCGCACGTTTCGGCTTCGCCCACGAAGGGTTCGACACGACCTCGGTGTTCGACGTGGTGGACGCAGGCGGGCACCGCTTCACCAAGACCGAGCCCAACGCCAACATCCTTAGGATCACCGACCCGGCGCGTTGCCTCGTGCTCGCCACCACCACCTCGACCAGCCGCAAGCTGACGATCCCGTACCTGGTGCGCAGCGGCAACTTCTGGTGCGTGGTCGACTCGCCGTTCTCGTACGCGACCGAGGCGGACCGCTACCTCTACTTCGCCGACCTCCTCCACGACATCCTCGGCGAGGACCACCCGCGCTCGCTCTCGGCGATGATCCGTATCGAGGACACCAACGCGCTCTCCGATCCGGCGAGCCTACGCGCCATCGCCGACACGCTCCACACGCGCAAGATCCCGTTCACCGTCGGCGTCATCCCGATCTACGTCAACCCTGCCACCAGCACGCGGGTCGCGATGTCGGAGAAACCCGACTACGTGGACGCGATCAAGTACATGATGGAGCACGGCGGGACGGTGGTGATGCACGGGACCACGCACCAGTTCCGCGGCGAGAGCGCGTCCGACTACGAGTTCTGGGACGAGAGCCGCGACAGCGTGCTCCCCGGCGACTCGGCCGAGCTCGCCGCGCGCAAGCTCCACGACGGCGTTTCGGAGTGCATCAAGAACGGGATCTACCCACTGCTGTGGGAGACGCCGCACTACTCGGCCTCCGAGATCGACTATGCGGCGTTCGCCAAAGTGTTCTCCACCGTGACCGAGCAACGGCTCGTGCTCAACCGCCTCGACTACTCGCAGTTCTTCCCCTACGTGATCTGGCGCGACATGTACGGCCAGCGCATCTATCCCGAGAACCTCGGCTACATCCCGCTCGATCCCGACCCTGCCAAGGAGTTGGCGACCGCGGACCAGCTCGTCGCGTTTGCGAAGGTCAACCTGGCCGTGCGCGACTCGTTCGTCGGCGCGTTTTTCCACCCCTTCGTCAAGCTTGAGGCGCTCGAGCGGCTCGTCGATGGCATCCGCGGCCTGGGCTACACCTTCGTCGACCTGCGCGACGTTCCCAACACCGTCACCCTCGACGATCGCGCCATCGTCAGCGGCGCGGCCAAGGTCGCGCTCAACCTCACCGATCAATACCTCCAGGAAATCACCCTCGACGAGAACGGACACTTAGTCCACCGGGAGGTCTCGCAAACCCGACTCGCGGGGAGCATCGAGCGCGACGTCAAGCTGCCGCCGCGCTGGATCTGGGTTGCTGAGCCGCGCGAGAACCGCGAGCGAGCGCTCTCGCTGTGGGAGAAAATGCGACACCACGCCGGCGATCTCCTGCGCCGCTTCTCCCATGCCGAAGAGTTCCACCGCCCCGCCGATGGGCTTTTCCTCTTCGACCCTCACGCCACGGGGGGCGCCGCCAACGACCAGGCCAGCCTCGTCGCGCCGCTGCTCGCCTTGAACATGCCGGTGGAGCAGGTCCCGCTCGCCCCCAGCCTCGAGATCAACCTGCGGGAGCACAACCTCGCAATCGTGCCATACAACGTGGCCGAGCAGCTCTCCGACAACCAGCTCGAGACCCTCAAGGCGTTCGTCGCAGGCGGCGGCAACCTCGTCACCGACTTCCGTAATCCGCTCGCCGAGGCGCTGGGAGTGCGCTTCTTCACCTCCACCATCCGGATCGAGCGCGTGCGCGATCGCCTCTTCCCCGAGCAGACGTTGCGCTGGGCCTCCGGTGAGGCGATGACCAAGTTCGAGACCACCGACGCCGATGAGATCCTTGCCAGCGACGAAGTGAGCGAGTTTCCGGTCGCGTTCGAGCGCAGCCTCGGCCGAGGTCGGTTCATCTTCTTCGGCACCCGCTTCGACCCGGCCAGCACCGGCGGGTTCTCGCGCTTTCCCTACCTCGCCCACTACCTGCAGCGCTGCTTCGCCCTCACCCCGCTGCTCCGCCGCGAGCAGCTCGAGATGTACTTCGACCCCGGCTACCGCCACACCGTGAGCACCGAGCAGCTCGTCTCCCGCTGGGCGGCCACCGGCATTCGCGTGATCCACGTCGGGGGCTGGCACGAGTACGCGAGGTACACGTACGACTACGCACGCTTGATTCGTGTTTGCCACGCCAACGGGATCCTGGTCTACGCCTGGCTCGAGCCGCCACAGGTAAGCCAGAAGTTCTGGCAGGAGCATCCGGAGTGGCGCGAGAAGAACTTCAAGGGCGAGGACGTGCGCCCCTCCTGGCGCTATCCAGTAGCGCTCACGGACCCTGCGTGCCTGGCCGCTGCGCTCGAGTTCTACCGCGCCCTGTTGAGCAGGTTCGATTGGGACGGGGTGAACATCAGCGAGCTGTACTTCGAGGCGGGGCGCGGCATGAAGGACCCGCAGCTCGTCACCCCCTTGCATCCGTCGGCGCGCGCCGAGTTCAAACGCGTTGCTGGCTTCGATCCCATCGAGCTCTTCGAGCCCGCCACGGTGCACTTCTTCCGCCGCGATCCGGGGGCGCTGGCAGCGTTCAACCGTTACCGGGTGACCAGGATCGTGCAGCTTCACGAAGCGATGCTCACACTCGCGGACTCGATCGCCACCAGCCGTCCAGGCTTCCGCGTGATGGTGACCGTCCTCGACAACCTCGCCGCGCCCGAGCTGAAGGGCTACATTGGCGTCGACGTGCGGCAGATCTCCGCCCTACGCGCGCGCCACCCCTTCGTGCTGCAGGTGGAGGACCCGGAGCAGATGTGGTCCCAAGACCCGCGCCGCTACGAGACGATCGCCGCCCGCTACACGGTCCCTGGCGATGCGCTCGTGCCTCCCAGCGACCTTGCTCTCGACCTCAACATCCTCGCGTTCCGCTCCCCCACCGCGCTCACCCCATTCCCGACCCAGGTGCAAAGCGGCACCGAGAGCGCCTGGCTGGTCCACTCGGCGGCGCGCGCCGCGCAGCGGGTGACGATCTACTGCGAATCAAGCGTCAATCCACAGGACCTCCAGTTCCTCCCCGCCGCCTACGCGGCGCGCACCAAGCTCACCAAGGTTGAGGACGGCTGGATGGTTTCCACCCCAACACCGATCGTGCTCCAGCTCGCCTCCGACGTAACCTACGTGTGGCGTGACGAGCAGCGCGTTCGCACCATCGGCGACGGCCGCTTTCTCCTGCCTGACGGCAGCTACACCGTGCTCGAGGTACAGCCCGCCGTGCGTGCGCTGCAGCCCGAGGCGCCCGAGACGCACCTCGTCTCCATTACCGGCGACCTGCTCGCGCAGAAGAGCTCACAGCGCAGCGTGCAGTTCCGCTACCGCTCGGACACCCGCTGCATCGCGTCCCTAACGCGCGAGCCGTTTGCGCTGTTCCTCGACGGCCATGAGACCACCTTTGAGGTGTTGAAGGGCGACGGCCGCGACTCGTTGCTGCTGCCGCCCGGCGAACATGAGGTACTCGTCGTCACCCAGAGCACCGTCTCGTACGGCGTGGACATCACGAGTTTCTGGTCTTCATATCTCATCGCCCTGTTCGGTGTGGTCTCGGTGGGGCTGCTCTTTGCGCTCTACCTCGTCGTGCGCCTGCGGCTGCACACGGTACGGCAGGAGTCATGATCGAGAACGCACTCCAGCTTGACCTCAGCATCGTCTTCCTCCTCGCGGTCATCCTCATTTGGTTCATGATTGGCTACCAGCTCGTCCTCACCGTGGCGGGGTTCTCGCACGTCGCGCTCTCGGCGCGGGAGAAGCGCGCCGTGGACGCGATGGAATTCGACTTTCCCCGCGTCGCGGTGCTGATCCCCGCCCACAACGAGGGCAAGGTGATGCACCGCACCCTCGAAGCGATGCTGGCGTTCGACTACCCCGCAGACCGCTACGAGGTCATCGTGGTCAACGATGGGTCGAGCGATGACACGGCCGCGATCGTGGCGTCGTTCGCGGACCGCGACGCCCGCATCCACCTCGTCAACGTCGCGCCGGGCGAGGGCGGGCGCGGCAAGTCGCGCGCGCTCAACATCGGCCTCGCCCACACCGACGCCGCGTTCGTCGCCGTCTATGACGCCGACAACACGCCCGAGCCGCCCGCGCTGCGTTACCTCATGGCGCAACTCCTCCTCCACCCAGAGCTCGGCGCGGTGTTGGGCAAGTTCCGCACCGTCAACAAGGATCGCAACCTCCTCACCCGCTTCATCAACGTCGAGACGCTCTCGTTCCAGTCGATCGTCCAGGCGGGACGATGGCGCCTTTTCCACGTCTCCACCCTGCCGGGCACCAACTACGCCATCCGGCGCGATCTGATCGAGGCGCTCGGTGGCTGGGACGAGAACGCCATCACGGAAGACTCGGAGATGTCGATCCGGGTCTACATGGAGGGCTACCGGATCAAGGTGATCCCGTATGCGGTCACCCATGAGCAGGAGCCCGAAACGTGGAAGGTGTGGTTTGGGCAACGCACGCGCTGGGTGCGCGGCAACAACTACGTGGCCACCAAGTTCGTGCGAGAAATCCCGCGATTCAAGAGCCGCCGCCTCGCGATCGAGGTGCTCTACCTCGCCTCGCTGTACTACGTCTTCTTCGTCGCCATCGTGGTCTCGGACATCCTCTTCCTGCTCTCAGTCGCCGGGCTGGTCGCGATCCCACTGCCGGGTCCGTACACCGCCGTCTGGGTGCTCGCGTTCCTCCTGTTCATCATGGAGATCCTGCTCGCGCTCTCGTACGACAACGAGGACTCATTCGGCAAGATCGCGCTCATCGTGCTCGCCTACTTCACCTACTGTCAGCTCTGGATCGTCGTCGTCGCCCGCGCGCTGTGGCTCGATTTCGTTAGGCGCGACAAGCAAACCTGGGTTAAGACCGTCAGGTTTGAAAGCAAACCCGCCCGTTAGTGGCCCCGCCGAAATCGGACCATCTGCTTCGCTCCGCTCGGGTGGGCGAGGGCGCCCGCCCCACTTCCTTTCTCGTCTATTCCTGTGGCGCGGCCGTCCTCGGCCGCGAACCCTACGGGTACGCCTCCGGTGCCACCGGCTCGTGCGCCTAGCATCTGGCCCAATCTCGCCGGCGCGGGCTACGCGCCGTTCGCCAGCGTCCTGCTCGAATCACACCGGCGGCGCGGTTTATGCGCCGTTGGCCAGCGAGTCGCCGCCGGTGACTGCAGCGCCCGGCGAGGCAAGTTGCAGCTCGAGGAACTGGGCGCCGGCAATTGGGTTGTGGCGGTACGGTGGGATCGGCACGAACCCCAGCGAGCGGTACAGCGCGATCGCCTCGTGCATCCACGGTACGGTGTCGAGGCGTATTGCGCGGTAGCCTCGTGCGCGGGCAGTGGCGATGAGGTGTTCCGCAAGGCCTCGCCCCACGCCCTTGCCGCGGAAGGTATGGCGCACGTAGAGCCGCTTCATCTCACAGATACTGCCCCGCAAAAGGCGCATTGCGACACACCCCGCGAGTTGGTCTCCGCAGCATCCCAGCATCAAGGCGCCGCCTGGCGGTGCATACTCGCCGGGCAGCGCATCGAGTTCGCGCGCGAAGTCCTGGAAGCCGAGGTCGAACCCCAGCGAGGATGCGTATTCCTTGAACAGGATGCGCGCCTGGAGAATGAGATCTTCGCTGTCCGCGTCGTGGATCTCGATTACGCCATCTGCCCGAAGTGCCCCCGCCCCCATGGTTGCCATCATGCCACAGCCCCCAACGGTTCCGATGAGTCTGCGATCGTGAATCATTCCCATCGAACCTTCCCCGGGTGACCCCGCTCACTCACCGATACGCGGACGGCGCTCCGGATGTTTACAGACCGACGATCCGATCCGCGCGAAGGAACCACAACTCGAAGCGGGGCGGCGTGGCGAGGCCGAGCGCCTGCTGAAGCGCCCGGCGGTAGGCCGCGCCCTGCGGCGCGTACACCGCCGCCCGCGCGGCGATCTCGGCCTCGCCGCTCACCTCGTCGGTCTTGTAGTCGGCGATCACCAAACCTCCGTCCAACGGATCTCGATAGACAAGGTCGATCGCGCCTGCCACGAAGCCGACCGGCGCGTCGCGGTCGTCGCTCGCAGCGAGGAGCACCGGCAGCTCGCGTGCCACTACGCCGGGGGCGATCTCGCCCAGGCGCGCGAGTATCGTGCTACCCCGCAGCCGGTCCAGCACCGCGCCGGCGCGCTCGAGTGCCTCCCCCCGCTCCTCCTCACCGAGAACCTCGGCGAGTGTGAACGCAAGGCGCCCCCGCTCGCGCCCGAGGGCCGCGTCGAGGTCCGTTCCAAGCTCGAGCATCTCGAGCGCGCGGTGCACTGCGGCACCAACCGCCATCGCAATCCGGCCGTCGTGGCGGTTCAGGCGCGGCTCACCTTCCTCCTCGCCGCCGCCGAGTCGCTCGGCCGCAAGCTCGAGGCGCAGCAAGCGGTGCGCCTCCGCCGAGGCAGGAGCGGAGAACGGCCGCTCCATCCGCACCTCGGCGTCCGCGCGCAAGCTCGCGAGACGGGCCGCCTGAGCAGCAATCTCCGCAGCGGAGGGCAGCCACGCGGTGTCGCGTGGTCCCCGCGCCGCTGCGGGTTCGGCGCCGCGTAGCGCGGGAAACACCCAGCGCGCGCCGAGGTCGTCCACGAAGCTGGTTGCGCCAGCCCGCGCCCGAGCGCGCAACCCGACAAGCTCTTCGCGGTCCGGGGCGCCGCCTTCACGCTGGTAGAGGAGCTGCACGTGCGAACCCCCGTCGTGTTGGCCGTGCCAGTTCCCGCTCACCACCAGCCGTTGCTTGGCGCGCGTCAATGCGACGTAGAGCGTGCGCACCCGCTCGGCCTCGGCGATTCGCTCTCGCCGCTCCTCAACTGCCGCCCAGCCCGGCGTCGGCGCGCCGAGCAAGGTGTACTCGATTCGGCCATCCATCTCGCGCGCCTCGGACGCCACCCGCCGGTGCCCTTCGGTGGTCTTGTGCGTCTGCATGAGATAGACGTGATCGAAATCGAGCCCCTTGGCCTTATGCAAGGTCATCACCCGCACCGCGTCCTCGACCGTGCCACGTGGCCGCGCCTCCTCGGCTTCCCGCCGCTCCGCAGTGGCCTCCCGCAGTGCCCGCAGCACCGCGCGCGGATCACCGGCGCTCGCCTCGATTGCCGCAAGCAGCTCGCGAAAGAACCGCTCCAGGTTGGCGACGCGGAAGGCGCCGAGCGTGCGCGCGGCTTCGGTCGCCTCGATCAGGGTGAGGCGGCGCACGCGTTCGACGAAAGGCGCCGCCGGCTCCCGTTCGAATGCTTCGCGCAGCGCCGCGAGGTGCCAGACCGCCGCGATGAGGTTGTGCTCCCAGCCGGCGATGCGGTCGAGCCCGGGGCTGTCGCTCGGCAGCGCGGTACAGACATTCTCGACCACCGCCTGCACTTCCTCGAGCTGCGCCGCGTCGGGGCGCGCGAGCGCGGTGACGAGCGCTGGGAATCCGCGCGACCACAGCGGGATCCAGGCGGCGTCGGGCACCCCCACCGCGGCGGAGCGGAGCCAGGCGACGAGAGCCAAGTGGTCGGCCGGGTCGAGGATCGCGCGCACCAGCGCAACGGCATCGATCACCTCGCGGCGTTGGTAGTAGGAACGATCGCGCTCCACCAGGTAAGGCACATCCGCCTCACGCAACGCCTGGAGATACTCGTCAAGGTCGCTGCTCGTCCGGAGCAGCACGCCAACCTCGCGCCATGGGACGCCCGCCTCATCGTGCAATGCGCGCAGGTCCGCGGCGAGTGCAGCCGCCTCGATCGCGGTTGCGTCGCCAGCCCGGGTGGAACCGTCGTTGCCATTCCCGGCATCGTCCCACGCCACCCACATCTCCACCGGCCCCCACCGGCCCCGATCGAAGCCAACCTTGCCCTCGTTCTGAACACTCGGAAGCAATGGCTGGAAGCCGGGCTGCACGCCGGCCTCTTCCGCCATTACCGGGCGAACACAACGGCTCACCTCGCCTAGGATCGCGGGCACCGACCGGAAGCTCACGCTCAGGAGGTGCTTCTCACCGCCGGCGTCCCGCACCTGGGCGACGAACGCCTCGTAGGCGCCGAGGTCCGCATCGCGCCAGCCGAAGATCGACTGTTTGGGATCGCCGACGAGAAAGAGGCAGGGCCGCGACTCGTCGCCGGCCAATGCGAGGACGCGGAGGATCTCGCACTGGAGCCGATCCGTATCTTGAAACTCGTCGACGAGGAGCTGGCGGATGCCGCGCCGGACCCGTGCCGCCACCTCGCGGTGGCCGACGAGCAGGTCACGCGCATCGCGAAGCAGGTCGTCGAAGCTCTCGATGCCACGCTCGCGCAGCTCGCGCCGCGCCGCGGCAAGCAGGGGAGCGACCACGCGGCGGGCATGGTCGAGCAGGACGGGCTGGAGGTCACAGAGAGCGCGGAGCCGTCGTTCCAACGACCCGGTGACCTTGGCCACGGCGTCAGCCACCTCGCCGAGCGCGTCCACCTCACGCGGGCCGAACTTCGCTTTCGACCATTCGCGCAGACGTTTGAGCAGCCCGGTGTCGATCCAGGTCGCACGCAGCCAATCGCACAGCCGGTCAAGACTTTCGAGTGCCGTGGGGTCGAGGCCGTGCGCCTCGACCGCAGTCGCGGCGAGGGCGTCGAGCACCTCAGTCGGCTTCCGCGTGCCTCTGGCCAGGCGCAAACGATCGCCTCCCGCAGCGGTGAACTCCGCGATTGCCGCGAGCAATTCACCGCCCAGTGCGGTCATCGCCTCGGTGGTGAAGGGGTCGCGCTCCAGCGCCGTCTCCGAGAAGCCGCGCGTTGCGAGCCTCACGACGGTCTCGGCCACTTCCTGCAGGTCACGGCCTGCTTCGGCAAGCGCGAGGAGGTGGGCATCGGGTTCCACCGCGAACGCCTCGCGCTGCTGCCTCTCCACGACCTCGTCCACCACGGCCGCCAACTCCGCTCCGTCGGCGTCCACCGTGAAGGCGGGATGCAGCCCCGCCTCGAGCGGCGAGGCCGCGAGCAGGCGGCGGCAGAAGGCATGGATCGTGCTCACCGTGAGGTGATCAAGCGCGACCAGCAGCGCCCCGGCGCGTACCCCCTCAACTTCTGCATCGACTCCGGGAGCCGCCGCGAACCCCTCGGGCACGACACCCTTATGCACTCCCGCCAACGCCTCGCCGACGCGCGTCGCCATCTCTGCCGCCGCCGCCTCGGTGAAGGTGATCGCCACTACGCCGTCGAGCACCGCCGAGGCGACGCGCTCCATCCCCGGCGGTTCCGGCTTCCCGCGCCTGTCCTCCGCAGCGAGTTCGCCGGCGGCGCGCTCCCATCCTGGGCCAAGGCACCACGCGAGGATGCGCGCCACGAGCGTCGCGGTCTTGCCGGTCCCCGCACCCGCCTCGATGATCAGCGGCCGATCGAACACCCGCTGCGCCGCCTCGCGCGCCGCCTGGTCGGCAGCGCGTGTCGGATCGAGCGTGCCGGTGCTCACGGCGCCTCCTCCGCCCCTACCGGTGCGTCGCCGCCTTTGCTGGCGAGCCGCCACACGCCGAGGAGTGCCACCTCGGCGCCGATCGCGCTTGGCCCGCCCTGTCCCGCTGCGCGCTCACGCCCGGTGGCCCAGCCGAACAGACGCCGGCGCGCGCCGGAGTCTCCCTGCAAGCACGCCTCGCGCACCTCGCAGGTTCGGCATGCGTCCGGCGTCCCGCGACCATCGGGGTTGACCAGGCGCGGGAAGAAGATGCCCGCGTCCCACGCCGCCAGAGTGGCGCGCACCGCGTCCGCGAACGCCGCGGCAACCTCGCGGTCGTCTCCCGAAACCGAGTATTCGTACGCCTGCCCGGGTTTGCGCTCCGGGCGAAGGAACACGTAGCGGCCGGTCGCATCGTCGAGTGCGAGCGCGTATGCCGCAGCCTGTAGCCGCAGCCCTCCGCGCACCGCCTCGAGCAGGTGGCGCCGCTGTGCCGCCGCTGTCGTCACCGTCGCCAGCAACCTGCCGGTCTTGTAGTCGGTGAGGACGGCGCCTTCTGGCGTGCCGTCCACGCGGTCGGCGATGAAACGGATGCGGCGCGGCTCTCCCGGCAGACTCGCGCTGCCAGCCACCTCGGCCGCAATCGCTGGGACGCCTTCCCGGCCCTGCCACTCGAGGTCACGGGCGACCAGGAGCACCGGGCGCGCCCGCGCCGCGAGCAGTCGCGCGAGCCCTCCAAGCGTCAGTCCCTCGCGCCGCAAGAGCGCCAGCGCCTCCTCGGCGAGCATGCGCTCGAACTCGGCATCCTCGGGCCACGGTACCGGTGCCGGATCGCGCGTGATGGCCTGCTCGAGCGAGGCCGGCGGCGTTTCCATGCGCTCGAGCACGATCTTCGCCAGCACGGCATGCACGAGCGCGCCAACGAGGTTGGCGCCGAGCTCGGGAAGGCGAGCCGCCTCCGGCGGCCGCTCGAGACGCAGGAGCTTGCGCAGCAGGACCTGCCACGGGCACCTCGCAACCTCCTCGAGCCTTGTGACGAACGGCGGCTCGCGGCGTGGATCGGCGTTCTCCACCGGGGCGCCGATGAAGCCGAAGTACGGGCCCAGGTGGGTCGCGCGCGCCCGACCCGCCGCGGTGCGGCGATCGGGATCGAGCTCGTCGAGTACTGCGACGCGTGCGCCGGCGAGTGCGGCGGGTTCGCCAGCCCCCGCTGGCAAGCCCTCCGCCGCCTCGGTGCAGGCGATGGCCAGCACGCCGCCGAAGTGCGCGCGGCTGCCGTGAAGACCCGCGAGCACTGCCTGCTCCAGCGGGATGCGGAGTCCCTCGGGCGCCTCCGAGATCAGCGGCGAAACCCGCAGCGTATCGCCCAGGCTCAGGCGCAACCTTTCGAGCAATGGCGAAGGTGGCCGCACGTTGCCGTCGTCGTCGCACGACTGCCACGAGATCGTCACGTGCTCCGCCGCCGCCAGGAGCTGCGCGAACAGGTAGCGCTCCTCGTCGAACCCCAGCCGCTTGATCGGGATGTCCGGGAGCAATACCGCGAGCGCGCCGCGCACGACGTCGGGCAGCAATGGGTCCTCGCGCACCGTCCGCGGAAAGACGTCGCGGTTGGCGCCAAGCACGAACAGGTGCGCGAAGGTGCGGCCGCGCGCCTCGGTCACGCTCAACACCTGGACGCCCCCTCCCGCACCACCGAGAGGGGTTCGGGCCGCTGTCGCGAGGGCGGGGCGAAGGAGCGTGAGGAACTCCTCGCGGGCGAGGACGAGCTCGACCGGAAAGCCGGCTTCCAGCTCGCGCACCGCGCCGCTCACCACCTCGGCTGCGGGGTTCGCTGTCTCCCACCCGAGGTCGCGGGCGAGCAACGCCCGGAACTGCCGTAGGTGCACGGCCACCACCACCCGGTCTGGCCAGCTTTCCCACCGTGCCACGAGCGCCGCGGCTCGCGCCACTGCCTCGCGAAAGGTAGCGGCTGGAAGATGCCGGCGCGGCGCGACCAGCCGGGACGGCCCCTCGATCGTCGCCTCCTCGTCCAGCTCTTCGAGACCGCGCCGCACAGGCAGTGGCAGCGTGCCCCCACCGCCCAGCAGGCGCTCGACATCGAGCGCCGCGACGTCGACGAGTCGCACCGCGCCGACCACGTGGAGCCCGACACGCAAGTCGAGGGGGCCGAGATCGGCCGCGGCGTGGAGCCAGACATCAGTGGCCACCTCGCTGCCCCGCCGGAGCAGCTCGCCGAGAGCGAGCACCCGCCGCGACGTCGCATCCGCCGAGCCTGCGGCTCCCGGCGCGGAAAAAGGCACCCCGAGACGCGAGAGGTTCATCTGCAGCGCCGGGGCATACGGTGCGAGCTCGCGTGCAACCACGCCAATCGCCTCCGCGCGCACGCCGGCGTCGAGCAAGGCCCGGATGCGTTGCGCCACCTCACGAGCCTCGGCGTGCGCGCCAGGCGCGGCAAACAACGCAGGGAGCGCGCCGGGCGAAGCAGCACTGGCGGTCGGTTCTCGCGGCGCCACCATGGCCAGGCGGTCGGAGAACCGTTGTGAGAACCTGACGCCGAGATCAGGCATGGAGGGATCCACCGGATCGGGCGGCTCGTCGAGGATCACCCAGGCGTCGCGGCGGCGCATCAACGCCTCGATCAGGTCGGTGGCGACACCTGTGGCGTCCGCGAACCCGTACACCAGGACCGCGCGCGTCGGTAGCACACGTTCCGCTTCGAGGTGAAGCAGCTCGGTGGCGCGGCGCAGCAGGCTGGCCGGCGTGGCCAGACCGAGCGCCGCAGCCCGAGTGGCGACCGCGGCAGCGACCCGCGCCAGGGCGGGGGAACGTGCGCCGCCGCCGCTCTCACCTCGTTCCGCCAGCAGATCAAGGACCGCTTCGGCGTGGCCGGGCTCGAAGCCGGAATCGACGAGGTCGCGCACCGTCGAGACGACTGCCGGGTGGGCGTCCTGCAACGCGCCCACCAGTGCGGCGAGCGCCGGCTCGCTCGCCGCAGCCCACCGCACGAGCAGCGGGAAGAGCCGCTCCCCGTGCGGCGCCGGTTCCCCCGCCGCCTCGAGCACTGCCAGGGCGACCTGGCGCAGCGTGACGATGGCAACCCCTGCGCTCGCGCCGCGCGGGCGCCGCACCAGCGTGGCAGCGAGGTGATCGCGCAGACTCCGCGAGGGGACGACCACCCACACCGGTCGAGCAAGTAGCGCAACGTCGGCCGCGGCCAGGTCAACCAGCTCGGCGATCCGCCCTAGCACCACCTGCTCGGCGGCACGCGCGCCGCGCGCCACGAGCAACCTGGGCCGCTCCGCTGCGTTCGCTACGTTTCCCATTCGCGTTTCCCGCCACCATGCGAGCACGCCGCGCCCGCACCTGTCAACGGCGGTCCGGGTCGCGGGCCGGCGGCTCTGCTGCCGGGGCAAGCTGGCCTCTGGCGACCGCCTCCTCGATTCTGGCGCGGGCATACTCCCACAGCACCGGAGCACCCTCGGCCATGGCCCGGTTCCGCGCGAGCACGCGATCCGCGCTGATGCCGTGCTCCCGCCACGAGCGCCCGTCGGTCTCGAGGTTGTGCAGCACCGGCATGAGGCGGTCGACCGCGGTGGCGAAGCGCGCCTCCGGCGTGTCCTTTGCCTCAAACTCCTCCCACAACGCCGCCAGCTCGCCGCCTTGATCGGATGGCAGCAGTCCGAACAGGCGGCCCGCCGCACGATGCTCTCGCTCCTCGCGGCTGGCCACCGCCGCCTCGTCGTAAACGTACGTGTCTCCGGCGTCCACCTCGACGATGTCGTGCACGAGCAACATCTTTACCACCCGTGCGAGATCGACGGGCTCGGTGGCGTGCTCTGCCAATACGAGCGCCATCACCGCCACGTGCCACGAATGCTCGGCGGAGTTCTCCCGGCGCGAGGAGCGCACCAGATACGACTGGCGAAGCACGTGCTTGAGCCGGTCGATTTCGAGGAGGAAGCGGACCTGCTGCTCCAGTCGAGCGTTGGTCATGCGGTCCTTGTACACCGTGGTGCCGCCGCCGGGCAAACTGCCGGTCGCGACGAAATGTCGCCGCCGTTTCCCCGCCCGGCGCCCGGCCGCCACTAGCCAGTGCGCAGGCAACCTCGCCGCGCCCGCCACGTAGGAAGATGACGCAAGTAGAATTGCGCCCGCGTGGCGGTCCGGCGGCGGGAGGAGCGAGGGAATGAAACGCAACACCAAGATCATCGTGGGAGTGGTGGTGGTGGTCGCGGCCGTTGGCGTCGTGGTCGGCATCCGCGCCAGCAAGTCGAAGGGAGTGCGGGTGCGCACCGCCAAGGTGGAGCGGAAGGACCTCGTCTCCCTCGTCACCGCCAACGGCACCGTGCAAGCGAAGACCAAGGTCGATCTCTCGGCCAACATCATGGGGCAGATCACCAAATTGAACGTCGAGGAGGGCAGCGTCGTCAAGAAGGACGAGCTGCTGTGCGTGATCGACCAGACCCGCTACGCCGCCGCTGTCGAGAGTGCGAGGTCCAACCTGCAGGCGCTCGACGCGGAACTCGTGCGCAGCCGCGAGGCCGCCGCGCAGGCCAAGCGCGACCTTGAGCACACCCAGCAGCAGTTTCGCGACGGCATCATCGCCGCGGCCGAGCTGGAACGCGCGCAGAGCATGTACGATCAGGCGATCGCCTCGGCCCAGCGCGCCCAGCGCCAGGTCGAGCAGGCCCGATCCGACATCAAGGCCGCCCAGGACGCCCTCGACAAGACCGAGATCCGCGCCCCCATGGACGGGGTCGTGACCCGCCGCAATATCGAGCAGGGCGAGGTGATCGTTACCGGCACGATGAACAACCCAGGGACCGTTCTCATGACCATCTCCGACATGTCCACGATCGAGGCCGCACTGGAGGTGGACCAGACCGACGTGCCGTCGCTGCGCCTCGGCCAGAAGGCCTCGGTGCGCATCGACGCGTTTCCCGACCAGACGTTCCCCGGCGAGGTCTCGGAAATCGGCTCGAGCCCGCTCCAGGGCACCTCGGCACTCGGCGGTGTCGCGACCGGCACCGACTACCAGGTCAAGGTCACGCTCTTGAAGCACCCGGAACGGATCCGCCCCGGCCTCACCGTCACCGCCGACATCACCACCTCCACGCGGGAGGGCGCCCTGACCGTGCCGATCGGCGCGCTGGTGCTGCGCCAGCCCGAATCCGAAAAGACGCCTGCCGCCGCGCCGACTTCCCCAACCGGTCTGTCCGGCAAACCCGAGGGCGTCGCTGCTCGCGCCCGCGACGTGGAGGGCGTCTACATCGTGGATGGGAAGAGCAAGAAGGTCGAGTTTCGGTCGGCGAAGACCGGGATCAAGGGCGAGCTCGACGTGGAGGTACTCGCCGGACTGAAGGAAGGCGAGGAGATCGTGGTTGGCCCGTTCAAGGCGCTCCGCGATCTCAAGCCGGGCGCCGCGGTGGTGGTGGACAACTCAGAGAAGGCCAGCTCGGAAACATGAACCGGGGAAGCTCACAGTTGAGTCTATTGAAGAACCGTTGGGAGGTCTTACACGTCGTCACTCCCGCACAAGCGGGAATCCAGTGCTTACCAAGCTTTCTGGGTCCCCGCTTCCGCGGGGACGACAGCCACCGAGGAATTGTGCAACGGGCTCCACGGGCCGGGTGGGCGGAATGATCCTCCTCGACGTCGTTCGCGTCGCGCTCGCCTCGATCCGGGCTCACAAGCTCCGCTCGTTCCTGAATTTGTTGGGCATCATCATCGCGGTCACCACGATCATCGCGGTGATCTCCGTAGTCACCGGCTTGAACAAGTACGCCGCTGATGTGATCTCGGGTTTGGGTCCGAACACCATGATCTTCACCAAGTTTGGCATCATCACCAGCCGCGAGGCGTTCTTCACCGCGCTCCGCACCCACAAGGACATCACCCTCGATGACGTCGAGGCGGTGCGCCGCCTGGTGCCACAAGCAAGGCGCGTCGCCGGCCGCGCGGTTTCCTCCCATGCCGTTTACGCGGAGGGCCACCGCCTACCGGATACCTTCATCCTCGGCGCACAGCCCGAGCTCCCGTGGATGATCGGTCTCGAGCTCGAAGACGGCCGCTTCTTCACCCAGGCGGAGGACGACGGGGCGCGCGCGGTGGCCGTAATCGGCTTCGACGTCAAGGACGAACTGTTCCCCCACGTGGACCCGATCGGGCGTACGGTCAGGGTGGAGGGAAAACCGTTCCGCGTGGTGGGAACGATGGTGCGCCAGGGCAGCTCGTTCGGTCAGAGTCAGGACAAGTTCGTCCTGGTGCCACTGTCGGCCTACCAGAAGGCACTTGGCAAGAGCCGCAGCCTCGACGTCTTCGTCGAGGCGCCCAATGCGGCCATCAAGACCGAGGTCGCGGACGCGGTCCGGATCGTGCTGCGGGCGCGCCGCGGCACGCCGTTCTCCGCCCCCGACCCGTTCGGCGTGATCGATGCGGAGGCACTGTCGACGCTGTGGCGGCAGATCACGTTCTCCGCGTTCGCGCTCGTCGTTTGGATCTCCTCGATCTCACTGGTGGTAGGGGGTGTCGCGATCGCCAACACGATGTTCGCCTCGGTGGTCGAGCGCACCCGCGAGATTGGCATCCGCAAGGCGCTGGGGGCGCGGCGCCGCGACTTGCGTCGTCAATTCGTCCTCGAGGCCGTCGTCCTGGCAGCGCTCGGCGGTTTGGTCGGCGTGCTCCTCGGCTGGCTGGCGTCTGTCGCCGTCGGGGCTTGGAGCCCCTTCCCCGCTCGGGTGACGCTGCCGCTGGTGGCCAGCGGGCTGGGCGTGGCCACGCTCGCGGGGTTGCTCGCAGGGTGGTTGCCCGCCGCACGCGCCGCCCGCTTGGACCCGATCGTGGCATTGCGGGAGGAATGATGGAGGCACGGGTGCGACTGGCGACTCGATGCGGAGGCGTTGGTTGACGCGTCTTGATGCGGTCGTGGCCGCGCGCCGGGAGAACGTGCTGCAAGCGCTGCGCGCCATTCGCGAGCAGAAGCTGCGCTCGTTCCTCACCTGCCTCGGGATCATCATCGGCGTCGCCACCGTGATCGTGATGGTGTCCCTGATCCAGGGTTTCAACCGGACCTTCATCGGCCAGTTCGAGAGCTACGGCGCGACGCTCGTGCAGTTCCAAAAGTTCGAGGACCGCTTCGGCGGCGGCGGCCCACAACCGGAGGAGGAACGCCTGCGCCCGGTGCTGACCCTCGACGACGCCGAGGCGATGCGACGCTACGCCTGGGCGATTGCGTTCGTCTCGCCCGAGCGCTGGCTTTATGAGAACATCGACGTGCGCTTCGGCCGCGAGCACACCAACAACGTGACGCTCGGCGGGGTGACGCACAGCTTCCCGGACGCGAACAGCTTTTTCGTCGCGCACGGGCGCTTCTTCACCACGGGCGAGGAGCTGCACGCCGCCTCGGTCGCGGTGATCGGCCAGGGCGTGCAGGAGGCGCTGTTCCCCCACGTCGACCCCCTCGATCACGAGATCTCCATCAACGGGCGCCCGTTCCGCGTCATCGGGGTGTTCGAGAAGAAGGGCGGGTTCCTCGACCAGGGCGCCGACCAGCAGATGGTGATCCCGATCGGCATCTTCGACCGCATCTGGCCGGAACGGCAGAGAACCTACGGCTGCGTCATCGCCACCTTGCCGAGAAAGTCGGAGTGGGTCGACCTCGCGATCGAGCAGGGCACGCAGATCCTCCGCGAGCGCCGCGGGCTACGTTTCAACCAGCCCAACAACTTCGGCATACGCACACCGGACCGCACCATCCGCCTGTTCCGGCAGATCACCGGTGGGGTCAGCGCCGCGATGATCGTGATCGCCGGCATCTCGCTCGTCATCGGCGGCGTCGGCGTGATGAACATCATGCTCATGAACGTCACGCAACGTACTCGGGAGATCGGCGTGCGCCGCGCCCTCGGCGCCCGCCAGCGAGACATCCGACAGCAGTTCGTCACCGAGGCGATCACGCTCGCGCTCGTCGGCGGTACGACCGGCGTCGCGGCGGGCGTGGGCATCTCCAAGCTCGTCGGCGTGGTGAGCCCGTTTCCCACGAGCATTTCGCCCGGCGCGGTCGTCGCCGGCCTGGTGGTCTCGGGCCTGGTCGGGTTCTTCTTCGGTACCTACCCGGCGGTCAAGGCGTCGCGGCTTGATCCGATCGACGCCCTCCGCTACGAGTAAGAGCCACCGGCGTCGGACCTACCTCGAACCGACCCTGGGAGCGACTTTCAACCGTGACCGACAGAAGCGACAACGCGTGTTCCTCTTGCCCGTCGGGTTCGCGGCCAATCGGGCCTTGCGCATCCCCACGCGCAGCGGCCCGAAACTCCTCCGGCCGCGACCCGGCAGCACGCCTCGCCGCCGTGACCCTCGCTGTTCCCCTCGCTCGAAAAGGTAGTGTCCCGAAAGTTCTGCAAAAAGGAGAGGGCCATGGTGCTCCAATAAGGCTGGGTAAGCGCGACCAAACCCAAGGAGGAGCCCATGGCCCGGAGCGAGAGTACGGCGGTGGAGATCAACTGGAAAGAGGCGTTGT
>JBIOGJ010000053.1:0-27868 GCA_044447965.1 Thermoanaerobaculales bacterium | reverse complement strand
GAGGTCGATCATGCCGTTGGCGTTGTTGCCGGCCTCGATGACCGTGGAGTTGGCGATCCACCGGTCCGGGTAGCCCAGGACGGTGGACTCGCCGGCCGGCGGGGTCGTCGGCGGCCAGGGGTCGCTCGAGCTGAAGGGCCATGCGGTGAGGAACGAGGGCACGTTGTAGGGCGAGCCGTTGTGCAGGGTCGTGTACTGGAAGTTGAGCGACCAGGCGACGATCCCGGCGGCGGTTGGGAGGGTGTTACACGAGGCGCTGCTCGCGGTGAGGTCGTATACGCGGATCTCGCCCGCGGCAAAATCGTCTCCGGTCAAATCACCGGTCGAGGAGGTTCTCGGAATGTCCAAAGCGGGGGTGTGGTACGTGTCAATGAGCCGGCACGGAGTGACCGCGGTGAACGGGTAGATCGGCGAGGGCGGTACCGCCTCGGTCTTGACCGGGACGCTCTCGGCGGAAACACCGCCGAGTGCGTGGTGCGCTGCGGGCGGCGACCAGAACGGCGGCGCGGTCCAGTTGGAGGTTGGCTGGGGTTGGCCCTGCGCCAGTGCAAGCGCGCTCACGC
The DNA here is from genome assembly GCA_044447965.1 of Thermoanaerobaculales bacterium. Classification (GTDB taxonomy): domain Bacteria; phylum Acidobacteriota; class Thermoanaerobaculia; order Thermoanaerobaculales; family Thermoanaerobaculaceae; genus DATIYW01. The sequence goes on along the minus strand of JBIOGJ010000053.1, from coordinate 27,305 downwards.
ACGACACCATCACGGCGAGAACGAAGATTCGACGTACGGTCATAGTCAACCTCTCTCCCTCGTTGTTTTGCAGGCCACGTTGCAAAGGCGGCGTGCGAGACGCGCGCCGCCAAAATTGTGCGGGGTCTTGAAGCGTTCGCGCGACAGAGTCATCGCGACGGCCACGACTCCTGATTTGGGGGTCACCAAACGCATTTCCAACCTAGCCAGGGACCATAACACCCCCACCTAATTTGTCAAGAACCAACAATTAGCGTTAAAGTCGCAAATTCAATTGAAGCGTATTTCGTCCGGCCGGCAGTGGCAGCCGTCGTAGGTCGATAGGCCGATTGCCGGAAGGCGTCTACCAGTGGGACGCCTTCCGGCCGAAACGAGCGATGGGGTGATCAGTTCAGCCTTCGGATGAGGACCGAAGCATTCACGTTGGCTTGTGTCCCCCCCGCAACAGTCGGCAAGGTCACCGCGGCTGCGGAGCTGTGGTTGACAATGGTGACGATGTCGCCGGCAAAGAGGTTGAGTATCAACTGTCCGTTGTTCTGCTGCGTGCCCGCTCCCGAGCCGTAGATCGAGCTGGGAACCGCCACCCCATTGACGAACAGCGCGAACTGATTCGGCTCGTTCCCCGACACCGAGAACGTGATCTCGTAGGCTCCCGCGTTGACGACCGTGATCCCGGAGGTGCCGACCGTATGCGTAATCCCTACGAGCGTTCCGTTCGTGTCGAACAGGACGGCCGCCTCGATCGCTACGGTTTGCGCTGCCAGGTTGTAGACGTAGCCATATTCGAAATGCGGCGCGTAGTAGCCGTTGACCTCGATGATCACGTCGCCGCCATTCTGGCAGTAGACGTTGATCGTGCCGTCGGAGCCGGCTTCAATGATGGCGGAGTTGGCGATCCACCGATCGGGGTAGCCGAGTATGGTGGACTCGGAGGAGGGCATGGTGCTGCCCGAGGGTCCGGCCCAGGCGGTGAGGTATGAGGGTGAGCCGCCGCCGGGGACGTTCATGGTCGTGTACTGGAACTCGAGCGACCAGGCGGCGACGCCGGCCGGCAGACCCGGACACGCGCTACTCAAAGTGAGGTCGTAGTTGCGGGATTCGCCCACGCCGAAGATCCCGAGCCCGCGGGCAAGGGGGATGTCGAGCGGCCCGTGGCGGGTGTCGACGAGCCGGCACGGAGCACGCGCCGTGAAGGGGTAGCTCGGCGGGGTCACTACCACCTCGGCCCTCACCGGGACGTTCTGGGCGGAAACGCCGCCCAGCGTCTGGTGCACCTGCTCGCCCGCGGGCGGCGACCAGTATGGCGGCGCCGTCCAGTTCTGGGTTGGGGCCTGGGCGAGTGCGAGTGCGCTCACGCACAGCACCGCCAGCGCCATGACGACGATACGGTTCTTCTGCATCAAGGGCCTCCTTCTCCACTTTGCAAGATGGTACTTCGGGCAAGATCCAGGGAGCTTGCCGTCTGGGACGCTCTCGGTCTTCGGTTATCGTCGCTTGCTTTTGCGAGACAGCTTTCCTTTCCCGAACATGCTTCGAACCTAGTCTTCGGATCCCCCATCGGGAAGCGCACTTACTACCCGGGAGCAGGACCGCGACCTGGGTAGAAACTACTCCTCCGGCGACCGCTCTCGCGGCTCCGCTTCCGATGTTGGGGGGCGCGGAAGAACGACGCCTCCTTGGTGGTCGCAAGCAGCTCCCATTCGCCGCGCACCTCGCCGGCGGCCCAAACCGCTCGTGCGGCGGGAACGGACGATCGTTTCCAAGAGCCGCCGAGCATCTGGAGCGAGAACAGACGCCGGGCCGTCGTCGTTGGCGAGCCGGGCCGGCCGGGCCGGGTGCTCGCAGCCCCCCGGCGCCACTCTGGCGCGCCGAGGGCGTCACCGGTTTGTCGCTGGCGACTTCTGAGCGTCCCTCATCTTCGCGGTGACGTCGATCTCGACGAGGCAGCCACAAAGGACGCTGTCGAGGACCACCGTCGAGCGGGCGGGGTGGTGGGCGCCGAAGCGGCGCCAGTAGACAGCGCCCATGCCGGCGAACTCTCGCTCGCCCGACGTGGGCCGCTCCGCCGAGGCACAACCCGTTGGCGCGAAGACCCGGCGCCGCCGTCGGCATCGACAAGAAAACGGCGGGCCCGAAGGCCCGCCGCCCGCCAATGATCGTTCGTGCCTATTGAATAGGAGGGCTCACGAGCTGCGAAGTCCAGGTTGCGGCATATGAGCCTAGGCCCCCTTGGCCATCGACGTTGACCTTATCGCCCGCCACCAACGCGACGGAATGCGTGGTATCGCTGCAGGTCTGGTTGGTGCCGGTGATGTCACAGGTGATGACACTCGCGACTGTGTTAACCCACACGGTGAAGGTGTAGCTTACTGGTAAAGTTGGAGTCTTACTCAACGTCACGGTGAAGTTCGAGAGGGTGCATCCGCATTTGACCGTCGCTTGTTGCCACGTTGGATCGGTGAAGAGGCCGGCTGTGTTGGCGATAAGCGACGCGTACTGGTCGACGCCGTCGGTTCGGTAGACGTTTCCAGCGGAACCGCCGTTCTCGGTGAAGGCAGGCATGTAGCAGTTTCCCGTGCCTCCGGTCGCTCCGGTCGCGCCGGTCAGACCGATGGGTCCGGTGGCTCCGCTCGGGCCAGTGACGCCGATGGGGCCGCTCGGACCGGTCACGCCGATCGGTCCGCTCGGGCCGGTCACGCCGATCGGTCCGCTCGGGCCGGTCACGCCGATCGGTCCGCTCGGGCCGGTCACGCCGATCGGTCCGCTCGGACCGGTGACGCCGCTCGGCCCGCTCGGGCCGGCTACGCCGGTCGCACCGACCGGTCCGCTCGGGCCGGTCACGCCGATGGGTCCGCTCGGGCCAGTGACGCCGATGGGTCCGGTCGCACCGACCGGCCCGCTCGGGCCGGCTACGCCGGTCCCACCGACCGGTCCGCTCGGGCCGGCTACGCCGATGGGGCCGCTCGGCCCGCTCGGGCCGGCTACGCCGGTCCCACCGATCGGTCCGCTCGGGCCGGTCACGCCGATGGGTCCGGTCGCACCTGTCACGCCGGTCGCGCCGTTCAAGCCGGTGGGTCCGGTAGCGCCGATCGGTCCGCTCGGGCCGGTCACGCCGATGGGCCCGCTCGGGCCGATGACGCCGGTGGGTCCGGTCGCACCGACCGGTCCGCTCGGGCCGGTCACGCCGATGGGCCCGCTCGGGCCGGTGACGCCGGTGGGTCCGGTCGCACCGACCGGTCCGCTCGGACCGGTAACGCCGATGGGTCCGCTCGGCCCGGTGACGCCGGTGGGTCCGGTCGCGCCGGTAAAGCCAGTTGGGCCGGTGGCGCCCGTCAAGCCGGTGGGGCCAGTCGCGCCGGTCAAGCCAGTCGGGCCGGTCGCACCCGTGAGTCCCGTCGGTCCGGTCGCACCAGTCAAGCCGGTGGGACCCGTGGCGCCGGTCAAGCCGGTGGGGCCAGTCGCGCCGGCAGGCCCGGTTGGCCCGCTGGGGCCGCTCGGCCCGGTCGCGCCCCTGAGGCCGGTGGGTCCGGTGACGCCCGTCGCGCCCTGCGGTCCGGTCGCGCCCCTGAGGCCGGTCGGTCCGGTGACGCCCGTCGCACCGGTCGCGCCCTGCGGTCCGGTCAGTCCGGTCGGCCCAGTCGGCCCAGTCGGTCCCGCCGCGACGCTGGCCGAAACGGTGATCGTATTGCTGCCGTTGTCAGTGACTGAGACGTTCGTCCCGCCCGCGATGGTGAGGTCGCCGGTCAGCTTGGTGACCCCGCCGCTCAGGGTGTTGACGATGTTGGTGGCCGCGTAGTAGCCGTTGACCTCGATGATGACCGAGCCGCCAAACTGAGCGTTGACGTCGATCGAGCCATCCGCGTCGTTGCCGGCCTCAACGACCGTCGAGGTGACGCTCCACCGATCGGGGTAGCCAAGTATGGCGGACTCGTTGGCCGGCGGGGTCGGCGGGGGAGTGTCGCCCGTGTTGAAGGGCCACGCGACGAGGGCCGATGGCGTGAGCATGGGGCCGTGCAGGGTCGTGTACTGGAACTCAAGTGACCAGGCGACGACTCCGGCGTTCTTGGGGAGGCCGCAGGAGCCGAGGGTCAGGTCGTAGGTGCGGGTCTCCGGGTTCGCAAAGTCCCCCCCGGGCGTGCCGCCCAACGAAGAGTACGTCGGTAGGATGAGACCAGCGTGGTAGGTGTCGACGAGGCGGCACGGAGCAATCGCCGTGAACGGGTAGATCGGGTTGGTCGCCGGATTGATCGCTTCGGTCTTGACCGGCACCGTCTCGGCGGAGACACCGACGAGCGCGTGGTGGTTTGTGGGCGGCGACCAGAACGGCGGCGCGGTCCAGTTGGAGGTCGGCTGGGGTTGGCTCTGCGCTAGTGAAAGCGCGCTCACGCACAAAACCACAACTGCCAAGACTACGATTCGGCGTCCGGTCATGGTCAACCTCTCTCCCTCGTTGTTTTGGAAGCGACGTTGCAAAGGCGACGTGCGAGACGCGCGCCGCCAGGAGTGAGTGGGATCCCCGAGCGTTCGGGCCGCTCGGCCACAGCGACGACCACCACTCCGGAATTGGGGGGCCACCAAACGCATTTCCAAACTCGCCAAGGACCATAGCACCGCCAACTATTTTGTCAAGAACCAACAACTAGCGCCAAAGTCTCAAGTTCAATAGGAGCGTATTCCGCCCGGCCGGCAGTGGCAGCCGCCGGGAAGACCGCCTACGTGCGTCACGTTGGCGCGCGCCGATGTCACGTTGGCGCTGGCAGAGGATGAGACCATGGTGTAAATTGGCAGGCCTTGTGCTTAAGGGTCCGTGGAGCGTTCCTCGCTTCGCGGGAGACCTGCGCCAGCGAGCTGGCGATTTGTCGCCGAAGCGACCGGAGGTGAAGAGTGATTGAGGTGGAAGGACTGACGAAACGGTTCGTCACCAAGGACGTGGTGGACCACGTGTCGTTCTTCGTGCCGGAGGGCGAGGTGCTGGGTTTCCTCGGTCCCAACGGCGCGGGGAAGACGACCACCATGCGGATGATCACGGGGTTCCTGCCGCCGACGAGCGGACGCGTGCGGGTGGCCGGGCTCGAGCTCGACCGCGACCCGCTCGGCGTGCGCGCGCGCATCGGCTACCTGCCGGAGAACGTGGCGCTCTACCCGGAGATGCGGGTGGAGGAGTACCTGCGTTTCCGCACCGCGGTGGAGGGCGTGCCACGCAGCGAGATGCGCGCTCGCGTCGATGGCGTCGCCGAGCGCTGCATGATCGGCGACGTGCGCCGCCAGGTGATCGGCACGCTGTCGAAGGGCTACCGGCAGCGGGTCGGCTTGGCCGGCGCGCTCATCCACCGCCCGCCCGTGCTCATCCTCGACGAGCCGACGGTGGGCCTCGACCCGCGGCAGATCGTGAAGATCCGCGAGCTGATCACCGAGCTGGGACGCGAGCACACCGTGATCCTCTCCACCCATATCCTGCCGGAGGTCGAGCAGGTATGCCGGCGGGTGCTGATCATCGACGACGGCAAGATCGTCGCCGACGGCACGCCGGAGCACCTGCGCGGCGGGCTCGCCGGCAACGCCGAGCTGAAGGTGCAGCTCGACGCGCCCGAGGGCGAGGCGCGCGCCGCGCTCGAGACGCTGCCGGGCGCCTCCAACGTGCGCTCCGACGGCTCAGGCCGCTTCCAGGTGGAAGTCGAGGGCGGCGGCGACCTGCGCCGCGAGGTGTTCAAGCTCGCGGTCCAGCGCAACTGGGTGCTGCTCGAGATGGTCCAGAGCATGCCGTCGCTCGAGGACGTGTTCCTGCGGCTGACCACCCACGACACCGTCGCGGAGCCGGAGGCCGAGGTCGCGGAGGTGGCCAATGCGTAAGCTCATCGCGCTCGTGCACCGGGAGCTGATCTCGTACTTCTCCTCGCCGCTCGCGTACGTCGTTCTCACCGCGTTCCTCTTCGTCAACGGCTACGTCTTCTACCTCATCGTCGCGTACCTCAACGATCCGCGCACGCCGCCGATGGCCGCGTTCAAGCTGCTCTTCGGCGGGACGATCTTCTTCTGGCTGATGCTGCTGTTCGTGCTGCCGGTGACGACGATGCGCCTGCTCGCCGAGGAGCGCCGCACCGGCACGCTCGAGGTGCTGCTCACCTCGCCGGTGAGCGAGGGCCAGGTCGTGCTCGGCAAGTTCCTTGCCGCTCTGGTCTTTTATCTCTTCCTTTGGGTGCCGACAGTGGTCTACATCGTGATCCTGGCGCTTCACTCCAAGATCGATGCCGGCCCGGTGCTCGCCGGCTACCTCGGCATCGCGCTGCTCGGCGTGCTGTTCCTTTCCATCGGCACGCTCACCTCGGCGCTCGTGCGCAACCAGATCATCGCCGCGGTCCTCGCGTTTGCGATCCTCGTGGTGGTGTTCTCGATCGGTCTGGTGGAGAACCTCGCAAGCGGCGCCGCGCTCAAAGGCGCGCTCGGCTACATGAACCTGTGGCAGCACATGGACGACTTCGGCAAAGGCATCGTGGATACCCGCCACGTGATCTACGACCTGAGCCTGGGCGGGTTGTTCCTCTTCCTCGCCACCCGTGCGCTCGAAGCGAGCAAGGGGAGGTAGACAATGGAAAAGCGCAAGCTCTTCATCGCATCGAATACCGCGCTCGCGGTCGTGCTCGTGGTCGTCCTCGTCGGCATGCTCAACTGGCTTTCCTACCGGCACTACAGGCGCGGCGACTGGACCTCCTCCAAGCTCTACTCCCTCTCGGAGCAAACCAAGAACGTTCTCAAGACCGTGACCAAGGACGTCCGGGTGGTGGTGCTGATGACGCCCTCCACGCCGCTGTTCGACGAGACCAAGGAGCTGCTGGCCCGCTACCAGGCGGCCAACCCCAACGTCAAGGTGGAGTTCATCGACCCGCAGCGTGATCCGTTGCGGACCAAGGCGCTCGCGCAGGAATTCGCCGTCACCTCCGCGAACACCGTGGTGTTCGCCAGCTCCGACCGGAAGAAGTACGTGACCTCCGACCAGCTCGCCGACTACGACTACTCCGGCATGCAGATGGGCCAGGCGCCGAAGATGAAGGGGTTCAAGGGCGAGGAGCAGTTCACCTCGGCGATCCTCGGCGTGGTCAACCCCAAGGTGCCCAAGGTCTACTTCACCACCGGCCACGGCGAGCACGACCCCGAGGGCGCCGGCCAGGACGGCTACTCACAGCTCCGCGACGCCCTCAAGCGCGACAACCTCGACCTCCAGAAGACCTCGCTGCTCTCCGGCCCCGTACCGGCCGATTGCGACCTGCTCGTGATCGCGGGCCCGGCCGCGCCGTTCTCCGGGAACGAGAAGTCCGCCTTCAAGGCGTACCTCGACAAGGGCGGCAGGGCGCTGGTCCTGCTTGACCCGGTGCTGGGCAACCGCAGCCGTCCATCGGGCCTCGAGGAGCTGCTCAAGGGCTATGGCGTCGAGGTTCAGAACGACCTCGTCATCGACCCGGGCCGCCGGCTGCCGTTCTTCGACCTCTCCGCGGTGTACGCGGCCGACTTCCGCTCCCACCCGGTGACCGAAGGCATGCAGGGGCTGGCCGTGTTGCTGCCGGTGGCGCGCTCGGTGACGACTACGACGGCCGCCGGCGCCACCTCCACGATCCTGCTGACGACCTCCGACCAGGGTTGGGGCGAGACCGACCTCGACGGCATCCTCGCCGGCAGGCCGGTCACGAAGGACGCGAAGGACGTGCCGGGCCCGGTTTCACTCGGCGTTGCGGCGCAGTCCGACAAGGACAAGGAGAAGGGGTGGCGGCTGGTGGTGTTCGGCAACTCGGAGTTCGCCACCAACGCGCAGATCCCCAACGCCGGCAACGTCAGCCTCGCGTCGAACGCGGTCAACTGGCTGGCGCAGCGCGAGGAGGCGCTCGGCATCGCGCCGCGCTCCGCGGAGCAGGTGCAGCTCTTCCTCACCGCCGGTCAGATGCGGCGTATCCTGCTCATCTCGGTCGTCGGGCTGCCGGCTTGCGCCATCGCGCTTGGCGTCGCGATGTGGTGGCGCCGCCGCCGGTAGGGGGCCACGATGCGCAACTGGGTCACGATTCTGCTTGCAGTCGTGGTGCTCGCCTTCGGCGCGTTCATCATGCTCTACGAGCGCCATCAACCGACCACCGATGAGCTCAAGGCCGACGAGGGCAAGATCTTCGCCGGTTTCGATCAGGCCAAAGTGCAGCACATCGTGGTGACCAATCCGCACGGGCGTTTCGAGCTGAAAAAGCAAAAGGACGTCTGGCAGCTCGTTGCGCCGCTCGCGGACGACGCCAACCAGGGTGCGGTGACCGGCCTCCTCTCAACGCTGGGGAGCCTCAAGTCGGACCGTACCTTCGAGGCGAAGGACGTCAAGCTCGCGGAGTACGGGCTCGACAAGCCCGAGCTGTCGGTCAACCTGGACGACGGGGCGGGGAAGAGCTTCGCCCTCAAGCTCGGCGGCGAGCTTCCCCTCGGCAACGACCGCGCGGCAATGATGCGGGGCGACAAGGTCTACCTGGTGAGCAAGTGGATCGCCAACGACATCGGCAAGGATCTCGCCGGCTGGCGCTCGGATCAGCTCGCGCAGGTGTACGCCACCGATGTCGCGTCGCTCACGGTGGCGCAGGCGGGCAAGCGGGTCTCCCTCGCCCACACCGGATCGCTGTGGACTCTCACCGAGCCGGTTGCCGATCTCGCCGACCGCGAGCGCGCGGAGGGCGTGATCAGCGACATCTCCGGCGTCCGCATCAAGGAGTTCGTGGACACCCCTGGCAAGCTCGCCGACTACGGGCTTGAACCTGCGGCAAGCGAGGTCACCATCGTGCGGCGCGACGCCAACGCCGCGCCGGTCCAGCTCGCCTTCGGCAAGGAGCGCGACGACAAGGCGGGCAAGCAAGTCGCGTGTAAGCGCGGCGAGCGGGTGTACTGGGTGGAGGCCAAGGCGGTCGCCCACGTTTCAGCGCCGGTGCAGGAGTGGCGTGCCGCCAAGCTCGTGCAGTTCGACACCTGGGCGGTGGACAAGCTCGAGATGGAAGCGGGCTCGAGTAAGGCCGTGCTGGAGCACAAGGACGGGCTGTGGAAGGTGGGGGGCAGCGAGGTCGACTCCGACGCGGTCGGCAAGCGCCTCACGGGCCTCGGCGACGTGCAGGTGCTCGCGTTCGACCGGCCCAAGCCGGCCGGCACCCCGCTTGGCAAGGTCAAGCTCACCGGTGAGGGTGTCGCGGTGGACGCCACGTTCTACCCCGGCGCCGACGACAAGGAGGCGATCGCGGTGGTGGTGGGTCGCGCAGGTGCGCTCGCGGTTGATGCCGCCAAGGTCAAGGCGATCCTTGCCGATCCCGCGGCGCTCGCCAAGCCGAAGCCAACGCCCGTGCCCACGGCCGCCGCGAAGCCCACCGTCGCCGCGAAGCCCACGCCTGTTAAAGCGACGAAGTAGGGGCGAGTCGCCGGGTCGCCCTGTTCCGATCGGCACCGGTATTACGTTGGCGACCCGCCGGGTCGCCCGGGCGTGGCTCACGCTCGTGTCTGATCTTCGTCTGATTGTCGGCGAGGGCCCGCAGGCGAGGGCGCCCGCGCCACTGGAGCAGAGCAGAAAAGAATTGGGGCGGGCGTCCTCGCCCGCCTAGCGAAGGCCGCAGATCGCCAACGCCTCCGCGGCGCCGGCTTGGGCGAACTGAAGGTAGATCGGTGCCTGACCGAGGGTCACGGCTGCATCGACCGGCTCGAGCGCATTGCCGACGAGGTCGTGGACCAACTCGGGCGGGCGCGGTAGCGGCAGGCGGATCGACCCGCGGTCGGCGTAGAGCACTAGCGTCGTTGCGTTCGCAGCGTGGAGCGCGAAGCCGCGGACGCCGTTGCGCTGCCGCGGCACGCGCGCAATGGTGGCACCGGCGCTGCGCTGCACCAACGTCCGCAGCGCCGCGAAGCTCGGACGTTTCCGCCATGGCGTGTCCTCCTCGCACAGGCCGTACCCGTTGGCGAAGAGCTGCCACCAGTAGATGCCCGCGACGTCGGCGGACGCGAGCGCGGTGAGGTAGTAGATCACGAGGAAGCTCGCCTGGCGCGCCTCGTCGATCTGCACGGCGGGCCCGGTGGGGGAGTGCGCCCCGCTCCCCACCAGCGACCAGTTGAACTCGGTCAGGTGAATCGGCACCTGCGGGTGAGGCGACGCGGCGATCATCGCCCGCAGCAGGAGGATCTTGCGCCTGAGGTCAAAGTGGCGGAACTGCACGTTGTCGGGTGAGCCACGCCGGTCAACGTACAACTGCGAGACGATGCCGTCGAAGGCGAACGGCAGCGAGGAAAACAGGTAGTACAGCGTCCAGTGGTACTCGAAGTCGATCACCGGCGGACCGATCCACGTGCAGGCGGGAAACGCGTCATGCGCCGCCGCGGTCGCATCCATCAGCCGGAGGTACTCGTCGGGGTGCCACAGCCCCCACTTCTTGCGGTTGATCGCTTGGCCGAGTTGAAAGGTGGGCTCCAGATCGGCGAGACGGCTCGCCGCCTCGCGGACGAACGGCTCCCAGGTGGAGGGCGCGAGCGCGGCGCGCCGGTCTTGCAGCAAGGAAAAGACGAAGCGATAGCCGGCGCGCTGGAGCACGGCGAGGCGGGGGGCGAGCGAGAGCACCGGCTCCGGGTTCCACGAGGGGACGCGGATGAGCAGCGAGCGCACGCCCAGCTCCTCGGCGGCCGCGGTGCAACGCTCGAGCGACTCGGCGGTGGGCGAGATGCCGAGCCCGATTCGATGCGTCCCGACCGTCTGCGGTTGCTCCGGCCGCCGGCACAGTTCCCGGTAGAGCCGGAACGTTGGCCGCGCGTGGCGCAGGTTGCGGCCGATCATGCGGGCGAAATCGACCGCGTCGCCACGGCTCATCCACAAGCGCTGCAGCGGCGTGTAGCCGGAGTACGGCTGATGGCTGGCGGGGTTCCAGCGGCCGGGGTCGTCCGCGCGCGAGGGCTCCGCAGCCCACACGCCGTGCTCCTGCGCGTCGGGCGGTGTGCCAGTCGTACCCGCACTGAGAGGGCGTTCTTCAGTCGGTGGTGGCTCGCCATGGGCCCGGCCGTCCTTCATCGCTGCTGATTGTAGCGAGCCGCGAGGTTCGACCGGACAGGGGAGGTCTCGCGGCCAAGCGACCTCGCGGATGCGGAACAGTTGGCAACTGCAAGTTCCTTCGCTCCCATCGGGGTCGCGGCACTTCGGCGCTGGCTCGCCCCCGCAGCGGGATGACGAATCGTCCGAAAGACTGAAGAAAGAGGCAACACCTCGGTTTGATTTGCCCGTCGGGTGCTGCGGCTCTCCTCTCTGGTGCGTCCGGCGGGACGCGGGCCTTAGTTCTTCGGGGCAGGGTCTGAGATCCCAAAGGAACACGACAAGTCAAATGCAACCTCGGGTTCTTTTTTCCCGTCGGGTTCGCGGCAGTTCGGCGCTCGCTCGCCCCCGCTCGCCGGGCGCCGAAACTCCTCCGGCCGCGACCCGGCAGCGCGTCTCGCCGCCGTGACCCTCGCTGTTCCCTCCGCTGCGCTCCGGGCCAGCGTCTCCCGGCGCCGATCCGTGCGCCGTCGATGCTCGGTCGTGCGCGAAGGAGTCTCCGAGCGGACCCCGTGGGGACGGGCGAGCGAGGAGAGCCGTAGCACCCGACGGGCAAATCAAAACCAGTCGTGTCTACTGTCGTGTTCTTTGGGAGGGGAGTCGTCACACCCTTGCAGTACGCGCAAGGCCCGAATTGCCGCGAACCCGACGGGCTACAAGGAGCCGAGGTTGCATTCGTCTTGTTGTGGTTGCTTGGTTCCTGGACTTAGCACCGAGGAGTTGCGGCACACAGCCTGATGCGAAGCGCCAGCGAGGAGAGCCGCAGCACCCGAGGGGCAAGAAGAGAACCGTTTTCAAGACTGGATCCCCGCCTCCGCGGGGATGACTACTAGAAGGAGATTCCTCGCTGCGCCCGGCAAGACATCGCCTGGGCAGGGCCGCTAACCCGGTGGGCAGAGGAGATTCCGTCGGTGTTCCGGCTTGAGGTCTCCGCCGGCATGCGGCGAAGAGCTCGAATCACTCGTCCGCGTCGGCGATACCGAGGCGGCGGATCATCTCGTTGAAGGTGGAGGGCCGCACCCGCAGCATCTGCGCCGCGCGGCGCTGCACGCCGCCGCAGCGAGCCAGCGACGCCTCGATCAGCGTGCGCGTATAGGAGTTGACCGCCTCCTTGAGATCGAGCCCTTCGTCGAGGAGTTGCACGGTGGGAAGCGGTTGTGGAGCGAGCACCTCGGTGGGGAGGAGATCGACGTCGATCGTGTTTCCGGGGCAGAGCACGACGGCGCGCTCGATCACGTTTTCGAGCTGGCGCACGTTGCCCGGCCAGTGGTAGCCGACCAGCACGTCCAGGGCGCGGGGGGTGAGCGCGAGGTTGGGCTTGTCGTTCTCCTCGCCAAAGCGCCGGAGGAACTGGTTGGCGAGCGCCGGGATGTCCTCGTGCCGGGCGCGCAGCGGGGGCAGCTCGATGGTGATCACGTTCAGGCGGTAGTAGAGGTCCTCCCGGAACGTACCGTCGGCCACCATGCGCGAGAGGTCCGCGTTGGTCGCAGCGATGATCCGCACGTCCACCTTGAGTGTCTGCTCGCTGCCGACCGGGATGAACTCGCGCTCTTGAATCACGCGCAGCAGCTTCGCCTGGGTGGGCAGCGTGATCGTGCCGATCTCGTCGAGGAAGATCGTCCCACCATCGGCCACCTCGAACAGGCCGCGCCGACTCGCCACTGCACCGGTGAACGCCCCCCGGACGTGCCCGAACAAGGTGGACTCGAGCAGGTCGGTCGGCACCGAGCCGGTGTTGACCACGACGAACGACCCGTCGGTGCGGGGCGAGAGCTGGTGGGTGGCGCGGGCGATCAGCTCCTTGCCGGTGCCCGACTCGCCCATGAGCAGGATGTTGGAACGTGAGGGCGCGGCGCGGCGCACGAGCTCGATGACCCGCTCCATGATCTGCGAGCGCCAGACGAGCTGGCCGAGCCCGTGCAACCGCTGGCGCAGATCGCGGTTCTCGGTGCGCAGCCGCCGTTGCTCCAGGCCCTTGCGGACGGTGAGGATGACCTCCTGGTTTTTGAACGGCTTGGCGATGTAGTGAAAGGCGCCCTCGCGCATCGCGGTGATCGCGGTCTCCACCGAGGAGTAGGCGGTAATCACGACGATGACGCACTCGCTGTCGCGCTTCTTCAGCTCCTTGAGCACCTCCATGCCGGGTTTGTCGGGTAGCATCAGGTCGAGGAGGACGAGGTCCACTTCGTTCTCGTCCACCTGGCGCAGACCGTCGGCCGCGGTGAGCGCCTGCACCACTTCAAGGCCCTCACGGCGCAGCAGGGTGGCGAGCACGTCCTGCAGCACCGGTTCGTCATCGATGATCAGAATCCTCATGCGTTCTCCCGCTGCTTCGGTACCTCGATGCGCATCACCGTGCCGTGGGGCGTGTTGGCCATCGCGCGGATGGTGCCTTGGTGCGCCACCACGATGTCGCGAGTGATGGCGAGGCCGAGGCCGGTGCCGCCTCGCCCCTGACGGCCCGTTACGAAAGGCTCGAAGATGCGCTCACGCAGGTCCTCGGGAACGCCGGGACCGGTGTCGCGAATCTCCATCCACACGCGGTCATCCGCATTGCCGACCGCCACGTCAACACGGCCGCCGCGCGGGGTGGCCTGCACGGCGTTGCGCAGCAGGTTGTGGACGACCAGCTCGAACTGCACGCGGTTGACGTTGGCGGTGACGTTGTCCGGCGGCTCGACGTGGAGGTCGATGCCGGCACGCTCGGCGTCCGGCCGCAACTGCCCGAGCTCCTCCCGGGCCAGCTCTCCGAAGTCTACGAGCTGGCGCTCGAAGCCGGCGGGGCGGGCGAGCTCCATCAGGTTGGTGACGATGCGCGCGACGCGGAACGCCTGTTCCTCGAGCTTGCCGACCAGCGGTGCCCGCGGGTCGGCGGTGGCCGTCAGCTCGCGCAGGAGCTGCGCGTACGATGCGATTCCCGTCACCGGGGTGTTGACCTCGTGCGCAAGCCCGGCGGCGAGGCGGCCAAGGGCGGCAAGGCGCTCCTGCTCGGCGAGGCGCTGCTCGAGGGCGAGCTGCTCGGAGATGTCGTCGAGCGCAACGACGCGGCCGTCGAATCGGCCAGGTTCAACCTCAAGCACCGAGGTGGAGAGCAAACCGGTCCGCCACGCCTCACCGACCTTGAAGCGAACCTGCAGGCCGGCGACGCCGCTGGGAAGGAAGCTGTGCCACTCGGGGCGCAGCTCGACGAAGCCTCCCAACGGCTCGCCCACCAGCTTGGCCGGCTCTCGTCCCAGCAGCGTGCTCGCCCGCTCGTTGGCGCGCAGCACCCGTCCCGTCGCGTCACAGATGAGAAGCGCGGCGGCGGAGGACTGGAAAATCCGCTCGAGGTAGTCCTCGAGCAGACGATGCTCCTCCACTTGCCGGCGCAAGTTGGCGAGCAGTAGGGTGTTCTCCAGTGCCAAGGCGGCCTGGGCGGCGAGCGCCCCGACCAGCCGCCGCTCGCCATGCCCGAGCGGCAGCTCGCCGTGGCGTCTGCCGCAGTAGACCACCCCGATCACGCGGCCGTCGCGCTCCATGGGAAAGCGATGCCACAGGCCGCGGTTGTGCAGTGGCTCCTCCGCCAGGCTCGGGAACAGGCCCTGGACCTGGTCGGCCGCGAGCACCGGCGCTCCCTCGGACGCAGACGAGGGATAGAGCCGATCGCCCATCGCCAGGTAGGTCACCACCGGCTCCACCGCAAGGGCGTCCTTGAGGAGTTGCGCAAGGCGCTGCAGCAACGCTTCCGGCTCGCGGTGCGTCGCTGCCTCCTCGGCGAAAGTGGTAAGCGCACGGCGCGCAGTGAGCCGCTCGCGGTACTGCAGGCGTTCGAGCCCCTCCAGCAACAGGCGGCGCGCTGGGATGGTCAACGCCGCGAGCAACACGCCGCCCGCCACCGCGATCAGGTTGCGCAGGTTGCCGAGGCGGAAGCCGACTTGCGTGATGGCGTAGTTGAGGATCGCAAAGCTCACGCCCCCCAGCACCACGGCGAGCCCGGTGGCCACCACCTGCCGGGTGATGTCTTCGAGGTCCCAAAGGCGAAATTCGAGCAGCGAGGACGCCACGCCGAGTGGCACGAGCGCCAACGGGAGAAGCGAGATCCAGGTGAGCACCTCCAGCTCGGTGCCGGCCCACTGCGGAATGAGTGAGAGCAACAGGTATGGGGTGAACCCCGCGGCGGCGCCGAGCGCCACCCATTCCACCTGACGGCGGCGAGTCGGATCGCGCCGGTAGCTGATGTAGGAGCGGAACGACAACGCCGCTGCCGCGACCACCCCAAGCACCGCAAGCACGGCGGTGGCGCTGTCGAGCGCCTCCGGCAGCAGCACCTCGCCGGCGATGGGCGACAGCAATCCGGTGGCCAACCCGGTTCGCGCGATGCCAACGGCAAGCGAAGGAAGCAGGACGAGCCAGAGCCATGAGATCGGCTTGATGCGCGCCGGGAAGCTGGCGAAAAAGACCACCAGCAGGGGCGGTAGCGCGAGGCGTCCGAGGTCCCGCACGAGAAGGAGCAACTGCCATGAGGCGTCGGGCGCCATCGGGAACGGCACCACCACTGCGGCGAACAACGCCTCGGCGAGGGCGAGAAAGCGACCGGCGTGTTCGGTGGGATGACCGAGATACACGAAAGCAGCGACCGAGAGCGTGAACATCGCGGCGAACGCAACCAGGAGGTAGCGCACGTCTACCTGCGGGACCGGCGCGTAGTACGCCACTTCTCTGGACTTGCCCCCCCGCGTCACGGTGAGGGTCGAGACCCGCCTTGAGTAGAGCGTCCGTTCGAGGTCTTCGACCCTGGTGGCTGGGCTCGCGTCAATCGCGACGATGGTGTCGCCCCACGCCAGCCCGGCGCGCTCCGCCCCGCTGCGTGGGTTGACGCCGGCGATCTCCCAGCCGGCGGCGCTGCGGACTGCCTCGAAGTCGAGCCGCTCGAACTCACCGATGTGACGCACCGCGCCGACCAGCCCCGAGGTGGCGGCGATGATCCCTGCCAGCATCAGCAAGGCCGTCTGTACCGGGCGCTCCCATAGCTTTCGCCCACCCTTGCGGGGAAGCGCGAAGTGCGCGGAGTCGGAGGCCAGCTTGGCTACGCTGTCCATATCCTCGAACATTATACGAATTTCCGGATGTAGTCGGCCAAGGACAGTGGAAAGGGTTGCACGTAAGTCAGTTAGATGGGTTTGCCGCGGCGCCCTGCAACTGGCCGCGCGGTGCTGCAAATCGGCCGCACCCGCTTACTCGGACAAGGTGCTCCGGGAGATGAGCCCGTGGGAGCACCTTCCAGGTGCGACCAAGCCATGCCCTCGCGAACCCACCGGTCGCCCCAAGATGCCGCTCCCACCGGAATCCGTTCTCGTTGTTCGTGACGCCTGTGATCGGCGTGAAGAGCCTTATGGTGCGCTCTTGCGCAAGGTCACGTCCCCGGAGCTGGTGTGAACCTCGAAGTCCGCCGCCGGCGCCGGCGACGTGAGGGTGAAGTGGTGCTCGCGCCGATCCGAGTTGCCCGGGAAGTCGCAACTGATCGTGCCGCTCGTGGTGGTGATCTCCCCGAGGAGCCCCGTGGCTGCCGGCACACGCAGGCGCACGTCTCCGGAAGAGCTGTGCACGCGCACCTTCAGGCCGGGCGCGAGGCTCTCCCAGGTGGCACGTATGTCGCCCGAGGAGGCGTCGGCGGACAGGCCTCCGGCCAGCTTGTCGAGCCTGATCTCGCCGGATGAGGTCTCCACCAGCGTGCGCTCGCTCCCACCGTTGAGCGTGATGTCGCCTGATGAGGTATCCGCCTCGAAGCCGATGAGCTTGCCGGCGCTGACGAGAACATCGCCGGATGAGGTACGGATGACGAGTTCTCTGGCGCCGCCGCGAACCGTCACGTCACCGGAGGAGGTGTCCACCCTCACCGGTCCCGAAACCGTCGTTTCGCCCCGGAGCGTGACGTCACCGGAGGAGGTGTGGATCTCCAGTCGGCAGGCGGGAGGAACGGTCAGCTCCAACGATCCGCGGTTGTGCATGAAGCCGAACATGATCACGGTCCCCTGGCGGGTGGGTTGTCGTATCTCGAGCGTCGAGGCGGAGTCGTCAAACAGCGGCGTGTTGCGTTCGACCCAGCGCCGCGCCGCCGTACGGGAGGAGGATTGCGCTTCGAGGTTGACGGCGGCCGTGATGACGTTGGACTCGGCCACCGTTACCGTCATGTCGAGCGAGCGCAGGTCGACCTTGACGAGCTTGTCGGCGGCTGCAGGGAAGGTCCGTGTCTCGCGGGTGCGAGTCGGCGGGCCGGGCCGCACACACGCGATCACCGGCAGCAGCACGAGAGCAGCGATGAGCGGGACGATTCGGCGCATGGTCACCTCCACTGCGTATCAACGCTTCCGGGTGGATTAAGGTTCATCGTCGCAATCGGTGTTACGCCTGGATCGCTTCGAGCATCTTCACAGCCAGCCTGAGGAAGTCGGCGTCGGTGACGATCCCCAGCAGGCAACCTCCGTCGTCAATCACCGGCAGGCAGCCATACTGGTGATCAAGCATGATCCGCGCTGCATCACGGACCCGCATCTTCGAGGTAACGGCGTGGGCGTCGTGCATGACCTCCGCGACCGGGATCTTCTCGAAGAGCTGGCGCTCGGCGCGCTGGCTGACCTCCGCGAACATCGAGAACGAGGCCGCCAGCAAGTCGCGGTGCGTGACCAGCCCGACCAGCTTCGTTCCCCGCACGACCGGGAGGTGCCGGACCCGCCCGCGCTGCATGCAGGTACGGGCATCGGCCAGGCTGTCGTCCTCCGCGAGCGTGACGAGGTCACGGCTCATGATGTCTCCGACGGTGAGCCTGTGCGGCATCGAAGCATCGTACCACCGACCTCACGTCCAGCACGTGCAACGCGCCGGGTTGGGGAATGCGCCCGTGGCAGCCCCGGCTTTCCGGATCTGAGGGAGAGCGACGATGATGAAGATTCTGACGAGTGGAGCAGCGTGGAGTGCGCTGATGCTGATGGTGGCAGGCACGGTGCAAGCGGGCGTCAAGACCAAACTTGTTGAGTACAAACAAGGCGACGCCACCCTCGAGGGGTACCTCGCCTGGGACGACGCCGCCAACGGCAAGCGGCCCGGCGTGTTGGTCGCCCACGCCTGGATGGGGATCGGGCCGCACGAGCGCGCGGTTGCCGAACAGCTCGCCAGGCTTGGCTATGTGGCGTTTTGTGCCGACATCTACGGGAAGGGCATCAGGGCCGCCAGCCCCGAAGAGGCTGGGAAGCAGGCAGGGATCTACAAGGCCGACCGAGCGCTGACCCGCGCCCGGGTCAGCGCGGCGCTCGAACAGCTTCGTGCCAACCCAAGCGTAGACGCCAAGCGCGTCGCCGCCATCGGCTACTGCTTCGGCGGCATGGTGGCGCTCGAGCTGGCGCGAAGCGGCGCCGACGTTGCGGGAGTGGTCGTTTTCCACGGCGACCTCTCGAATCCGAAGCCGGACGATGACAAGAACATCAAGGCGAAGGTGCTCGCGCTCCAAGGTGGCGACGACCCCTACGTGCCGGCGCCGGCGGTGGCCGCGTTTGAGCAGCAGATGCGGAGCGCGGGCGTGGACTGGCAGCTCGTGCAGTACGGCGGGGCGGTCCACGCGTATACCGACCCGGGGGCGGGGACCGACAACTCGAAGGGCGCTGCATACAACGCACGCGCGGATGGCCGGTCGTGGCAGGCGATGAAGGACTTCTTCGGGGAGCTGTTCAAATAGCGCGGCTGCGGGCTTGTAGGGGCGACCCGCTTGGTCGCCCGCAGGCGAGGCGCCCGCGGGCGAGGGCGCCGGCGCTACAGACGGAGTGGCCGAGGCGGCGCCTCGACCCTACCGGGCGAGCCGTCGAGCCACGTGTCCGAGGCACTACTCCCCAACCGTGTATGCCACCGCCGGATAGCCGACGAAGTGGTAGAGGTTGGCCGGCGCGGTTGCGCCCATGCCAAGCTCGCGCACCTTCAGCTCCGGCGCGCCGATCGAGGTGCCGTAGCACAGCGGGTGACCCACCGGCGTCGGCAGCCCGAGCGCGGCCGTCGTGCGCTCGAGCAGGAGCAGGCCGAACGGAATGGAGAAACGACCACACCAGGGCAAGCGATACTCGGCTGGATGGTCCTCCTTCACGCAGGTGGCAAAGAACTGCTCCGCCTTGGCCGTGGTGACGGCGCCGGCGAGCGGGCCGCGGAGCAAGCCTCTATCCTGGTCGCAGGCCTTCACGTACGCGTCAACGCCGCCTTCGCCGAACGGTGTGTACTGGAAATCGTCGCCGTAATGCACCGCGTCCGAGGAGATCGCGATCGCCACGTCCCTGCCAAGGGTTAAGCCCCGCTTCTCGAGCGTGGCGGCGAGTGCCACGGCGAGGTTCGAAGCGAGCACCTCGATCCTCGGAAAGCTCATCATCGGCACGATCAACGGCACGATCTCGAGGTCGGGCCGGGCGTGCTTGAGCCAAAACACCAGCGCCTCGAGAGAATGCTCCGAATCTTGCCATGCCGCGTTCTGAACGAAATCGCCCTTGGGAAGACGGGTGACAATCTCGTCGCGCAGCGGTGAGACGACCGCCTCGCCGTCCGGCGTGCGCCAGGCGCGGTAGGTGTCGAAAACGAGAACGTCGTGGGCGTCGAACTGGCGCCACTTGTGGAACACCCCCACGAGCACGACGGTCTTCGCCGTGACTAGCGGCAGGACCTGCCGGTAGATGCGGCCGGCAAAGAGGTAGTCGTCATGCGGGCAGATCACGCCCGCGACCCCGGGTGGCGGCGCTTCGCCGAGCTTTTCCGGAGCCGGTGGCGCGCCCGACAGTTCCCAGGTTTTCGCCATCTGCGCGGCCGTCGAGGCAAACCCGACGGCGTCTTGCTGGCCGCGGACGTCGCCGCGTGACGCGATTCCCATCGCCCTGCGGACCTGCTCCAGCGTCGGCGGCGGCCCCGAGGGCGTCGGCGCCTGCAACGCGGCCTGAGCGAACAACAAACCGCTCGTCAACGTGGAACCGATGCAGATGAGGAAAGCGCGCATGGCCGTCCGCTCCCGGATCCAACCTAGCGCGTCGGAGGGGGGGGATGCAAGTTGGGACTCGCCGGTCGAGCGACCGGCGAGGTGTTGGCGACCAGTGCCGCGGCGGCGCGGTCGCCGGAACGCACGGCATAGTTCTGGCCGCGGTCCTCGGGGTAGATCTGCGCCATGCAGGCGTGGTACAGGCCGGGAAGCGACGTCGCAAACGGCGGAATGATCGCGGAATAGTTGCAGGGGATCACGGGCTGTGCGTACGCTGCCTTGAAATGGTGGCGTGAGAGCACCCAGGCGTCGTCGAAGGCAGGGTTGAGCCGCAGCAGGAACGGCCGGTACGCCTGCCAGACCTCATCGTCGCGCGCTCGCCAGAGTGGGTGGTCCTCGAGCAGGTACTTGGAAAGGTAAACCACGTGCCGGCCGCCGTAGCGCTCAGCCGGGATGTAGTTGGTGTGTTCGATCACCCCGCCAAAGGGAAACGTGGCATCCGCAATGTTGAGCCAGTAGTACGGTGTGAGCCGCCGGTCGAGCTCGAGCACCACGCACATCGCCGCGGTCGAAGCGAGGCCCGCAAGCGCCTGTCGCCTCCCATGGGGGAACTGCTCACCGGCGACGCGCAGCAACTCTTGCGGCGAGGCGGTGAAGAGCACGGCGTCGAACCGCTCGCGGTCGGCGCGCGTCACCACGTCGAGCGCGCCACCGGCCGGCACGATGCGCCTGATCGGAGATGCGAACTCGAAACGCGCGCCTGCTTCCCGCAACCGGGCGACCAGGGTGTCGACGAGGCGGCCAAACGATCCCCGCAGGTAGCCCAAGCGCTCGCCCATCCCCGAGGTCGAGCGCGAGCGCCCGCGCAGGTAGACCTTCCCCCACAGCCAGACCATCGAAACCTCATCCGCTTTCTCGGCGAACTTCTGC
The DNA here is from genome assembly GCA_044447965.1 of Thermoanaerobaculales bacterium. GTDB lineage: Bacteria > Acidobacteriota > Thermoanaerobaculia > Thermoanaerobaculales > Thermoanaerobaculaceae > DATIYW01. The sequence continues at coordinate 6,330 of JBIOGJ010000053.1, read as the reverse complement.
GCCAGCAGGGGACCCCACACGACTTCCCATGCCCGGCGGCCGGCATGCGCGAGGATCCACTCTCGCGCCGTGACGCCCTCGAACGCGTGGTAGTTGGCCGAGCGGTTGAGCCATAGCGTGGAAAACGCGAAGCGCACCTTGTCGAGCCAAGGCAACGGTTTGAAGGCGAGCAGCGAGGCGGGCGTGCCGAAATCCCATATCCGGCCCGCGGAGTAGATCCCCATCCGTGAAGGAAGCCACTCGATCTCGTCCGCGAGTCCCAGCTCGCGGGCGAGCGCGACGTACTCGGTATCGGTGGTGAACAGATGGTGGTAGAAGCACTCCAACCGCTCGCCGCCGACATCGAACGTCGCGACCAGGCCGCCCGCCTCCGGGTAGCGCTCAAAGATCGTCACCCGCCAACCCGCCTGCGCGAGGCGATACGCGGCAACGAGTCCGGTCAGCCCGGCCCCGACGACCGCGATGCGCTGCGGGTTCCCAGGCGGTGCCATCGCCGCCAAGCATACCGCCCCCGCCGGGTTCGTGGCATCGGGCGAGGTCAGTTTGTCTTGTCGTTGCTGTCGTTGAGGAAGCCGGGGAGCGAGTAGCGGCCGCCTTCGGGCAGCTCGGGGCGCTCCTCACCTTCTTGCACCTGCCAGCGCTGGTACGCGGGCTCGGGCAACTCCGAGAGGAAGCGCGACGCCTCGGTGATCACGTCCACGCGGTAGCGGTCGCGCGCCACGAGCGGGTAGCAGAGCAGCAGCTCGTCCTTGGCGCGGGTGCAGGCGACGTAGAACAGGCGCCGCTCCTCCTCGATATCGTCGGCGCGCGAGGAGGGGAAGCGACCTTCGGCGAGCCAGATCACGAACACCGCCCGCCACTCGAGCCCCTTGGCCTGGTGCACAGTGGAAAGGGTGACCCGCTCGTGCTCGCCCGCCTCGTCCACGACGTCCTCGCCGGAAAGCTCGTTCATCAGCGTGACCTCGTCGAGGAACGCGTCGAGCCCCTCGTAGCCGTCGGCGAACAGCGCGAGCTGCTCGAGGTCGTCGAGGCGAGCCGAGGCGTTGTCGAGGGTGGCGCGCAGGTAGTCCCGGTAGCCGGAGGCGATCACCTCGCGGATCATCTCGCCGGGGCGCGAGCGCAGCTTCTCGAGGCGTTGGATCAGCGCAGCGATTTGCTTGACCGAGTTGGCCGCGGCGCCGGGCAGGCCGAGCGACTTGCCGTCCAGGCGCGCCAGCGCCGCGAACGGCTCGCTCGATTCGGCGAGCGCCTGCCACACCCGTGCCACCAGACGCTGGCCGAGGCGCGGACGCAGCTTGGCCATGCGGGAGAACGCCACCTCGTCGCGCGGGTTGGCGATGAAGCGCAAGTGGGCAAGCACGTCCTTGACGTGGCGCTGCTCGAAGAAGCGCAGGCCGGAGCGCACCTCGTACGGGATATTGCGCCGCGCCAGCTCCACCTCGAGCTCGAGCGAGTGCGCGTGGTTGCGGTAAAGCACCGCGATCTCGTTCAACGGCACGCTGGCGTCGAGGAACTCGAGGATCTGCTGCGCGACGAACGCGGCCTGCGACTCCGGCGATGGCGCCGCACACACGACCGGCAGCTCGCCGCCCTCGCGCACCGGCCGCAGTTGCTTGGGGAACTGCTTCGCGTTGTGCGCGATCGAGGCGTTGGCGAGGTCGAGGATGGCGGGGAGCGAGCGATAGTTCGTCTCGAGGCGGAACGTCACGCAGTCGGGGTAGCGCTCCGGGAACGAGAGGATGTTCGCGTACTCCGCACCGCGAAACGCGTAGATCGACTGCGCGTCGTCGCCCACCACCGTGAGGTTGCGCTCGCCGCCGAGCATGAGGTCCACGATGTCGGCCTGGAGGCGGTTGGTGTCCTGGTACTCGTCCACCAGCACGTGGCGGAAGCGCGCGGCGAGCTGCCGGCGCACGTCGTCGTGGCGACGCAACAGGAGCAACCAGTTGAGCAGCAGGTCGTCGTAGTCCATCACCTGGGCGGCGCGCTTGCGCTCGAGGTAGCGGCGGAAGATCGCCTGCATCGCCTCCAGCTCCGCGGAGAACTGCGGGAAGCGCGCCACAATGACCTCCTCGAGTGAGCGGCCGGTGTTGATCACGAACGAGTACGCCTCGAGCAGCACGGCCGCGCCGGGCAGGCGGCGGCTCGGCGTGGCGGGGACGACGTCGGCGAGCGCGCTGCCCATGAGGTCCTGGGAGTCCTCGCGGTCGAGGATGCCGTAGTTGGATGTGTAGCCGAGCCGGTCGCCGAAACGCCGCAGCAGCCGGTTGCCGACCGAGTGGAACGTGCCGCCCATCACCCGCCCGGCGTCGCGCCCGAGCAGCGTCCCGACCCGTGCGAGCATCTCGCGGGAGGCGCGGTTGGTGAAGGTCAGCAGCATCACCGCGCCAGGCTCAACGCCGTCCTCGAGCAGCCGCGCGACGCGGTAGACGACCGTGCGGGTCTTGCCCGAGCCGGCGCCGGCCAGGACGAGCATTGGCCCGCCCGCGTGCATCACGACGGCGAGCTGCTCGGGGTTGAGCTCGCTCGCGTAGTCCAACTGGCGCCGCTGGCCAGCCACGGGCTTGATCGCGACCTTGCGCGGCACCGGCTTGTCGGTCACGCCGCGAGCATACCGCAGGGGACAAGGCCCACGCGTCGTTGATGCACCGGTCCGTGCCGCTTTACTCGCGAGTCGACGCTGGGGCGACAGCTTGACGGTCGCGCTCACTTCAGCCCAGACGCGGTCACGCTGAGCCTCCGATCCGCCCACCGCATGCCCTCCTGACGCCTTGACACGCCCTCCGGTCGCGCTACGATCGTTCCAGGTGAGAAAAGAAATTCCTATCCCTGATTTGATGGGAGAGTCCACTGGAGGATTCCCATACCGACCCAAGGCTCAGTGAAGAAGGGAGAAGTTTATGTCCAAAGTGTTCTGGTCGCTCTTTCTGGTCGTGGGGTTGATCAGCATTGCCTCGAACAGCCACGCAGCGGTCGAATACGTCAAGGTTTGCAGTCTTTACGGGGCGGATTTTTATTACATTCCCGGCACGGACGCCTGTCTCAACACTACGACCGGCGAGATTCGGCAGGCGACGGCGGTGGGCACGTGGTATGCACTCAGCCCGAACAACTCGGGGCTCTGGGTGGCGAATCTGAAGGACGGCTGCCAGGGAGGCCGGCTCCTCAAAGTCGGAACGTTCACGTCGAGCGATTTCACCGCCAATTCGCACAACAAGTACGAGACCCCGCTTTTCCCTCTGAATCTAAAGCCCGGCGAGTTCATCTCGAACGTGATCTTGAGCGGCGGCTTCGACGTGACCAGCCGATCGACGTTCTGCCTCTCCTTCTACGATGCCTCCACGGGCCTCTACTCGCCCATCGGGTGCCAGAACACTGCGCAGCTCATGAATCAACCCGCGGCGTTCTCGTTTGTGCCCTCTAGGTCGGTCCCGCCGGCCGGCTTCACGAGCCCTTTCAAACTCGTGGGTAGCAACGCCGACGAGAATTGGGGATTTCCGGACCCACTGACTTTCAATGGCGTGCTCTCCTGCTGGGTGTGCCTGCAACACGTCGCGCCAACTCCACCGGGACCAAAATGAGGGTAGAGAACGAGAAGGGCCGCGCGGCGGAACGCCCGCTTTAGTAGCCGAAACCCGGTCGGCGGCCTGACCCCGCGGGGCCTCGCGCCGCTCCTCCCTCGACGTCCTCGACGCCATCGTTGAGTGGGTGCATCCTCGATCCCAGTGCAAAGCAAATTCCTATCCATGAGGCGCGCCGCCCAGGTGGGCCTCTCGAGCGACTCGATAGCGCCTTCCAAACGAGTGAGATCAACTGGATTCACAGTCGCTTTCGTGAGCTGGCGTTTCCCTCGTGAGCCTGGCCGCGCCATCAGCATCTCCGCCCTCTCCCAACGAACCCAACTGGGGTTTCCGGGCTGAGGGAGACCTTGGGACGGATCCACGCGAGGAGCGCATGTGCGGAGGGGAGCCGGACCCCTCGACGTTGGGGCGCCAGGCATCTCGGGTGGCCCACCGTCTGCGAGCCACCCCTGGGCAGCGCGGTCCAGGCGTGGCCTTGACGCGCGGCCCCTTGGGGGTCAAAGTGGATGGAGAAGCAGGCCCGGAGCGACGCGACAGCCGACCACGCATCTGGCTGCGTTACCCGCCGCCGCACCAGCCCTTGGCCGGGAGGAGCGACCGATGATCGGATGGCGCGGTGGGCTCGTCATCACCCTCGCGGCGCTGGCCGCTCTCGTGGTGGGGAACCCAGCAGTCTGGGCGTCGGAGCCCGGCAAGCTGGAGCAGGAGGGCCCCTGCACGGGGGCGCTGTCAGCCGGAACGCTCGAGGAGCTGGAGACCTCTGTTCGGGCCGAGATGGACTCGGCGCTTGTCCCTGGATTGGCCTACGTGGTTGTACAGGGCGATCAGGTTGTTTACGCCAAGGGTTTTGGTGTGCGCAAGCTTGGCAGCGGCGATGCCGTCGACACGCACACCGTATTTGAGATCGGCTCGGCCTCCAAGGCGTTCACCGCCACCATGCTGGCCATGGTCGTCGAGGAAGGCAAGCTCGCCTGGGACGATCGGGTGGTCGACCACCTGCCGCAGTTCCGCATGCAGGACCCCTGGGTCACCCACGAGTTTCGTGTGGCGGACCTCGTGTGCCAGCGCTCCGGGATGCCGCCCTACTCCCTCGACGGCATGTCCTACCTGGGGTTCGGCCGGGCGGACATCATCCGGGCGCTGCACTTCGTCGAGCCGGTGACGAGCTTTCGCTCGGCCTTTGCTTACCAGAACAACCTCTGGTTGGTGGCGGCGGCGTTGATCGAGCAGAAGTCCGGCCTCACCTGGGAGGACAACCTGGACCGCCGCATCTTCGGGCCGCTGGGCATGGTCGAGAGCACTACCAGCCCCGAGGTCCTCGCCGGACTGCCCAACGTCGCCACCGGACACTTCCTTGTCTCCGAGACCGAGCTGCAGCCCATACCGCCGGACTGGCCGTACCGGCACTGGATCGACACCTACGGCCCTGCCGGGAGCATCCGCTCGACGGTCATCGATCTGGCGCAGTGGCTTCGCCTTCAGATCAATCTCGGCGTCGTGGGCCAGAGCAGACTGTTGGGAGCAGCGAGCGTCGCCTATCTGCATGCACCCAAGACGCTCGTTGTCGTTCGCGGAGGTACGCCCAACCCCACGATCGGGGGCGACGTGATGTCGTATGCCTCGGGATGGGTGTTCCAGACCTCGCACCGCCACCCGATCGTGTGGCACAACGGCGGTACGACCGGGATGCACTCGATCGTCGGCTACATCCCGGAGGCCCAAATGGGGCTCGCAATGCTCACCAACGAGCCAAGCAACCTGGTCCCCGAGCACGCTCTTTTCAAGCTTGCCGACCTCGTGCTGGGCCAGCCGGCGGGCACGACGTCGGTGGCGGGACACGCGCTGGATATGACCGCGCCGCGGTTCGTACGCCGCCACGTTGTTTCGATGGGTCCTCCATTGTCACTGGAACGCTACGTGGGGACCTTTGTCAACCCGGCGTACGGCCCGTTCGAGGTTCGCCTCAGCGAGGGACGCCTCGAGCTGGTATTCGGGCCGCTGCAGCACGTCGGCGTGCTGCAGCCCTACAGCGGCAACACCTTCCTCATGGAGTGGCCCGCGTGGCCGGGCATGGTCTCGGTCGTGACCTTCACGGTTCCGGCCGGGCAGCCCGCCGAGAAGCTGACCGCCTCGTGGTTCGAGGACGTGAGGAGCGGAGAATTCGTGCGAGTCCCCAGCAGCTCCACTCCTTGACCCCGGATCACTTTGCAGAGGGCGGCTGGTACGCACGATGTGTACGAAGCGCCTTTTCGACGTGGTCCGGCCCGTGGAAGGAACCCGTTCGAGAACAACGTCTGAGTACCCTGGGCGACGGGCGCCAGGACGAGGGTGGTTGATGAATCGGAGCGCCTGAGAGCAACGCTGCGTAGGAGGACGCTCGCCGCGCCGGCCACGATACGTCGTGAGAATGCAGGTGCTGGGTGCCCCTCATGCGCCGCCAAGCGCGCTGCGGCTCTGGCCACCTTTGGTCGCGATACGATCGCTCCAGGTGAGGAAGGAAATTGCTATCCATTAACGTAGTGTTTATCGGACGTTGGAAACGCGGGCAATGCGGCCTATCCCCAACGAAAGGCAGGAAGATGAAGAGTCAACCAAAGGCAGCAGGCAGGGCGGCCTCCAAACTAATCAGCGAGAGGATTGCCGAGTTGGGTGACTGGAGAGGCGATACATTAACAAGGATGCGCGCCCTCATCAGGGAGGCCGACCCTGATGTTGTGGAAGAGTGGAAGTGGATGGGGACCCCGATATG
>JBIOGJ010000052.1:0-31967 GCA_044447965.1 Thermoanaerobaculales bacterium | reverse complement strand
TCGGCGATCATTCCGGCGGGCGACGATGCGAATGGCTCGATCAACGTCCTGGGCCAGAACGCCGGCGACGTGATCATCGAGGTCAACGGCTACTTCAAATGAAGCACGAGAGACGGGGGCCGGTGGCGCGTACCGCCGCCGCCCTCGTCCTCGATGTCTCCGGGTACTTCGAGAGCGCACGTATGGGTGTGTGCCCGCCGTCGGCCGGCGGTCGCTGTAGCTCGGCGCGCCGGACAGCCGGCCCGCCAATGTGCCCGTCCCAGGACTCGACACGGGAAGCTCGCCCAATATTGGCCGCGCCCATCTTTGAGCGGTAGCATCGTCCTGGGTCAACCCGAAGACCGCGCCCGGCCTTGTTGGACAGGCAGTTGCAATTTTTCCCCTCGATTTCGCGTTTTCGTCTCATAAAGGAGGTTTCCCATGTCCGTTCATCGAGCCGCCCTGGCCGTGATTACCCTTTGCTTGAGCGCATTCGCGTTGGCGCAGCCGGCTAGTCCGCCGCTCGTGAACTGGGCCGCGCCGCCGTACTGGGCGCCGCCCGCGGGTCACCACGTCGCACACGCACAGACATCCCCGGCATTGGCTTCCTTCCCCGACCGAGGCGTGTCGGTGGCGTCAACGCCGGAAACGCCTCTTACCGGGACGCTTCCCTTTGTCGCGGTCACCCCCTGCCGCCTCGTGGATACGAGGCACGGACCCAAGGATGTCCAGCAACCTGGGGGCAGCACCCCAGGCTTCCCGCGGGTGCAGTTCGCCTCCGGCGAGATCCGCAGCTACGATCTGACCTCCAGCACGGACTGCACAAGTTTGCCTGCGGGCGTGGGCGGTTGGTCGCTCCAGTTCCAGTTCACCACGGGGGGAGGCTCGGGCGTACCGTCCTACCTCGAGGCATGGCCCTACAACTCCGGTCTTGGTGTCGGCTTCCAATCCGCGCCGGCCGCCGAATCGACGATGCTGGGATATGCGGATCGGTGGACCGCCAACTCGGCGGTCATTCCGGCGGGAAGCGATGCCGACGGCTCGATCAACGTCTACGTCCAGAACGCGGGTGACGTGATCATCGAGGTCAACGGCTACTACGGTGAGGCCAACCTTTCCACCACGCCCAACCCGATGCAGATTGCGATGCTGATCTGGTACCACGCGGCAAACATCCCTGCCCACTTCACCGCGGGCGGGGACATCCACGCCCCCGTCGCCCTCGCCTTCGACGGCGCCCACATCTGGGTCGCCAATGGTGCCATCCCCGGCAGCGTGACGGAGCTTAATGCGAGCGACGGGAGCAAGGTCGGCACCTTCACAGGGAGCGGGGACATCAACGGCCCCTTCGCCCTCGCCTTCGACGGCGCCCACATCTGGGTCGCCAATGACAACGGCAAAAGCGTGACCGAGCTCAACGCGAGCGACGGCACCAAGGTTGGGACGTTCACCGCGGGAACTGACATCAACGCCCCCGACGCTCTCGCCCTCGACGGCGCCCATATCTGGGTGGCCAATTACTCGGGCAACAGCGTGACGGAGCTCAAGGCAAGCGATGGCAGCAAGGTCGGCACCTTCACCGCGGGCACGGACATCAACACCCCCGACGCTCTCGCCTTCGACGGCGCCCACATCTGGGTCGCGAATTACGGCATAAGCACCGTGACGGAGCTCAACGCGAGCGACGGCAGCAAGGTCGGCACCTTCACCGCGGGCGGGGACATCACCAACCCCACCGGCCTCGCCTTCGACGGCGCCCACATCTGGGTGGCCAATTTCTTCGGCAACAGCGTGACCGAGCTCAACGCGAGCAATGGCAGCAAGGTCGGCACCTTCACCGCGGGCGGGGACATCAACGGCCCCGGCGGCCTCGCCTTCGACGGCGCCCTCATCTGGGTGGCCAATTTCCTCGGCAACAGCGTGACCGAGCTCAACGCGAGCACCGGCAGTAAGGTCGACACCTTCACCGCGGGCGGGGACCTCAACCACCCCCAAGTCCTCGCATTCGACGGGGCCCACATCTGGGTCGCCAATTACACGGGAAACAGCCTGGACAAGCTCTGACAGGGCGGCGGGGCGGGAATCCGGCCCGCCGCTGGGTCCGTGACGGCTTTGAACGCGAGAAGGTGGCTCGATCCGTGAGCTCGCCTGGCACTCCTGCCATGAGCTTCTAGCATCGTCCTGGAACAACCCGCAGGCTGCGCCCATCCATGTTGGACAGGCAGTTGCAATTTGTCCCCCTCGATTTCCCGTTTTCGTCTCATAAGGGAGGTCGCGCATGACCGTCCATCGAGCGGCCCTGGCCGTGATTACTCTTTGCGTGAGCGCATTGGCGTTGGCGCAGCCCGCCGATCCGCCGCTCGTCAACTGGCCCGCGCCGCCGTACTGGACGCCGCCCACGCCCCAACACGTGACACGCCCTCAGGCGCCTTCGGCGCCAGCCTCCTCCCGCGACCGAGACGTGTCGGTGGAGTCGACGCCGGAAACGCCCCTCACAGCGGCTCTTCCGTTTATCGCGGTCACCCCTTGCCGCCTTGTCGATACGAGGCACGGACCCAAGGATGTCCAGCAACCCGGTGGCAGCACCCCAGGGTTCCCGCGCGGGCAATTCGCCTCCGGCGAGATCCGCAGCTACGATCTGACTTCGAGCGCGGACTGCACGGGTCTGCCTGCGGGGGTAGGAGCGTGGTCGCTTCAGTTTCAGTTCACCACGCAGGGAGGCTCGGGCGTACCGGCGTACCTCGTCGCATGGCCCTACGACTCCGGTCTTGGCGTGGGCAAGCAGTCCGCACCAGCCAACGAATCGACGATGCTCGGATACGGCGACCGCTGGACGGCTAACTCGGCGGTCATTCCGGCGGGGAACGATGGCAACGGCTCGATCGATGTCTACGTCCAGAACGCGGGTGACGTGATCGTCGAGGTCAACGGGTACTACGGCCCGCAGGGCGTGGTCACGAGTCTCACCGGTGGCGGCTCCAAGCTGACCGGCGACGTGACGCTCGGAGCGGGATCAAACATAGCGATCACGCCGTCGGGCAACACGCTGACGATCGCCATGTCCGGGGTGCCCGGCGGGACGCTCCCAGCAGGGGCCGCTGCGCAGACGCTGTATAGCAACGGGTCGGGCTGGCTGGCCTCGAGCGCGCTCACCAACGACGGCACCAACGTCGGCATCAGCGGGAACCTGAGCTTTCCGAGCACAACCGCGAGCACCGGACAGATCAAGCTCGGGGGCAGCCTATTCCTCCACGACTACGGCAACGGCAGCACGTTCCTCGGCCACCTCGCGGGCAACCTCTCGCTGACCGGGAACTACAACACGGGCCTAGGGTCGGAATCGCTGATCGCGATCGGGAGCGGCAGCTACAACACCGGCGTCGGGAGCGCCGCGGTATTCGCCGACAGCTCCGGCTCGGACAACACGGGCGTCGGAGCTGGCGCCCTGGGGTCGAACGTGAGTGCCTCGCAGAACACCGCGGTGGGCTCGAGCGCGTTGGGCTTACAGTCCTTCGACCCGAAGTTCTCATATCCCAGCGACAACACCGCCGTCGGCTACCAGGCCCTCTACAATAACCAACCGGACACCGCCGGCGACGGGTACGGTAACACCGCCGTGGGGTCGCAGGCCTTGCAGGCCAACACCACGGGCCAAGCGAACACCGCGAACGGCTACGAGAGCCTCTACTCGAACACCACGGGCACTGGCAATACCGCGAGCGGACAGGCGAGCCTGTACGGCAACACCACGGCGCAGCAAAACACCGCAGTGGGCCAGCGAGCGCTCTACACGCAGTCATATAGCAACGGCAACCTCGCATGGAACAGCAACAACACCGCCCTCGGCTGGGAGGCGCTTTACTTCAACCAGCCCGATACCAAGGTCGATGGCAACGACAACACGGCCGTGGGGGTTAGTGCGCTGCACGCCAACACCACGGGCAGCAGCAACACCGCGAGCGGGTATCAGAGCCTGTCCGCCAACACCACTGGTTCCTACAACATCGCGATCGGCTGGGAAGCCGGCGTCTCCCTCGACACCGGTAGCTCAAACATCGACATCGGAAACGGAGGAATGCCCGGCGAAGGCGCCACGATCCGCATCGGCGACAGCAACCAGACCAACACCTACATCGCTGGGATCTGGGGCGTTTCCATCACCGGGGCCGACGTGCTGATTGACAAGAACGGGCACCTCGGATCGGTTGCGTCCTCGCTCCGCTTCAAGCAGGACGTGGCGGATATGGGTGACGCCTCCAGCCGCCTCATGGAGCTGCGACCCGTGACGTTCCACTACAAGACGCAGCCTGACGGACCCCTGCAGTACGGCCTGATCGCGGAGGAGGTGCAGGACGTGATGCCGGAGCTGGTGGTCAAGGACGCCATGGGGCAGCCCGAGACGGTCGCATACCACGAACTTCCGGCGATGCTGCTCAACGAGCTGCAAAAGCAGCGTGCGACGATCCAAGCGGAGCAAACGAAGCTCGAGGTGCAGAAAGCGGAAATCGAAGCGCTCAAAGCGCAGCTTCGCGAGCGCCACCGCGAGCTGGAGCGCCGGCTGGCGGCGTTGGAGCACGGGCAGAAGTAGCGCGTCTTCCGCGGCAGTTCAATTCGCGGCGGGATGGGAAACCGGCCCGCCGCTGCATTCGTAGCGGGCCGCGGCAGGCGAAGGCCGCCCACAAATGCTGGGCAGCCTACCGTTCGACCGTGCGCCGTCACAGGATCAACCGAGAGCCTCGTCCGGTGTTGTTGGGCACACAGTCGCAATTTGCCCCCTCAAGATCGCGTTCTCAATATTCAAAGGAGGTCCCCCGTGACCGTCCATCGAGCGGCCCTGGCCGTGATTACTCTTTGCTTGAGCGCGTTCGCGTTGGCGCAGCCGGCCGATCCGCCGCTCGTGAACTGGACCGCGCCGCCGTACTGGACGCCGCCCACGCCTCAACACGTGACACGTCCTCAGGCGCCTTTGGCGCCCGCCTCCTCCCGCGACCGAGACGTGTCGGTGGAGTCGACGCCGGAAACGCCCCTCACAGCGGCTCTTCCCTTTGTCGCGGTCACCCCTTGCCGCCTTGTCGATACGAGGCACGGACCCAAGGATGTGCAGCAACCCGGTGGCAGCACTCCCGGGTTCCCGCGCGGGCAATTCGCCTCCGGCGAGATCCGCAGCTACGATCTGACTTCGAGCGCGGACTGCACGGGCTTGCCTGCGGGTGTAGGCGCGTGGTCGCTTCAGTTTCAGTTCACCACGCAGGGAGGCTCGGGCGTCCCGGCGTACCTCGTCGCATGGCCCTACGACTCCGGTCTTGGCGTGGGCAGTCAGTCCGCACCGGTGGGCGAATCGACGATGTTGGGCTACGCGGATCGGTGGACGGCCAACTCTGCGGTCATTCCGGCGGGGAACGATGCCAAGGGCTCGATCAACGTCTACGTCCAGAACGCGGGCGATGTGATCATCGAGGTCAACGGCTACTACGGCCCGCAGGGCGTGGTCACCAGCCTCACCGGTGGCGGCTCCACGCTGATCGGCGACGTGATACTTGCCGAAGGCTCCAACGTGACGATCACCCCTTCCGGCAACACCCTGACGATCGCGGCGACGGGCGGTCCGGGGGGCAGCCTGCCGGCGGGCAGCTCAACGGGCCAGACGCTGTACTGGAACCCGCCGGCATGGGCCGCCTCGAGCGCGCTCACCAACGACGGGACGAACGTTGGAATCACAGGCAAGCTGACCCTGCCGAACACGACCGCGAGCGCGGGGCAAATCAAGTTCGGGTCCAACCCGTTCATCCACGACTACGGGATTGGCAGCACCTTCGTCGGCGAGCAAGCGGGCAACTTCTCGCTGACCGGCTTCTACAACACTGGCATCGGCTTCCAATCGCTCTTCGCGATCGCCGGCGGCAGTTACAACACCAGCGTAGGCGCGAGCGCGTTGGTCGCCGACACCTCCGGTGCGGACAACACTGCTGTTGGAGCCTCCGCCCTTGCGTCGAACGTGAGTGCCTCGCAGAACACCGCGGTGGGCTCGGGTGCGCTGGCGAATCAGTCCTACGATCCGGGGTTTGTATGGCTAAGCGACAACACGGCAGTCGGGTACAACGCCCTCGCCAACACCCAGCCGACCACCGCCTCCGACGGCAACCAAAACACCGCCGTCGGATCGCAAGCGCTGCTGGCCAACACCACGGGAGGTGGCAACAGCGCGAGTGGATATCAGAGCCTGAAGGCTAACAAGGACGGCGACGGCAACACCGCGATCGGTTTCTCCAGCCTGGCCGCCAACACCAAGGGCTCTGCCAACATCGCGATCGGTTATCAAGCCGGGGACGCCCTCACCACCGGCGACTACAACATCGATATCTTCAACCAGGGCGTGGCGGGCGAGGCCTCCACGATTCGCATCGGCGACAGCAGCTACCAGACCAACACCTACATCGCCGGGATCCACGGCGTGACCGTCACGGGCGGGAGCACGGTACTGATTGATTCAAACGGGCACCTCGGAACGGTCGTGTCGTCCCTCCGGTTCAAGCAGGGCGTGGCGGACATGGGCGACGCCTCGAGCCGCCTCATGGAGCTGCGGCCTGTCACGTTCCACTACAGGACGCAGCCGGACGGACCGCTGCAGTACGGCCTCATCGCCGAGGAGGTCGAGGACGTGATGCCGGAGCTGGTGGTGCGGGACGCCACGGGCCAGGTCGAAAGCGTCGCGTATCACGAGCTGCCCGCGATGCTCCTCAACGAGCTGCAAAAGCAGCGCGCGACCATCCAGGCGCAGATCGCCGACCAAGCCAAGACGATCCAGGCGCAGCAGGCGCAGATCGAGAGCCGGGATGCGAGGATCAACGCGTTCGAAGCACGCCTTGCGGCGATCGAGGCGCGGCTGGCTGCGAAATAGGTAGCGCTTCCAGTTCCTGGAACGTGAGCCAGGACGTGCGCCTGCTCGGCGGGTCTGGCGGCCGGCCCGCTGCTAGGTTCGTGACGCGATTCGGCGCGAGAACCTCACTCGAAGCTGGACAGCCTTGCCAACCGGGGATAGCATCGTCTCAGGACAACCCGAAGACCGCGCCCGGCCTTGTTGGACAGGCAGGTGCACGTTGTCCCCCTCGACGCGGCCTTCACGACCTGTGAAGGAGGATGCCGTGCCCACACGCCGAATCGTCGCCATCGCAGTCGTAGCTTTGTGCATGAGTGCACTTGCACTAGCACAAGATCAACCACAACCACTCTCGAACTGGACCGCGCCGCCATACTGGTCGCCGTCTGCGGCTCGGCATATGGGACGTCCACAGGCGTTGTCAGCGCAGGCTCCGTTCCCCGACCGAGAGGTGTCAGCGGCAGCGACTCCGGAAACGCCTCTTACCGGGGCGCTACCCTTTGTCGCGATCACCCCTTGCCGCCTCGTTGATACCCGGCACGGACCGAAGGATGTCCAGCAACCTGGTGGCGGCACACTGGGCTTCCCGCGCGGGCAATACGCGGGCGCCGAGATCCGCAGCTACGATCTGACTTCGAGCGCGGACTGCACGGGTCTGCCTGCGGGGGTAGGAGCGTGGTCGCTCCAGTTTCAGTTCACCACGCAAGGAGGCTCGGGTGTGCCGGCGTACCTCGTTGCATGGCCCTACGACTCCGGTCTTGGCGTGGGCAGTCAGTCCGCACCGCTGGGCGAATCGACGATGTTGGGCTACACGGATCGGTGGACGGCCAACGCGGCGGTCATTCCGGCGGGAAACGATGGCAAGGGCTCGATCAACGTCTTTGTGGAGCACGCCGGTGATGTGATCATCGAGGTCAACGGGTACTACGGCCCTGGCAGCGTGGTCACGAGCCTGACCGGCGGAGGCTCCACGCTGACCGGCGACGTGACGCTCGGGGCAGGATCGAACATCGCGATCACGCCAAGTGCAAACACGCTGACAATTGCGATGACCGGCGTGGCCGGCGGCACGCTGCCGGTGGGAAGCTCGGGGCAGACCCTGCGGAGCAACGGCTCTGGCTGGCTGGCGAACAGCTTCTTGTACAACAACGGCTCGGCGATCGGCATCAACACGACCTCGCCGGCACAGACACTCGACGTGAACGGAACGATGCGCATGCCGCTGACCACCGGGCCCACAGTCGGCGTCCTCTACCTCGGCACCGACCCGTTCCTCCACAACTACGCCGGTCCGGGATCTGGTGGCGAGAACGCCTTCGTCGGGCAGGCCGCGGGCAACTTCACGATGGGCTGTAGCCCTGATTGCGGCACCAATCCAGAGCGCGGTGCCTACAACACCGGAATCGGCTTCTGGAGCCTAGCCTCCAACACTACGGGCTGGCTCAACACCGCAATCGGCAAGGGGAGCCTCCAGCGAAACACCACGGGCGGCGACCTCACCGCGGTCGGCGCAAGCGCCCTTGCCTTCAACACCACGGGCCGCTGGAATACCGCGACGGGCGAAGGGAGCCTGTACTTGAACACCACGGGCATCCGGAACACCGCGATTGGCGCCACGAGCATGATGCAGAACACCACGGGCTCCAATAACACCGCGATGGGCTATTTCAGCCTCGGGCTGAACACGACGGCCAACAGGAACACGGCGCTTGGCGGTTATGCGCTCTTTGTCCAGGAATACGACAACGGCGGCACACCGTGGGACACGGATAACACGGCGGTCGGCTCGTCTGCAATGATGGCCAACAATCCGGACTCCGACAGTGACGGCTACCGGAACACCGCAGTCGGGAGCCAGAGCCTCTACTGGAATAGCACTGGCTCCAACAACATCGCGCTTGGCTACCTGGCCGGCGTCAACCTCACCACCGGTAATTGGAACATCGACATCGGCAACCAGGGCGTCACCGACGAAGCCAACACGATCCGCATCGGCGACAACAATCAGACGCGCACTTTTGTCGCTGGCATTGCCGGCGCGACCGGCCTCTCCGGCGCGCAGCCGGTGGTGATCGACCCCGCCGGCCAGCTCGGCACCGGCACGTTGCCTATCGGCCCGACCGGGCCCACCGGCGCGACGGGCCCGACCGGCCCGATCGGACCCACCGGCGCGACGGGCGCGACGGGCGGCACCGGGCCAATCGGACCGGCCGGCCCCGCCGGCGCGGCCAACACCTACTGGGGCAACAACACAACGAACTTCGCGGGCTCAGCCGGAACCACTAGCTGGGGAATCACGACAGAGTACGTTTCGCTTTCCACAGCTTGCGTGAGCACCAATGTCAACACCTGCAACGTCACCACGATTAGCACGGCTGGCACCGTCGCGACCGCAACCTTCACCTTCGGCACGGTGATTGGAGGCACGACAACGTATTCGGTGACGCTTTACAGGAACGGGTCGTCCACGGGTCTAGGGTGCAGCGTGCCGAACTGGGGGACGGGCTGCACGATATATGCAGACCAGTCGGTCTCCGCGAGCGACACGATCGAGCTTGCCGTGACACTGTTGGCAGGAACGAGCGCGAACACAACCGCTACGACGGAAGCGGTCGAGAATTCCTTCGGCCTCCTCTCCAGTCCGCGGATCGTCGCGGGCGCCGTCACATTCCCCTACAGCTCCACCGCGGCGGTCTACTTGAGCACCGCAGCAGCCTTCACGAGCTCGTCGAGCTACGTTTGCACTGTCACCAACACCGCGGCCATCGGAGTGACCTACTACGTTACCAACAACTCCGCGTCGCAGTTCACCATCACGGCGAGCGGGAGCAACACGCTTAACGCGAACTACGTCTGCGTCGGCTACTAGCAGTCCGACGCCTCGCATCAGGGGGCGGCGTTCGCGCCGCCCCCTTTCTTTCGCCCACGCGGGCCCTCCTCCCGCGCCCGATCTTTTTCCGCCCGGAGCGCGCGCCGCGATCGTCGCGCCAAAGCGCGCTTGCACCCCGCGCCGGCCGAACGGCCCGCGATTCCGCGCCTGCGACCGTGTCCCCATATCCGGCGCTCGACAACGAGGCGGCGCAGCGGTAGATTGATTGCAGCATGATCCGAAGACCGCGCCCGGCCTTGTTGGACAGGCAGGTGCATGTTGTCCCGCTCGACGCGGCCTTCACGACCTGAGAAGGAGGATGCCGTGCTCACACGCCGAGTCGTGACCCTTGCGATTGTAACTTTGTGCATGAGTGCACTTGCACTAGCACAAGATCAACCACAGCCACTCTCGAACTGGACCGCGCCGCCGTACTGGTCGCCGTCTGCGGCTCGGCATATGGGACGTCCACAGGCGTTGTCAGCGCAGGCTCCGTTCCCCGACCGAGAGGTGTCAGCGGCAGCGACTCCGGAAACGCCTCTTACCGGGGCTCTACCCTTTGTCGCCATCACCCCGTGCCGCCTCGTTGATACCCGGCACGGACCCAAGGATGTCCATCAACCCGGTGGCGGCACACTGGGCTTCCCGCGCGGGCAATACGCGGGCGCCGAGATCCGCAGCTACGATCTGACTTCGAGCGCGGACTGCACAGGCTTGCCTGCGGGAGTGGGCGCGTGGTCGCTGCAGTTCCAGTTCACCACGCAGGGAGGCTCGGGCGTCCCGGCGTACCTCGTCGCATGGCCCTACGACTCCGGTCTTGGCGTGGGCAGTCAGTCCGCACCGGTGGGCGAATCGACGATGTTGGGTTACACGGATCGGTGGACGGCGAACGCGGCGGTCATTCCGGCGGGCAACGATGCGAAGGGCTCGATCAACGTCTTTGTGGAACACGCCGGCGACGTGATCATCGAGGTCAACGGGTACTACGGCCCGGGCAGCGTGGTCACGAGCCTCACCGGTGGCGGCTCCACACTTACTGGCGACGTGACGTTGATCGCCGGCTCCAACGTCGACATCAGCCCGTCCAGCAACACTCTGACCATCTCGATGACCGGTGCGCCGGGTGGGACATTGCCCGCAGGCACGGCCGGCCAAACGCTCCGGAGCAACGGCTCCGGTTGGTTGGCGAACAGCTTCTTGTACAACAACGGCTCGGCGATCGGCATCAACACCACCTCTCCAGTGCAAACGCTTGACGTCAACGGCACGATGAGCATGCCGATGACCACCGGGCCCACAGTCGGTGTCCTCTACCTCGGCACCGACCGCTTCCTCCACAACTACGGCCCCGCCGGTGCATACAACACCTTCATCGGCACTGGGGCAGGCAATTTCACGATGGGCGGTACCGACCCCGAAGGGAAGTACAACACCGCAAGCGGCTCCTGGAGCCTGTCCTCCAACACCACGGGCAGCGAGAACACCGCGAGCGGCACCGGGGGCCTGCAATTCAACACCACGGGCGTCAACAACACCGCGAGCGGCGCCTGGAGCCTGCAATTCAACACCACGGGCTCCTACAACACCGCGAGCGGCGACGGTAGCCTGTGGAAAAACACCACGGGTTCCGATAACACCGCGAGCGGCGCCGGGAGCCTCAACCTCAACACCACGGGCTTCTACAACACCGCGATTGGCGATTCGAGCCTCCTCAGCAACACGACGGGCTCCAGGAACGCCGCGATCGGGTTGAGCAGCCTCGTCGCCAACACGACGGCCAGTAGGAACACGGCGCTTGGCGAGGGTGCGCTCTTCACGCAGTCGTACGACAACGGCGGCACCCCGTGGGACGCGGACAACACGGCGGTCGGCTGCTGGGCAATGACCAACAACAATCCCGACTCTGCCACCGACGGCTACCGGAACACGGCGGTCGGGAGTCAGAGCCTTTACTCGAACGTCACAGGCTCCAACAACATCGCGGTTGGCTACAACGCCGGCTACAACCTCACGACCGGCAACTACAACATTGACATCGGCAATCAAGGCGTGGCCGCCGAAGGCAACACGATCCGCATCGGTAATAACGTCGATCAGACCAACACGTATATCGCGGGGATCTATGGCGCGACGATCGACGGGGGCTGGGTGCTGATCGACGGGGCCGGGCACCTCGGTACGAATACCTCGTCCATCCGCTTCAAGCAGGACGTCGCGGACATGGGGGACGCCTCCAGCCGTCTGATGGAGCTGCGGCCGGTGACGTTCCGCTACAAGGCTCATCCCAACGGTTCGCTGCAGTACGGCCTCATCGCCGAGGAGGTCGACGAGGTCATACCGGAGCTGGTAGTCCGGGATGCGACCGGTCAAGTCGAGACGGTCGCCTACCACGAGCTGCCCGCGATGCTCCTCAACGAACTACAGAAGCAGCGTGCGACGATCGAGGCGCAGCAGGCGCAGATCGAGGGCCTGAAGGCGGCGCTGGCCGAGCGCGATGCACGGCAAGCGGACACCGAGGCCCTCGCGACTCGTCTCGCGGCGCTTGAGGCGCGCCTGGCTGCGAAATAGGTAGCGCTTCCAGTTCCTGGAACGTGAGCCAGGACGTGCGCCCGCTCGGCGGGTCTGGCGGCCGGCCCTCTGCCGCACTTGTGACGGGATTCGGCGCGAGAACCTCGCTCGCTGCTGGACACCCTTGCCAACCGGGGATAGCATCGTCTCAGGACAAACCGAAGACCGCGCCCGGCCTTGTTGGACAGGCAGGTATCCAGCGTCCCCTCGCCGTGGCCTTCACGACCTTTGAAGGAGGATGCCGTGCCCACACGCCGAATCGTCGCCATCGCAGTCGTAGCTTTGTGCATGAGCGCACTTGCACTAGCACAAGATCAACCACAGCCACTCTCGAACTGGCCGGCGCCGCCGTACTGGTCGCCGTCTGCGGCTCGGCATATGGGACGTCCACAGGCGTTGTCAGCGCAGGCTTCCTTTCCTGACCGAGACGTATCGGTGGAGTCGACTCCGGAAACGCCTCTTACCGGGGCGCTACCCTTTGTCGCGATCACCCCGTGCCGCCTCGTTGATACCAGGCACGGACCCAAGGATGTCCAGCAACCGGGTGGCGGCACGCCAAGCTTCCCGCGCGGATACTACGGCAACGGCGAAATCCGCAGCTACGACCTCACTTCCAGCGCGGACTGCACGGGCTTGCCTGCGGGCGTAGGAGCGTGGTCGCTCCAGTTCCAGTTCACCACGGCGACGCAAGCTTCGTACCTCGAGGCCTGGCCGTACGTGAGCAGTGGAGGAATCGGGGGTCAGGCAGCTCCGGCTTCGGAATCGACGATGTTGGGCTACACGGATCGATGGACGGCGAACGCGGCGGTCATTCCGGCGGGCAACGATGCGAAGGGCTCGATCAATGTCTTTGTGGAGCACGCCGGCGACGTAATCGTCGAGGTCAACGGCTATTACGCTCCGACCAACCTCACGACCACGCCCAACCCAATGCAGATTGCGATGCTCATGTGGTATCACGCCGCCAACATCCCTTCCCACTTCACCGCGGGCGGGGATCTCCACGGCCCTACCGCCCTTGCCTTCGACGGTGCCCACATCTGGGTGGCCAACTTCGCCCTCGCCGGGCCGGGCATCTCTACCGTGACCGAGGTCAACGCGAGCGATGGGAGCTGGGTCGGAACGTTCACAGGGGGCGGGGACATCAACTACCCATATGCCCTCGCCTTCGACGGCGCCCACATCTGGGTGGCCAATAGCCTGGGGGACAGTGTGACCGAGCTCAAGGCGAGCGACGGCAGCAAGGTCAACACGTTCAACGGGGGCGGCGACATCAGCGGCCCCTACGGCCTTGCCTTCGACGGCGCCCACATCTGGGTCGCCAATGCCGGCAGCAACAGCGTGACGGAGCTCAACGCGAGCGACGGCAGCAAGGTCAACACGTTCACCGCGGGCGGGGACCTCCACAGCCCCGATGCGCTCGCTTTCGACGGCGCCCACATCTGGGTGGCTAATAGTGGGAGCGCCAGTGTGACCGAGCTCAACGCGAGCACCGGCGCTAAGATCGGCACCTTCACCGCGGGCGGGGACATCAACTACCCCTACGCGCTCGCCTTCGACGGCGCCCATATCTGGGTGGCGAATTACAGCGGCAATAGCGTGACGGAGCTTAACGCGAGCGACGGCAGCAAGGTCGGGACGTTCTGCGCGGGCGTGTGCGGCGTGAGCGGGGACATCAACATGCCCTGGGCCCTCGCCTTCGACGGCGCCCATATCTGGGTCGCCAATGGGCTAGGGGGCAGCCTGGACAAGCTCTGATGTGCCAACCAACGGTAGCGTCATCTCACGGCAACCCGAAGACAGTGCCCGGCCTTGTTGGACAGGCAAGTGCCCATCGTCCCCTCGACGTGGCCTTCACGACCTGTAAAGGAGGACGCAATGACATCGATCAAGCACACCATCCTCGGCGCCGCAGCGATCGCGATGATCCTGGCGGCAAGCACGGCGGTGGCTGCCGCGCCCACCCTGACCATTGGCACCATCTCGGCGATGGCAGGCTCGCCAGCCAACGTCAACCTGACTTTGGCCAACAACGGGACGGCGGTGATCACCGGCCTGACCACGGACATCACGTACGACGCGAACGATCTCACGCCGACGGGAGTGACTACGGCGGTACCTGGGAAGGTCGCAGAGGGCAACGTGGTCGCCAGCGGTACCTACCGCATCACCGTGTCCGGCGGCGTGAAGACCATCCCGGACGGCCCGGTGGCAACCGTCACCTTCGACACCACGGCTGACCAATACGCGACGGATGTCCTGGCCCACGCCAACGGCTCGCCGAGCGCGTCGGACGCGGCGGCCGACGCGGTGACGATCATGGGTGTCAACGGCAACGTGACCACCACGGGGGGCAGCGCCACGCCGGCGTCCAGCGGCTTGCTCTTCTATCCCGTGAGCACATGCCGGGCGTTCGACACCCGAATTGCGGGCGGGCCGATGGCCGCCGGCACGAACCGCTCGTTCCAGGTCGGAGGCTTGTGCGGCGTGCCGACCGACGCGCAGGCCGTGTCGCTCAACGTGACGGTGACCAACATCCATGGGGTCGGGTTCCTGAGGACCTACCCGGAGGCCGGGGCGCCGACGCGGGACGTATCGACGCTGAACTACAGCTCGGACCAGTGGGCGCTTGCCAACGCGGCGATCGTGCCGTTGCGCGTTGGCGGGGCGTTTACGGCTGCCGCCGAGGTGACGCAGGTCGACGTGATCTTCGATGTGACCGGGTACTTCCTCGCCGGGCAGGCGGGCGGCAGTGGCGTCCCGAGCGTGAACGGGATCACCGGCGCGGTGACCATCGCCGGGGCGGGAGGCACGACCGTCAACACCGCGGGCAGCACGATCACGGTGAGCTCGACCACGGGCGGTGGCGCGCTGCCGACTGGGACATCCGGGCAGACGCTGCGCAGCAACGGCTCGGCGTGGACTGCTTCAAGCGCGCTGATCAACGATGGAACCAACGTAGGCATCGAGAATAACCTGCTGCTCCCAACCACGCAGGGTGGCGGGGCCGGGGGCGTTGTCAAGCTTGGCGCCGATCGCTTCCTCCACAACTACGGCCGGACCATCTCACTGTTCGATGGCGTCGCTGGGAACACCTTCCTGGGCGACAGCGCCGGAAATTTCAGCATGGGGGGCCCCGGCGCCTTTGACGGAGCCCTGAACACTGGTCTCGGCCACCTGAGCCTCACGGCCAACACCACGGGCTACGCGAACACCGCGGCTGGGTGGGCAACCCTAGCAGTCAACACGACAGGAAATTCGAACACCGCAATCGGGGCCCAGGCGCTCTCTTCCAACACAAAAGGAGTCTCGAACACCGCAGTCGGGACCGCCGCGCTGTGGGCGAACACGACAACCTCGCAGAACACTGCGGTAGGGGCCGATGCTCTCTTTACCTTGTCATGGGGCGTTGATAAGTCGGTTGCTACCGACAACACCGCCGTTGGCTACAAGGCACTATACTCGAACCAGCCGTCGTCCTGCGGCCCGGGATTGCCCTATTCATGTGGGCCATTCGAAGCAGTACAGAACACCGCCGTAGGATCCAGCGCGCTGAGCAGCAATACGACGGGCTCCAACAATACCTCCAGCGGGGCCTACAGCCTCTACGCCAACACTACGGGCTACCTGAACACCGCGAGCGGTTCTACGAGCCTGTTCTCCAACACCACGGGCTCCTACAACACTGCAAGTGGATCTCAGAGCTTGCAAGCCAACACCAGAGGCCACGACAACACGGCCAGCGGCGCGTCAAGCCTATACTCCAATACCTCCGGCACCCACAACACCGCGAGCGGCTCGTCGAGCCTGTTCTCCAACACTATCGGTACCGGTAACACCGCAAACGGGTACCAGAGCTTACACGCCAACACCGAGGGCGACCGAAACACCGCGAGCGGCTGG
The DNA here is from genome assembly GCA_044447965.1 of Thermoanaerobaculales bacterium. Taxonomy (GTDB): domain Bacteria; phylum Acidobacteriota; class Thermoanaerobaculia; order Thermoanaerobaculales; family Thermoanaerobaculaceae; genus DATIYW01. The sequence goes on along the minus strand of JBIOGJ010000052.1, from coordinate 15,771 downwards.
CAAAGCCTCCTGTCCAATACGACTGGTCAGTGGAATACTGCAAACGGCGCGGAGAGCCTCTCGTCCAACACAACAGGCTCCAGCAACACCTCCGATGGCTTCCAAAGCCTCTTCAGCAATACGACGGGCACGTACAACACCGCGAGCGGCTCCGCGAGTCTGCACGAGAACACCACGGGGTCGTACAACATCGCGGTTGGCGACGCCGCGGGCATCAACCTCACCACTGGCGACTACAACATTGACATCGGCAACGGAGGCGTACCAGGTGAGGGCAACACGATCCGCATCGGCGATGTACACCGATGGCGAACCTTCCTCGCGGGAATCCGCGGCGTGACGACGGGGAACGCCAACGGAATCCCAGTGCTCATCGACTCGAACGGGCAGCTAGGCACGATCTCGTCTTCCATCCGCTTCAAGCGGGACGTGGCCGACATGGGCGATGCTTCCAGCCGGCTGATGGAGCTGCGGCCCGTCACGTTCCACTACAAGACGCAGCCCGACGGGCCACTGCAGTACGGTCTGATCGCCGAGGAGGTCAACGAGGTCATGCCGGAGCTGGTGGTCCATGACGCCACCGGCCAGGTCGAGAGCGTCGCCTACCACGAGCTGCCGGCGATGCTCCTCAACGAGCTGCAAAAACAGCGTGCGACCTTCCAGGCGCAAATCGCCGACCAGGCCAAGACGATCCAGGCACAGCAGGCACAGATCGAGTCTCTCGTAACACGCCTCGCGGCGATCGAGGCGCGCCTGGCTGCGAAATAGGCAAAGCTCTCGGCCTGCCGCAACGCGCAGCCAACCGGGCGCGGATTGGACAACGAGGGCAGGTCGGGTAGGTTGGGACGGGTGCGGGTGGCCCGCCCTTCCTCTTCTCTGCTCGCTACGGCGCTGACCCACAACGAGGCTCCTCCATGCCCCGGCATGTCGTCCCCCTTCCGCGCCACGCCAGGAGAGCGCCAATCGGGGCCGGACTCAACGCTCACCCAGACCAGGTTCCGGAGCTTGGTTCACTCGGCGGGTCGCGTCGCCGACCACCGCCGTCCTTGGGCCGCGGTTGGAAATCGGAACTCGTTCGCCAGTGGATAATCGTGCCAAGCAGTGGTAGCATCGTCTCAAGACAACCCGAAGACCGCGCCCGGCCTTGTTGGACAGGCAGGTATCAAGCGTCCCCTCGCCGTGGCCTTCACAACCTTTGAAGGAGGATGCCGTGCCCACACGCCGAATCGTCGCAATCGCAGTCGTAGCTTTGTGCATGAGCGCACTTGCACTAGCACAAGATCAACCACAGCCACTCTCGAACTGGCCCGCGCCGCCGTACTGGACACCGCCTGCCGCGACGCACCCTGATCGGATGGTCGCCGGGGCCCTCAGCGTGGAGGCCGGGACGATGTCCCTCACCTCATTACCGGTCCCCTTCGTCGCCATCACCCCCTGCCGCCTCATCGACACCAGGCACGGCCCGCTCGATATCCCCGCCGCCTCCCACCGCGGCATCTTCGCCACCGGCGAGACCCGCACGTATGACTTCTCCCAAAGCTCCACCTGCACCGGCCTGCCCACCAGCGTCGCCGCCTGGTCGCTCAACTTCCAGTACACGACCATGGCGGTCTCCGGCGGCCCGCCCTCCTTCCTGGTCGCCTGGCCCGCGGGCATCACCATGCCTTCCCCCGAATCCACGCTGCTCGGCTACGCCGACCGCTGGAGTGCCAACGCCGCGATCATCCCCAGCGGCACGCCCGACAGCTCGATCAGCGTCTACGCCCAGAACGGTGGTGATGTGATCATTGACATCAACGGCTACTACGGCCAGATGGCCATCGCGACCACGCCCAACCCGATGCAGATTGCGATGCTGATGTGGTACCACGCCTCGGATGTCCACGCCCACTTTACTGCGGGCGGGGACATCAACACCCCCCTTGCCCTCGCCTTCGATGGAGCCCACATCTGGGTCGCTAACTACAACGGCAACAGCGTGACGAAGCTCAACGCGAGCGATGGCAGCAAGGTCGGCACCTTCAACGCGGGCGGGGACATCAAGGGCCCGTATGCCCTTGCCTTCGACGGCGCCCACATCTGGGTGGCCAATAGCGGGGGGGCCAGCGTGACGGAGCTCAACGCGAGCGACGGGAGCAAGGTCGGCACCTTCACCGCTGGAGGGGACATCAACACACCCACCGCCCTCGCCTTCGATGGAGCCCACATCTGGGTCGCTAACTACAACGGCAACAGCGTGACCGAGCTCAACGCGAGCACCGGCGGCAAGGTCCGTACCGTCAACGCGGGCGGGGACATCAACTACCCCAACAGCCTCGCCTTCGACGGCGCCCACATCTGGGTGGCCAATTACCTCGGCGCCAGCGTGACCGAGCTCAACGCGAGCAACGGCGGCAAGGTCGGCACCTTCACCGCGGGCGGGGACATCAACCGTCCCCTCGCCCTCGCCTTCGACGGCGCCCACATCTGGGTGGCCAACTACCTGGGCAACAGCGTGACGGAGCTCAACGCGAGCGACGGGAGCAAGGTCGGGACGTTCACCGCAGGTGGGGACATCAATGGTCCCTACGCCCTCGCCTTCGACGGCGCCCACATGTGGGTCGCCAATTACTTGGGCTACAGCGTCACCGAGCTCAACGCGAGCGACGGCAGCAAGGTCGGGACCTTCACCGCTGGCGGGGACATCAGCTTCCCCATTGCCCTCGCCTTCGACGGTGCCCATATCTGGGTCGCCAATTACAACGGGAACAGCCTGGACAAGCTCTGACGGGGTGGTGGGTCGGGCAACCAACCCGCACGGCGTCTCGCCAGACCGCTTGAGCCTCGGCGGAGGCCGCCGAGAGCGCGACCCGACCCGACGCGGGTTCGCGGTCACGTCGCGAGGGCGGAAGAGAGGTTCCTCGAGGATCTCCGTGCATTCATTGCACAACACGTGATTCTGTTATGAGTCTTGACTGTTTAAAGAATATTGAGAATTCCGATGAAATCAAAGATAGACACACGCCGCGAGATCGCCCACTTGACTTCCAAATTCGCGGCGGATAATGTCCACGAGTTCACGCAGTGTTACCTGGTCGCAGAACAGTTGGACAGCGTTGAGACTCGGTGAGATGGCATCGTGGTGAGGTTCCAGCGATGAAAGCGACACCCCCCAGGCTGATCGCGCTCTCAATTGTGATGCTGGCGCTGGCTGCGTTCCCGATGCGCGCAACGGCCGATGCGCCGCTCGCGTCCGGCCGGCTTCAAGTCCAGGGCGCACGCCTCACGATCTATGCCGACCCTGCCGATCCCCAAAAGAACGACGCGAATCAGGCGATCAACCTCGGCGAATCGGCGCGCGTGCGAACCTGCTACGGCGGCCTCGACACGCCGTGCGGCGCCGTAGTCCCTGGCGACCCGCGGATCGCAGGATTGATGGCCCTTGCCGACCTGCGTGGCCCGGATCTTCCCGAGCCCGTGCCGCTGCGAACCCTGCCTGGCGGCGCCTTCGTGCTGCCCGGGTTTCAACAGCAGGGCGACTACCGGCTCGAGAACATTCGGCTCGTGGCCTCTGATGGGCATGTCATCGGAACCGCGGACCCTCCGGTGGCGGTCCTGCACGTCCTCCAGATCATGCTCGCCTCGGCCACGGTGACAAACCTGACGCTTGCCGACCTCCAGGCTCGCGGAATTACCCTTTCGCAGCAGAACTTTCAGGCGTTCAATTTCGCGATCGGATTCGCTCTCGATTCGGGTCAGACGTTCACGATCGATTTCCCGGTGCTCTACCAGGGCAACGGACAATTGGCTCCGCTCACGCAGCCCGACGTGCACCTCGATGGCCTGGAAGGGGGGGTCGCGGCCTCTCTCGCGCGATGGCAACCGCCGCAGATCGTTCCGTTCATGCTCGAGCTGCCGAAGAAGGAGCTCCTTGCGGAGTGCGGCGGCCTCTTCGTCGAGGACTGCGAGCAAAACGAGGTCCTTCGCTTTCCCGTGTTCGGCGCGATCGTCATCCCCGGCACGCTCTCGTTCTTGAACCAGTTCTTCGACGCTCGCCTCATCGTCACGAATGGCGCCCCGACGGGCTCAGGTGCGGCGCTCGACAACGTCATGGCCGCGCTCCGACTCCCGAGCGGAAACGTGCTCCGCTTGGCCGCGACGACGCCGCCGGTGGCGCCGGGGCAGCAGGTGCCGATCGCGGCGGGCACCGGTGGCCGCACGCTCTCCCCCGGATCTCAAGGCTCGGCATCGTGGACGATCGAGGGCCTCGTCGCCGGCACGCACGTGCTCGCGATGGACATCACCGCGGACCTTACCCGCCCTGGTCGCACCACCGTGCCGGTGGCATCCACCGCGCAAGCAGCCGTCGAGGTCGTGGACGCGCGCTTCAACCTCACGTTCTCCCACCCCGACGTCGTGCGCGAAGGCGAGGCGTACACGCTGTTCGTCACCGTCACCAACATGACCCGGGTCGTCCAGAACGACGTCACGCTCTCGCTCGGCTGCGAAGGAAGTTCTCAATCCGGCTCCGGATGCAACGACCTCGTCGGAGCGCACAAGGCGGATCCCAACGACGGCTTCACGCGTCAGATCGACACGCTCCCAGCGGGCGGGGCCGAAACCGTGGAGTTCCCTCTCGTCGCCGACGTGACCGGCCAAGTCGTGGCGACCACGTTCCAGTCCGATTCCCCGGGGCTGCAAGGCGTCATCCACCTCCGCACCGGCGTCGGTGAGCTTGGCATTCCTCTCTCGCCGGCGAGCCTCGTGATGCCGAGGTTCACGGAGCGGTTGGCCAAACCGTACATCGGCACGGACGACTTCGTGCGCGCCAACGTGCGACTGCTCGGACTCGCGTATAGCCTCGCGATCTCGCCGGCCGGGGCAGCGCCCGCCGGCTTGCCGCACGTCATCAAGGCAGACGTCGTGCAGCGCGCCGTCGACATCGCCGAGGCAGGCCAGCGAACGTTCCTCCACGAGCCGTTGTTCGAATCGTTGAAAGTGCTCGCGCTCGACCAGCTCGGCAACCGACACCAGCTTGCGGAATTCGACACGCTACGCCGGAGCACCGGGAAGGGGCTGGCAGCCGCGACTCAGCTTGGCGCACTGTTGCGGCAGGAGCAGGCCTCACGCGGGCTCGACGCCGTAGCGCTGTTGGACCACTTCGGCACGACCACCTCGTACGCACGCCCCTACCTCGCGGCAACCGTCGTGCCGACCGGCAGTGATCCTGCGCCGGTGCTCGAGCTACGGCGTGAGACGCAGCAGGGCACGGTGTACCTTGCCTATTCGAGCGATCAGCAAGGCGCGTTGCGCAGCTTGCCCTATGGCGAAATTTATGCGGTCGGGCAGATGCCATCATTGGCGGCCTTGGCGCCGCTTGCGGTTGTAGGGCATATTGAGCCCACCGACCTCTTCCTCGTCTCGTTGCATAACGACACTGACAGCCCCAACGAAGGTCGCCTCGTGGTGGTCGTTCCTGATGCCAGTCTTGCGGCGTATCGCCGCATCGAGTTTCCCTCCATCTCGGTGCCGCCCCACACTGTCGTAGGCGTAAATGTTGGCGCGGGTGTGCCCGATCTCACATCTGGTGGTTTCAAGCTCTACTACCCGCAGACCCTCGGCCTGGTCGCTGGAACACCGCCGGCGGTTCAGCAGGCGGTACAACTCCCCCCGTTTCGACTCATCGCTGCAGTGCAGGACTACGGCCTTCCAGAAAACCAATACGGGAACGGCCTGAGCTACCTATTCAATCGCCCACCCCTCAAAGCATCGGCGGAGGATCCTTCGCACTACCGCATTCGCTCGACCTTCAACGGGCTCGACGTCAATGGCAACGCCGTGGGGACGGTCGCCGAGCTCCAGGGCAAGGCGGCGTTTCTCCAGCCGAGCGAGCGCGTGGTCAACGTCCGATACTCGAGCCCGCTGAGCGCGCTCGTGGATCCGGCCACGAACCAACCGCTCTTGGCGCATGAACACCAGCTCGATACCAACGCGATCCAGGATACGCGTGGCAACTCTCTTGATCCGACCACCGTTCCCCCGCCGACCATCGAGTCGTCGCCGCTCCACGTCGGCGGGCTCGTGGACGGCAAGGTCGTGCGCGGGACGGGCGAGGGCGCTCCCGGTGTGTCTGTGCAGCTCTTCCGAAAGCGGCGGGAGGTTGGCGACACATCTGCGAGCGGATTCGAGAACATGGTGGTGCTGGACCTGGTGTCCGAGGCCACTACGGATCACGATGGACATTTCTACTTTGACTTCATCGAAGAACCCCCCTGGGCTAGTGGCGTGATGTCGGGCTACACGCTTCGCGCCACGGTGCCGGCCGGGTCGGACCCAACCACCGAACCAGAGGCTGTACAGGAAGTCGGGTCGATCATTCGGCAACAGAACCGACTTGCACACGTGAACATTGCGTTACTCGGGCGCGGCACCGTGAAAGGCAGGCTCGTCTGGGCAGGATCGCATGACGCGGTCACGGGCGGCACGGTAGTTATCGCCAGTACGCTCTTCGGCGAATCCAAGTCGCAGTTAGTGGGCGCGGATGGGTCATTCTTTTTTGCCACCGTGCCGATCGGCCCGCTTACGCTCACCGGGCGCGATCCTTCCGGATTGACGGTATACGCCACCGTCGCCCTGGCTCAGCCAGGGACGGTTGTGGAGACACAACTCGAGATCGAACGGGGTGCTCCTCCCCCGAGTCTTGGCGGCGTAACCGGGAGGGTCATGCAGCAACCGCCCGGGACTCCAGCGCCGCCGGCGCAGCCGGTCGCCGGAGCGGATGTCGCGGTCTACTCGCATGGCGCGATGCTCGGCCAGACCAAGACAGACGCCGTGGGCTTCTTCCAGTTTACGAAGGTCCCGGTCGGACAGGTCTCGGTGCAGGCGGCGGACTGGCAGGTGTCCCGTGCTCCCGCCTTCACGGATCTCATGCTGGCCGCAGACGAGATCGCCGACGTGACACTGACCCTGCCGGCGTCGACTCCCCACGCCATCACGGGGAAGGTGTACCTCCATGAGCCGATCGGCAACACCCTCAAACCGGTGCAGGGGGCGGTCGTATTCATCCGAGGGCAGAACCTAATCGCCAACACCGACGCGACCGGCGCGTACCGCATCGGCGAGGTGCCAACCCAGAACGCAACCGATAGCTATGACGTCATCGCCATTGATTACACCGACACATTGCAAGGAAGCGTCAACTTGCCTCCCGTTACCGATGCGTCGCCAGACGTCATAGTGGCCGCGGACATCGTGCTCAAGGAAATGACCGGTGGGGTCGATGGCATCGTCCTCGATCCGCTTGGAAATCCGTACGCAGGGGCCGAGGTCGTGCTCTTCCCCTATGGGACAGCCGTGAGTGGAGTGGGGGGATCATTTTCCTTCAATGACGTCGGGGTCGGCCACATTTCCACCGATTCCTATCCACGGCTCATCGCCCATGTCGGCGATGGGCTGACAGCGGGCAAGGAGGGTTATCTCGGTGCCGCGCAGACAGATGTTCTATACGCTGGGCATCGACCGTTTGTCACCATTCAGCTTCGGGGCGCCGGCACCATCAGGATTCACACCAGGACCTCAACCTCCAACGCTGGTCGGTCGCTGATCTACTACAAGCCAACGTTTTATAGCGACAAGACATTCAGAATCGAGTCCAAGCCCGAGTACCTCGAGACAAACACCGGCGATGATGGCGACCTCGAGCTTACCGTGCCGGTGGGTCCTTTCGAAGTCGATGCATACAACCCCTTCCACGGCCTCAAGACGGTCGCCGATAGCCTTGAGTTTGCCGGACAGGTCAAGGACTACACGCTTACCTTCGACGACGCGTCGAAGGTAAGGGTCGCAGTCGTGGACGTCGACGGGGTCACGCCGGTGCCATACGCGGTGGTGACCCTGAAGACGGGTGCGTTCTTGCCGGAGACAGAACAGGCGGACGCACAAGGCAAGTTCGAGTTTGACCTGGTACCGCCAGGCGGCGTAGTCGTCAGCGCCGCCGCGAGGGTCGGTGTAACCGATCGCGTTGGTGTTACCACTTCAAGCATCGGTGGGCCCGCCCAGACTCTGGATCTGTTCGTGCAAATGAAGGCGCAGGGGTCGGCGCAGGGCCGAGTTGTCGAGCGCGTGGGCAGCGACCTCGAGCCGCTCGCTCATGCGCAGTACTACGTGACCGAAGCCAGCTTCCCATTCAGGCGGCTGCCGGCCGTGGACTGGTACTTTACCGACGCCAACGGCGAGTACGAAGTAAGCCACCTCAATGCCGGGCCGATTACGATCACGGCGCGAGATAGCTTGCAGGTTGACAGGCAAGGCTACGCAACCACCGTGATCAGCGCCGACTGGCAGGTGGCGAGCGTGCCGGACATCGTCATGTCCACCTCGGTCGGATCCATTGCCGTTGTGGTCCGCGACCCAGACACCGGCGCGGGCGTGGCCGACTGCCAGGTCAAGCTCCCCCTCGGACCCAACCTGGATGAGGTCACGGTGGCCGACGCCGAGGGTAAGGTCCAGTTCGACGCCTTGCCGCTTGGGACCTACTCGATTTACGCCTTCCATGCGCCCAGCGGGCGGGGCGGAAGGGTAGAAGGCGTGAACCTGGCCAGCGCCGGCCAGCACCTCGAAACCGTGATCTACCTCGATCACCGGGGCGAGATCGACGGCACCCTATTTGACGATGCGAGCAAGGTTGCTGCCGTTCCGGGTGGCACTGTTGCGGTTTCGGGCGACACCTTGAGCGGTCGGCTCTCGGCTCTCGCGACAACGAGCAGCGATAGCCTGACACTGGGAAGATTCTCCTTCCCCGGCATGCCCGAGGGGCACTTCTCGCTCGAGGCGGCCGTGCCCACCTCCTCGCGCCGTGCGCGCGCCACTGTCGACCTCAACGCGACCTCACCCGTGGCGGCGATCGATCTCGTGCTGGAGCCAACGAGGGACATCTATTTCCGGGTCTTTGAGAACCTGAAATCTGGCCTTAACGAGGTCAACCCGGTGGAGCACCCCTTGAGCGTTCGCCTCGTGCAGGAGCGAGGGTGCAGCCGTACCTGCGTATACGACTTCACACGGCTCCAGCCTTCAGTGCCATCTACGAGCCTGTTCTTGTTCCCCGACGTGCTTTCGGCGCGAGGTGGCGGGGTCACGGTTCAGGAGTTGGGCGGAGAGCAACGGTCCGCGCAGGCGAGCGTCAGTGATTTCGAGACATCTACGGGGTTGCCCGGTTCGGGTACGGCGGTGGATCCCTACCAACTCGTCCTTGGGGCCAAGGGCGTCGTTCGAGTATGGGTGAAGACGTCGCTTGGTCAGGCCGTGGCGGATGCCAGCGTCACGCTGAACGGGGCCTACTCCTTGTCCACCGACAGCAATGGCAGCGTCGTGTTTACCGACGTGCCGGCAGGCGGTGTGACCGCGAGCGCCCACTCGCCTCTCACCGGCTTTGGCGGTCTTGCGCGGGGTCAGCTTGTGTTTGACGACGACGTGATCGAACTTACGATTGTCCTCGCCCCAGCGGTATCCGTCCACGGCATCGTCTATCAACCCGTCGCGAACGACTGCTACGGTGGGGATCCCACCGGTCTCGTTGCAGAAAGTGGGGCGCCCGTACACATCCGTGACGCCCAGGGCAACGACCAGTTGATCGTTACCGGGCCCGACGGCATTTACCACTTCGACGGTCTCTCGACCGGGGCTGCGTCTATCGACGCGCATGATGCGACCGAGATCGCCGTGGCGCAAACCAGCATGGTCCTGGTCGGCCCCGACGGCAACGACAACCAGGCGCCTCCGCTCCTCCTCGACGGCTCGCCTCCCAAGGTTGTGTCGATCCGACCCGCACCGGGGACGGACAAGGTCTCGCGGACGGCAACCGTGGAGATCGTCTTCTCCGAGCTGCTCGACCCCACCGTTCTGCCGAACGGTGAGTCTGATTCCGGCTTCTTCCATCTCAGGAGTGCCGCGGGAAGCGCCGCGGTTGGTGCGTGGACTGCAGTGACCGACGGCTGCCGCCAAGTTGTCCGATTCACGCCGGGACAGCCGTACGAGAACTCCACCGACTACAACGTGACCATCGTTGGCCGCGCGAGCGGCGTGCGGGACCGCGTCGGCCGACCCCTCGCAGAGTTCGGGGACGTTGGCTCGACGTTCAAGACCTCCGACACCGTCGGCCCGAGCGTCGTTGGCAGCGACCCGACCATCACTCGGCCGGTCGATCCGACCAAGCCGATCCGCTTTGACTTTAGCGAACCGGTCTTTGGCTCCGATGGCCTGCTCAAGGGCGATGCCGTGGTCCTGACCTGGGAGAAGGACAACGGAGCAGGCGGAACGCAGTGGGAACCGTTGACCGCAACGGTTACGCTGAGCTCTGGGGGCATGTCACTCATCGTGGCGCCGGTGCAAGACGTGACGCTCGATGGTGACACGGGCCACCGCCACATCGTGATCGCGAAACTCACAGACGCCGTCGGCAACCCGATGGTGCCCTTCGATCAGATGTTTCGCATCGTGGACCACGACGCGCCAGTCATTCACGTCAATCCACCAGCGGATGCGCCGGATGGCAATCTCCTCGCCAGCCACTCATACGCGCTCACGCCCATCCTCGATCCAAACCATCTCGAGGATAAGACCGATACCAATCAGGGTGGTGACGTCGATCGCGTGGAGTACTTCACGAGCGACCCAGCCGGCGCAACTCAACCTGCGTTTTCAACCCAGACGTATCCGTTCTCGTTTGCCTTCGTCGCTGCGTACTCGGGAGACGGCCACACGCCGAGACCGTTCCCGGTCTGGGTGCAGGCGGTCGATACGAGCGACAACCGCAGCGAGGTCGAGAAGGTCGAAATGCAGGTCGTGCCAAACGCGCTGCCCACGATCGGCGCCGTCTCGACTACCGCGGTCGCGCCCGTGGCTGGAGTGTTCTACGCGGGTTCCTTGATCCGCGCTACGGTTGCGGGACTCGGAGACCCGGACGGCGTGCAGATCACAGTTGCGGCCGCACTTTGGCAACCGGGCGGGTCGGCCCCGACGGCGTCGCTACCGGGTGTGTTGGTGTCGCGGCCGGCATCGGGTAGCTGGTCCGATCTCGCGCCGCCCACATTCGACTTTACGATCCCGGTTGGACTGGCGGAAGGTAGTGAGCTCTTCGTCCGCGCCACTGCCGTTGACTCGTACGGTGGCCAAGTGACGCTTGATAGCGCCCACTTTGCGGTCGCACATGACGCGACGCCTCCCGTCGTTGACAACCTTATTCTCCGCAACGCAGCCACCAAGAGCACAACGACACGCTTGTCCATCGGCGACACGTTCTTCGTCGAGTTCCGCGCGCACGACGCCGAAACCGCCGTGAGTAGCGCAAGCGTCGCCTTCTCCTCGGTGTTCACCGCTTCGGTACCGGCCGTGCTGGTGCCGGGCAGCGGCAATTTGTACCGGTCCGGGGTGCTCACAGTTCCGGTGGTGGACCAAACCACCGTGGCGGCTACTGCGTCTGCTCATGACTACGGTGCGAATGTTTCGAACTCCTCGGTCGAATTCCAGGTGGGGCCTGCGCCGGACCCGACGGCGCCCACGGTCCAGTGGCTCACGCCATGGGAGGGCGCCGCATGGCCGGCAAACTATACGTCGGTGATCGATAATCAGGCAGGGGTGACGCTCCTGCTGCGGGTTCGCGCCGCCGACACGAGCCTCGAGGGAGGCGTGGTCGTTCCTGGGAACATTTTCGAAGTCGCGTTCCGCGGTCCGGTCAGTGACGGCCGGGGCGGCGTTGCACTGGCATCAACTTGGACCGCGGCGCTGCTCGTTGCTGGAACCGAGGCACCCGGAGCGGGTGTGTACGAGCAGCTCTGGCACGTGCCGAACGCCGTTCCAGCCGGTGCCTCGCTGCCGTTCGAAGTGCGGGTGACGGACACCGGCGGGTTATCGGTGGTGCAACCGGTCCACATGACTGCGGGCATGTCGCGAAAGGTGTACGAGGGCACGATCACGGCCGCGCTGCCCACGGATACCTTGGTTGGTCCGGGGGGCGATTCGCAGGGAGCGGTCTTCCTCCTCGACGGCGCCACGCTCAGTCTCTACCCGCAAACCGATGGAACGGTGCGCTCACTGCGCAGCTTGTACCTCTACCCCGGCGCAGAACTGGGTAGCGGCGGTTCGCTCACGCCTCACCCGAGCGTCCTTACTGCGCCCGAGGTCAGCTCGTACGGCTCGTCGATCCTCTACTACCCGCTTGAGCTCGGTATTGGCGAGGTCCTCGGCATCGGTGCGGCGTGCCGTATCGACGTGAGCGAACGCGGATTGCTTGGCAACAACCCTTCGCATGTCGTGGCACTGCCGGGTGAGACGGCCGCCGGGCCGCTCGCAGGCGGCTCCCATGGGGGCGCTGGGTGGTTTGGTTCGCCGACCGGTTGCTGGGACTGCGACAGTCTCTCGCTGCCCGGTAGCACATACGACAGCGTCCGTGATCCCCGGCTTCCTGGCGGGGGCGGGACGGCCAGCGATTGCGTCACTCCATCTTCGGGTGGCGGTGTCGTGCGGGTCCTCGCGCCCGGCGCGTCGCTCCGGCTCGAGGGCGAGATGCGGGCGGACGGCGGGAGCGGCTCGAGCAGCGGATACCTCTGCGGCCTCGCGGGTGCGGGTGCCGGCGGCACGATCGCACTGTCGGTTGGCCGGATCGAGGGTCAAGGAAGGATCTCGGCTGTCGGCGGCCCAGGTGGAAGCGCTGGCTACACGGGAGGCGGCGGTGGCGGACGCATCGCGGTCGTCTACCGCGAAGTGGGCGCCGACACGGACCTGACACATGCATGCGACGCAAGTGGTGGAGCCAATGCCGCCGTCGCCGCCCAGGCAACTCGATCGGCAGGCGCAGGCACGGTCTATCTCGAGCAGCTCGACGCTCTCGCTGGCACGGCGACCGGCATCGGGGCGGTCCTGATCGCCGGCGTAACGGGCCTGCCGGCGGCCATGACCCCGTTACCGGCGCTCGGATCATGCAGCGTCGTGGATGTCGATCCCGCAAACCAAACCGTCACGTTGGATGGCGGCGGCGTTTCCGGTTCGGTTGTCGGCGACCGCCTTGTGGTCCAGCGCGCGGACGGCAGCCCTCTGGGCACATTCGCGATGACGTCGGAGCAAGCGATTGCCGGAGCCGCTCCGGGCTCGCGTCGGGTTCGCATCGCGGTGGACGGGAGCGAGAGCGACCTCGCCACGGCACGATCCTTACTCGATGGCGGTGAGGAACTCACCGCACACGGGCGGACCCGTTTTGCGACCGTCCAGGGGGCCGGCTCGGTGCGCCTGGCGGCCCTTGACGATCTCGAGATCGGCGCCGCGGACGAAGCCGTCCCGTCCCTCAACGACCGCAGCCGGCTGCTGCTCACGGGTGAGGCCCGCGCGCGGCTACGTGGCGAGCTACCCGTTGTCAAGCTTACCGCGACTCCCGACGGCGGCAGCGATGTTGGGCTCGGTGGACAGATCACGTTGAGCTGGTCGGCCGATGACTATTTGGGTTTTAACCAATCCCAAGAAAGTTGGACGCTCTCCAGCACTCCCACGACTCGTTGGTTTGGCGAGCAACCGCTCCATCTCGGCGACGGCCCGACGGACCTTGCGATCCCAACGAACGCCACGCCGGGGCCCGCTACTTTCTCCGTTGCCGTCAGGGACCTCGACGGACAAACGTACACGCGGCAGATGACCTGGAACGTGTTGGCCAACCGCCCGCCGAGTGCGACGTTGGCGCTGGCAGCGGGTGCGCCGGGTACAGTCAAGGCGGGATCTAGCACCACCGTGATCGTGCATGCCACCGACCCCGAAGGCCTGGCCGCAGTCACGCTGAACGCAACTGGACCCGCGACCGCGCCAACGCAGAGCGTGGCGGTAAGCGGCACCGCGCAGGACGTCACGTTCACGGTGCGGGCCGCTCCCACTGCCAGTGGGCAGGATCCGATCGTGCTGCAAGCAGGGGTGACCGACTTCTCGGGTGCTTCTGCGAACTCTGCGCCGCTACAGATCACGGTCACGCCCAACGCCCCGCCGACCGGCTCGGTAAGTCTTGCGCAAGGCGCCTCGGCGCAGTTGCAGCCCGGGCACGGCGCAACGCTCAACGTGCACGCCGAGGACAGCGACGGCCTCGGCTCGATTCAGCTTCTGGCGACCGGGCCGGTGACGCAGCCGAGTCAGGCGCTGACCGTCGCTGGGACAAGTGCCGATGTCTCCTTCACGGTCACGGCAACGAGCAACGCACCCGCGGGACCGATCAATATCACGGCAGTCATCACGGACGCAGGTGGCGTGTCGTTCACGACTCCGGCTCTGATCCTCACGGTGGTTGTGGACAACCCACCTACCGGGGCCGTGACAGTGACGCCCTCTGCCGGTGTTTACCCCAACCATCAGCTTGTAGTCACGGTCAACGCCCAGGACGACAACAGCCTGCGCCAGGCGATCGTGAGCGTTTCCGGTGCGGTCGTGGACTCGCGGACCCTCGCATTCGGAGGAGGTACAACCGGTCAGGTTTCCAGGAGCTTCCACGTGCCGATCGGCACGGCCCCCGGCACGCAGATGGTCGTTGCGGTCGAGGTCGACGACACCTTCGGCCACCAGGTGCAACTCACACCGGTCGCGGTGCCGATCCTTGCCGATACGGCGCCGCCGGTGATCACCACGATTTCGCCAGCCGTCAGCTTTACCATGAACGAAGGCGACACCGTCACGTTCCAGTACCGACTGCAGGATGTCGTGAGCGTCGCCTCAACGGCTCTGGTCGTCAACGGGCAGCCTGTCTCGCTACAGATGTCGGGCGTGCAGGACCCGGGCGACTTCTGGCAGGGGACCGCCTCGGCCACATGGCGCGCGCCGGCAGTCGAGCAGGACACCATGGTCGCGTACTCGCTCACGGCGACCGACCAAGCCGGCAACCAGGCGGTCGCAAGCGGCCAGCTCACCGTGAAGCCGATCGTGAATCCCAACGCGCCTGTGGTGGCAATCTCCTGCCCGGCCAACGGCGACGGGTGCGCGCCCGGCGCGCCGCTCACCGTCAGCTTCACGATCACCGACACCGACAACATCCGTGACTACTCCGTCATCGTCGACGAGCAAACACTGCTTGCCAACCAGTCCGTCAACCAAACGCAGTTCCAGGGCACGTACACGTGGACGCCGCCCTCGACGGCGAAGGCAGGAGACACGTTCGGGATCCGTATCGAGGCTCGCGACTACGCCGACAACCTGGGCAAACGACAAATCACGGTCGCCGTGCCGCAAGGAACAATCCTGAGCGGCAACCAAAACCTCGACGCTTCGCGCAATAACCAAGCGCTCGTCCTTGGGGCGGGAACCTACACGGTCACGACGCCCCTTGCTCTGACCTCCCTCACGCTGCTGCAAGGCGCCAGCGTTGTAGGCGTGAACCTGCAGCCCCTCCAGCTCACGGTCGCGACCGACCTCGATATCGCGTGCGGCTCATCGATTAACGTGAGCGGGCAGGGGTATCCGGGCAATGTGACGTATCCGGGGGGTGTGGTACCTGGGAGCAATTCTGGAGGGAGTCATCTTGGGTACGGAGGTGTATCGAGTGGTCCGGCGGGGTCGGTGTTTGGGAGTGTGACGCGGCCGCAGGAGGATGGGGGCGGTGGGGAGAATGGGTCTGTTGGGATGCGTGGAGGAGGGGTTGTACGGCTGAGTGTGGGTGGGTCAATGGTGGTGGACGGTGCGATTCGGGCAGATGGAGCTAGCGGTGATTCGAGTAACTGGTACCGGGGAGGTGCAGGGGGGTCGGTGTGGTTGGAGGTGACGGGGTCGGTATCTGGG
>JBIOGJ010000051.1:0-33295 GCA_044447965.1 Thermoanaerobaculales bacterium | reverse complement strand
TTACTCCCGCGGAGCGCGGGGGGCTCGGGGGGTCATCTGCGACGGAGGTCAGGGTGGGGGGTCGCAGGGACCCCCCGTAACAATGATGGTCGGGGCGAGAGGAATTGAACCTCCGACCACACGGTCCCGAACCGTGTGCTCTACCAGGCTGAGCTACGCCCCGACCCGGTGGGAGCGCAGCTTACATCACGCCAGCGGAGGTGGCAATCTCTCGATCCAGAGGACGACGGTTTTAGTGTGCGAGGGCGTCCATCGCGCCGTGAATGTCGAGGAAGGTGCCAAGGCCGGTCAGGTCGATGGCGATGCGGTAGCCGCGCGACGGGAACGACGGGTTCCGATCGTCCTTGAATTCAAACAACGCGCCCCAGCAGCTTCCGCGCCAGTGCACGATGTAGTGCTGTCCCAGAAGGGTCCGGTTATGGATGTCGTAGACCTCCTGGCTTTGGACCTGCCAGCGCGCCTTGGGTGGGGCGAGGGAAAGGATCAGGGTCGCCTGCGAGGATACCAAGCTGCCGGTGATTGGGTTGTAGCTCGAGGACCAGGTGACGGTGGCGGCGTTGGTGCCTTGGAAAAAGCTGCCGGTGAAGATCGTGCTCTCCAGGTTGTGCGTCACCGGGTCGAGGCTGGCGCGGGCATCGAGGGAAGTGGTCGCCAGCGGTTTCAGGTTGAGCCACAACGAGAGCGGTCCCTTGAGGCTTTGCACGGTCGTGGAAGACTGCCCGCCGAAGAAGGTGTCGACCGTGAGCGGCGTGGAGAGAGAGTAGGGCTGGCTAATCTCCAGCCGAGCCACTTCCCGGCTGTCGGTTGGGCCCTTCTTGAGGTAGAGCACGTTGGCGAGGGCCCACTGCACCTCGTTGGAGACGAGGAGGGAGTCCTTGTCGTCAACGAGCACGATCGGTGGCGCGGTGGTCGCGCCCGCTCCGTGGGTGCCAGGGTTGGAGATGTACGTGTAGTCGAGACGAGGCTCGATGAGGTGTTTGATCTTGTCGCCGTTGGCTTCCCCCCAGACGCGGGAGAACGAGGGGCCGACGATCGCGAGCCCGCCGGTGCCGTACTGCCGTGTGTACGGCTGGCCGAGCAATTCCTGCCCGTTCGCTGAGGTTCGCGCCGTGTAGTAGGTCTCGTTCGCGCCGACCGTTGGCGTGACGTTGAGCCACGGGAATCCCGGCGTGAGGAGCGACACGCTGGGGAAGAGGTAGAAGCGACCGTAACTCCCCCGAAGCGTTGGCGGCTGATCCACCCTGAACGCGTCGGCGGAGCCCACCGCGGAAACGTAAAGCGGGGTCTGCCCGATGCGCGTCGAGCGCAGCCGGTACTCGACCTCCCCCAACCGCTCGAGGTCGGCCTCGCTGGTGGTGAGCTGGATCGGATCGAGGGTGAACGTTCGAGTGCGTTCGGCGCGGATGTTGAGTGCCTCCGGTCCCCAGGCGCGCGAGAGAGCAATGTACGAATCCAGACGGCTTTGGTATTGGCTGAAGCCACCCGCGAACTGACGAAAGAAGTCGAGGTCCGACAACTCGTCGAGGTTCGCGTTTAGGGACCAGCCACCGGCGAAGAGCTGCCTGTGCTTGCCGACGGCCTTCCACTCCCAGCGCTTGGTGCCGGGATCGTAGACGAAGGCGAACAGCACCTCACCGGTTGCATGCTCGGCGGGCGCCCAGCGCATTTCATCGGCCACCCCGAGGAAGTGCTTCGAATAGAGGTCGAGGAACGCGGTGGTATCGAACGAGCGGGAGATCGGCCAATAGAACGAGTTGCCGAGGTAGGCGCCGTGCGTGCTGTTGAAGCCGAAGCTGGGGACGAGAAGGCCTGCAGCGCGGTCGCGCTTGACCGGCCAGAGCAGGCGTGGAGTGTAAAAGATCGGCGTCCCCTTAACCTTGAGCGAGGCACCGCGGAAGTGGCCGTAGCCTTCGATCTCCACCACCGCATCGCGCACCTCGATGCTCCATGGCGGTGCCTTGTCCCCCAGCTTGCAACTGGTGAACAAGCCGCGGTGAAAGCGGTAGTGGGTCTCGTCGAGTTTCTCCATCTCCTCGCCGCGGAAGTTGTAGGTCGGGGGAAAGAACGCCTGGACGTCATAGAAGGTGCCGACTTTGCGGTTGAGATCGAACTCCAGTCGACTGCAGGTCATGCGCGAGTCGGCTTGGTCGAGGATCACGTGGCCCTCCGCGTGGAGGTGCATGGTGGTCTGGTCCACCTCGATTTCGTCGCAACGCAGCGAGATCTCCTGATACGTGAGGTGGACATCGCCGAGGCCGCACCAGAGCTGGTCCTGGATCCACTCCTGCTGATCCGCGGTGACGTTCACGATCGTGCCCACGGTGGGCCCAGCGGCCCACGCGGTGCCGGTGAGCCAGGCCAACCCAGCGAATACCATGCCGGTCCAACCGCGACGAGACCATTGCCTCGCTTGACTTGTTCTCGCTGCCTGGTGCGGACTCGGTTTTGCCAACTGCCCTCCCCGCCAATCGCGACATTCTAGCGTGCCGCCCACGTGCTCCGGAGTATCCTCGTCGAGGATGCGATGGTTGGCTCTCGACCTGGGCTCGCGCCGCGTCGGCGTGGCAATGTGCGACGCCGACGAGAAGGTGGTCACGGCCTTGCGCCCCTTGGCGTACGCCGGTCCCGAGCGCCTTGCCGAGAACGTCGAAAGGCTGGTGCACGAGTGGGGGGCCGGCGGGTTGGTCGTGGGGGTTCCGTGCACGCGCACCGGTCAGAGCCGAGGTGAGCGACGCGCGGCCGCTGTCGTGGCGGCCTGCCAGGGTGTCGTTACCGTGCCAATCGAGCTGGAGGACGAACGAGGCACCAGCGCTGCCGCCGCGGCATTGCTTGCCGAAGCGGGGGTGCCGCGGCGGCGTTGGGCGGCGCTGGTAGACAGCGTCTCCGCGCGAATAATCCTGGAGAGTCACCTCGCCACCGCCGCACGGAAGCGCCGAGGTGGAATTGACCTCCCCCCCAGCGGGTGCTAGCGTTTCTCAGCGGATCCCGAGGAGGACCGGCGATGCCTGACTCCTACACCACGTTTGGAAACTTCTTGCTCCTCAAGCAGCGCACCAAGGACAGCTTCGGTACCCTATGGCGCGCCGGGGAGATGGAACGGACTGGTTTCAAGCGCATCGTGTGGATGCGCCGCTTTGACCAGGCCGGTCTCGACCGCGCGTCGCTGGGGACCGACGCTGGAGTTGCTGGTCAGCTCGCCCAGGTGTTGCGAGCCACCAATATCGTGCGCAATGGGACCTTCGGTGTCGAGGGCGGGATTCCCTATATGGCATGGGATTACGTCCCCGCGCAGCCGCTTGACCAGCTCCTCGCCCGTGCGGCCAAGGAGCAGTTCCCCATTGCCATTGACAACGCGCTGCTGATCGCCGAGAAGCTTTCGGCTGCGCTCGCGGCGGCCCTGGCGATCGAGTTTAAGGGCGAGCCGCTGGTGCACGGTTTTCTCGTGCCACAGTTGGTGGTGGTCGGCAACGATGGCGAGGCGATGGTTGCCGGCTTTGGCATCTCACGCGGCTTACGGACCAACTTCGACCGCGCCGGAGTGCGGGCGATGGTGGCACCCTACTTGGCACCCGAAGTCCTTGCCAAGGGACCAAGTAGCCGCCGCTCCGACGTCTATTCACTGGCCGCGATCCTCTACCAGCTCCTGACTGGGACGCCGCTCCCGGCTGACCCCGCGGCCCGGATTGACGCGCTGGTCGCCCCGCAGCTTGCCTTCGAGGAAGGGCCAGTGCCGCAAGACGTGCTGGCGATCCTCAAGAAGGCGCTCGCCCCCGAGCCGGATGACCGGCAACCATCGGCGGTTGAGTTCAAGCGCGACCTGGAGAAGCTCCTCTACGGCGGTGCGTACTCGCCGACCACCTTCAATTTGGCGCTGTTCATGGACCGGCTTTACCGCGGCGAGATCGAGGAGGAGGACCGGGAACTCCAGCGCGAGAAGTCGCTTGATGTGAGCGGGTACTCTCAGGCACCCAAGCCGGCCAGCGAGGAGGTCGCGGAGGTCAGCACGCCGGCTTCTAAGCGGACCGGCCTGATCGCCATTGTTGGCGGCGCGGTCGTGTTGTTGGCTGTGATCGCTTATCTCCTCGCGAGTCGTCCAGCCGGGCAGGCGGCGATCGACAAGGACGCCCAGACCAAGATGGTCAAGGAGATGGTCGCGCAGCAGTTGGCCGAAGAGATGAAGAAGATCAAGCAATCGCAGGACGAGTTGGATGCGGAGAAGGCGCACATTGCCGAGGAGAAGCAGCAGTTGGAGAAGACCAAACAAGCCGCGGCCTCGGGAACCAAGAGGATATCCCCTGAGGAGCAACAGCGCTTAGAGCAAAAGCAGCGCGAGATCCTCGCCGCGGAGGCGGAGCAAAGACGCAAGGAGGATGCGCTCGCCAAGGCCCGCAAAACGGCTGAGGCCAAGCTGCGACAGCCGCAGCCACCAGCCGAAAGCCAAGCCGCGACGCCATCACCCACCAGCGCACCGGCGGTCGTCGCCGCCGTCGTGCCGACGAGCCCCGCGGTAGCCAGCAGCGCGCCAACCACGGCGCCGGCAGTGCCAACGGTTGGCGCTACGCCCACGTCGGTCTCGGCCTCGCCCGCGAGTCGGCCGACGGAACAGGCCCCACTCGCTCCCTCCTCTGGCGGCGCGGTGCGCGAGGGCGACACGGTGGACTTCACCCAGGTGGACGCGCCACCGCAGAAGCTGATGGACGCCAAGGTGGTATTGCCAAGGGCTGCTGTCGAGTCCCGCGGCTTCGCGGCCGACAATGTCATTCTGCAAGCGTTGGTCGATGAAAAGGGCGCTATCCAACAGGTCCGCGTGCTCCGGGGTTTCCCCGTGAAGCGGCTCGGCATCGACGAGGCGTGCATCGATGCGCTCAAGCAGTATCGTTACAAGCCGGCGATCAAGGACGGTGTCCGCGTGAAGACCTGGATAACCATCAGCTTCCGGATTGACCTGACACGCGGTCGGTAGCAATCGCACATCGAGGCGGGAACGGCGGGTATCCAGTGCGTCGCGGCCGCTCTCGCGCGAGGTGGCGTCGGTCAGCGGCCGTTCGTCGGCTGGATGGTGGCGAGGAACTCGGCGTTGCTTTTGGTCTGCTTGAGCCGTGACAGCAAGAGCTGCATCGCCTCATGAGGTGGAAGCGCGGCGAGCGCGCGGCGGAGCAGGTGGATGCGCTCCACCTCCGGGCGGGAGTAGAGCTTCTCTTCCTTGCGCGTGCCGGACTGCGGGACGTTCATACAGGGGAAGATGCGCCGCTCGAACAGGTCGCGGGTGAGGATGATCTCCATGTTGCCGGTGCCTTTGAACTCTTGAAAGATCACCTCGTCCATCCGCGAGCCGGTGTCCACTAGGCAGGTGGCGATGATCGTGAGGGAGCCACCGTGTTCGAGGTTGCGGGCGGAGCCGAAGAAGCGCCGCGGCTTCTCCATGGTGCGGGCGTCGATGCCACCCGACATGATGCGCCCGGAGCTCTTCTGCGCGTTGTTGTAAGCTCGCGACATCCGGGTGAGTGAATCCATGAACACCACCACGTCGTGGCCGAGCTCGACCAGCCGCCGCGCCCGCTCGAGCACCATCTCGGAAACCTCGATGTGGCTCGCGATCGACTCGTCCGACGAGGAAGCATGCACCTCGCCCTTGATCACGCTGCGTTTCCAGTGGGTGACCTCCTCGGGTCGCTCGTCCACCAGCAGCACGAAGATCTGCGTCTCGGGGTGGTTGACGGCAATCGCGTGGGCAAGCTGCTGCAACAGCGTTGTCTTGCCTGCCTTCGGAGGAGAGACGATGAGGCAGCGCTGGCCCTTGCCGATCGGGGTCATCAACTCGATCACGCGCGGTTCGAGGAGTGAGGCGTCGGTCTCAAGGTGGAACCTCGAGGTGGGGTCGATCGATACCAGCTCGGCGAACGGCACGGCCTTTTGTCGGTACTCTTCTGGCGGGAGACCCTCGATCTCAGCGAGCTCCGCTACGGTCCGGCGCTGGCCGCCATTGGTGGAGGCACCTGTGGCGGTCAGACGTAGGCCGCTCTCCAGATGCCAGCGGCCAATCAGGTTGGGATCGACGATGGGATCATCCGAGCTCGGGTGGAAGCGGCTATGAACCGGGAGCAGGAATGCCTTCCCATCGTCCCGGCGCCACAGGAACCCCTCGACCGGGGTGAGGGTGACTGGCGCGGCCTCGGCGTGGGCGTGCCGCCGGCTGCGCCGCCGGCGCGAGTGTCGCCGTCGGTTGGTGCTCGCTTCTTCCTTTGGCTCAACAATGGGAACCGCAGGAGTGCCGCTTGACTGACCTTCCATACTTTCTTGGCTCCTCGGCTCGCCCAACCTCCCCGTGCGTAACCCTGGGCCCGGGAGCGGGCAGAGACCTACAGCTCAATCGTGGGGAACGGCTGGCAGCGGGATCAAGCGCACCGCCACCGCCATTAGTCTACCCCACTGTGCAAGCGCTGCCAAGTGGGGCTAGGCGGAGAGTCCCCCGCTCCCCGCCTCGTCCCTCTTTTGCAGCATGGCCGTGAACGCCTCCACGGCCTGACCGTCCCACCAGCCGTGAGCAACCTCGTCACGCAAGACCTCGACCGCCGCCAACGGACTCAGCGCCGTGCGATACGGCCGGTCACTGGTAAGTGCGTCGAAGACATCCACCACCTGAAAGACGCGCGCGAGGAGCGGCACATTCTCTCCTTTGAGGTGGTCGGGATAACCGGAACCATCTTGGCGTTCGTGGTGGTGGCGAATGATCGGCAGCGTCGAGCGCAACGTGCGCAGCGGCGCGCAAATCGACACGCCAATCTCCACATGCGAGCGCATCACGGCCCACTCCGCGTCATCGAGCTTGCCAGGTTTGAGGAGCACCGCATCAGGCACGCCGATCTTGCCGATGTCGTGGAGGTACCCCGCACGCCGCAGCGCCTTGATCTCCTCCGTGCCGAGCTTGAGGTGCTCGCCGAGTTGCGCGGCAAGCCGGGAGAGCCGATCGCAGTGCTCGCCGGTGCCCTCGTCGCGCGCCTCGATGCTTCGCGCCACGGCAAAGAGCATCTTCTCGGCGTCGTCAAGGTCCTGGGTGAGACGGCGGAAGTTGACCAGGTTGCGGACCCGAACCTCGAGCTCGACCAAATCGAAGGGCTTGGAAAGGAAATCAGTAGCACCCACTTCGAGGCCGCTGATGCGTGCCTGACGGGAGTCGAGGCCGGTGAGGAAGACGACGGGCAATAGCCGTGTCTCTTCGTCCGCCTTCAGCCGGCGGCACACCTCGTAGCCGTCCATTCCGGGCATGACGACATCGAGGAGGACCACATCCGGCAACCGATCGTGCGCGAGGCGGAGACCCGTCTCGCCGTCGAGTGCCTGCCAGACCTCGTAGCCGAGGGGACGCAATGCCTCCTGCATTGCCTCTAGGCTCGTAGGCTGGTCATCGATCACCAATACAGTGCCCACGGACGACATACGCAGCACACATTGTATCCGATTTGTTCTCTGGCGCGAGCGCACTCAAGTGCGGCACGTGTGGGATGGATCACGAAGAAGGGCCGCCCCGATTGGAGGCGGCCCCGAGCATGGGTTGAAGGCGGCTAGGGCATGCGCAGAATGACGAAGCTCTTCTGGTCGAGTTGCGCGCGGAAGACGTAAAGGCGCACCAGCGCCCCGGAACGGATCTTGGCGAGGGCATCGCGAAAATCGCGCTGCGATGTGACGTCCTGGGCATTGACGCGCATGATCACGTCGCCCGGGCGCAGTTGGGCCTCGTCAGCGGGCGACATGTCGGTCACGTCGGTCACGAGGATTCCTTCGATGTTGGTGGGGATTTCGAACTGACGGCGAGTGCGCTGCGAGAGGTCGTCCACCTCGAGGCCGAGCTTGGAGACGGGCGTGTCCTCTTTGGCCGTTGAGGACTGTTTCTCCTCATCACTGCCCGGCCGCTCGCCCACCACCACGGTGAAGTTCTGCCGCTTGCCGTCGCGGATGACCTCGAGGTCGAGCTTCTGGCCGGGCGGGGTCATGGAGACGCGATCGATGAGCTGGCGGGTCTCCTTCACGGGGACGCCACCCACCGCCACGATCGTGTCGCCTTCCTTGAGGCCGGCTTTCTCGCCCGGACCGCCCTTCGTGACGCTCTCGATGAAGGCGCCCTCGCGCGCCGGCAGTCCGAACGCCTCTTGCGTCTTCTGGTCGACGTTGCGGATCACCACGTTGAGGTAGCCGCGCACCACCTTGCCCTTTTCCTTTAGCTGCGGGATGACGGACTTGGCGGCGTTAATGGGCACAGCAAAGCCCAGGTTCTGGCCTGCGGCGTTGATCGCCGTGTTCATTCCCACCACCTCGCCGCGGATGTTGACGAGCGGGCCGCCCGAGTTGCCGAGGTTGATGGCGGCGTCGGTCTGGATGAAGTTCTCGAAAGCGAGCGCATTGCGATCGGAGGACAAGCCGAGAGTGCGGTTCTTCGCAGACACCACGCCGACGGTCACGGTATGCTCCATCGCGAGTGGGTTACCCACGGCCATCACCCACTCGCCTACGCGCAACGCATCGGAGTCACCGAGCGCAAGGGGGGGCGGGAAGGGACCCTTGCCTTCGACGCGGATGAGCGCGATGTCGGTGGCGGGGTCGCGTCCCACCACCTTCGCGGTCATCAAGTCGGAATTGTCGCCGACCCGAACGTTGATCTTGTCGGCATCTTCCACCACGTGGTTGTTGGTAAGGATCAGGCCATCGTTGGAGATGAAGAAGCCGCTGCCCGCGCCTCGGCGGCGCGGCGTCCGCATGCCCTCTGGGTTGCCCTGGCCCGGTCCGAAGAAGAACTCGAACGGATCGAGGTTCTGGTGAAACCGACGCGGATCCACCGACTTACCGGCCTCCTCGGTGTACACCGAGACGACCGATGGGGTGACCCGCTCCGCCAGCGCGGCGAAGTCCGGCAGCGCAGAAACCCCGGGCGGGACAGCCGATGCGACGGGAACTGCGGGCTCCTTTGCGGCGTGGGCGTGCGGCGCCAAACCGAGCCCGCTCGCGAGCACCATGCCCACGACCAGCGCGCCCAGCGCGACCGAGCCGAGCGACAGCAGCCTGTGTTGTTCTGTAATGTTCATGAACGGCTCCCTCCCCGGGGTCGTCGGACCACGACCCGCACTGAAAACCTAGCAATCTGCGTGCCACATTCCGGAAATACGACGCGGCGGAATACCGGGCGATCACGTCATTCTGACGCGGCGGGCAAAACCATGCTTTGCACGACTTGGTCCTTGCCGGCAGCTTTGGCGACGTACATCGCCTGGTCGGCGGCGCGCAGGAGCTGGTTGCGACGGTGGTCCGAACTGCCACCCCGCGGCACGTGATCGGGGTACACCGCCACCCCAACCGAACAGGTCAGCGGGCCCTTGAACTCGACCGGGCCGCTCGCCCAGGAAAAGCGGCCGCGTAGGAATGCCTGCGCTCCGATCGTCTTGCGGATCTGCTCGGCGATTCGCGTGGCACCCTCGAGGTCGAAGCCCGGCAGGATGATGACAAACTCGTCGCCGCCGTAGCGCGCGAGCGTCGCGGTCGGTGTGCGCACCGCGCGGCGGAGGAGGTAGCCGACCTCCTTGAGGACTTGGCTGCCCGCGAGGTGACCGTGGGTGTCGTTGACGCCCTTGAAGTTGTCGAGGTCCATGAAGAGCAGTGCGACACGGCTCCCGGCGGTATCTGCGGCTTCGAGGTCGGCGGCGAGGTGGCGATGGAAGAAACGGTCGTTGGCGAGTCCGGTGAGGTCGTCGCTGCGGGCCGCCTCTCCGGCGTGCCGGGCGTCTAGCAGGTTTTGGATCGACACCGACGTGTACGCGGCGAAGATCTCGAGCAACGCCCGATCGCGCTCGTCGAATGGGCGGCCATCGAGGCGGTTGACCATTTCCAGCACGCCGCACACCGAGTTCCCAATGCGGATCGGCACTGCCAACAGGCTTTCCGTGGAGAACGCATGCGTTTCGTCGAAGCGAGCGTAGAAGAACTGGTCGGCTTTTGGATCTCCAACGAGGTGCGACTCGCCCTTGCGATAGACGTGCCCGACCACGCCCTCGGTGGCGGGGATGCTCGCGCCAAGCAGCGCCGCGGCCGAGGGACCGAACGCCGCGATGAAATACAGTGCGGCACCCGCGGGGTCTCCCGCGCGCTCGAACGGGTGGTCAAGGAGCACGGAGCCCGCTTGCGAAGGAACGAAGGCGTTCGCGCGCTGCAGCACCTCGGAGATGAACGAGGCCGCGTCCATCGGCTCCGGCACGCCGGTGTCGTGCCGGAAGCGCTCAAGGAACGGTTCGAGCGCGGTATTAGGCAGAACGCAGATCTCAGGCGCGGCAGCCTTCACCGTTGCAGTCTAGCAGCGGAAGGCCCCCCGCTGGTGGTGAGGCGGGCGACGCGAAGGCGCAGATCAGGCAGCATCTCGGCCGGATTCGACAAGCCCGGAGAGAAACGCAGGCGCTCGCAAGCTTGCACCAAGAAGACCGCCTCCGCGGCTTCCGCTGGCGGGCAGCCGGCGGAAGTCAGCCGTTCCGCGCCGGTGCCGGCGGCGAGGCCGAACCGCGCCCGCGACCAGCTCTCGACCGTGAGCTGGAGATCGCGCAGCTCCGTGTCCGGGGCTAGCGCGGTGGCAGCGCCTTGCGAGCGGCCGCGACGCGTGCGCAGTAGGAGAAACACGAGCACGCTTGCGATCCCGGCGAGAAACGCGGCGCCGCCCACGAGCAGCGGCGCCGCTCCTGAGGTTGCGCCACGGTTGGTCGGTGGTGCGACGGAGGCCGGTGGCAGGGCGGCCGCCGCCCTGACCACGAGGTGCAGTGCCGGCAGTTCGTGGGTCGCATACCCGTGTCCGGGCCGGAAGCTGCAGAACGTGGCAGCGGGAAGCTCGTAGCTGCCGGCACGGGCAAACTCGAGCGGGCATCGCCAGCGCCGGAACCCGACCAGCCCCAGGTCGGTCGCCCGCCATTGGTGGGTCTCCTCGGCTGGGAACGCTGCGCCTCCGGCTGGCAACGGCAGCGGCGGGGGTTCGAGAAGGGGCAGGTTGCCGGTGCCGGTAACCTCGACCTCCAGCTCCGTGAGGTCGCCGGCGACAATATCGTTGCTGAGCAGGCGGCGGGAGAAGTGAAACTCCCCCACCGCTCCGGTGAATGTCACCGGCGGGGCGGGCAGCGGCAGCACGTCCACAGCGGTGGCGCGCGAGGTAACGGCGCGCGCAGGCAGCACCGATCCCTCTCGGTCCTCCAGGCTGACGGCGGGACGGGCGGTGGCGGCGGGGATCTGCAGGCGGCCGACTCGGGCTGGAATCACGATCCAGGCGCCGAGCATGACGTGCGCCGCGGAGTGCGGGCGGCGGGCCGGAACGCCCTGTGCGAGACGTTCGCTCCAGCTCTCCGGAAAGGAAGCCTGAAGCTCCCAGGCGGGGCCTGGCCATGGGTCGTCGAGGGAAAATGCCACCGTCAGCGGCTCACCGACCACCACACGCTCGGTCGACAGCTCCACCTCGAGCTGCCGTGCAGGTGGCTCCGCCACCATGCGGCTGCCAACGAATGCCGTGCCGTGAACTGCATCAGTGATGAACTCGGCCGCGTCGAGGCGCACGCGAGTTGGCCCCACGCCGATCGGGCCAGCGTGCGTCGCGCGCATCACCCAGGTGAGCACCGACACGGCGGTTGGCTGGCCGCCGCGCCAGCTCACCTCTTGGGACAAGTTCGGGCCGGCGAGCACCTCGAGGTTGGCGAGCGCGCCGAGCTTGGCCTTCATCTCCCCACCGCCGGGCCCGGTCAGCGCTACTTGGTAGCGGAGTGTGCCAGGGATGGTCCCCGCGGCGAACTGCGCAAACGGCACCGCACCGCCTTGGGCGAGGGCCTGCGCGGCCACCAGGAGGGCGGCAAACACCCCCATGGCCGGTCTCACCAGTCCCTCCCGCGGTTCGGTGTGGCCGGTGCCGGCGCGACGAGGAGGAGCGGCTGCAACGCCGCCTGGGCAGCCGCCTTCACCAGGCGATCGCGGCGCACCGACGCAAGTGGATCGAGCGGCGCCTGGCTCCCGTGCGCCTGCCGGACTTGCACGAGGACGAGCTGGAGGTTGTGCCACGCCGCGGTGTCCGTGGGGTCGAGTGCGAGCGCTTGGCGCAGCGCCGTCAACGCGCCCGCGGAATCGCCGCGCACGAGACGGCTCGTGCCGAGGTCATAGAGTGCCATCTCGGCGAGCTTCGGCTCGCCTGCCCACGCGGCGAGCACGTCCTCGCCCGTACCGTCGCCGGCGAATGCCCTTGCCGCCGCCCAGGCAAGCCGGAGCTCGCCGTTGCCAGGATCAAGTGCGGCCGCCAGACCGTAGTCACGCCCTGCCGCATCCCAAGCGCCATGTGTCGCAGCGGCCGACGCTCGTCGGGCAATCACCGCCCCCGAAGCGGGGAGCAGACGCTGCCAGAGCGAGGGCGACGGCTTTGGTGCGGGCGCGGCCGCGAGCATCGGAAGCGGGAGTAAGACCGTCGCGAGCACGCTGCGCCGCCACGGCCAGAGGAGAAACGAAGCGGTGGCGACCAGCGCGGCAGCGAGCACCAGCGGCGCGGAGCGCACTGGCGCCTCCTCGTGCTGCGACGCCTTAGCGACCCTCGCGAGCATTTCGCCAAGCTGTTGCGGGGCCGCGGGGGATGCCGCATCCACTCCGTTGGAGGCCGGGCCGGAAATGCGCGCGAGCAGCTCCGGGTGCGCGTGCGAGCGCACGAGCTCCCCGTCGGGGCCGCGCGCGTAGGCGCTGCGGCCGTCGGCCTCGCGCCGCGGTACCGGGGCGCCCCCGGGCGTGCCGGCCAACAGGGTCACGATGGCGATGCCGCTGCCACGCAGCGTCGCCGCCATCGCGGCCGCGTCGCCTTCGAGCTCCTCGCCGTCGGTGGCGAGGAGGATCGCCCGAGCGGACGCGCTGCTCGTCAGTTGTGCGCCCGCGGTGGCGAGGAGGACGGCGAGGTTGGAACCGGGCGTGACCCAACGCGAGAGCTCGGGATCGAACAGACGGGCCTGGACCGTGCCCCGGTCGGGCGTGAGCGGCACGAGCGGCTGCGCGGTCGCGCCGCCGACGACCAGAGCAATGTTGCCGAGCCCTTGGCGCTCCAACGCGTACCGCAACACCGTCGCCGCGCGCCCGAGACGGTCCGGGTGGACGTCGGCGCAGCGCATCGAGTCGGACACGTCCAGAGCGATCGCGAGGTCGAGGCCTGGCGCCGTCGTGGTCCCGGGCGCACCCCAGCGCGGCCCGGCAGCGGCAACCGCGGCAAGCGCTGCGGCCGCCAGCCAGAGTGCCAACCGGATGGCGCCGGTCGCGGGGAAACCGCCGAGCCAACGATGCCACAGCAACGTCGTCGCCACGCGCGTCTGTTGCAGGGCACGCCAGCGGCCGAGGAGCGCGGTGGCAGACAGCAGCACCACGGCTGCCAGGCCAACGAAGAGCCAGGAGGGCGCGAGCCAATTCATGCCCAGCCCCTGCGGCTGGCGAACTCCGCGAGCGCCGCGCCCAGGAGCAGCACCGTGGCGGCGCCCGCCAGGGGTCCGCTGCGATCTTGCCAAACGAGGTCGGGCGTGGCAGGCGCGGGGGCGGGTCGCAAACGCGACAGCCGTTCGATGGCGCCGCTCAGGTTCTCCCCGGTACCGGCGCGGACGAACTCGCCGCCAGTGCGGGAGGCAAGGTCGTGGAGCAGACTCTCGTCAAGCCCTGCTTCGCTGCTGCCCTCAGCGGCCCCTGCGACACCGACGGTGTCCACGATCACGCCACGGTCGGCGGCGGCCTCTGCCGTGGTGCGGGGGTCGAGCACACCGGCGTTGTTGCGACCGTCGCTCACGAGCACGATGCCAGCGGAGCCGGGCGGGGCCCCCTCGAGCAGACCAAGCGCGACCGCCAAGCCGTCCCCGATGGCGGTCTCCATGCCCAAAGCCTCAGGGGTCAGGCGCCGCGCCGTGTCCAGCAGCGTCGCGTGGTCGTGGGTGAGCGGCGCAAGCACCGCGGCCCGGCTACCGAACATCACGAGCGCGAGGCGATCGTAAGGCCGCAGCTCGACGAAGCGCTCGAAGGCGCGCTGTGCGGTGGCAAACCCACCGCTCGCCGTGGCCATCGACGCGGAGGCGTCGAGCAGCACGACGAGGTTGCGACCGCTGGTTGGCCGGGTACGGAAGCTGGCGCGGCGCGGACCGGCGCTGGCGACCCAGGCGGTTGCGACGCCCACGAGCGCCAGGGCAGGCGGCAACGCCGAGAGCAGTCGCATCCCCGTGGCGTGGCGCACGACCAGGGCGGGGACGCGCTGGTGGCGCCAGCGCGTCACCGTGAGCCAGCCGAGCAGCAGCGGCGCAATCCCAGCCAGCGCGAGTAACCACGGATGCGCGAACTCGCTCATCGGTCCTTCACCCCAGCCATGGTCAGCGCTTGGGCTGCGGCCAGGACCTCGCGAACCGCCACCGTCCCCTCCTCGGCACTCACCGCCGCGCCGGCGAAGCGCACCGAGTCGGCCAGGGAGAGCGCCGCGCGGAACGGCGGCCCGGCCGGGCTTCGCAGCGTGCCGCAAAGCGCATCCGTCGCTTCCTGGGTGGTCATCGCGCGGTACGGTGCGGCAAGTACGAACGCCAAGAAGCGGCGGCTTTCGCGGGCGAGCACGTCGGCGGCATGGGGTGAAGTCCACGCGCTTGGCTCAGTGAGCGGCACCAAGGCGCGCTGCAGTGCGACCAGGGGTGCGTCCACCCGCGGAGACCTCCGTCGCCACAGCAGCGCCGCCGCGATGGCCGCGATCAGCAGCACGGCGAGTGGCCACCACGGTAGCGGCGGCGGCGCGGGGAAGCGGGGAGGCGCCGGTGCGGCGCCCGGCGCGAGCGTGGCTTGGACCTCGACCACGCCGGGCTGCGGCTCGCCCGGAAAAGGCACCGGTAGGGTGCCGAGCGCGAGTGGGCGCACGGTTACCAGCGTGCCTCCGCCGGGTGCCGGCCGCGGCGGGGCGACGACGAGGAGGTCCCCGATCACGGCGCCAACCTGAAGCGCCTCGGGGTTCCTGGCCAGACGTACGTCGACCGGCGTACCGAACGGTACCGTCGCAGTCGTCGCGGCGAGCAGCAAGATGCCCAGGCTAGGCACAGCGTCGCCTCGCGCGAGCCGCAAACGCGTGGCCGAGGATGGGTGCCAGCGCCGTTCGAGGTGAAACCATGACGACATCTCCCCGGAGCGTCTCGATCTCGGCGGGAAGCGCCGCGGATGAGGGCGAGCCCCATCCGCCGGCGCCGCTCGCGTCGCGCGCCGGGATCCACCCATGCGCGCTGCCGATCCCGGCATGCTCGTCCCACAGCCGGACCAAGAGCAGCTCATGGCGCCGCGCGAGGGCGCCCAAGAGGCGGCCGTAGCCGGCACCAGCAAACGGCGAGAGGACGACCAGCACGCCCGCGCGGCGCAACTGCTGCGGCACAGTGGCGAGGGCCGCGGGCAGGTTCGAGGGGCGTCCGCCCGTCGGGAGGGAGAGCACCGCACGGACCAGGCGCAGCAGCGCCGCGTGGTCACGGTGGGGAGGAATCTGCAGCTCGCGGCGGTCGCTCCACGCCGTCAACGCAACCCGGTCGCCGCCCGCCAAGGCGGCGCCGCCCACCAGCGCAACCACCTCGGCGGCGACCTCAAGCAAGGTGCGATCGCCGCTTCCGGCAAGGATCCCGGCGCCGGCATCGAGGAGAAACAGCACGGTGCGGTTGCGCTCCTCGACGTAGCGGCGCACGGCAAGGCGCCCGGTGCGGGCCGTCACGCGCCAGTCGACCGTGCGGGCGTCGTCGCCCGGGACATACTCACGCACGTCGGCGAACTCGATCCCTTGACCCTTGAACGCGGAACGGTACGCACCTGCCCACGGTGCGGCGATGCGTCGCGCCGCGGCGAGCTGGACGCGAGCCACGCGCCGGCCGAGATCCGGGGGCAACGCAGCGGTTGCTTCGCCGATGCCGAGGAAGCGCCGCCAGAGGCCGACGCTCACGGCACCTCCACCGACAACAAAAGCTCGGCTACCAGGGCCTCGACATCTACCTCCTCGGCCTGCGCTTCGAGCTTGAGGATGATGCGATGGCGCAGCACCGCCGGCGCGACCTCCTTGACATCCTCGGGTATCGCGTAGCCACGATCGTGGAGGAACGCGACCGCCTGCGCGGCGCGCGCGAGCGCCACCGCGGCGCGTGGCGAGGCTCCCCAGCGCACCCAGCCACGCAAGGCAGGCGCGAACTCGCGGTTGCCCTCGCGGGTGGCGCGCGCGAGGCGAACGCAGTACTCACGGATGCGGGGATCCAGGTGCACCTCGCGGACCGTCGCGATCATCGCAACAAGGTCGGTCAAGGAAAGCACCGCACGCACCTGCGGCCACTCGGCAGCGAGGTGAGCGTCGACGACGGCCAGCTCGTCCTCGTGGGCCGGGTAGTCCACCCGCACCTTGAGCAGGAAGCGGTCCACCTGCGCTTCGGGCAAGGGGTAAGTGCCTTCCAGCTCGATCGGGTTCTCGGTGGCGAGGACGAGGAAAGGTCGCGGCAACGCAAACGTCTGCCCGCCAATCGTCACTTGCCGCTCCTCCATCGCCTCGAGCAGCGCGGCTTGCACCTTTGCCGGGGCGCGATTGATCTCGTCGGCGAGCAGCAGGTTGGTGGCGATCGGGCCGAGGCGGGGCGAGAAGGCGCGCCGCTCCGGGTCATAGATCTCCGTGCCGGTGAGGTCGCCGGGCAACAGGTCGGGGGTGAATTGCAGGCGGGTGAACCGCCCCCCGATCGTCGCCGCAAAGCTGCGTGCCGCCAGGGTCTTCCCCAGGCCGGGTACGCCCTCGAGCAGCACGTGTCCCTCGCATAGGGCGCCGATGAGGAGGTGATCGAGCAGCGCTCGCTGCCCTTGCACGACGCGTCCGACCTCGGCGAGGAGCGCTTGAGCGCGCGCGCCGTGTTCTTCAAACCTGGCCCGCGCCACCGTGGCATCTGTCATCCCTGGCCTCCCGGGCGTGCCAAAGCAAGCCGCGTGCCGGGTTCCCCTCTGGCGGCAAGGCGATTGCCGGCACGGCAGCCCGCCGTTTTGGCTGCCGAGACCCTTGACTTAGATTCTTCGCCGACTAGAATGCCATCTCTTGAGCGCCGCGGGGTGGAGCAGTCCGGTAGCTCGTTGGGCTCATAACCCAAAGGTCGCAGGTTCAAATCCTGCCCCCGCAACCAAAGACGATCATCGGCCACCGCGAGGTGGCCGATTTGTTTGAGCCACAAGGCATTCAAGCTCAGGAATGTTGGACCTCCCGCTGCGCTTGCTCGCGAGGTTGATGTCGAGACGACGTCTGAGCCGCCTGCGACGAACCCGCCGCCTCAACCCTCGAGTCATCTGCCTGGCGGTAGTTGGGATCGTGAACACGGCTGAGGTCGGAGGTTCGAATCGCCCCCCGCAACGTTCTTTCATATACGACCTCAGCATCTCTCGCTCCTTGCCACACCCCCGAGAGACCACGAGACGCACGGCCTCTCAACTTTCACGTGGACCAGTTTTCGGGGTTTGGGTCACGAGACGGAGCGCGGCTGGGCCATCCCTTCGCGGTCAGGGCGGGCGGCGGCCGAGCGTGAGATAACCGCGGGGATTGCGGTCCTCCGCAGCTCCGACGGCGAAATAAAGCGGACCTAGGATTGTCTCCATGCCGCAGCCTACCGTTCCGCTGTAGATGAGGTCTGGGAGGTCCATATCAGCCGTCGAATGAGCAGATATACTGTTTCGACACAGAGGAGGGCGGGGTTCGATGAGCCTGGAGCGACTACCTGGCGGAACGTGCGGTCGCCCTTTTCCCGTCTACGACAACCTCGTGCCAGCTCTTCTCGCCGCGCACGAACGGGATCACGCCGAACGGGACGCCACGGTCGCACACGTCCTCGGTACCGCTGCGGGCTACGCCTATTCAGACATCGAGACCCTGGCCACGATCATGTCCCGGCTTGGGCTCCGGGACAACGCCTGCGTCCGCGTGGCGCAGACGGTCGATGCGATGCTCATCTTCTCGACCGCATACCTTGTGCAGAGTAGCTGCGGCCGCGTAGTGATCCTCGCCTATCGAGGTACCGAGCCGGCGAACATCGGCAACTGGCTGGCAGATGCTGACGTCGGCTCAGCCTCGCTGATCCTCGGCGGCGAGGTGCTCGCCGTCCATTCCGGCTTCTACCGGAATGTCCGTGCCACACAATGGGCGGTCACCAACGAGTTGAATCTCGCTCTGCAAGGAAAGTCGATGTCGGACCCGGAGAAGACTCTCGAGTATCCAATGGAGGCTCTGTACGTGACCGGCCACAGCCTCGGCGGCGCGATGGCGGTGCTCTTCTCCCTTGTGATCGCAGGGGACGCCGAGCAGCGTGCGATCGCCGAAAAGCTGCGTGCCGTCTATACGTTCGGGCAGCCCCTCACGGCCGGCGAGCCGCTGCCCGATGTCGCGCGCGCGGTCGCAGGGAAGGTCTTTCGTCACGTCAACGACCGCGACCCCGTCCCAGCTCTTCCCCCTTCTGCCTGGGGACGTTTCGCCCATTTCGGTCACGAGTATCGATGCGCGAACGGCGAGTGGAGGGCATCGGACAAGCCGGTAGCTCAGCTCGAGAGTCTTCGCGAGATTCCACGCTCGCTCGCGGTGTTCTTCGCCACCACGAAGCGGCGCCAGGCTTCGCGGTACGCGATGACCGAGCACGACCCACAGCATTACATCTCCGCACTCCGACCGAAGGGGCGGGTCACCGAGTTCGGCGATCAGGGGTGAATTCCCGACCTACACGTCAGACCGACAGCACGCCTGGCCAGTGGCGCAACCAGTTGCGCCGCCGGGCCGTGAGCTGCCACGTCGGGTCGTTGCGATCGACCGCCTGCGAGCCGCCGATCAGTTGGTCGATGCGCGTCTCGAGCGCGCGGGTGATCGATTCGTCTTCCACGATGAGCATCAGCTCATGCTCCCAGTATCCGGCAGTGATGTCGAGGTTCGCGCTGCCGACGGAGCACACTCGGCCGTCCACGCTCATGACCTTGGCGTGAACATGAGGGTTCACCACGCCGAGCCCCTCACTCCAGCCAGGCTGCTCGCGCACCGCGAACTGATAACCCTCGCCGCCGGCGGCAACGACCGCATCCATGCGGGAATGCACCATCTCCGTGGCTGCGACCCGCGCCGTGGACCATGGCCCTCCGAAGGGCTTGCCGCCGTGCGTGGGCGTGAGGTTCCCGAAGAGCGTTCGCACCCGGACGCCCCGCCCGATTGCGCGCAGCAGCGCGTGTTGGATCTCCAGAATCAGGGGGAACCCATTGACAACATAGACATGGGACGTGGCCGTCTCAATGAGCGCGAGATACGCCTCGAGTGAGCATGCGTCGCGCAGTCCATGATGCACGACGACGCGTGCCGCCGCCGATCCGGCGACCGGCTGCTCGACGATCTCGAACGGAGAGCCTCCCGCCGGAGTCCAGGCATCGAGGAAGGAACGCTCCAACGCCGCAACGGCCGGACCCTCCACTCGCGCGCCGGCGTCGAGCCACGGCACCTGGCGCCACGTCGAGCTCGGCGTGAGCTTCACCTCGTCGAAGCCGGTGTAGTACTCGTGCGAGAGATTGCGTCCGCCAAGGAGCCCGAGCGCGCCGTCGATGACTGCGAGCTTGCGGTGGTCTCGCTGCTTCACATCCTCCAACGAGGGCACTCCGGTGACCGGTCGCGATACGAGGAGCTCGACACCGGGGCGAGCGGCGAGGCGCTCTAACAGCGGATTATGCACACCGAAAGAACCCTCCAGGCCGTGCAGCGAATCTACGACCACTCGCACCGTCACGCCCCGCGCGCCCGCCTCGGCCAGCGCGGCCTCCACGGGCCCGCCGATGTCGTCGTCCAGTGCCATGTAGAGCTGCAGATGCACGCGCTGCCTGCTGGCGGCGATCGCTTCGAGCAGCCAACGGCGCGCCTTGGCGTTGTCCATCTCGATCTCGATGCGGTTGCCTGGCAGAAGTGGTGCGCCGTTCGTGGCCTCGAGACGGCTGGCCAGAGATGGGGTCTGTGGCGCCACAGCATCGAGCTTCAACGGCGTCGCGGCGATCTCTTCGGCTCTCAGGGCGGCGAAGCCGATGGTGAGGGGTGTGTGCGGCCCGCAGTGGACGATCGCAGCGACCGGGAATCCGGCAGCGCGCATCCTCGTCCCAACGCGCGCCAGCCGCACCGGATCCACGGCCTCCGGCACGTCCAACGCCGCGCCCTCATCCAGCACCGCACTAGCGTCAACCACGCGTGTCGAGAGCCCGGCCGCGCGCAACCGCGCGCGGATCGAATTGCAGTTCCGTGTCGGACGCATACGCACGGCCAGCAGTTCGTGTCTTCGCTGACCGCTGAGCCCCGCCAGCAGGGCAAGGTCGCGATCGGCAACCTCGGAGCCGAAGAGCAGAAGCGGACGCGAGCCTGGTCGGATCACGGTGACCGTCTGCTCGATGGCAGACACGGGATCGGAGGCTGTACCTTGCCCGACGCGGAATACACCGAACGACTCGGCTGCGAGATCGGCGGGGAGTTCCCCTTCGCCGTTGCTCGTTGTGATCACGGCCGCGATCCGGCCGGCGGATACGAATGCCACCTGCTGATCGGGGATCGGGTCGTAGCGCCCGATCCCACCGGCGTAGTGAATGCTCGCGCGCACCACGCCGCCGTCATCGACGAGATCCGCCACATCGATCGCGCGCTTCAAGACCGGCGCGACCGCGTAAAGCGGCGGCAGGATCAGGATCGGGGCCGGCCATGAGTGCGCCCCGAGCAATACGCCCGGAAATCGAGGCAGCACCAATAGGTCGATGGCCCCCTTCCGCGGCGCGGCCGGCGTCACCAGATCCACCCGCGCCTCGATGCCTGCGATGCCGAGGGCGGCCTCGCGATCGCGCACCTGAGAGTCGAGCAGCACGATGGTGGCGTGCAGGGTGCTGTTGCCGTGGTCGCGCAGGAACGCAGCCACCGCCGCACGAGCGCGAGAACCGACTGCCACGCATACGATGTCCCTCATCGGACGATCGCTCAGCGGTGCTCGTGCCGTCCACAGCACCGCAACGGAACGTCGCTTGCGCAACTCCGCGAGGGCCGCGATGACGTACAGCGGGAGCGACCCGGCGACGACAAGATCGATCTCCGACGCGGCTGCAATCTCCGACATGGCGCCGACGTCGAG
This sequence comes from Thermoanaerobaculales bacterium, assembly GCA_044447965.1. GTDB lineage: Bacteria > Acidobacteriota > Thermoanaerobaculia > Thermoanaerobaculales > Thermoanaerobaculaceae > DATIYW01. The sequence goes on along the minus strand of JBIOGJ010000051.1, from coordinate 12,137 downwards.
ATCGGGCACCAGCGTGACTTCCACACGCTTCGCCCCGCCCGCGGTTGACCTGCGAAGCGCATCGACGGACACGGTTACCGCCTCGTCCAGATCGCCGGGAGCCTCGTCCGAAAACCAGGCGGACTTTCGCTTCGCCACATGAGCGACCACCAGCAGCAGCTCGGCGGCTGGCGCCACTTTCCGGATCATGGCGACCGCCAAGCGGGCATCACCTCCGAGCTCGGTGAGCAAGAGCACGCGCCGGTAATTCATGGACGCTCCATCGTCACCTCATGCACAACCTGTTCTCTCGGCGATCATCGTAGGGCGCAGCGTACCGTCGGAGGGGTCGAGCGTACGAGACTCGACCGCGGCAATCGCCCCCTCCTCGTCGATCTCGTACAGATTGAAGCCGGCCCGAATCGAGCGGTCGGGATGATCCAGTGCCGCCCCGCTCGCACAGATCACATCGAGCGCGCCCAATGCCGTGGGCAGCACGCATCGCACGCGGACATGGAGGTGACCGAAAAGAACCAGTCCACGCGCCAGCGGCGCGAGGGAGCGGCGCAGCGAAGCGGCGTCCACCAGTCCGTCACGAAGCTGCGCGAGTCGGATGCGCGGGTCGACCGGAGGATGATGAATCAGGATTACCGGCGTCCGCCGCGCCACCTCGGGATGCCCGAGGACCTTCTCCAGACCCGCGAGCTGCACCCTGCCAACATGACCAGCAGCGATGAACGGCGGCCGCGCCACGGCGCTCGACAGCGCGATGATCGCCACGGGCCCGCGCAGTTTCACACACGGATACGGGCCGGCCGGCAGCGCAACAGCACACTCCGGCAGGTCGCTGACCAGAAACTTGCCGAAGTAACGAGGAAATCGGCGCTCGCGTTGGATCGCCGGCAGGTAGATATCGTGATTGCCGGGAACGACAGTCACCTCCGCACGACGTGCCACGGAATCGAGCAGCCTCCGTGCCTCGTCGTACTCAGTCTCCAGGGCGAGGTTCGTGATGTCGCCGGTGACGACGACATGATCAGCGCAGGCCGCTGCGGCTTCGAGCACAGCCACCAGGTATTCGCGGCGATATACTCGCCCGCGGCGCAGGACGAGATTCGCATAACCGGTGATGCGTTTGTTCAAGAGGATCTTGCGCCACTCGACGCCCGCCGGGGACAGGACGTGCGGATCCGAAACGTGGGCGATGCGTACGGATGGAGTGTTCCTCTGCACTGACCCGTCCCCGTGTGCTGTACCGACCTTTATCTTAGTCCTTCATGCACACTCGGGTAATGGGGCCGCCCCTTGATTGCAGAGGTCAGGCGATGTCAGCCGGCGCCCCAATCAGGGCCTTGAACTCGTCCTCCCCGATCCTCTCGACGGTTTCTTTCTTCTCCTCGATGAACTTGACCGCCTTGTCGTACCGCTCCTTGATGATGCGGGTGATTTCCTCGTCGATGTACTGCTGGGTGGATTCGGAGTATTCCCTCTGCCCGGTGACCGGCTCACCTGGAAGGAACATCGGGCTCCTTTGGGAGGGCAGGACGACGTTCTCGAACTTCTTGCTCATGCCATAGTCGCTGATCATCTTGCGGGCGATGTCGGTCGCGCGTGCGATGTCGTTTGAGGCGCCGGTCGAGATCTTGCCGAAGAAGACCTGCTCGCTGGCCCGGCCACCGAGCAGGACATCGATCTTGCCCAGGAGTTCCTCTTCAGTAAGGAGGAAGCGGTCTTCGGTCGGGAGCTGAATGGTATACCCCAGGGCCCCGATACCCCGCGGGATGATCGAGATCTTGTGCACGGGATCGGCGCCTTTTGCAAACGTGGCCATCATGGCATGGCCGGTCTCGTGGTGGGCGACAATCGACCGCTCCATGGGGTTGAGCAGGCGGTTCTTCTTCTCCAACCCTGCGACCACGCGCTCAATGGCGTCGTCGAAATCCTTTGGCAGGATCCGGTCGCGACCGGCCCGGACCGCCAGCAACGCCGCCTCGTTGACGATGTTGGCCAGGTCCGCCCCGGTGAAGCCCGGCGTGCCTTGGGCGACCTTCTGCAGGTCGACGGAAGCGTCGAGCTTCACGCTCTGTGAATGGACTTCCAAGATCTCGACCCGGCCCTTCAGATCGGGCCTGTCGACCAGCACCTGCCGATCGAACCGCCCGGGACGGAGGAGCGCAGGGTCGAGGATCTCGGGCCGGTTGGTCGCCGAGAGGATGATCACGCCGGACCGGGCGTCGAAGCCGTCCATCTCGACAAGCAACTGGTTGAGCGTCTGCTCGCGCTCGTCGTTCCCGCCAACCGAAAAACCGCGACTCTTGCCGATCGCATCCAGCTCGTCGATGAAAACGAGGCAGGGGGCCTTTTCACGGGCTTGCTTGAACAGGTCGCGGACCCTGGCGGCCCCGACGCCGACGAACATCTCCACGAAATCGGCCCCGCTGATCCTGAAGAACGGGACTTTGGCCTCGCCGGCGACCGCCCTGGCGAGAAGGGTCTTGCCCGTCCCGGGCGGACCGACGAGGAGGACGCCCTTGGGGATACGGCCACCGACTGCCTCGTACTTCTTCGGAGTCTTGAGGAAGTCCACGACCTCGACGAGCTCCGCCTTCGCCTCGTCCACGCCCGCGACGTCCTTGAACGTGACGCCCGTGTCGCCTTCGGCGACGAGCTTCGCCCGGTTCCCACCAAACGACATCACCCCCATCCCGCCCTTGCCGATCTTCTTGCTCATATAGTTCCAGAAGAACACCATCACGACGATCGGGAGTACCCAGGATAGGAGGGCACCCAGCCAGGAGGTGTTCTCCGGGGCTACGGCGTAATACTCCACGTCCTTGGTATCCATGCGCTTGATGAGGTCGGGGTCGGCCATCCGGACGGCACGGTAGGTTTTCGGCACCGCGGCGGGCTTCTGGTCGCTGAAGCGCGCTTTGTCAAAGGCCTCGAGCTGGGCCCTTTTTAAGGAGAAGCCTGTCAGGTACTTTTCGCTGATCTCGACGCGGCAAATCTCACCCGATTCGATCTTGGCCTTGAAGTCGCTGTAGTCGATGGATTCGATCTTGGCACGTAGGAGCACGTTGTTGACCAGGTAGAGCCCGACCAGCATGAGCAGGAAGTACCAGAGTGCAAACCGGAACTGCTTACGGTCCAGGGGTTTGAAAATGGGGTCGCCCTTCTTGAGGCCCGGTTCCTCTTTGTCCTTGACGTCCTTGGCCTGCAGCATCTCGTGCTCACTGCCGTTAGCAGTCATGCTTCCCTCCTCCCTCTCTCTCGCGAGCCCCAACCCCTAGCGGAGCCGCGCCCTGCTTCAGGCCCTCTCCTCGCCCGCGGGCGAAAGGGCCACAATGCGCCGTTTCGGGCCTCTCTTCAAGGATCATGCTGGCTATCAGCATAGACTGCCCGCCCCACATTCTGGCCTTCTGAGCCACTTCCCGCCGTGGGCGATCCTTTGGTTTCAACGTAGTCGAGTGTGACGCTACACCAAGGGCGATCATCCGGAACATGACACGCGGCGACTGCTCCGATGGATCCGACGGCCCGGAGGACGTCAAGTCCCATTCGTGATCAGCCATTCGATTGCATCCTCGAAAGAGGTGAATGCCATAACCCGGAGGCCTCTGTTTTGGGCGCAGAGCGCGAAGAACCCGGCGTGGTCGAATCCTTCAAGTGGACCGAGAACCGCCGTCTTTCGAGAAAACGCCTTACGAAATTGGTTGAGTTCAGGCGCCAGATACCAGAGGTCGGTTACAGACATTGCTACCTGCGCCTTTCGAGTATCCAATAGTATTTCATAGTGGGTCAAAGGGACCGCGGCTGAGGCGATCTCCGCCAGCAGCTTCTTAGACGTTTCGAGATCGAGCCGCCCGTCTGGTGTCACTCGGATGAAGTCGTGTGCGTGGATGATTCTGATATTCGTTGCCATTGTTGCCTCCCTCTGCGTCTGCCGGGGCCCTACCGCGCGTCGTGGTGATGGAAGTCGGACGCCGCTTCCCGGCGACCCATTCGAGTATCCCTGGGTTGTGGGCCGCTCTCACCCTTCGAGGCGGCCGCGGCGCGGGCCGAGCCAACGATCCCACGCGTCATAGTCAACAGGCTCCCGCTTGCGAAGCAGAGGCAAGAGAACCAGGCCCCCAATGAAACCTCCGACGTGCGCCACGAAGGCCACACCTCCCGCCGCGCTGGACGGCTGGAACGCATTCCAGAGGTTGACGACAAAGAACTCGAGAATCACGAGCCACGCCGGAAACGACATGAAGAACCCCCAGAATAGCCACATGAAGGGGATCGGGTTGATGACCGTGACCGGCGACCGTGGATAGAGGACGGCGTAGGCCGCCAGGACCCCGGAGATGGCCCCCGATGCTCCAAGCATTGGCACCGACGCCTGCGGGCTCGCTGCAACTTGAGCCAGCGCGGCGATGATGCCACAGGCAAAGTAGAAGAGCGCGTACCGCGCGTGACCCAGCGCGTCCTCGACGTTGTCTCCGAAAATCCAGAGAAAGAGCATGTTACCCGCGATGTGCGGGAAGCCGCCGTGCAGGAACATGTGAGTGAGAAGCGAGGGGGCGTTTGCAATCGGATGTGCGATGAGTTGCGCCGGCACGAGAGCCCATTGACGGCTGAGTGTCCCGGCGTCGGCGCCGCCCGCCACAGACCACACCTCGAGACCGAAAACGCCGAGGTTCAGCGCGATCAAGCCGTAGTTGACGGCCGGAAATGAGCGCGTCGGCAAATGATCACGGACTGGCAGCATCTGTGGATCCCTGACTTGCCACGTAGGGCGTCATGGGCTTTCTCCGTCCCGTCTCCAACGGCATCGTCCCCGAGGAATCAGGGGCGGGCGTGTGCGCCGGATGGAGGCATTCACACGCCGAGGTCTACGAATCTGGTCTCTTAGCTGGATCGATGGTACCCCGGGGAGGGGACGTGTCAAGGCGTCAAAAGGGTGAGCGGCGACTCGGGCTCGCATGTCCGGGTCGGTCGGCGCCTCGGGGGCGGGCACTCCCGGTGCCTGGATTTCGCGCTCGCGGTCGTGGGCTCCCGCTCAACGGTCGTCTTCGGGGCCACTACCGCAGCCCTTTGTCCTGTTACCCTAGTCCAAGGAGGGACGTGATGTGCCGGCCAGCTAGGGCTGTCATTGGGGTGCTTCTGGCGTTCGTGTTGGCCGCTCTCAGCGACACCGCCGGTCTGGCCGCGGACCCCTGTCCTGCGCACCTCTTCGTCATCGAGCGGAGCAAGAACGCCAACATCGTCGCCTATGACGCCAACATTGGGCCGGCGGGCGAATTGAAGCCTTCTGAGCCTGTGGTTGCCTACTGGCTGCTGAAAGCGAAGAACGGCCAGCGCGAGGATCTCAACCTAGTGGAGCGGAAACACGCCTACGGTTTCGATGTCACACCGGGCGACACTCCCGGGACCTACGCTATGGCATTCAAGGCCAGCCGGGAATGGCGCCTCACAATCCGGATGCTCAACGGGTGCCCGGTTGCGATCGCGCCGATCGGCGGCCACGATGGGATCTTGCGCAGGATATTCGTCCAATCGAAGACTGACTCTCTCCAGCAAAAGGTCGAATATGTCGAGCTATTCGGCGAGGACATCGCGACCGGCGGGCAGCTCTATGAGAAATTCGTTCCGGGGAAATGACTCCAAGCCCCGTCGACTCAGCTTCCCTGGGGATCGGTGCCCGACCGCATCACTGAAGCGCCTCGCCCTGACCTCGGCTCCGCCGCGCTTGCTCGAAGAGGTGTCCACGGTACTGGGCAGGCGCTTCGCTGGTCCAGCGCTTGAACGCGCGATAGAAGGCGGTTGAGTCGGCGAAGTGCAGGAGGTACGCAATTTCGCTGATGCTCAGCCCGGCATCGCCGATGTGCTTGAGAGCAAGGTCGCGGCGCACCCCGTCGACCAACCTCGAGAAGGAGGGCCCCGTTCCGGCCAGTCGCCTTTGCAGTGTCCGCTCTGACACGTGGAGAACGTCAGCCGTCGACCGGAGCGAGGGTAATTCCTTGGCCATCTGGCGTGCGATCGTAGAAGCTACCGACGCCAGCAGATCACCACGACTCGGCAGCGACATGAGTAGCGAGTCGGCGTACCGAGTCATGACCGTTAGCAGTCGCGAGTCGGAATGCACGTGGGGTAAGTCCAGAACGGACGGCGCAAACCGCATCTCGGTCTCGGCTGCACCGAAAGCGATTGGACAACCGAAGACGCGCGCGAGCTCGCGATCGTCGTCAGGACGCTCGTGCTGAAATGTCATTTGGTCGGGCGTCCACTGGGTGCCGCTCGCCTGTCGGCTGCGTACGAGGAGGAGGGTCAGAGAGAACTCGTCGTCCTGCGGCGTCGGCACGGGCACCCTGCTTGTGAGACGGGCGATGCGCGGCTCGACAACCAGGTGCAGGTTGGAACGGTCATAGATCAGGCGGACGTACCTTGTGAGGATCGTGAGGCCTTCACCAACCGTCGCTGCTGTCGAGAGCACGTAGTCGAAGACATCGTAGGCTCCTGTCGGGAGCGCCTCGGCGACATGGACTCCAAAGGAAGGGTCGTGAGCCGCTGCCGCTGCTGCCTCCCATAGTCGGCGAATGCTCTCGTGCGGCAGTCGGTTGTCAACCGATGCCAGGGCCTCGCGCGAAAGCTGCGCCGCCCTCAGTACGGGCTCGACATCGATGTCGCGCTTGCCGAGCGCGTCGATCACCGCCCTTGCGGGCAAGACCGATACCGTCCCGCTAGGCTTCATGTTGGCGCCTCGGATCGGTTCTTCTGTCGCCCACCGCAATTGACGGCTCTTTCCCCTAGCAGAAAGATAGCGCGGTTCCCGAAAGGAGGGAAGCGATGGACAAGATGCTCGTAACCGTATTCGACAACGAGAGCAAGGCGTATGAGGGTTCCAGGATTCTGAAGGAGCTGGACGCCGAGGGCAGCATCGGCCTCTACGCGACCGCCGTGGTCGCGAAGGACGACAGCGGAAAGGTAACCGTCAAACAAGCGGCCGACGACGGTCCTCTCGGGACCGCGGCGGGTCTGTTTGCCGGCAGCCTGCTGGGGCTGCTCGGTGGACCTGTGGGGGTCGCGGTCGGGGCTGGGGTCGGGACCCTCGGTGGTGCGGTATACGACCTGTCGCGAATCGGCGTCAACGACGATTTCCTCGCCGAGGTTGAGCAGCAGCTACAGCCGGGGAAGGCCGCTGTCGTCGCAGAAGTCTGGGAAGAGTGGGTAATGCCGGTCGATACGCGCATCGAGGGCGCGGGCGGCACCGTCTTGCGTCGGGCGCGCGAAGAGGTTGTGGACGCCCAGCTCGAACGAGAAGCGGCGGCGCTCAAGGCCGAGATCGCGGCCTTGAAGGCCGAGCATGCTCGCGCGACAAAGGAGCACAAGGCCAAGCTCGATGCGAAGATCGAGGCCGTCAAGGGCAAGCTCCACGCGACGCAGAACCGCACCAAGGCGACACTCGCGGGGGTGACGGAAGAAAACGAGGCGAAGATCAAGGCGCTGCAGGCGAAGTTGGCAAAGGCGCATGGGGACGCGAAGGCAAAGCTCGAGGCCCGAATCTCGGAAGAGCAGGCCAAACACAAGCGGCGCAGCGAGAAGCTGCACCAGGCGTGGGAACTTGCCAAGCAGGCACTGGAGGAATGAAAGTCATGACTACTCATCCATCGCTCGGCGAGTTGGGCGAACTGCGGCCGAAGTGGGGCTGGTTTCTCGCCTTGGGGATCACGTTGCTCCTCCTCGGCGCGGTTGCGCTGATCGTTCCCTGGCTGACGACGCTCACCTCGGTGTTGGTCTTCGGTTGGCTGCTGGTTCTTGGCGGTGTCTTTGAGGTCATCGCCGTGTTCTGGGCCAAGGGATGGGGCATCCTGCTCCATCTCCTTGGGGGCATCCTGAGCGCCGTGGTGGGTGCTCTGATCGTGGCCCACCCTGACGCCGGAGCCCTTGGGCTGACGCTGCTCCTGGCGACGCTCTTCCTCGCGGGTGGGCTCTTTCGTGTCGGCGCCGCCGTCGTGCTTCGGCTTCCGAACTGGGGTTGGGCCGTGGCGGGTGGCATCGTGACCGCGCTCCTGGGCGTAATTGTCTGGAGCACGTGGCCGTTCTCTGCGCTCTGGGTAATCGGCATGTTCGTCGCGATCGAGTTGATGTGCCGCGGGTGGGCGTGGGTCATGTTCGCGGTTGCCGCCCGGGAGCTCTCGAAGACGGCGGGGCCACAGTAGGAGCTGCTGCCGCAGGCCCGACTGGATGGGTGCCCCAGCGCGCATGGAGCGCCGCGGCTGGGGCACCCTCTTCTAGTCAGACATCCGCATCGCGTCGAAGAGCAACGCCTGCCACTCGACGTTAATTGTGCGGGCAAGCGGTTGGAATCCAGAGTCGACCCGGAGGTTTGTGTTCTTGGTCGAGACGCCGTTGGTCTTGGTCGTCTCGTCCATTACGGTAGTCCAAACAGACTGCGAAATCTGCGGAATCCGTTCCGCTCCGTCCGCGGCTCCAACAGCCTCGACGACGATCTCAAAGGTACCGCCGTCGGGTCTTATCGGTGGCTCACTTCAACGGGGGAGCAGGATACTAGACACCTATCAAGACGGGTCACGGCGAGGTCTTACCGAGGACTTACCGAGTTGTCACCTGGCAAGGCGTGATCACCCGGCGGGATAGGGCGAGGACTTACCCCCTCTTGGCGTGCGCTGGCGTTCAGGTGCAGACGCGAGCAATCAAAAGGGATACGGACCGAAGCGCCCCCAGGCGACGAATGCCGCCAGTGCGATGAGGACAACGTTTATCGGAAGCCGATTTGCCTCCCCGTAGCGCACATTGGTGACAGCGGCACCCACTTGGAGCAGCGCGAGGCCGACAGCCGCCAGCGGAACGAGGACTGTCGCCACCCCGACCACGCCAGGCACGACGATACCGACGGCTCCGAGGACTTCAAGCACGCCGATGCCGTGCACGCTGCGCACGGAGAAGTCCGACGCCCACTTCATCTGCTGGACGAGCGCCTCCTTCGGCTTCAGGAGTTTCGTCAGCCCGGCCGCCAGATTGACCGCGGCGAGCAGTCCAGCGGCAATCCACAGTGCGGCGTTCATCGATCTGCCGCCCCTTTCGTCATGGGGATATCATCCGAGATTTCCCATTTGGACTGGCCCCCGCTACTCTCATAGACGATCCCACCCGATCTGCGGTTATGCTACCACCTTCATGACCACGCTCGACCCTATCTTCCACCTCTGGCCTGGTGCAACCGTTCTTTTCTCAACTCTTCAAGACGGGGTAGGGCGAGGACTTACCTTTATCTAGGTCGCGGCAACTCCAGAAGGCGTGATGATCCTGCCGCCTAACTCCGTTAACGATCCAACGAAGCCAGCCAGTACGGATCCGTGGAACACGAGTGTCATGAGCGCGAAGACGTTCATCGTCTTCGCGTGACGGCTCGATGACGCGCCGGGTCTGCAGGTCCGGCGTGTGGACCCCAGGGCTGACCTACCACAACCCCAGCACCTTCCACCAGAGGCCGCCGAGCCCGAGCCAGATGACTACGTTGAGGACGCTGGCCAGCAAGCCGTATCGCCACCAGATGCCCACGTCCACGTAGCCGGTTCCGAAGAGTACCGGGGCCGGCCCGGATCCGTAGTGGGTCATGCTGGCGAAGAGGTTGCTGAAGAAAGCCAGGACCAGCGCTGCCAGCATCGGCGGCGCACCGAGCGTGATAGACACGCCCAGGAAGGCCGCGTACATGGAGGCCACATGAGCCGTATTGCTGGCGAAGAAGTAGTGGCTGTAGAAGTACACCAGGGCCAACACGAGAAAGGCAAAGACCCAACCATGGCCGCCCATCAGGCCCCCGATGGTCTTGCTGAACCAGGGGATCATCCCCATCTTGTTAAGGAATCCCGCCATCATGACCAGGGCCGCAAACCAGACCAGGGTGTCCCAGGCGCCAGTCTCAGCCTTGATGTCATCCCATCCCAGCACGCCCAACAGGAGCAGCAGCGCCAAGCCAATGAGGGCGGCGGTGGTGGCATTGAGGTCCCCGAACTGCTTGGCGAAGATCCACAGGGTCAACAGCACCACGAGGACGCCAAGCATCATCCACTCTCCCAAGCTCATCCGTCCCATCTCCGCGAGATTGGACTTGGCCAGATCGACGGCTCCCGGCGTTTCCTTGATCTCCGGCGGGTACAGCTTGTAGATCACCCAGGGCAGGACGGCGAGTGAAACCAGTCCGGGTAGGAGGGCCGCAACCATCCACCCGGTCCAGGTGATGCTCACCTTCAGGTCAGCCGCGAGCTTCTGCGCCAGGGGGTTGGCGGCCATGGCGGTGAGGAACATGGCGCTGGTAACGCAGACCACCTGGTAGGCGGTGAGGGTCAGAAAGGCACCGATTTTCCTTTCGGTTCCGTCCCCGGGCTTGCTTCCATAGGCCCGGGCAAGGCTGACCATGATGGGCATGACGATGCCGCCAGCCCGCGCCGTGTTGCTGGGCATGGCAGGAGCCAGGATGAGGTCCGTGGCCGCCAGCCCATAGCTCAGGCCCAAGGTCCGCTTGCCGAGCAGAGCCATGAAACTGTAGGCCACCCTGGCGCCGAGGCCCGTCTTGACGAATCCCCTGGAAATGAAGAAGGCCAGCACGATAAGCCAGATCACCACGTCCGAGAATCCGCTCATCGAAGCGGCGATGGGGAGGGTACCTGTCACGGCCGTCGAAGTGATGCCGATCATGGCCACTGCGCCCATGGGCAAGGGTTTGAGGATGATGCCCACGATGGTGGTGACGAAGAGCGCGAAGAGGTGCAAGCCTTTCACCCAGTCCGCCCGCCGTGCAGCCTCCGCGGCCTGTTTTTCCTTGGTCTCGGCGCCCGCCATGGCGTTGGCTTCCGCTTCGGCGTTCGCCTTGGCTGTGGTGGCAGCCTGGGAGACGATTCCCTGCTCGGCCCCGCTTAGAGTCTTTGGAGGCGTGGCGGATGCAAGTGTGGCCGAACGCGCGGCAGGGGCCACAACCGCTACGGCTGGCCTCGGCGAGGCGGGCTGGCCCTCGAATACCTTGGCGTCGGGCACAGGCACGACCGCTGGCAGGCCAACATAAAGAATCACCCCGAGAAGGAGGACCAGGATTGTCGGTCCAGGTTTTGCGCCCTGCCAACCCGAGCTCGACACCGTGTCGCTGGAGCTCTTCCCCTGAGTCATGCGACTTCCTCCCGGCGGTTTGACTCTACTAAGGTACCCGAAGGTCTCAAGAGAGAGAAGGTATCTTCGATCGTCTTTGGAGAGGCCCATCGCGCCGCGGCGCAGCATGATCCTCATCGTCGCCGCTCACGCAGGTAGGCGCGTCCTCGCCTCGGCATCTGTCAGCCCCCTTCCGCGCCTCGCCAGGAGACCGCCGATCAGTGCCGGCCTCAGCCTTCAACTGGGCCTGCAGCCTATCATCCGGCTGGCTAACTTCTTCAGAGGGCCTGTGCCTTTGCATTTAACTGACAGATAATGTGATGGTTGATGTGGCAAGGTCGTATATTTCGAAGTTGCGAGCCCCCGCAACCAAAATCGACCTTCGGCCGCCGCGAGGCGGCCGATTTGCTTCGTGAGAGTCGCCCCGCCCGTCGGCAAGTGGCGAACCCGGTCGGTGTGCCGTAGTGAGATCGGCCGCAATGCAAGCACGGAGCTCCCGACCAGAATGAGCTCCGAATCCCCACCAGCGCCGGCGAGACGAGGGTTGGCGCAGTGGGTGAACACGGCCGGCGTCTTGCCGCCGCGCTGGAGGGCGGCCTGGAGAGTCGGCGTCGAGGTCGCCGTGCGCGATCTCGACGCGGCGTGGCAGCGCGAGGGGCGGTAGCACACGGCTTCGCCGGAGATCGCGTCAATGAGGGGAGTGACACCGCAGGCATCCTCCGGACGGACCCGATCGACTGCGAAGGTCTGCCCCGCATCCGGGACTAGCCCTTCGCGCGCGAGCACGCGAAGGGCTTCGGCCTTATCCATTTGCTTGAGCTTGGCGTTGATGAACTCAACGAAGTCGTCGATCGTGCTGAGCTTGCTGCCCGAGGCGTCGGAGAGATCGATCTTGTATTGCTTGTCGGCCGCAGCCGCGACGGCCGGGAGGTCGACTGAATCGAGCCCCTGTTTTCGCATCGGCACGTTTCCTTTGAGCGCATCGACCTTGGTCGCGAGAATGCCGGCCC
>JBIOGJ010000050.1:0-33338 GCA_044447965.1 Thermoanaerobaculales bacterium | reverse complement strand
GGCGGGTGGGCGCGCGACGCGGGTGCAGCGCGCTGCCAGCCTGCGCCAGGCGGGCGAGTGGGCGGCTTCATCGCGCTTGAGCTCTGCCGGGCGGCGCTGCCGCAATCCCGCTTCGCTTGATGCACCCCCGCCCAAACCCCCGTCGCAGATGGTCCGATATCGGCGGCGCCCAGTTACTCCTTCGGGAAGTGCTCGATCTTGACCGAAAGATGGCCGGCAATCTGATCCGCCTCCCGGGTCAGGGCACGGCCGATCACCACCCGCTGGATCTGGTTGGTGCCTTCGTAGATCTGCGTGATCTTGGCGTCACGCATGTACTTCTCGATCGGGTAGTCCTGGCAGTAGCCGTAGCCTCCGAACAGTTGCACCGCGTCGGTGGTGACTCGCATCGCGGTGTCGGTCGCGAACACCTTGCACATGGCGGCGAGCTTGGAGACGCCATGGACGCCCGCGTCGAGCGCTCGCGCAGCGGTGTAGACGAGCTGGCGCGCGGCCTCGACCTGAATCGCCATGTCCGCGAGCATGAACTGAACCGCCTGGAACGACATGACGCTCTGGCCAAACTGCTGCCGCTCGGAGGTGTAGCGGATCGCCCATTCGAGAGCGCCCTGAGCGAGACCCACCGCCTGTGCGGCCACTCCGGGCCGGGCGCGGTCGAGGGTCATCATCGCGTTGGAGAAGCCCGCGCCTTCCTTTCCGCCGAGGAGCTGCGAGCTTGGCACGTGGCAGTCGCGAAAATGCAGCTCGTGGACGGGAACGCAGCGAATGCCCATGAGCTGTTCGCGTTTGCCGATTTCAAACCCAGGCGTGCCCTTTTCGACGATGAACGCCGAGGCGCCGCGGGTGCCACGGCTCGGGTCGGTGGAGGCGTAAACCGTGTAGATGCTCGCGGCGTTCGCGTTGGTGGTCCATTTCTTCTCACCGTCGATGACGTACCCGTCGCCGTTTTTGAGCGCGTGGGCACGCAGGGAGCCGGCATCGGATCCGGAGGCCTTCTCGGAAAGCCCGAATGCGATGAGCTTCTCGCCGGTGACGATGGCCGGCAGGTACGCACGCCTTTGCGCCTCGGTTCCGCCCAGAACGATCGGGAAGCTGCCGAGGGCATTGACCGCGTACGCCACGCCCACGCCGCCACACGCACGGGAGAGCTCCTCGACCACCACGCACATGTCGAGCACGCCGGCGCCGTGCCCGCCGTAGGCCTCGGGGATCCAGATTCCCATCAGCTCGTATTTGCGCAGGGCCTCGATCACGCTCCACGGGTACTCGCCGCTGCGGTCGAGCTCGGCGGCGACCGGCCGGACGAACTTCTCCGCCACTTCACGAGCCTTCGCCTGGTACTCCTGGGTCCGCGCTGGAAGCAGCTCTTTCACGGTGGACCTCCCCAATGTCAGCGGCGAAGTGTAACACCCAGCCCGGCCTGACCCTGAGGTCTGGAGCTCGCGACCGACGGTCGCCAGCTTCGTGTCGACGCTCCCTCGTGGGACAATCCGGCGCGGAGGATCGAGTGTTTTCGCGTCGCGTTCCCGACGAGCTTTCACCGAACCGGATCGCCAGCGCGCGCATGGCGGCGCCGCCGCGTTTCGACCTGACGGTTTCCAACCCGACCGAGTGCGGCATCCCATATCCCGAAGGGATCCTCACTTCCCTTGCCGACGCACGCGGGCTCGCGTATCGGCCCCACCCACGTGGTCTCGCGAGTGCCCGCATCGCGGTCGCGGAGGAGTACAGCCGCCTTGGCGTTACGGTTGACCCAGAGCGCATCGTTCTCACTTCCTCGACGAGCGAGGCGTACGCGCTCCTCTTCAAGCTGCTCTGCAATCCGGGCGAGGCGGTATTGGTGCCGACCCCGTCGTACCCGCTCTTCGAGCACCTCGCGCACCTCGAAGGGATCGAAACGGTCTGCTACCACCTCGATTTCGAGGCGAGGTGGCGGGTCGATCTGCGCGAGTTGGAGACCGCCCCGGAATCGGTGCGCGCAGTCGTTGTCGTCCACCCCAACAACCCGACCGGCTCGTACGTCCACGCCGCCGACGCCGCGGCGCTTTCCGCACTGTGTTCCCGGCGCGGCTGGGCGCTCATTGTGGATGAAGTGTTCCTCGAGTATTCGTTTTCGGCCGACCTCGGGCCTGCCGCCAGCTTCGCGAGGCTAGGGAGCGAGGTGTTGACGTTCGTCTTGGGAGGGCTTTCCAAGAGCATCGGCCTGCCGCAGGCCAAACTTTCCTGGATCGCGGTCGGAGGGCCCAATGCGCTCGCTGCCAGCGCCCTCGAACGGCTCGAGTTCATCAACGATGCGTTTCTGTCCGCGGGCACCGCGGTCCAGCTTGCGTTGCCGGTGCTGTTGCGCGAGGGCGCCGCGGTTCGCACAGCGATCCGGGAGCGGTGCCTCGCGAACCTTGCCGAGCTGCGCCGCGCGGTTGCGGGCTACCAGTCGATGAGCGTCATGCTGCCGGAAGGGGGCTGGACGGCGACGTTGCGGTTTCCCGCCGTGATCGGGGAGGAGGAGCTTTTACTGGAGCTGCTCGCAGGCGACGGTGTAGGCGTACACCCCGGCTTCTTCTTCGACTTCCCGGTTGAAGGCATCCTGGTAATCAGCCTGTTGCCTCCGCCAGCGCTGTTCGCAGAGGGGATCCGACGGACGCTGTTGCGGATCTCAACGCACCTCGGCGCAACCTGAGTTAGCTTGCCGCGTGTTGCCGAGCGATCCCCTCAGTAAGGCGTTGGATTCTTCGCTCCACTCTGCGTGACGCCGATTTGCTTTCCGGCGAGCTGGCTTCAATCGCGGTACAACCAGCCGGCCACGAGCGTGGCGAGGATCGCTCCCACCCAGAGGTCGAGCATCCACCAGAGTGAAATGTAGCGGGAGAACGGCGCCCACGCCGAGAGCGAGAACGCGAGCGGAAAGCCGCTGGCGAAACCGACCAGCGCGCCGACGCTCAAGGCCGTTTTTGGGCCCGCCCCTCGTGTTGCCCGCACACCGGCGTACAGCCAGGCGCAAATGAGCGCGAGCACGAACAGCAGGACAAACCATGCCGGCACGAAGAACGGGTACCGGGGTTGCTTGAGCATCGTGTTGGCGTGTTGTGCCACCGCGTACCGAGGCATCAGCACGACAAGGTTCGTGAAGGAGCTCCACGCGACCCACACCACCCAGCCGACCAACGCACCTAGCCACACTCGCTTGGTGTTGACGATGGCCATCGCTCACCTCCTCGTAAAGTTAAGATGAGCGTAGCATACCGGTTCCTGTGCCAGCCCACCTCGGCGCGTCGGCTAACGGTTGTCGGCTCGGAGAGGCCCCTAGGGCTGGACTTCCTTGAGGAGGTCGAGAAAACGCTCGTAGGCGAGCGCCTGCCAGCTCTCCGCGCTCACCGCCCCCTCCGATCGCGAGATCAGCGAAACCTTGTGCGCGGTCTCGACATCGGGCGCGTCGTAGATGTCCATGAAGTCGTAGGGGCCCAGGATGGCGTAATGCGCGATGAACTTGACCTCGGGACAGGATGCCTTGACCTTCTTCAGCCACCCTTTCCCCATCGCGCGACGCCCCTCGGCATCGTGAACGCTCTCGGGCCGAAGGCGAGTCATCAGCACGAACGTTGGCATCTGACACCTCCGTAGGACCGCTCCCAGTATTCTCTGCCGACGGCCGAGCTGGCGCAAGCCTTCCTGTCGTCGCGTAGGGCTGGTAGCCTGCCAGGCCATGACGGCGCCATCGGACAGATTTAGCTCGCCGAGCGAAGGTATCGCCGGAACGCCGACGATGCACGTCGTCCTGGTCCACCCCGAGATCGCCTGGAACACCGGCAACGCCGGCCGTACCTGCCTGGCCGCCGGGGCGCGACTGCACCTCGTGCGGCCGCTCGGATTCTCCCTCGAGGAGCGCGAGGTGCGCCGCGCCGGCGTCGATTATTGGCCACGGGTGCGCCCGGTCGTCTGGCAGGAGTGGGCGGAGCTGGAGGCGCATCTGGGGGAGCTGGGCGAACCGTTCTTGTTCTCGGCGGAGGCCCCGCGGCAACTCTGGGACGTCTCGTTTCCGATCCATCCGGTGCTGATCTTCGGGCGCGAGAGCGGTGGGCTGCCAGACGAGTTGCGCCAGCGCCACCCCGACCGGCTCGTGTGCATCCCGATGGCGGACACGCAGATGCGTTCGCTGAACCTGTCCACCGCCGTGGCGATCGTCGCGTATGAGGTGCTGCGCCAGCGCCGTCGATAATCCCAGAAACTCCAGTTGGGTTCGTTGGGAGAGGGTGGAGATGCCGATGATGGCGGGCGAACGGAGGGGTGAGGAGGGGAGCCGTACGTCAGCGGTACGGCGGCACCCTGCAAACCCCGAGTACGCCCACCACCACGGCGCTATCCGCCCTCGCAGCAGAAGCCAACTGGGGCTTCCGGGATAGAACTCCCATCCCAGGAAGACGTACCATGTCGCGACGGATGCGTCGCGGCACGACCCCAGCTCGTGACCGCGAGGGAGAACCCATGACACGGCGCTACTCCACCATGAACCAAGCGATGGCCTTGGACCGGAGAGAGTTTCTCAAGGCGGCGGGAGCCGGTGCAGCGGTTGCATCCGGGCTGGTCCTTGGGGTGCCTGCGCTTGCGGATGTCGCGGTGCCTGAGGTCACGACCAACATCGCCGATTTTCTCAAGGTGCCAAAGACGGTGCACTCGCTCCCCGGGCGGTTCCCGGGCAAGGTCGTGAAGGTTTCCGACGTGGATTCGCTCGTCGGTGACAAGGTCGACGGCAAGGTGGTGCGTGCGATGTTCGAACGCGGCATCCGCACCCTCACCGACACGTCGATGAAGGCCGCGTTTACGATGCTGTTCAGCCGCGACGACGTCGTGGGCCTCAAGGTGAACCCGGTCGGCACGCCGCTCATCTCCACCCGCCTCGAGCTCGTCGAGGCGGTGATCCGCTGGCTTGCGGACAACAAGCTCCCCAAGGACAACATCGTCATCTGGGATCGCTTCGACTACATGCTCAAGGATGCCGGGTTCACCGCTGAGCATTTTCCCGGCGTGCGGATCGAAGGGCTGCAGACGATGGACGAGGAAGGCAGCCGCTGGCGCGATGCCAATGGCCACCACGTGTCGGCCGCCAACTTCGACCTCGATGCCTTCTACTTCGCCAAGGGAATCGTGGGCAAGGGCGTGCGCGGCTACAAGGACGATGAGTTCTACCTCAATCAGCACGTCTTCGCTGGCGAGTACTCGTACTTTGGCAAGCTGGTGACGAAGAAGCTGTCCAAGATCGTCAACCTCGCCGCGTACAAGAACACCGGCAACGGCATCTCGATGGCGACCAAGAACCTGGGCTTTGCCTCCATCTGCAACACCGGGCGGCTGCATGCGCCGCTGTTCTTCAAGGTCTGTACCGAGGTGCTCGCCGCGCCGTGGGTGCGGGACAAGCTCGTGCTTAACGTCACCGATGGCCTGCGCGCCCAGTACGACGGGGGTCCCGACAAGGACGAGAAGTTCGTCTACCCGAACCACGCGCTCTACTTCGCCACCGACCCATTTGCGCTCGACATGGTGTGCCACCGTGAGCTGGTCGCCAAGCGCAAGGCGATGGGCGTGGCGGTCAACGAGCACCCCAAGTTCACCGAGTACCTCTTCTACGCCGAAAAGCTCGGTCTCGGTGTAGCGGACCCGGCGAAGATTCGGCTCGTGCACGCATGAGACGTCTGCTCGCGCTTGCTGTGCTGCTTGCCGGGAGAGCGGCTCTTGGCGGCGACATCAGCCTCCTGCCCACGGATGGTGTCCTCCCCGCCTGGACGGCTGATAGCAGGGCCAAGGTGTTCACCGGTAGCGCGCTGTACGGACACATCGATGGCGGCGCCGAAATATTCTTCGAGTTCGGCTTCGAGGAACTCACCGTGCAGCGGTACGATCACGGCGCAGATGCAATCGAGGTCGAGCTGTACCGCATGCGTGACGCGGCCGCGGCACTGGGGATCTACCTGGGCCGCTGCGGGCGGGAAACGCCCGATCCCAGCTTGCCCGGCCGCAACACCGCAGGCGCGTACCAGGTCCTCCTGGCGCAGAACCGCTACCTGTTGATCGTGAGCGACTTCAGCGGCAACGGACAGCTCGCCCAGGCGCTGGTGGCGCTCGCGCGGGCCATCGCGACGAGGCTTCCCCTCCAGGTTGCAGTGCCCACGCTTGACGTGCTCCCGCGCGAAGGCCGCCTCGCCGGCAGCGAGCGGCTGATTCGCGGCCCGCTCGCCCTCCAATCGCTCATCACCCTTGGTGACGGGGACGTGCTGCAACTCGGCGACACGATCACCGCCGCCGCCGCAAGCTACGCCGAGGGCGCAGGCCATCCGGCCCATGCCCTCATCCTCGCCGTGTACCCGAGCGAGGCCGCCGCAGGAATGGCGCTGCGCTTCCTGACGAGCCATCTCGACGCGGAGATCAAGCCGTTGCGCACCGGCAACGGGTTCTTCGTGTTTCGCGACTACGCGGGCAAGTTCGGCGTGGTGCGCGTGGAGGGAGCAAGCCTGAGCGTCACGATCAATCTGGCCACGGAGCCCCACCTTCGGTAGACCCCTGCGCTGCGCGCGTGTTGCGCGCCCGCTGCACGAGCCGTCCCAAGACAGGCGAGCACAATGATCATGACGTGCATGCGGATCACGTTGAGGCACGGCATCACCATCGTCGAGCCGTCGGTGGTCCCAAACGCCTTCGGGTGGCTTATCAAACGCGGTGTTCGCCTCCCGGTTGCTGCGTGATCTTTCGTAGTGGCACGCCGAGGAAGGTATTGGCCGCGAGTCGGCCAGCAAGCAGTGCGGCAGCGGCCGCGACGGCGCCGACCAGGTTCAGGGCGCCGATCCCGACCGCGAGGACGAGCGCGATCCCCCCGACCTCGACCGCGGTTCCCCAGGTGATCGGCGCCGTCCAGCGCGCGTACACGAGGCGCGAGCGTTGGAACGAGAGCAGCACCTCGAGCGCAGGGTAGAGGCACAGAATGCGCAACGGTACCGCCGCGAAGCGAGTCAAATCCGGCGAGAGCCCCGAGATACGGTGGAACCACACGGACACGAGTGGCGTCCACGCGACCAGGACCAACGCCCCGGCCACGGCCAGCGTGAGGGTAGCTGCGAACCGCCGCAGCGCCGGATAGCTGTCGTCATTGTGGCCCAATAAGGCCACGCCGACTTCCTGATATGCCACGCCGGGGCTTCTGAACACAAACACGAGCGCGCCCACCACCGGCATCACCGCGAGCGACTCGAGCGGCATGCGGCTGCGGCCAAGGAAGAACGTGACCAAGGGGTTCACTCCCAGCGTGAGCAGTGAGGTGAGAGCGAGTGGGTAGTAGAAGGAGATGATGCCACGCGTGGTCAGCAGCGCACGTCCCGCCGGTGTCGACTCGCCGCCACCGAGCAACCCGCGCACGACGGCAGAGGCCATGAGCCGGCTCGCGACCGCCTCCATCACCACGCCGGTTGCGAGCGCGGCCGCTCCGACCCAGGCGCCGGGAATCGGTGCGAGCATGAACAGGAGCACACCGGTGGCTGCCATAGAGGTCACCCGCACCACGGTGCCGTACGCCACCCGCCGGGTAAGCCCGTGGCGGATGAGCGTGCCCTGGTAGAACCGCCGGTAGCCGATGGCGGCCGGCCAGGGCAGCAGAAGCGCGGTGGCGGTGTGGGAGAGCTCGGCGACCCGCCGCGGCAGCCTCATCAGTGTCTCGGTGATGAAGTGGAACACCGGTGGCAGCAAGAACACGATCATCCCGGCCGTGATCAGCGCGTTGAGGGTGTAAACAAAGCGCCGTAACGCGAGAAACGATTGGCGGTCGGCGGCGAGCGCGGTGGCCGCGCTCAGCATCATGATGATCGGTGCCTCCACGAGCATCGCGAACGAGAACGCAACGCCCCAGGCGGCAAGGTTGTATTTGGGCTCTGCGAGGCGGGCAATCACGGCGCCGAGGAACGGCCCCTCGACCGCCATCATCAGCCAGGTGGCGGCCAGCGGCGCCCAGAAGGCGAAGATCCGGCGCTGCGTGAGGGCGTTGGCCATCTCTCCCCGCAACTCGCTCCTGCATCGCGCAGGTGTGGTGCCTCGCGCAGGATACCCGTCCTCACGCGGAGAGCATGGTGCTGCAAAACGGCCCGTCTCGGCCGCGAGGGAGCGCCGGAGGATCCTCCTCGCCACCGACGCTGGCGTCGTCGCCCGCACGCAAGTCAAGAGCGCCATTCTCTGCGATGGCGGCGTAGGAACGAGCAAGGAGTTTCGATTCCGGTCCCTGACACGACGGAGAATGAGAAAGGAGGTTGGTGGGAGCGGCATCCTGCCGCGACCGGTCGACTCTCGGAAACCTCGTATGGTCGCACCTGGAAGGTGCTCCCACGGGCTCAACTTTCGTAGCAGCCTTTCTTAACAATCCCGGAAACCTCAGTCTTGGCCGGCAACCCGACCTGGTGAGAACGACGATCCCCGCCAGCATCGAGGCGGGAATCGTATGGTGTCAGTCGAAGCGCAACCGCCGCTTTCGTCTCATTCCAGTACGTGAATGTTCTTTGCGGCGCAGATGTCCTTGAGTGCCTTCGGCCAAATCGTGACGCTCACCTCGCCGAGGTGGGCCTTTTTCAACAGGTACATGACCGTGCGCGACTGGCCAATGCCGCCGCCGACCGAGAGCGGGATTCGGTCGGCGAGGATCGCCTTGTGGTACGGGAGGTTGAGGAAGTCGAGCTGGCCGGAGAGCTCGAGCTGCTGCTTGAGCGTTTCCTTGGTGACGCGAATTCCCATCGAGGTTAGCTCGTGGCGTCGCTTCGTCACCGGGTTCCACACCAGGATGTCGCCGTTGAGTCCATGGGTCGGCTTGCCGGTTTCCTTGTCGGTCGGCGTGACCCAGTCGTCGTAGTCCGCGGCGCGCATCTCGTGCGGGTAGCCATCGGCGAGCACCCAGCCGATGCCGATGATGAAGACCGCCGGGTACTTTTGCAGGATCGCGGTCTCGCGCTGCTTGCGCGGCATGTCGGGGTACATCGCAAGGAGCTCTTCCGCGTGAAGGAAGGTGAGCTCCTCTGGCATTTCTGGGTACTTGCCCTTGAGCTTGGGGAACAGCGAGTACGCGTGCTCCTGGGCGCCGCGCAGCACCTTCCAGATCCGCTTGACGACGTCCTTGAGAAACGCCACGCTGCGCTGCTCGGGTGTCATCACGCGTTCCCAGTCCCACTGGTCCACGTACGCGGAGTGATCGTGGTCGAGGAAGTAGTCCTTGCGCACGGCGCGCATGTCGGTGATGATGCCCTCCCCGACCTGGCAACCGAACTCGCGCAGCGCTAGCCTCTTCCACTTCGTGGCTGCCTGCACCACCTGGGCCTCGATGCGCTTGGGAAGCCCAAGGCCGCAGGGGAACTCGATCGGGGTGCGGGAGCCGTCGCGGTCGAGGTAGTCGTTGACGCCGCTCTCCTTGCTGACGATGAGCGGCACCTCGACACGAAACAGGTTCAGCTTCTTGCACAGGTTGTCCTCGATGTATCGCTTCACCGCGGTAATCGCGAGCTGCGTCTCCTTGGCGTTGAGGATCGAGCTGTAGCCGGAGGGGAGGATCTTGTCCACCTCCTCGTAGGTCGAAATCCCAGGTCCGGCTAGGTCTGCTCTCTTGTCTGACATGATGCGTCTTCCCCTTTCGTGGTTGGTCTCGATGTTGTAATTGCGCTCGTCCGGTCCCCATTGCGGGGCCCGCGGGAGTCTATGCCGCTTGTGACGTCTGGCGCAAGGGCTCGTGGCCGTGACCTGTACGGGAGAAGCTCGGCGCGAATTGTGCCGTGGATCACGCTCTTCGTTAGCGTCGCAAGGTGAGGAGGTGGGTTGTTCCCGATTGTGAGAGAGACCTGGATCTGGTGTCGGAAGGCCAACTTGGCCCCGGCCGCATCAGCGACACGATTCACAGGGGTCGGTCATGGCTGCCCCGTGCTTGGAGTTCCTGAGGTAGTAGGACGTGATAGAGGAATGCGGCCACCGGGGTAGGTACGCCAGCCTGGGCGCCGAAACGAACGACCGCGCCAAGCTGCGCTTCCAACTCGGATGGCCTCCCCGCCAAAATGTCGCGCTGCATCGAGGAGGTCGCGGCTTCGGGTAAGGCGTCGATGAATGCCAGCGTGCGTGCTTCCGCGTCAGGAGGCAGGGCGACTCCCCGTGAGCGTGCCACGGCCGCAACCTCGCCGATCGCTTGCACGAGCAAGTGGCGCGTCTCGGGCAGGCGCCGCACCACCCCTGCCGGTGCACGCGTCGCCGCCCCCATCCCGCTGAGCGAGGCGATGAAGAGGAACTTCTCCCACAACGCAACGCCGATGTCGGGGGGGATCTGAGCTTTGACTTTCGCTTGGGCGAAGGCGCGTTGCAGGCGTTCGAGCCGTGCGCTCGGCCGGTTGTCCCGCTCGCCGAAGGCGATCCGCGGTTCGAGACCCGAGTGGCGGACGTGGCCGGGCGCCTCCACCGAGGCGACGATGTGGCACACGCCCGGCGCGACGTGTTCCTGGCCGAGTGTAGCCGCAAGCTGGTCCGCCGCCTCAACGCCGTTTTGCAGCGGTACCACCACGGTCTGCGGGTGGAGGAGAGACCGCAGCGTTGGCGCGAGCCCATCCACCTGCCACGCCTTGACCGCGACCAGCACAACGTCGACCGCACCCACCTCGGCCGGGTCCGCAAACGCGCGCGCCGGATCGATCACGAAGTCGCCGGCAATGCTGTCTACCCGTAGTCCGCCGTGCTGCAACGCTGCGAGGGTCTCACCGCGGGCGATGTAGCACACGTCCTCGCCGGAATGGGCGAGCCGCCCGCCGAAGTAGCCCCCCACGGCACCAACGCCAACGACCGCAACGCGCATCGCGTCCTCGCCTTCGCCTTGACGACACCCGTTGACGACACCGGGAATGAGACCATGCCTCAAAGGCGGATCGTACCATGCAGGGTTCATGTGTGCGTACACACGGACCGGGAAGTGATCGTGTCGTCGTGGACGCGGGTCAGGTACAGGCGGCAAGAATGGCGCGCTGGAGCGCGACGTTGTCACGGTGGCCGGTGAAGCGCGCCGTGACCTTTCCCCGCACCGGGTAGCCGAGCAGGAAGAGATCACCGATGATGTCGAGGATCTTGTGGCGGACGAACTCGTCGGGGAAGCGTAGCTCGGTGTTGATGACGTTGTCCTCGCCCACGAGGATGAAGTTGTCGAGCCGCCCGCCTGAGCCGAGCCCGAGCTCGTTCATCATCGGCACGTCGCGCAGGAAGCCAAACGTGCGCGCGGGGGCGATCTCCTCCCGGTACGACGCAAAGTCCCGCAGGACGAACTCGTAGCTCTGCTCGCCGATGGGCGGCGGGTAGCGAAGCTGGTACGCCACGGAAAAAACGTCGGCGGGCTCAATGATCATGCTCTTGGCGCCACTGACGACCTCGTAGCGGCGGTCGATGACAAGCTCCAGGCGCATCGCGTCCTGATCCTGGATCCCAACCTCCTCGAGGCGCTGGCAGAACTCCAACGCGGAGCCGTCGAGCACGGGGATCTCGCCGCGGACCTTGATGAGTAAGTTGGTGATGCCGGCGGCGTGGAGGGTCGAGAGGAAATGCTCAACGGTGCGGATCTCCTCCCCCTCCCGCGCGAGCGTGGTCGCGTATTCGGTCTCCGCCACCGCGGAAAGATGGGCGGGTACCGCCGTGCCCTTCGGCAGGGTGACGAAGTGAATGCCACTGTTGGGTGGGAGCGGCTGGATCACCATTCCGGTGCGGCTGCCGGAGTGGAGACCGAGCCCGTAGATTACCGTGCTCGAGCGGATCGTCCGCTGCGGGACGAGCGCCTCGCGCAGCAGCGAAAGCGCTCGCGGGGGGTGGAAGGTGCGCGGGAGTTCCTCCGCGCCAGGTATTGCCTTGGCCGTGGGTGCGCCCCGGCCGCGCCCGTGTGCGCGCGCGGTGGAGAGCGCGCCCCGCAGCGCCTCGACCACACGGTTGTACGCGAGCGGCTTTTCGAGGTAGTCGTAGGCCCCGAGCTTGATCGAGGTGACCGCGGTCGGTGCATCGCCGTGGCCAGAGATCATGATAACCGCGGCGGCGGGGTCGATCTCGCGCATCACCCGCAGCGTCTCGATCCCATCTCGATCGGGCAACCAAACGTCGAGAAACACGGCCGCCGGCCGCCGCCGCCGGTAGAGTTCTAATGCCTCGTCGCCGCTGGCCGTGGTCAGGGTAGCGAACCCTTCGTCCTTGAGGATGTTGGCGAGCTCGGTGAGGATCCCGGGCTCATCATCGACGATCAAAACGAGGGGCTTCATCGCAGGGAGAGTTTGCGGTCTCCACGGCTCGCGGTCAAGCGCCGTCGCTCACGGCAAGAGCACCGTGGAGCCGGTGGTGCGGCGCGCCTCCAGATCGCGGTGGGCGCGGGCCGCGTGCGAGAGCGGGTAGGTCTGATTGACCTCGATCGTCACCGCGCCGGACCGCATCACCTCGAACAGCTCCGCGGCCGACGCGAGGAGGTCCTCGCGTTTGGCCGTGTAGGTCATGAGCAACGGGCGGGTGAGGAAGAGTGAGCCCTTGGCGGCCAACAATGCAGGGGCGAACGGCGGCACCGGACCCGAGGAGTTGCCGAACGACACCATCAAGCCCAGCGGTTTCAGGCAGTCGAGCGAAGCCTCAAAGGTATCCTTGCCGACCGAGTCGTAGACCACCTCCACGCCCTCGCCGCCGGTGACCTCTCGCACCCGCGCCGCGAAGCTTTCGCGGCTTGTGACGATCGGGTGGTCGCAGCCATGCGCACGGGCGAGCGCGGCCTTTTCTTCCGTGGATACCGTGCCGATCACCACCGCGCCGAGGTGGTGGGCCCACTGGCACGCGATCAGCCCTACGCCTCCCGCGGCGGCGTGGATCAGCACGGCATCGCCCTCCTTGACCTGGAAGGTGCGTCGGAGCAGGTAGTGGGCCGTCATCCCCTTGAGCATGGCGGCGGCGGCGTCGCGGTCGTTGACGTCGGCTGGCAGCGGGACGAGGCGATGGGCGGCGATGAGGCGCTTCTCGGCGTACGCGCCAACGGCACCTCCCGCGTAGGCGACACGATCACCTCCCGTTACCTCGTGGACGCCCGGCCCCACGGCTTCCACGACCCCCGCTGCCTCGCTGCCGATCACGGCCGGGAGGTTGAGCGGGTACAGTCCAGAGCGTTGGTAGGTGTCAAGGAAGTTGAGGCCGATGGCGGTGTGGCGAACGAGCGCCTCGCCCGGCCCGGGCGAGCCCAGCTCGATCTCTTCCCACCGGAGCACCTCCGGGCCACCGGTGCGGTGAATGCGGATCGCCTTGACCATGCGCATCCCCCCGTCTGTCCGTAACGCTCCCGTCGAGCGCTCGCGTTCCACTGCCACGCGGTCATGACCTCACGCCGCGGCGTCGCCCGCGTACGGTCCGGTCGCCGCCTTCGCTCCGTCGGCCACCCGCAACGCGCCCGGCGCGATCCGGAAGGTCACCTCTCCGGAAGGATACGTTTCGCCGTCCACGTCGAAAGCAGGTAGCGGGGCGAGTGGCTCGAAACGCACTTCCCTGGCCTGGCGATACCTGACCGGGCGTGCGTGCAGGTGGCGGCCGAGGTACACCTGTGGCAGCCGCAGGATCAGCTCCCACCCGGACACCTTGCCCACGAGCACGACGTCGAACACACCGTCGTCGAGTCGCGCGTGGGGAGCGACCCGCATGCCCTTGCCGAAGGTGGTGCCGTTGGCCACGGCCAGGAGAAACAGCGGGCCCTCGTACCAAGCCTCCCCGTCGAGCCAGACTCGCACTGGCACGTTGCGGTAACGACGCAGAGCCGCGAAGGTCGCGCGCAGGAACGCGGTCCGCCCCCGGCGGGGCATCGCGTTCACCGCCTCGTCCACCATTCCACCGATGCCCGCGGAGGCGATGTTGACGAACCAGAACCCGCCAGCCGGGCCGTCGCACCGGCCCGCGTCAAGGGCTGCCGGCGCGCCCAACAGCGCGCGCTCGAGCGCCCTGCGCGGGTCGCGCGGGATGGCCAGGGCGCGCGCGAGGTCGGAACCAGTCCCTGCGGGCACGATGCCGAGGGTCACCTCGGCCGCGGCGTCGCAGGCCAGCAACGCGCTTGCCGCAAGGTGTGCTGTACCGTCGCCGCCGACGGCGACGACCCGTCGGTAGCCGGAAGCAGCGGCGGCCTCCACCGCTGCCCGCGTCGCCGCTGGTCCGGCCGGAACGACAACCTCAATCCGCGCGAGCGCCTCGGCGACGGGCCGGAGGCGCTCCCAGAACCGCCCGGCTCGTCCGCCACCTGCTACGGGGTTGACGAGCACCAGCGTCCCGCTCATGGCGCCTCCGGCGGCAACCAATTGGCCACCGCCCGGTCCAAGCGTTCGAGCTCCGTGTTCCAGCGCTTCACCGACCAACCGACCGCGCGGCGGAGCAGCGGGCGCAGGCGCGGCGCCAGCTCGAGGCATCGGCGCGGCTGCCACATCCCGAGCCGGACGCGCCGCAAGAGCAGGTCCTCGAGATGCACCACGCCGCCGCAGCGCGCCTGAAACGCGAGCTCGCCGCCGCACAGGTCGAGGCCGTCGCCGAGCGGACGAAGCGCATCGGGGGGTGCGCCAAGCGCGGCTGGCAGCGCCAGCGCCCCCAGCCGGCGCACCAAGCCATCGATTACCGCGCGATCGACCTTGAGGTTGGCGAGCGCCGCCGCGACGGCGCTCGGGTCGGCGCGCCACGGCAACGTCACCATCGCGCTCCGCGCCGGCAGCAACGCCTCCCGCCGCTCCTCTGGCAGAGCGCGGATCACGGTGGCCATGGCCTTCTCCGCCGTCGCGCGAAAGGTGGTGAGCTTGCCGCCTGCGGTGGAGACCAGGCCGCGCTCCTCCCACACTGCTTCCTCGCGAGAGGCTTCCGAGGGGTGCTCCGCGTGCGAGGAGAGCACCGGCCGAACCCCGGAAAACGCACCGCAGATGTCGCCTGGACCCAAATGCATGCCGGGGAAGCAGTGCTGGGCGAAACGCAGCAGGTACGCGAGCTCTTCTCCACTAGGCCGCGGTTCCTCGAGGGGGCCATCATGGAACAGATCCGTGGTGCCGACGAGCGTACCTTCGGGGTGGGGCACCGCGAACACCGGCCGTCCGTCATCGGGCGAGAGCGCGGTCACGCCGAGGTCGAGGGGCAGGCGGTTACGAGCAAAGAGAAGGTGAGATCCTCGTGATGGTCGCAACCGCCCGCGGGTCTCGCCCGAGAGAGCGCGCAGTTGGTCGCACCACACGCCGGTGGCGTTCACGACCACACGGGCGGTGACTCGGGCGGTCGCGCCGCTCTCCAGGTCGCGCACCACGGCGCCGCAAACGCGTCCCTGCCGATCGCGGAGGAACTCCTCGAGCGTCGCGTACGAGAGCGCGACCCCACCCGCGAGGACGCCCGCGCTCACCACTGCCATGACGAGACGGGCATCGTCGGCCACCGCATCGTCGTAGAGCAGACCAAACTCGAGGCCTGGCCGGGCGAGCGCCGGGACGAGCCTCGCCGCCGTTTCCGCGTTGACCCGCTCGTGGTGGTGCCGCGCGGGCGTGAGGTGGTCGTACATCGACAGGCCGAGGTCCACTTGCCACCCCGGCGTCGTGTCCTGCGCGTAGGATGGGTAGAGGAAACGCAGCATTGCCACCAAGTGCGGGCTTGCGAGGGCGAGCAGGTCGCGCTCGCGACACGCGGTGCGGGTGATGCCGAGCTGCATTCGCTTGAGATAGCGCAGGCCGCCGTGGATCAGCTTGGAGGAGCGCGACGAGGTGCCGCAGCCGAAGTCGCCCCGCTCGACAAGGGCGACACCAAGGCCGCGTAGAGCCGCGTCGTGGAGGATGCCGGCGCCGGTGATCCCGCCACCGACCACGAGCACGTCGAGAGGATCGTGCAGCCTCTGCCAGGCCTGCTCCCGCCAGCCGGAGAGGAACATCAGCGTCCCTCCCCACCGCCCGGCGACGCAGAAGGTGGACGCGACCTTCGGGCGAGCAGCACGCCGGGGTTCAAGATTTCGCCTGGGTCGAGCGCGCGTGCGAGCGCGGCGAGCGCTGCCATGCCGGGTTTACCCACCTCGGACTCGAGGTAGGAGGCGTGCATCGTTCCCACCCCGTGATGGTGCGTGACTGTTCCCCCCGCGGCGAGCAGCGCCGTGGTGGCGGCGTCTTTGAGCGCGGTCCACTGCGTGAGCTCGCGGCCACCTTGCAGTGGCCAAAGAAACGTGAAGTAGAGCGAGGCGCCGTCTGGGTACGCATGCGAGAGGTGGCACAGCACGGCGGCGCGGAACCCCATCGTTCCGGCGGCGGCGTGCATCGCGGCTGACACGTCCAGCCAGACGTCACCGAGACGCGCCCATGGCGCAGCCGTCTCCAGGGTATCCACCCCCCAGCCGAGCGCGAGCAGCTCGTCGCGCAGGTAGGGGTGTCGGAAGCGTTCCGCCCGCCAGCGCCGCCACCCGCTCCCGCCGAGCGAAAGTCCATTTCGTTCGTGCCACACGCGGGCGGCGGTCTGCCGCGCGAGGACGACCTCCTGGGCGCTTCCCGCCCATCCCAGCAGGAGGAGGCAGCCGCGCCGGAAACGCGGTAGGCGGAACAACGCTCGGCTCACGGTTGCCTGCAGTCGCGACAGCGGCACAAGGGTGGTCGCAAAAGCGGTCTCGTCGGGATCCGAGAGCCGCAGCACCTCCACCGGCACGCCGCGTTGCAGCAGCTCCCGGCACACCTCGATGCCCGCGTCCCACGACGGCAGCAGGACGACTTGGCCATCCTCCGCTTCGGGGAGCGGCCGGACCCTCAAGGTCGCTGCGGTGATCACGCCGAGGCGGCCTTCGCTGCCGACGAGCAGGCGCCGTAACTCGGGACCGGCAGCGGACGCCGGTTGCGCTGGCAGCCGCCAGAGCCCGCTGGGCGTGGCGATCTCCAACCCCGCGACCAGATCGTCGATCTTGCCGATGCCGGTCGAACGCTGCCCTGCGGAGCGGGTCGCCACCCAGCCGCCAACGGTGGAAAACTCGAACGACTGCGGCTCGTGCCCGAGGCGCAGGCCGTGCGGGCCCAGTGACGCCTCGACCTCCGGGCCAAACGTGCCGGCGCGAAAGGTGGCCAGGCGCGAGGTCGCGTCAAGCTCCGCGAGGCCCCGCAGCCGCTCGAGCGAGAGCACGATGATCGGTCGGCTGTCGCGAGTGACCGTCACGCCGCCGACGACGCTCGTAGCTCCTCCACGCGGGACGATGGCCAAGCCTCGGCTTGCGGCAACCTGCAACGCGCCAGCGACCTGCTCAGCAGTCTCGGGAAAACACACGGCGTCGGGGAAGGCGGCCACCTGACCGCTGCGCAGAGCCAAGAGGTCCGGGAGCGATTGGCCACAGGCGTGACGGAGGCGCGTCGCGGCATCGGAGGCCGTCTCGGCGGGCAACGACGGCACCGCTCGCGACGGTGGGAGCGGTACCGCGGTTTCGGCCACCGCCGCGAGGGGATCGCCGGCACCGATGTGCGCGCTCAGCCACTCGGATGCGGCAGCGGGCACGACAAACCTCTCGCTCGCGAGCCCCCAGCCGTTCCACCGCCTGCCGCCGTTGGACATGCGCAGCCATGCTAGCGCGCTCGTCCAGCCGCGGCAAAGCGGTCGCGGCGAAGCGCTACGGTGTCTTTACCGGAGGCGCTGGTCGAGCCGGGAGCGTTCCCGGTCGCTTCTCGAGCGCCTTGAGGACCTCGGCGATCGCACGCTCGAGCTGAGGGTCGCGACCCGCGATCACGGAAGCCGCGTCATTCTCGACCACGATGTCGGGATCCACACCGTGACCTTCGATCACCCACTGGCCGGTCGTGGAAGCCGTGGCGTCTTCGGGCACGAACACCTGGCCGCCGTCGAGCAGCGGGGGGCGGTCGGCAATCCCCACCACGCCGCCCCACGACCGCTTGCCGATGAGCGGCCCCAATCCAGCCTGGCGGAACATGTAGGGGAAGATGTCGCCGTCGGAAGCGGAGGTCTCGTTGAGGAGGCAGGCCATCGGCCCGACGAACACGGTGTCCGGGTAGGTTTCGGTATCGTCGCTGATGCGGTCGAAGCCGGTGCCCAGGAGCTTCCGTGAGAGGCGCTCGATCACCATTTGCGAGATGTTGCCGCCGCCGTTGGCGCGATCGTCGACGATCAACCCGGCTTTGCGGATTTGCGGGTAGTACCACTTGACGAACTCGCGGATGCCGTCCTCGGCCATGTCCGGCAAGTGCAGGTAGCCGACCCGGCCGCCGGTGGCCTTCGCCACCATGTCGCGATTTCGCGTGACCCACTTGAGGTAGACGAGGTCGGTCTCGCTCGTGATCGGTCGATAGCTCACGGTGCGGGCGCTGCTACGGGTGGGGGTGGCACTGACGGTGAGCTCGACCGGACGGTCGGCTTTGAAGCGCAAGAGGCGATACGGGCTGTCGTTGGCTTTGAGCTCTTCGCCATCGATCGCCAAGACATAGTCGCCAACCTTGACGTCGACGCCGATCTCGGTGAGTGGCGAACGGTAGCGCTCCTCCTCGTTCTCGCCGGGGAAGATCGCGGCAATGCGGTAGCGTCCGGCGGCCGGGTCGAGCGCGAAGCGTGCGCCCGGCAGCGCCACCTTGGGGCGCTCGGGGATCTCGTAATCGCCGTCCTGGATGTAGGCATGGCCGACGTTGAGCTCGGCCACCATTTCGCCCAGGACGTAGTTGAGATCGGAGCGGTGCGCCACGAATGGAAGCAACGCCTGGTAGCGGGTCTTGAGCGCATCCCAGTCGTAGCCATGCATGTTCGCGACGTAGAAAAAATCTCGGTAGCGTCGCCAGACTTCCGCGAAGATCTCCGCCCACTCCTGCGCTGGGACGCGATCGACGGCGAGCTCCTTGGTCGAGATGGTCTTCTTCGTGTCCTTGCCCTTGGGGGTCGCGTCGTAGAGGTTGTAGCTCTTGTCCTGCCGGACGAGCACCTTCTTGCCGTCGGCGGAGATCGCAAATGCGTCCGTGTCCTCGGCGAGGACGGTCTCTTTACGGTCGTCGAGCGAGAACACCACCAAGGTGCCCTTGCTCTCGGGGTCGCGCCCATAGACGAACGGCGGCTTCTTGAGGTAGAGCAGGTTGCCGTCATTGGCCACGAGGTTGGCGGGGTTGTCTGCCGCCACCGGGACGCGTGCGGCCCGGGCGGCGAGACCGTCAAAGTCAACGATCACCGGCTTGGTCGGGTGTGTCTCCGCCGTCTTGTCGGTCTCGCTGGGAGCAACCTTGCTGGCGGAGGTGCTGTCGGTCTTCACCTCGTCGCTCTGGAATGGGAACGGGTGCTTAACGTCCTTTCGGAGGGTGAGGGCGAAGATCCCGGTTTGCCGATTGGTGGCGAAGTCGAACTCGCGCGTGCTGATCTGCGGCGCATACTCGCGGTCCGAGAGGAAGTAGAGGTAGTTACCGGCCGGGTCCCACGCGGGTCCGAACGCGTTGAAGTCCGGGTCGGTTGCCTCGTGGGATTTACCGTCGGCGGCGCTCCAGATGTGGAGCGAGCGGAAATTGTTCGGGTTGGCGAGCGAAAAGGCGAGGTACTCGCCATGCGAGGAGAAGGCATAATCGAGCACGCTCCCGTGCCGGTCCTTGGCGACCTCGGTCAGCTTCTTGTCGGAAAGGTGCAGCGCGAAAACGTGCCCGTCCTTGTCCGAGAAAGCGAGGTACGCACCATCCGGCGACCACACCGGGGGTGAGAGCATGACCTTCAAGGTGGTGGTGAGCTGCTCAGGGGTGCCGGCGCCGTCCTGATTGACAAGCCACAGCTCCTCCTCACCCGAGCGGTCGGAGACAAAGGCGACCTTGCGGCCGTCTGGCGACCAGCGCGCCCACCGGTCGTGCGCGTTGGACGAGTTGGTCAAGTTGCGCGGCGCGCCGTGCTCAACCGGCACGGTAAACACGTCGCCGCGTGCCACGAAGAGCGCCCGCTCCCCCTTGGGTGCCAGCGCGAAGTCCTCGATGAACTTCTCGACCGGGTAATGGGCGGGCCGCATCGCGACGCCGTCGTTGGGTACGTAGATCGAGATGGCGGTGTCGCCGCCTGTCCTCGTGTCGAAGACGTGCAGCTCACCGCCGAACTCGTACACGATGTGCCCTTCGGCATCCGAGGAGGGCCAGCGGACATCGAAGGTCTTGGAGTGCGTGAGCTGGGTCGTCGTCCGACTGGTGATGTCGTACTTGTAGAGGTTCAGCGTGCCGTCACGATCGGAGGCAAAGTAGATCGCGTTGCCGATCCACATCGGGTCGCGGTCCGTGCGCGGGTGATGGGTGATGTTCTCGCTTGCGAACGTCTTGAGGTCGAAGATGAAAAGGTCTTCCGCCCAACCGCCCTCATACCGCTTCCAGGTGCGGAAATCGCGCGCCAACGGCGAGTAGCACACCTTGGTACCGTCAGGGGAGAACGTCCCGGCGCCCGAATACGGCATCGGCAGCGCCTGCGGAAGCCCGCCGGTCGTACTCACGGTGTAGAGCTGCGTGTCACCGAGGTCCCAATGGTCCTGCATCGAGCGGAACAGCACCGCCTTGCCGTCGTTGGTCCAACCATAGACCTGGTTGTCATAGCCCCAGCGAGGAGTCAGCGGTCCACGGGCCGGGTAGTAGGTCAACTGTGTGGGTGCTCCGCCACCTGCGGGGATGACGTAGACCTGCTCGTCGCCGTCGTACTGCCCGGTGAAGGCGATCCACGTGCCGTCGGGCGAGAAGTGGGGAAACAGCTCAAGCCCGGGATGGGCCGTGAGTCGGCTAGCGGTACCGCCGCTGGCCGGCGCGGTCCAAATGTCACCGGCGTAGCAAAACGCGACCCGTTCGCCATGAATGGCTGGGAAGCGCAAAAGCTTGGTCTGGGCAGAGGCAGATACCGCTACGAGGAATAACACAACTGCGGCCGCAGGGGGGGACAGTCGGTACGAGCGCATGATTCCTCCCCGCTCCAGTCTCGCTGGAGCGGACCCGAACACGGCGACACGCAAGCCGGGTTCGACCGCATCGCGCCACGGTGCGGCGCGAGCGGGGGAAGCATAGCTCAAATCACACTCGTTGAGACGGGGGCACCGGCACAAAGTGCAAACGGTTGCGTGGCTGCGTTGGAGCAACCGTGCTGCGCTACCGGTCGGCGCGAAGTTGGATGCTCGATCTGGCATGCTGGGTCTGGCCCTCGAGGGATTTGTGCGTGCTAGCATCAAATAATGAGGCTTGGTCAGGCCAGCCAACGAATCTGGCAAGCCGTCGGATGGTGGTATCGCTGCGGCGCCTGTGCGCGTGTTGGCGTGGCCTCTTGGTGTGCTGATCGCCCAGGCATAACGCCCGCAGGTCGTGCGTTCTCGTCCGCTCCGCAGCGATGAAAGCCCTTGAGCCGGTCGCGGAATCTGCCGCTCGCCCGGTGTCCGCAAACGGCGGGGACGCGCAGGACGGCAGCCCGGACCGCATGGCACCTGGGCAGAGTAGGCGGTGGCCCCGCCACGTCGTTGCGATCGGCGGCGGCAAGGGCGGCAGTGGCAAGACCCTCGTGGCGGTCTCGCTCGGAATTGAGCTGGCGCAGCGCGGCAACACGGTGGTGCTGGTCGACTGTGACCTGGGTGGACCCAACGTGCACAGCCTGTTGGGCATGGAATATCCGCGCGCGACACTCTCCGATTTCGTCCTGCGCCACGTCGCACGTCTGGAGGAGGTCGTCGTGCCTACTCCGGTGGCGGGGCTAGGGCTGGTGTCCGGCGCGCGCAACGCCCTCGGCATCGCCAATCCCCTGCACCAGCAAAAGCTCCGGCTGATGCGCGCGCTTGGGTGCCTCGATGCCGATGTCGTGCTGCTCGATCTCGGCGCCGGCACCCACAACACGGAGGTCGATTTCTTCGTCCTTGCCCACTTTGGCGTGCTCGTGGTGGTGCCGGAGCCCACCTCGGTGGAGAACGCCTACCGCTTTCTCAAGGCAGCGTTCCTGCGGCGGGTCGCCGCCCTCAAGACGCCAGCGGGGATCCGTGAACTCCTCCGGGATGTGATGCGCACCCGGGGTCACGCGCCGCTAAGCCCGGCCGAGCTGGTGGCTGTGGCAGCGCAAGGCAATCCGGCGCTGGGGGAGGCGCTGGAGCGATCGCTCGCATCGTTCCATCCGCTGCTGCTGGTTAACCAGGTGCGTGAGGTCGAGGATCGCGCGTTGAGCGATGGGATGGTCGCCGCGACACGGCGCCTGTTCGGCGTCGACCTCATCGGCCTCGGCAGCTTGGGCTACTCCGACCAGGTGTGGCGGGCGGTGCGGGCTCACCAGCCTGTCTTCTTTGAGCATCTCGGTAAGGCCTTCACGACCGAAGTCTCTCTCGTGGCCGAGCGGCTCCTGGAGCGTGTCGCGATGGTGGAGCGGCAGCAATGAACCGGTTTGAAGAGCAGGATCCCTGGCAGGTCCTTGGGCTGGCGCCCGGCGCTAGCGAGGACGAGGTTCGCCACGCCTACGAGCAGCTCTCGAGTTTGTTGGCGCCTGGCTCGCTCTCACTCTACGCCGCCGCCGAGCCTGAGGAGCAGCGGCAACTCCAGGATCGCCTGCGGGATGCATACCTCCGGTTGGGGGGCGGCGAGCGGCCGGTGCAGGAAGCGTGCCCCGCTGATGAGCTTCCCGAACCTTCGTCGTTGCGAGCGGCCGTTGAGCTCGGAGCGGGAAGCGCCGCTCGTCCCACCGCACCATCCGAGGAGACTCCGGGCGCTACCGCAGCCGCAGCGGAGTTTTCCGGCGCCCGCCTCCGCACGATGCGCGAGGACGCCGGCGTGTCGCTGCGCGAGCTGTCGGACCGAACCCGGATCCGCCCCCAGCAGCTTGCCAACCTCGAAGAAGAGGCGTGGGACGCAATGCCGCCTCGGGTCTACGTCCGCGGCTTTGTCATGGCCTACGCACGGGTGCTCAAGCTTGACGCGGAGCAAGTTTGGGCGAGCTTCGGGAAACGATGGCGAAGGGCGCGTCCCGCACCAGTGCGAGCAGCGAATCCTCCCATGTGACAAGCGGGCGGCGCGCCTTGTGAGGCGCTTGCGGAATATGGCAAGACGTCTTATACTATAACTTAATGGTGATGCAGCGATGTATGGTCGAGCATCACCGGGGAGGTCATGCAATGATCGAGCTTACCAAGAGCAACCTCGACGACACGATCGAGAAGAACGAGATCGTCTTGATTGATTTTTGGGCTTCCTGGTGTGGTCCTTGCCGGGCGTTCAAGCCGATCTTCATGGCGGCCGCCGCAGCGCACCCCGAGCTGACCTTTGCCTCATGTAACACGGAGGAGCAAGAGGAACTCGCGGCGGCGTTCGGGGTCCGTTCGATCCCGACGCTGGCAATTTTCCGCGACAAAGTGCTGCTGTTCGCCCAGCCCGGCCTCCTGCCTGCGGAAGCGCTGGAGGGCCTGATCGACAAGGTGAAGGCGCTCGACATGACCGCGGTCCGCGCCCAGGTCGCCAAGTCTCAACCCACCGCCGCCAGCGCGTAGCGCGTGCGCGAGGCGGCCGGCGGGGAGCAGAGCCGCCTCATGGGTCGAGCGGCTGCCGTTTGACGGCATTCTTGCTCAGCCTGTACCGTTGTGCAGGGCGGAGGCGGAATCTGGTCCTCCCGGAGAGGTTCTTGCATGACTGCGGTCGCTCGCCAGCAAACCATTGGGGTCCGTGTCGGGAGCATTGAGGTTGGGGGCGGTGCGCCCATCGTGGTGCAGTCGATGACCTCGACCGATACCGCCGACGCGATGGGCACCGCGAGCCAATGCTTGGAACTTGCGCAGGCGGGTTCCGAATTGGTCCGCGTCACCGTCAACCTGCCGGAGGCGGCTCAAGCGCTGCCTGAGATTCGCACCCGTCTCAACGACGCAGGGTGTGATGTGCCGTTGATCGGCGACTTCCACTACAACGGTCACATCCTGTTGCGCGAGTACCCCGCCTGCGCAAGGGTGCTCGACAAGTACCGCATTAACCCCGGGAACGTCGGCCACGGCGCCAAGCGGGATGAGCAGTTCGCCACCATCTGCGGGATCGCCAGGGACAACGGCAAGCCGGTACGGATCGGGGTCAACGGCGGCTCGCTCGACCAAGAACTCGTGATGGCGGCAATGGCCGAGAACACCGCGCGTGATCTCGGCAAATCGTCGGAGCAAATCCTCGGCGAGTGCATGGTGGTCTCGGCGTTGCGCTCGACCGACCTGGCGCTCGCCTCGGGGTTGCGCGAGGACCAGATCATCATCTCCTGCAAGCTCTCGCAGCCACGAGAGCTGATTGCCGTCTACCGCGAGCTGGCCTCGCGCACCTCGCAGCCGCTCCACCTTGGCCTGACCGAGGCCGGGCTCGGAATCAAGGGTCTGGTCTGGTCGGCTGCGGCGATGGGCGTGCTGCTCGCAGAGGGGATCGGCGACACGATTCGTGTCTCGCTCACGCCGCGCCCCGGCGGCGACCGTCGCGAGGAGGTGTACGCGGCGTGCGAGCTGCTCCAATCGCTTGGCCTGCGCTCGTTCGCGCCGTCGGTCACGGCCTGCCCTGGCTGCGGCCGCACCACCTCGACCACGTTTCAACAGTTAGCCGAGCGCATCCAGACCTACGTCCGGGAGACGATGCCGGAGTGGAAGGCGCACTACGCCGGTGTCGAGACGATGCGCCTGGCGGTCATGGGGTGCATCGTCAACGGCCCCGGCGAGTCGAAGTCCGCGAACATCGGCATCTCGCTGCCGGGCACGGGGGAGACCCCTGCCTGCCCGGTGTATGTGGACGGGCAGAAGTTCGCCACGTTACGCGGCACCTACGAGGAGCTTGACGCCGCCTTCCGCGCCCTCATCGACGACTACATCGCCACCAAGTACCAGCGCAAGGCGGGTGCGTAGCGCCTCGATCCGGTTTGGGAGCGGATCCAAGTAATGCAGTACCCGTCCCACTTGCTCGGCCAAGCTGCTCCGAAAAGGAGCCCGTGGGAGCACCTTCCAGGTGCGACCCTGCAGCGCTCCTGAATCCTGACCGTTCGCGGCAAGATGCCGCTCGCACCAGGCTCGTTTCTCATCGATCGTGGTGTTATCCGCTACCATGCGCGTGGAGGTTGTCATGCCACGTATCGCAGCCGTTGCCGCCTTGCTGTTTGCCGTGCCGTTCGCGGCGCAAACCGTGCCGCAAGCAGCGCGCTTCGACCGCTTCTTCGTCGATGCGACGATGCGCGTCGACCTCTTCCACACCGGCAACGCGACCGACGAGCTGTACACCGTCGATCGGTGCTACCGGCAGGGGATCTGGGCCGGCAGTCGGGTGCACCTGCTCGACGACCTCGGGGTCGGGCGCTACCTCGCCAAGGTGACCGACCTGGGAACGGCCGAGCTGCTGTTCTCCAAGGGATTCGACGACTATTTTGGCGAGTACCGCACCACCGACGCGGCGGCCAAAGGCGTGCGTCGCACGTACCACGAGTCGGTGTTGATCCCATACCCCAAGGCGAAGGTCCGCTTCTCTATCGAGGCGCGGGGGCGTGCAGGCCAGACGCGTGAGGTGTTCGCCACCGAAATCGACCCTGCCGCACTCACGATCGTGGCCAAGCCGCTTGATGCGGGGGTGCGCGTCGTCGAGGTCGCCAAGGCCGGCGACCCGCACACGAAGGTGGACGTGGCGATTCTCGCCGAGGGCTACACCGCCGGCGAGGAGGGCAAGTTCCGCGCCGACCTCGCGCGCTTCGCCAAGATCTTCTTCTCCGCCGAGCCGTACGCGAGTCATCGGTCGAGCTTCAACGTGTACGGCGTGTTTGCGCCTTCGCAGGACAGCGGCGCCACCGAGCCAAGCTGGGACAGCTTCAAGAACACCGCTCTTGGTGCAAGCTTCGACTCATTGGGATCGGAGCGTTATCTCCTCACCGAGGACAACCGGGAGATGCGCGACCTCGCCGCCCACGTGCCGTACGACGCAATCTACATCATGGTCAACTCGCCACGCTACGGCGGCGGTGGGATTTACAACCTCTACTGCACGTTCACCACCGACAACCAGTGGCACGAGTACGTCTTTCTCCACGAATTCGGGCACACCTTTGCCGGACTCGCCGACGAGTACTACACCTCGTCGGTCGCCTACAACGAGTTCTACCCCAAGGGCATCGAGCCGAACGAGCCCAACATCACAGCACTGCTCGACCCGGCCAACCTCAAGTGGAAAGATCTTCTCTCGCCCGGCGTGGCCATCCCCACGCCGTGGGAGAAGAAGGACTTCGACGCGATGGACACCGCCTATCAGAAGGTGCGGAGCGCCCTCAACGAGCGCATCGCGGCGGCAAAACGGGGTGATGCCCCTCGCGCCGCGGTCGAGAAGCTGCAGGAGGAGTCCGAGCGGCTATCCCGCGAGCAGGCGGATAAGGTCGACGCCTTCTTGGCCGCCAGCCATTTCGCCGGCAAGGTGGGTGCGTTCGAGGGCGCGGGTTACGCCGCCAACGGCCTGTATCGCCCCATGGCCGACTGCATCATGTTCTCCAAGGGCGCCAAGCCGTACTGCAAGGTGTGCCAACGGGTGATCGAGCGGGTGATCGAGCATTACGCCGAATAGGATGCAAACCGGTTAGGGCGTCTGTTTGGTTTTCCGCCGAACCCCTTGTCGGCTATGATGGAAACTGGTTCATCCGGGAAGCTCGCAAGACGCTGACCGGGGATGGCAAGCATGAGCAGCGTCCCGCCTTCCTCCAAGTCCGCACGCGGCGATAGTGAGCTCCGGCCAGAGGCCGGCTCAGCCGAGGAGCACCTCAGCAGCGCGCCGACCGAGGACGTTCTCGAGGCCCCGGCGGGGAGGAGCGCACGGGGGAAAGCGGCGAGCGATGCGTTGCGCGCGCTGGCGCACACCGCCCGCTCTTTCGTCCTGTACGACGCCGGCAACGAGAGAATCCGTGGGTTCCTCCAGGAAGTGCGGTCCCGGGTCGAGCACTTCCTCCGGACCTATGGCGAACTCGTCGTCGAGGTCCGGCCCTGGGAACTCGCGGTGGACGGAGAGGTCGTGTACGCGGAACCGGACCGCGAGCGTTCGATGGCGTTTCGGCTCTACCGCGACGGCGTCCGCCGCCTCACATTCCATCCCGAGCTCGACTGGAGCGAGCTGGTTACCTTGGTGGGCATCCTCTCGATTCGCTACAAGGGGATCCGCACGCAGGAGGACGACATTGTCACCCTTCTTTGGCGTGCGGGATTTAGCAACATCGAGATGGCGGCTGTCGAGGGCGTCGTTGCCAGCGAGGAAGACACAGCACTCGAGAACGCGGATGCCGCTCGCGACCCACTCGGTCCGCAGAACGCGGCACAGGCCATGATCTTCGCCGCACCTTACAGCTTCGAGTATCCCTGGCCCACCCTCAATGAGCGCGCGGTTGTTGAGTTCCGGCCGGTGGCCGCCCCCGTACTTGAACGCCTCGTGGCGGAGGACGGGCCGCAATCGCTTCGCGCCGACTGTCTTCGTCTTGTCCGTGAGATGGTGGCAGGTCTTGCGGACCCTGACGACCCACTCCCGTTTGGGGACGTCACGGCGACGCTGCGCGAGATTCGCGGCTTCCTCGTTACCGAGGGGAGCCTCGACGCACTGCTGGAGGCGGTGCGGGTAGTCGTAAAGGGATCCGCGCAGGGCGGGAAACCGCGGCCCGAACTGGTCGCGGCCTGCGTTGACGGTGAGACGCTCAAGAAACTGATCGCCGCAGTCCCAGCCGAGGCCAAGCAGGCACCTCCAGCCCTGCTCGAACTCGCGAGCCTCGTACCCGGGAACCACCTTGCGACCCTCCTCGACATGTTCGACGCGGCCGAGGGGCAGCCTTCGACGGTCGTCCTGCAACTCCTGGAAGCCCAAGCCCAAGGCCAGGCCCCACGGCTCCTGGCGCGGTTACGGACGGCCTCGGGTCCGGCCGCGCTGGCGCTGTTTCGGCTGTTGGCCCGTATTGATGCAGCCGCAGCGGCTGGCGCCGCGGCTGAGCTGCTGGCCCGGGATTCTCTCGATCTTCAGCTCGAGGTGCTCGCCTTCTGCGAGCGCGCGCAATACGGCCCCAAGATTGGCCGAACGCTCGTTGGTGCGCTCGACGCCGGATCGGATTTCGTCAGGAGTCGGGCCCTCGCCGTTCTCGTCCGTCAGCGCGAGGGGCGCGCGTTTGACCCACTCGTCGAGCGGCTCAAGCGGGGTGCTGGCAGCGGATTCGCCGAGAACGAGGCTCCGGCGGTCGGCGAGGCTCTCGCTCGGTTGGACCCGGAGCAAGCGCTGATGCTCTTCCGCGAGTGGGCCAAACCACCCGGCCTGCTCGGCCGCCTCGCGCCAGGCCAGAGCGTGTTTCGCTGGGCCGCAGCCTCCGGTCTCGCGCTGCTGCCCAGCGACGAGTCGGAAGAACTGCTCGAGCGCCTCGCCCGCAGCTCAGGCGAGGAGCTACGCCGTCACGCCGAAGCGGCGCTTGCTCAGCTTCGGCGGGCGCGAGGAGGCACCTCCAACGTCTGACGTCATCGCCGTCGCCCAGCAACGGCTCGCCGTTCTCCTCGCCCAGGCGCGCGCCGGGGAGGACCGTGAGCTCGCGGTCGCCGTGCGCGAACAAGGCGCCCAAGTGGCACACCTGCTCAACGGGCTCCTTCGCATGGCGCGTACGCATTCGCTCAGCAATACGGCGTTCGACGATCCGGTCCGCGAGTTCGGTGCCGCGCTCTACCGGCTGCAGGACCTCCTCGGGCCGGTCAGCCTGCAGTGCGTCGAGCGACACATTTACGTCAACGACCTGCGCCTGCGCTTCGACAAGATCGTCGAACCGTCGATGTCGCTCGGCGATGACCTCCAAAGGCACGAGGTGGGGGGCATCACTTTTAACGAGCCCTTGAGCGGCAAGGAAATTCGCAGCCTGATACGCCTCATTTTCGGGCCGGCCGCAGCGGAGCGGCCCCGCGTCTCGCTGCGGGCGAAACTGACCGCCGAAGGGATGCGCTCGCTGCAGCTCCATCCGGTCTTTCGCTACCGCATTTCGGGCGAGGAGCACCTCGAGCCGAACCTCGAGTTCGCCGATGTTTACCGCGCGAGCGCAAATGCGATCGCGACGGTGTTCGCCAGCGTTGGCGCGGGGCGGCTGCCAAGCCCGCTGCCGATTCGCCGTGTGATCCAGCAACTCATCGACGCTTCACGTGGCAAGGACGCAGCCGCAGAAGCACTCGAGGTCGAACCTTCGGTGCCAGCTTTTGCCCGCCACACGCTGATGGTGACGAATCTGGCCCTGCTGCTGGGCCGGAGCGCCGGGCTACCGGACGGATCGCTCGCCGACCTCGGCGTCGCTGCAGCATTCCACGATCTCGGCTTCTGCCTGCGTGAGACCGGCCCCACCGTCGCGTTCGAGCGCCATACTCGCGCAGCTCTGCCGGTTCTGCTCCGCCAGCGTGGCTTCCATCGCGCTAAGTTGCGCCGGATTCTGACGGTGGTCGAACACCACCGAAATGCGACCGACCCCAGTGGGGTGCCTTC
Organism: Thermoanaerobaculales bacterium; assembly: GCA_044447965.1. GTDB lineage: Bacteria > Acidobacteriota > Thermoanaerobaculia > Thermoanaerobaculales > Thermoanaerobaculaceae > DATIYW01. The sequence continues at coordinate 3,903 of JBIOGJ010000050.1, read as the reverse complement.
ACTTTATGCCCGCATCATTCACATCGCCGACGATTACGACATCCTCACCCGCCCTAGGACCGGCCGTACCCGGGTCTTGTCCACCCCGGACTGCCTCGCCCGCATGGCTGCGCAGTCCGGGAAGGCATACGACCCGCTCCTCTTGCAACTGTTCATCAACGCGATGGGACGGTTTCCGCCGGGCGCGGTTCTCCGGCTTGCCGACGGGCATGTCGTCGTGTCGGCTTCAGCGGTTCGCTCGCCCCAGACCTTTGCCGCGCCGCGCGCGCGTGTGCTGCAACGGCCCGACGGCTCGGTTCCTAGCGCGGTTGAGTACCTCGATCTCGTCGGTGCCGCCAAGGTGGTCAAGGTCCACATGCCGGCTGCGTGAAGTAGGAATGCCGGAGACGTGAGAATGCGGCGGTTTGACAGCAAGGTCGTGATGATCACCGGCGCATCGTCGGGAATCGGTGCGGCACTCGGCCGGGAGTTCGCGGCGCGAGGGGCCACGGTAGCACTCGCGGCGCGGCGCGCCGATCGGCTTCAAGCGCTGGCCGATGTCATCACTGCCAGCAGTGGGAAGGCGGCGCCGTTCACCTGTGACGTGACACGCGACGGCGATATCGAGCGGACCGTTGCGGCGGTCGTCGAGCGGTTTGGCCACCTCGACATCGCGGTGGCCAACGCGGGGTTCGGCGTGGTTGGCGCGTTTGGCGCGCTCACCCTGGACGACTACCGGCGTCAGTTCGAGACCAACGTTTTCGGCTTGCTGCGCACGAGCTATGCAGTCGTGCCAGAGCTCAAGCGCAACCGTGGCGTCCTGGTTCTGCTCGGGAGCGTTACGGGGTACCTCGCCGCTCCGCGGGCGTCGCCGTACGCGATGAGCAAGTTCGCGGTGCGGGCTTTCGCCGATTCGGTGCGGGCCGAGCTCACCAGCGACGGCGTCGCAGTGGTGCTGATCTCACCCGGGTTCGTGGACAGCGAGATCCGGCGAGTTGACAACCGCGGTCGGTTTCACGCGAATGCCCCTGAGCCGATTCCCAACTGGCTGCGGATGCCGACGGAACGGGCAGCCCGGACGATCGTGGGTGCCGTGGCAAGGCGGAAGGCGGAAAAGATCATCACGGCCCATGCCGCCTTGGCGGTCTTTCTCGCCCGCCACCTGCCACGAGTGGTGCGCCTGTTGCTCCGCCGCGGCCGGCCATATCGAACCGCGCCTCGCGATGACGGGTAAGACAGCACATGGTGGTCGAAACCGTCGGAGGGCGCACTCTCGGGTAAGGCGGCGGCCTGCAAGCAGAGAGCTTTCTGGGCGTGGCTCTAGCGAATCACGGTGATGTAGATCTGCCCACCCTTCTTGGTGAGTGTGACCTCCGCGGGCGAGCCGTCGTCCTTCGCTACCGCGAGGACGGACTGCGCCTCGGCCACGTCGCGAAAGGAAGCATTGAAGGTCGCGAGTGCGCCCCGCTGCCAGACCACGAGCGTGTTGGAGAACCCCTCGGCCTTGGGTGAGATCACAGCGCCACCGTAGCTAACCGCGGCGGCGCTTGGGACTACCGCATCGAGCAACAGCTCGTCAGCCTTGGTGCGAAACGGTGGGTAGATCACCACCACGTACGGCTTGCGCGCGCCGAGATCGAGGCGGACCGAAAGGCTGGTGAGCGCAGAGCTCTTCAACCGTTTCGCTCCGTCCGAGATGACGCTCGCACAGCTCGCTGCGTTGTCCGAGTTGCACGCCGCCAGCACCCCGGAGAGCAGAATCAGCCAACCCCACCGCCGAAGTGACGCTTTCCGCATTGCGTTCCCCCCGCTTCCCGCTCCCCAGGATCGCTCGTAACCGCCGCAACCGGCTCCCAACTGCTGCACTGCGAGGGTACCGTCAAGTCCCTCGTTCGGGGCCAGCGCTTGAGCCGCACCTGAAGACTTCTACTCGTAGTTTAGCTGCGCGCGACGGGGAAAAGTCAAGCCGCAAACCGGCTATTCCCCGATGACCTTGATCAGCACCCGCTTCGGTCGACCACCATCGAACTCGCCGTAGAAGATCTGCTCCCATGGACCAAAGTCGAGCTTGCCACCGGTGATCGCCACCACCACCTCGCGCCCCATGACCTGGCGCTTGTGGTGGGCATCGGCGTTGTCTTCACCGGTTCGGTTGTGGTGGTAGCGGTGGGGAGAAGGATCGAAGGGAGCAAGCTGCTCGAGCCAGTGTTTGAAGTCGTCATGTAGGCCAGGCTCGTCGTCGTTGATGAACACGCTCGCGGTGATGTGCATCGCGTTGACCAGGCATAACCCTTCACGCACCTCACTCTCGCGCACCGCTTCACGCACTTCGCGGGTGATGTTGACGAGATCCAGCCGTACTGGAACGTTCATGGTCAGGTAACGGGTGAGCGTCTTCATCCCTGGCCTCCTCGCCCTGCGCAGCAGACATCAGTACCCGACTCTGTGCGGTGACACAAGTGGCAAGCGCCCGCCCGCGAGGCGGAGTTGACTGGTTTCGAGGTCGTCGTGTCCGACCAGGATGACGACGTGTGCCAAGGCTCACGCTCGTGTGTGCCGATGTCAACCCGGGCCAGGAACGGACCGTCTTGTGTCGGCGAAAGGGGGCAACATGAAGACCGCAAACTCGGTTAAGACCGCATTGGTAGCCGCCACCGTGGCCGGAACGCTGCTGTTGGGCGCGTCGGCCCAGGCCGGGGAGATCCAGTGGCGCAGGTGTCGCCAGCAGCAGCGGATTGCTCAGGGCGTCGCGAGCGGTCAACTGACGGCCCGCGAGACCGCCCGGCTCGAAGGCCAAGAGGCCCGCCTCAACGGCGAGATCCGTGCGATGCGGGTTGCCAACGGCGGATGGCTCACCCCCGGTGAGCGAGCGCTCATCAACCGCCAGCAAAACGTGCTCTCCCGCCGGATCTACCGCGAGAAGCACGACGGCGACGTGCGCTGGTAGGCGACGCCGCGACGTCTCTTTGTCGCGCCCCCTGGAGCTTCCAGGGGGCGCCTCGCGCTTGCCGGCGATCAAGACGCAGTTTATATTCTTTTCGATCCAGGAGGTGGTGATGAAAAAAGTGCATGTTGTGTTGGTAGTATCCGCGTTCCTCGGCGGGGTGGCCGTCGGTGTCGCTGTCGCGAGCTCGGCCGCGAAGTCCGACTCATCCCTGTTCACCGGTAAGTCGCCCAAGGACGCGGCGCTGGCCTTGCTGGCCGTGGCCCAATCGCAGGCCGGTAAGGGAAGCTGGGAGAACATCGGCGTCGGGCGCGTCTACTACTTGATGGGCGACCACGCCGGCGGCCAAGCGATCTTCGACCGCGTGATGGCGGGCAAGGTCAAGGAAAGCGAATGGATGCGGCTCGGACGCGTCTACCAAGAGGCCAAGGAGTGGGAAAAGGCGCGCGCGGCTTTCGACAAGGCGCTCTCGCTCGATCCCAAAGACGCCGAGAAGTTGGCTGAGATCGGGGCGTACTACAACCTCCATGGCGACCGCGCAAAGGCCGAGGAGCTGTTCGCCCGCTCCTTTCAGGTCAAGCCCGACGAGGTCTGGAACACCGTCAACGTCGCGGGATCGTACGTCGGGGTCAAGCCACAATAGGGCCAGCTCGGAAGCCAATTGGGTTTTCGGCGCTTAGCCCGGAAACCCCAGTTGGTTTCTACTGCGAGGACGGATGCGGGAGCATTGCCCACGGGTCGCCACGGCTGGTGGGAGCCCCCACCCGGATCCCCCGCATGTTTATTGGGAGGCACGGGAGCCCGCGTCACGCCCCGCGCCCACCCCCCGCGTGTCCTTGCCGCGCTGGCGGGCGTACTCGGGACTCGAACCGTGCCGCCGTACTGCACAGTACGGCTCCGGTTCTCGCCCCTACGTTCGCCCGCCATCATCGGCATCTCCGCCCTCTCCCAACGAACCCAACTGGGGTTTCCGGGCTTAG
>JBIOGJ010000049.1:0-33807 GCA_044447965.1 Thermoanaerobaculales bacterium | reverse complement strand
GCGCTGGGGTTGAGCACGCCGACGTCGGACCGCCACACGCTGCCGCCGCTCCCGTTGCTGTGGCTGACCACCGGCAGCCATGAGACGAACCCGGCGCCAACCGTGACCTGGCTCGAGCTAGTGCCTTGATTCGCGACGTTTGCGGCGGTGAGCGTGACCGTGAAGGTCCCTGGGGCCGCGTACGTGTGGGAGGGGTTCTGCAGATTGCTGGCGGTGCCATCGCCGAAATCCCACGTCCACGAGATGGGCGCGCCCGTCGAGGTGTCAGTGAACTGTACCGGCTCGCCCACCACCGGGCTTGCCGGTGCGGCTGTGAAGCCGGCCAGAACGGGGGGAACGTACGCTCCCTCGCTCACGGCGAACGACTGATCGGCAACCGTGATCACCGCCGCGCGCGCGGCGCCGGTGCTTGCATCCACCGCGAATGTCACGGTGCCGGTGCCGAGCCCGGTTGCGCCGCCGGTGACGTGCAGCCAGGTGGCGGAGCTGGTCGCTGCCCAGGGGCACTGCGCTGGCGTGGTCACGGTGAAGGTGCTGGTGCCCCCGGTCGCCGTGAAGCTCGCGCTCGTCGGGCTGAGCGAATACGAGCAGTCTGTCCCTGCTTGGTAGACGGTCAGCGTTTGATTCGCAATGGTCAGCGTGCCGGAGCGCGCGACGCCGGCGTTACCGCTCACCGCGAGGTTGACCTGCCCGGCGTCGGTGCCGGCCGGGCCTGCGGTGATGGCGATCCACGGCGCGTTGCTGACCGCCACCCACGGGCAACTGGACCCCGTCGTCACGGCGACCGCGACGTTGCCCCTCCCTCCGTTGGCGCTGAACCCCAATGAGGTGGGGGAGAGCGCAAAGGTGCACGCAGGCGTGGCGCCCTGGGCGAAGACCCAGACCGCACCCGCGCCACCGCCATCGTTGGGGCCACCGACCACGATCGTGCCCGCGTCCGCTGAGAGCGCAACCGCGGCGCCTTGTTCCGCAGTGCCGGTCGCGCCGGTGCCGATGAGCTTGCTGCCTGAGGGCGCAAAAACGCCCGCAGAGCGGGTGAACACCCAGGCGGCGCCGGTACCGACGTTGTCGCCGGGCTCGGCCACCACGACGGTGTTGCCGTCGCCGGAGCACGCCACGGACCACACCTGCTGGCCGAGGCCGGCCCCACCCGAGGTGGCGAGCTGGTTCCCCTGCTGCACCCAGGTCCCGTTCGAGCGCGCGAACACCCATACCGAGCGTGACGAGGACGCGCTCATGACGCCGCCGACCACCGCGGTGTTGCCGTCCGCGGAGAGCGCCAAGGTAGTGCCTTGGAGGGCATCCGCAACTGCGCCGATGGGGTCGGAGAACGAGCCGCCGCTGCCGCTCCAGCCCGACAGCGTCCACCCAGGCGCCGGGGCAGAGGTGAGCCAGATCTGCGTTCCCTTTGTGAAGCCACCGCTGCAGTCTTGGGGCGTGATCACCGAAACGCTGCCCGCGTTGGCAGGGCTCGAGGCGACCGCAAGGGTCTCACAGGCCGTGGAAACCTGGACGAAGGTTGCGGTCACGGTGGCATTGGCCTCAATGACGAACACGGTGGTCGGTGAGGTGGTAGTGGAGAACATGCCGGCCGCGGAGCTCCAACCGGCGAATTGCCATCCCGCCGCCGGGCTCGCGGTGAGAAGAATCGGTGTCCCCTGCGTGTATCCGGGGATGCAGTTCAGGCTGGTACCGATGGTGGTCGTGCCCGCGTCTGTCGGGCTCGTGGCCACCGTGAGCGTCAAGCAGTTGGTGTTCTGCTTGACAAAGTGCGCAGTCACCGTTGCGGCGCCGGCCACCGTGAACGTGGTCGTGGCAGTGGACGGGCTGGTGAACCACCCGCCGGTCCCGCTCCAGCCCGCGAATGACCAACCCGTGCTCGGCACTGCCGTCAGGGAGACCTGGGTTCCCGGAAGGAATCCATTCGTGCACGTCCGCGGGGTGATGAGGTTGACATCGCCGCCGTTGCTGGGGTTCGACGCGGTCACGAACGCTGCGCAAGGCGGGGGCTGCTGCGTGAACGCCGCCGTCGCGCTGGCGTTCGCCGAGATGGTGAACAGCGTGGTGGGCGCGGTTCCGACCAGTTTGTTGCCCTGCTGCGTCCACTTGCCACCCGCCTGCGTGAAAACCCAGACCGCGCCCGTACGGCCGTTGTCATGGGGGCCGCCGGCGATCATGGTGGTCGCGTCCCCGGAGATGGCGACCGACCAGCCGAGAGAGGCCGGTCCCGTCGCAGTTGTGGTCACGACCTTGTTGCCTTGCTGCTTCCATGTGCCACCGGTGCGCGTGAACACCCAGATCGCGCCGGCTCCCACGAAGTTCGAGTTGTTGTCGCCGGGCCCGCCGACCACGGCGGTATTGCCGTCGCTGGAAATCGCGACCGACCGCCCTTGTCCAGCGTTTCCGCCCGCTCCGCTACCGACAAGCTTGTTGCCCTGCTGCGACCATGCGCCACCGGAGCGGGTGAACACCCACGCCGCGCCGGCGCCGGAGTTATCCGCGGGTCCGCCGATGAGCGCGGTGTTGCCGTCGCCGGAGATCGCCACCGCCCAGCCTTGCTGTGCGCTACCGGTCGCGCCGGTACCAACCAACTTGTCGCCCTGCTGCGCCCACGCCCCGCCGGAGCGAGTGAACACCCACGTGGCGCCCGCAGCGCCGTTATCGAGATACCCGCCGACGAGCGCGGTGCTGCCGTCGGCGGAGACCGCCACCGCCGAGCCTTGCCAGGCGTTGCCGGTCGCACCGGACCCTGCCAACTTGCCGCCCTGCTGCGCAAACTGCGCGAGAACCGCCCGCGACCCCAGGGTCACTGCCAGCACTGCGACCAGACCGACTCGCTTCATCATCCGTCCCCCCGACCGTCCCACTTGGCGCTGGGCCTGGCCGGCAACAACGCGACATGTTAACCCGGAAACCCCAGTTGGCTTCTGCTGCGAGGGCGGAGTTTGCCGCGCTGGCGGGCGTACTCGGGGCTCGAACCGTGCCGCCGTACTGCAAGAGTACGGCTCCGGTTCTCGCCCCTACGTGCGCCCACCATCATCGGCATCTCCGCCCTCTCTCGACGAACCCAACTAAGGCTTCCGGGTTCTAACCCGGAGCCTGAGCCGAGGCCCTGTCCCACGCAGGGCGGTGTATGCGCTGCAGTGCGTCGCCCTCGCCAGTGCCGCCCTCGCGCGAGTGTGAGAAACTGACTCCCAGGGGGTGCCTCGTGATTCGGTGCCTATCTTTCGCCCTTGCGGCTGTGGCCCTCGTTGCCGCCGGTGGTTGGGCCGAATCGGGGCTGCGCCTCACGGCAAAAGACGACGGCCGCACCGTAGGGATGCAGAAGGGGACCCAGTTCAGCCTCGCATTGCGGCAGAACATCACCACCGGCTACTCGTGGCAGGTCGTGTCGCACGGCGAGCCCGCGGTGGAACAGGTTGGCGAGGGCGCGTTCGCGCCGGACACCTCGCTGCACGGCGCCGGCGGCACAGTCACGTTTCACTTCCGCGCGGTGGCAGTGGGCCGGGGTGAGCTCAGGCTCGTGTACACGCGTCCGTGGGAAAAGGATGCCAGGCCCGCGGACACCTTCGCGGTCACCATCGTGGTCGAGAGGTAAGCGGGGCGCGTCGCCGGCAAAAAGCAAGGGCCCCCACCTACCAGGCGGAGGCCCCATGGTCGTGATCACGACGTGCGGTTACTGGGTTCCCCAGGCTGCGCCTTCACCGATGCGGTTCGTGCTGTAGTTGATCCACATGAACCCGTTGATCCCCCAGCTCGCGCCCCACGAGTTCTTCAGCAGCCAGGCGCCCTTGGTGTCGTCCCAGCCGACGAGCTGGATCGCGTGGTTGGTGGAGGTGTACTTCTTCGTGGTCTTGAACACGCCGCCGGTGTACGCCTGGAACGCCGTGTCGGCGTAAACGTACGAGGTCACCGCGCCATAGGTCACGATCGCCTGTTTGATCGCGGCCTGCGTCGGGATCGTGGTGTCCGAAGTCAGGTAGCCCCAGCTCTTCAGCAGCGTCCAGCTCGGGCTCGAGCAGTACTGGCAGGTCTTCTTCTTTGCGGTGTACGGGAAACAGGTCTCGGTGACGACGCCCTTGTACGGCGAGATCACCATGCCCAGCGCGATGTTGCCGCCGCTGCAACTGTACTTATAGGGGTTGCACGAGAGCACGTACTCCTCGGAAAGGTTGGGGCTGGAGGAACTCGGGTTGATCTGCCCGCTCGAGCCCACTGAGCCCTGCGCAGCCCCGGTCTTCTTCAGCACCGCGGTCTCTGCTTCGTCGATCGTAGAGAACGCCCAGCAGCTCCCGCACTGCCCTTGGTCCCTCGGTGACGTGAACCAGCCGACGTAGTTGGCCGGCAGGGTCGCGAGCGCATTGACCTCGTGGTCGCCAGGCATGAACTCGTGCTCGTAGGCCGAGGGATCGAGAAGCTCGGCGCGGCGCCCGCACAATTCTGCGAGGTCGTATTGCATCGCGGCATTGGGACCCACGGTGTAGTTGAATCCGTTGGCCGCGATCTCAGCTCGAATCTCCTCGATCTGTTTGAGGATCTCTGAGTCAACTCGGGGGTCACGTACCATCTGACCCGACCCATCCTGGTTGTCGCCCTGCTGGATCTTCGGCTGTGCGTAGAGCGGCACAACGCACATTGCCACCACCGCCACGACCACCATCCACCTTCGCATCTGCCGTCCTCCTTGAGATCGAGGTATTTTCACCGGTATCGATCTGGAGTCAAGCCCGCGAAGGCGATTCGCATTTCTTTCGGCGTGCATCGCGGTTGGAGAGCCCAACGCCATCGATCCTTCGTTGAGAAGGCCGCATGTCCTGCGGTCCGTTGGGGTGCGTTGCTTCCTCCGCGTTGTTTCCTGCCACTCGTTGAGACAACGTCGCTGGCGTTGGCATCTCCTCTGTGTCGCCACCTGCGACCGACAGCCGCCTTTCGCCAGGTTCCCAGCCGCGCCGCCATCGCGCTCGTTGCACCCGCTGCGCCACGCGTGCGCCGGTGCGAACTGATAGCATGCGAGGGAGTTTCGGGGAGGATCGATGCCGCGCCGAGCGCGCGAGTTCGTCGCAGGCGCCATCTATCACGTCACCTGCGGGACCGTGCGGGGCGAGCCGGTACTGGCCGGCTTGGCAGAAGTCGAGGCGCTCCTCGGCGTGGTGGGCGAGGTCACGCGTCGGGACGGGCTTGCCGTGCTCGCCTGGTGCGTGCTTCCGGACCGCTACCACCTTGCGCTGCGCTGCGGCGAGGTCCCGATCTGGCGCACGATGCGTTCCCTGCAGGGCCGCGCCGCCAGGGAGATCAACCGCCAGCGCGGCGCCGCAGGTGCGCTCTGGCAAGGCCGATACGCGGCCGTGCAGGTGGCAGGGGCTCATGCGCGCCGCCTCGTCGCTTACATCCACGCTCGGCCGGTCGCGCGAGGCCTTGCCGATGAGGCGGCCGCCTTCGCGTGGAGCGGCCACCGCGACCTTCTCGGCGGCGGGCGAGGCCCGATCGAAGTCGCGGAGGTCATGCGGTTTTTCGCCGCCTCGCCCGCGGCGGCGCGGCGCGCGTACGCGGACGAGGTCGCAAGCTGCCTCGCGGCGCCATGGGGCGCGGCGGAGCCCGGCCGGCTACCGTGGTGGCGCCGGCGTGGCGAGGAGGCGCCTGCGCAAGCCGTTGTCGGCGGCGCCGCTGCGCCTGGCGGCGGGCGAGTCTGGGAGCCGGCCACCTTTCCGGCCGAGATCTTCCTCGACGTCGCCGCAAGGACCCTCGAGGTAACCTTGGACTACCTGTCCAGCCATCACAGCGATCGGGCCCGCACGCGCCTGCGGCAGTTGGTCGCCTGGGTCGCGGTCGAGCGCTGCGGTGTGCGTGGGCGCGAGCTGGCCCGGGTGCTGGGCAGACACCCGGTTGTGGTGAGCCGATGGATCAGCGCGGCGCGCGTGCGGAAGTCGCGCGACGAAACGTTCCGCCGGCGCTGCGAGGCGCTCGCCGCCTCGCTCGATGACCGGCTGGCTCGCTACCGCACCGCCTCGTCGGATTTCGTTTCCGGTGCCGATGCGTCGTTCGTGGACTGAGGCCGGAAACCTCGACGCGAGCGTGGCGTCCAGCGGTTGTGGAACCACAGCCAGAGCTCGGGCCGGGCAAGGATCTCCCGGGAGACCACGGCGTTGTAGCGCGCGGTGAGCGTGGTTGGGGTGTCCTCCGAGGCGACCGGAAGCGCGGGATCGATGCGCACGTCGTAACAGCTTCCGCGCGGAAAGGTGAACAGCGGCACGACCGCGGCGCCGGTTGCCAGCACCATCTTCGCCAGCGACTGCACCGTGGGCGTCGGGATGCCGAGAAAGTCCACGACCACGCATTGGTCGAGGTCGGTCTTTTGATCGAGGAGGATGTCGATGATCCCGCCGCGGCGCAGCGCCTTGAGCATGCCGCGAGTTGCGCCGTGCTTGGGGATCAGCTCGTTGCCGAAACGGGTCCGGGCGACGGCGAGCTCCGCCTCGAGCAAGGGGTTGTCGAGCGGCCGGATGACCACCGTCTGCCGCAGCCCGTGCGCCGCCATCCACAGCGCCGCCACCTCCCAATGCCCGAAATGAGCGGAGAGGACGAAGGCGCCTTTGCCGCGGGCGACGGCCTCGCGGAGGTTCTCCACGCCGGTGACCTTGACGTTGGCATCGAGCGTCTCGGCCGACGCCTGCGACCACTTGAGGTAGTCGAACGCCACGCTGCCGAAGTGCGCCGCGCACTGCAGTCCGATGCGCAGCCGCCAGATCCGGCTGCGCTGGGGGAACACCCGGCGCAAGTTGCCGAACACGGTCGCGCGGCGGGACGAGAGCAGCAGGTAGCCCACGCCCACCGCGGCGCCGAGCTGCTGCAACAGCCAGAAAGGCAGGCGATTGCTGACCGCCAGGGCCGCCTGGTAGAGCCTGTACTCGCGCCGGTTGGTTGCCGCGGTCCGCATCGCCCTGCAGGGTAGTCAACGCGGGCGCCGCCAGCAAGCGCGCGCGCCCCGGTGTGCGTGTGCTCTCGCGTTGACCTCGGCTGGGGCTTTCGGCTCATACTAACGCCATGATGCCGCGATCTAAGGCAGCCAACAAGGCCCCAGGCTGGGATGAGCGGCTGGCCGCGGCGACGGCAGGTCGGATCCGCGAAGGGTTCGATACCTACGCGTTCGAGTTCACCAGCCTCACCAAGCGGGCAAAGTGGCGATTCCAGACCCGCGACTGGCCGGGCCGCCACGAGGACGCGCTCGAGCGGCTCGATCTCTACGACAAGGTGCTGGGGTACATGGTCGAGATCGTGACCAGCGCCCTTGGGGATCTGCTCCTCGACGAGGCGCTCTGGGCGGAGACCAAGAGGCAGTTCTCCATCATGATCCGCGGCCGCCACGACGCCGAGCTCGCCGAGACGTTTTTCAATTCGGTGACGCGCAGGGTGTTCCACACCGTCGGCATCGACCGCCGAATCGAGTTCTTCTCCTGGTACCCGCGGACGGTCGAGAGGCCTCAGGGGGAGCCCGCGTTCCGTTCCTATTCCTGTGGCGGCGACACGCGGCAGGTGATTCGCCAGATCCTTCAGGACTTTCGCTTCACCGTGCCGTACGAGGACCGCGACCGCGACGCCGATCTCGTCGCCAGCGAGGTCGACCTCTACCTCTACCCGATCCTGACGGGCGGCGACACGTACCGCATCGAGGTGATCCGCTCGCCGTTCTATCGCAACAAGGCGGCATACCTGGTCGGCAGGATCCTCGCGAGGGGCCGGGTGATCCCGCTCGTGCTGCCGCTCTACAACAGCGACTCGGGCGTGTTCGTCGACACCGTGTTATTGAGCGAGGAGGAGCTCAGCAAGGTTGCCGGCTTCGCCTTCTCCTACTTTCACGTGCTCGTCGAGCGACACGACCAGATCATCGCGTTCCTCCGCTCGATCCTGCCGGAAAAACCGGTTGCCGAGCTGTACAACTCGCTGGGCTACAACCATCACGGCAAGACCGAGTTTTACCGCGACCTGCACCGCTTCATGCACCGCTCGCGGGAGTTGTTCGTCGTCGCGCCGGGGAAGGAAGGCGCGGTAATGTCGGTGTTCACCTTGCCGGATTTCAACTTCGTCTTCAAGGTGATCAAGGACCGACCGTGCTTCCTGCGCTCGCCCGCGATGACCGACAAGACCACCACGCGGCGCGAGGTGATGGAGCAGTACGCCCTGGTGTGCCGGCGCGATCGCGTCGGGCGCCTCGTTGACACCCAGGAGTTCGAGGGCCTCCGCTTCCGGCGCGAGCGTTTCGACCCCACGCTGCTCGACGAGCTGCGGCTTGCCTCGCGCGATGCCGTGGAGGTGCGCGACGACTACGTCGTGGTTCGCCATGTGTACGTGCAGCGCAAGGTCACGCCGCTGCCGCTGTTCTTCACCCAGGAGCGCCACCCCGAGGTGTTGCGCCGCATCGTGCTCGACTTCGGATACTTCCTCAAGGACCTCGCGGGGACCGGGATGTTCCCCAGCGATCTCTTCAACACCTCGAACTACGGCGTCACGCGTCGGGGCCGCATCGTGCTGTTCGACTACGACGACGTGATCCCGCTCGAACGTGCGAGCTTCCTCGAAAAGCCGCGGCCGCTCAGCGAAGCCGACGAGATGGCCCCGGAGGAGGATCGCATCGTCGCCACCGCCCTCGATTTCTTCATCGACGAGATGCGCAGCTATTCAGGCGTGCCGCAGCGCCTCAAGGGCGTGTTTGAGCTCGTGCATGCCGACCTCTTTACCGTCGAGTTCTGGCACCAGGCCAAGGAGCGCCTCGCCGCGGGGGATTTGGTGGATATCACCCCGTACGACCGCTCGCGCAAGTTCAAGCGGTAGGGCGCCGCCGATATCGGGCCATCTGCGTTGTTGCGGGAGCATGGGCTTTCGGTAGCCAGTGCGGTGGTAGCCCACCACCCAGCCCCCGTTGACCTCGTGCGAGGCACGGGAGCCCGCGTCTCGCCCCCACCCTTCCTCCGCGAGGTGCACTCGCCGGTAGGCATCCTCAACGTACCCTCCGGGTACGCCTCCGGTGCCACCGGCTCGTGCGCCTAGCATCTGGCCCAATCTCGGCGGCGCGGGCTACACGCCGTGCTTCCACGCCCTGCTCGATCCCTCCGGCGGCGGCTTGCCTTCCTTGCATCTGGCCCAATCTCGGCGGCGCCGGCTACACGCCGTGCTCCGACGCCCTGCTTGAATCCACCGGCGCCGGCGCGGCGCCGCAGTTCGTCAAGGCCCCGCCTTTGAAGTCTCGTGAGAGCGGCTTCCAGCCATGACCACGGGTCGGCCAGGGCTCCGCCGATAGCGGACCATCTGCGTTGTCAGAGCGCCGCCGGCGCCGGGTAGGTCACGCGGGTGCCTTCGACCCTGACAAAAGGGGGGAAGCGGTGCGGTTGGCGGCGTTCCGCGCCGAGGATGTGCTCGACCTGGACGCCGCGGGCCAGCAGGGCGTCGGCGATGAGCGAGCGGTGGCATCGCCACGGGACCGCCTCGGCGCACATGATCGCCACGCGGCTGCCGAGCGCAAGCTCCATGAGCTGATCAATGGCCGCGGAGAACTCGGCAGTCTGCATGTAGTCGGCGAAGCCGCGGAATGCCGCGTTCCTCCACCCGATGTTGATCGAATCCCGCCTTGCGTGGCGGAACCCGCCAAGGCCAGGCAGATAGGCATAGGTGACGCCCGCGGCCTCCAGCTCCTCCGGCAGTGTGTCTCGGTTGAACTGCGGGTTATGCCGTGAGCGCGGCACGGTTCGCACGTCCGCAAGCGTTTCAACCCCGGGGCCGTGCAGGATCGCGGTGAACTCCGACAGAGGGCGGGTGGAGTGCCCGATGGTGAGCACGAGAACTCCTCCGGGATAGCTGAGAGTGTCGGTCATGCTGGGCGCCGCGCCGGGACGCTGGTCCCAGCGCGGCCCTCCTCCCAATTCTTACACCGCCCGCGGCTCTATGCACGCTGGCAGCAGGGCGGTGACAACGGGCGACGGGAAGAGGCAGGGGGTGGCAAACGTCCTACGTTATGGGTGGAAGGAGTCGACTGAAATGGCGGAAGCGATGGAGCCCCGAATCGAGTACGCGAAGGCGGCACCCGGAGCGCTTGCGGCGATGCGTGGCCTGGAGAGCTACATCCACGGCACCGGCCTCGAGCCGATGCTGCTCGAGCTCGTCAAGATACGCGCGTCGCAGATCAACGGCTGCGCCTACTGTCTCGACATGCACACCAAGGATGCGAGAGCCGCTGGCGAGAAGGAGCAACGTCTGTACGCCGTGACCGCCTGGCGCGAGGCGCCATTTTTCACGGCCCGCGAGCGGGCGGCGCTGGCTTGGACGGAGGCGGTCACCAGGGTGGGCGATACCCATGTGCCGGACGATGTCTACGAGGACGTCAGCCGACACTTCAGCGAACGCGAGCTCGTGGACCTGACCCTCGCGGTAGTGGCGATCAACGGGTGGAACCGGCTCGCGATCGCGTTCAGGACGGTGCCCGGGAGCTACAAGCCGGAGCTCGCCAAGTAGAGAGTCGGGCGGCAGCGGGAGTGCCAGATCGGGAGCCGGAGATGGCGGGGTGCAGTCAGGAAGGGAAGGCGGGGCCACGCGTCGTCATCGTGGGAGGTGGGTTTGCGGGCCTCTACGCCGCCAAGACGTTGGCAACAGCACTGGTCAGGCTCACCCTCGTCGATCGTGTCAACCATCACGTGTTCCAGCCATTGCTTTACCAGGTCGCGACGGCAAGCCTCTCACCTAGTCAGATCGCGTATCCGATCCGCGGGGTCTTGAGGCGCCAGAGGAACACCACGGTCCTCCTCGCGGAAGTGACGGCCGTTGATCTCGGCAGCCGGACGGTGTTGCTGCGGGACGGCGATCTCCCGTACGACTACCTGATCCTGGCCAGTGGAGCTCGGCACTCGTACTTCGGCCACCCGGAGTGGGAGCCTCTCGCCCCCGGCCTCAAGACGGTGGCCGACGCCCTGACGATCCGTAGCCGGATTCTCCTCGCCTTCGAGCAGGCGGAGCGCGCGAGCGACCCACGCCGCCGCGAGGCGCTGCTCACGTTCGTAGTGGTCGGCGGTGGGCCAACCGGCGTCGAGCTGGCAGGCGCGATCGGGGAGATCGCCTGCACCGTGATGGTGCGGGATTTTCGGACCATCGACACGCGGCACACGCGAACCCTACTGGTCGAAGCGGGGCCCCGGATCCTGCCGATGTTCCCCGCCGACCTCTCGGCGCGGGCTCAGCGGTCGCTCGAGCGGCTCTGCGTCGAGGTGCGGACCGGAGAACCGGTCACGCGGGTAGAGGCGGAGGCGGCGTGGGTCGGCGACGAAAGGATAGCCTGCGGCACGGTGCTGTGGGCTGCCGGCATCGAGCCATCGCCGGTCGGCCGCTCGCTCGGCGTGCCGCTCGACCGCGGCGGGAGAGTGCTAGTGGGTCCCGACCTTACGCTGGCAGGGCATCCGGAAGTGTTCGTGGTCGGCGACCTGGCGGCGTGTGCGGATGCATCGGGACGGCCCTTGCCGGGGCTCGCTCCGGTGGCCATCCAGCAGGGAATCCATGCGGCGGGCAACGTGGCGCGGAGCATTCGCAGGGAGCCGCTTAGGCCGTTCCGCTACAAGGATCGCGGCACGATGGCGACGATGGGCCGGGCCGCGGCCGTCGTGGACATGGGCCGAATCCGCCTCTCCGGCTACCCCGCGTGGTTGCTGTGGTGCTTCGTCCACATCCTTTGGTTGATCGGGTTCAGGAACCGTTTCCTCGTGATGATCGAATGGGCTTGGGCTTACTTGAGGTTCGAGCGGTCGGCCAGGCTGATCACCTGATCAGCGACGGCAGGCCGTCAGGCCATTAGGGAAGACGAGACGTGCGCCTGAGCTTTGTCCCTGTGCCTGCTGATAGCCTGAGCGCCTATCTTTGGCTGACAGCCTGTCTCCGGTGAATAGCTGGCTAGCCGGCTTCCTGATTAGCTCTCACGGCCCAACGGCGGCGGCGCGGCGGCGGATTCGCCGTGGGGCGGGCGCCCTCGTCCGTCTGCTTGGCAGGGCTTGACAAAGTTGTGGGGCGGGCGCCCTCGCCCGCCTTCGCATTCTCTCCGCGGCCGAGGGCGGCCGCGCCACAGCAACCCCTGTGGGGCGCTCCCGCCACTAGCGCTTGAGGAAAGTGCCGTCCTGCAACTGGGCGAATGCCTGCTTGAGCTCCGCTTGGGTGTTCATCACGATCGGGCCGTACCACGCGACCGGCTCTTGGAGCGGCTTGCCCGAGACGAGAAGGAAGCGCATCCCTTCGTCTCCGGCCTGCACGGTGACCTCGTCGCCGCGGTCGAAGAGGACCAGGCACCGGTTCTCGGCCCGCTCCCACTCGGGCGTGTTCCACGCCCCGACGCGGTCGGTCAGCACGCCGCGCGGCGGCGACGCGTTGGCGAACTTGCCCGAGCCGGCGAAGACATACGCGAAGGCGTGGCGCGTCGTCTCGACTGGAATGGTCTTCTTCTTGCCCGGCGGCACCCAGACGTCGAGGTAATGCGGATCGGCGGCGATCCCGTCCACGGGCCCGGTCACGCCCCAGAAGCTGCCGCACACGACGCGCACCTTCGTGCCGTCGTCGTCGGTCACTTCGGGGACGTCGGCACCCTTCACGTCCTGGTAGCGCGGCGCGGTCATCTTGAGCGAGGAGGGGAGGTTGGCCCAGAGCTGGAAGCCGTGCATCTTCCCGGCGGGATCGCCCTTGGGCATCTCCTGGTGGATGATCCCGCTGCCGGCCGTCATCCACTGCACGTCGCCCGCGCCGAGGGCGCCCTTGTTGCCGAGGCTGTCGCCGTGCTCGACCGTGCCCGCCAGCACGTACGTGATCGTCTCGATGCCGCGGTGGGGATGCCACGGGAAGCCGGCGAGGTAGTCCTCGGGCCGGTCGTTGCGGAAGTCGTCGAGGAGCAGGAACGGGTCGGTCTCGCGTGTGTCGCCGAACCCGAAGGCGCGGCGCAGGTGCACGCCGGCCCCCTCGATCGTGGGCGTGGGTTGACTCAGCCGTTTGATGGGACGAATGGACATGCCTGCCTCCTTGCCCGCCGGCATGACACCGGCAACCTGAGACAAGCACGAGCCCAGACAGAGTATTCCCGGCGCGGGCATGTCGTACGGTGTCGAGTGGAGCGTGATGTGGGGTGGAACGCGGCCGGTGCGCGCTCGGTCTACAATCTCGGAATCATGACGAGGGATATGGGATCACGATCTCGATCGGGCGGCGGGGTTGAGGTGCGGGCGCGAAGCAGGGCCTTCATGGGTTCTCGGCAACCGTTGCGCTGGTCCAGCTTGTTCGCGCTTATGGCCATCGTGCTGACCTGCGCACTGGCGAGCTGCACGAGGGCTCTTCACAGCAAAGATCCGCGGGTACGCAAAGCCGCTGTCGAGAAGCTCACTGACCAGGCGGTGCTTGCCAGGGTGGCGCTAGAGGACAAGGATCCGCAGGTCCGCCACGCCGCCGTAAGTAGGGCTACGGACCAGGCCGTGCTGGCCAAAGTGGCGATCGAAGAAAAGGACCTCCAGGTTCGCGTCGCTGCTATCTCTAGGCTCACCGATCAGGTAGTGCTGACCAGGCTGGCGACCCAGGACGAGGATTGGCCTGTCCGCAAAGCTGCGATCGAAATGCTAACCGATCAGGCCGTGCTAGCCAAGCTGGCGGATTCGGATCAAGAGGAGTGGGTCCGCAAGTCCGCCGTTAAGAACCTTACCGACCAGGCAGTCTTGGCCAGGGTGGCAGACGAGGACGAGGATCTGGACATCCGTCTCGTCGCCGTCCATAAGCTCTTCGGAAATCTCAATGATCAACCGTGGTTGGCCAGAGTGGCTACCGGGGACAAAGATCGGCATGTCCGCTTTGCGGCCGTCAGGAAGCTCACCGATCAGGCAGTGCTGGCCAAGGTAGCGACTAAGGACCCGGACGTAGACGTTCGGCAAGCCGCTGTAGAGAAGCTCACCGACCAAGCGGTGCTGGCCAAGCTGGCAATCGAGCACTGGTGGTCATTCCTCCGCGAAGCCGCCGTCGACAGGCTCACCGATCAGGCATGGCTGGCCAAGGTGGCGTTCGAGAGCACCGATCAGAACATCCGGCATGCCGCCGTCTGGAAACTCACGGATCAGACGGTGCTGGCGAAGCTGGCACTTGCGGACAAGGAAAGCTGGATTCGGGATGCTGCAGTCGAGAGACTCACCGATCGGGCCGTGTTGAACAAAGTGGCAAGCGAGGACCGGGATGTGGGTGTTCGGAGCACCGCCTTCTACAGGCTCACCTGGAAGCTTCCCGATCAGGCATGGCTGGCCGGGCTGGCGACCGAGGACAGGGATTGGCAGGTTCGCCGAGATGCTGTCGCGAGGCTCACCGATCAGGCGGTGCTGGCAAAGGTCGCGATTGAGGACGCGGATCCAACGGTCCGCGGGTTCGCCGTCGCCCGGCTCACCAAGCAGGCGGTGCTGGCCAAGATCGCGGTCGAGGACAAGGATCGGGATGTCCGCACGCTCGCCGTTGCCTGGCTCACCGATCAGGCGGCGTTGGCCAAGCTGGCGACCAAGGGCACCGATTCGCGTATCCGCAAAGCGGCCATCGAGAGGCTGACCGATCAGGCCGTGTTGGCCGAGCTTTCGATCGGGGACGCAGATCTCGATATCCGCCGTGCCGCGGCCAGGAAACTCACCGATCAAGCGGTGCTGGCGAAGTTGGCCATCGAGGACGAGGGCATATACGTCCGCGACCTCGCCGTCCAGAACCTGATCGATCAGACCATCGTGGGCAGGGTCGCCGCCGAGGACAATAACGTGTGGGTCCGCAAGTATGCTGTCGAGAAGCTCACTGACCAGGCGGTGCTTGGCAAGGTCGCGAGCGATGGCTGCGATTCGGGAATCCGTATAGCAGCGGTCGAGAAGCTCACCGATCAAGCGACGCTGGCCAAGGTTGCCACTAATGACCCGAACGCGAACGTTCGGCAAGCCGCAGTCGCGAAACTCACGGATCAGGCGGTGCTCGCGAAGGTCGTGATTGAGGACAGGGAGCCGTCGGTCCGCGAAGCCGCCGTTGAGAAGCTCACCGACAAGGCCGTCGTGTCCAAGGTGGCCGACGAGGACAAGGACGAGCGCGTCCGGGAAGCCGCGAAGAAGCGTCTCGGACAGTTCCATCTCTACCTCATAAAGTGCGGGCCGGGATAGCGGCGCCAACCACTTGCTCGGGCGCAGTCGCTGAGGCGGCACCTGCTCGGTCTACAATCTCGGAATCATGACGAGGGATATGGGATCACGATCTCGATCGGGCGGCGGGGTTGAGGTGCGGGCGCGAAGCAGGGCCTTCATGGGTTCTCGGCAACCGTTGCGCTGGGCCGGGCCGTTGGTGCTGCTCCTTACCGGGCTAGCGTTGGCATCGACCGGTTGCGTGTCAGGCATCCAGGACAACGATCCGAAGGTCCGCCTCGCCGCCGTCGAGAAGCTCACCAACCAGGCGGCGCTCGCCAAGCTCGCGACCGAGGACAAAGACGAATCTGTCCGCGAAGCCGCGGTCGCGAAGCTCACCGACCAGACGTTGCTCGCCAACCTCGCGACCGAGGACAAGGACATCGGTGTCCGCAGGGCCGCTGTCGAAAGGCTCACGGATCAGGCGCTCGTGGTACGAGTGGCGACCCAAGACAAGGACTGGCAA
Organism: Thermoanaerobaculales bacterium; assembly: GCA_044447965.1. Classification (GTDB taxonomy): domain Bacteria; phylum Acidobacteriota; class Thermoanaerobaculia; order Thermoanaerobaculales; family Thermoanaerobaculaceae; genus DATIYW01. The sequence continues at coordinate 18,153 of JBIOGJ010000049.1, read as the reverse complement.
GTGCGCTCGATCTTCGCCCTCAAGGTCGCCGATCCGATCGTGCTCGCCAAGCTGGCGACCGAGGACGAGGATTGGCACGTCCGCGAAGCGGCTGTCGCGAGGCTCGACGATCAGGCGGTGCTCGCCAGAGTGGCGACCGAGGACAAGGAAACGTGGGTCCGGGAAGCCGCGGTCGAGAGGCTCACCGATCAGTCTGCGCTGGGCAAGGTCGCGATCGAGGACAAGGACCTATCTGTCCGCACTGCCGCCTTCGGGAAGCTCACCGATCAGGCCGCGCTTGAAACGCTGGCGACCGAGGACAAGGACCCGGAGGTGCGTAAGGCCGCCCTCGGAAAGCTCACGGATCAAGCTGCGCTCGCCAAGGCCGCGACCGGGGACCAGGACGAATCTGTCCGCGCTGCCGCCTTCGGGAACCTCACCGATCAGGCGGTGCTCGAAAGAGTGGCGACCGAGGACAAGGATCCCGATGTCCGTAAGGCCGCCGTCGAAAAGATCACCGACCAGGTGCTGCTGGAAAGGGTGGCGACCGGCGACAAGGGATGGCAGATCCGCTCGATCTTCGTACTCAGGCTCACGGATCCGGTCGTGCTCGCGAAACTCGCGACCGAGGACGCGGATTCACACGTTCGCGAAGCCGCTGTCGCGAAGCTCAGCGATCAGGCTTTGCTGGAAAAGGTAGTGACCGGGGATAAGGAAGAGTCGGTCCGCGAAGCGGCGGTCCGCAAGCTCGCCGATCAAACGGTGCTCGCGAAGGTGGCGACCGAAGACAAGGATCCGCATGTCCGCGAAGCCGCCGTTGCGAAGCTCACCGATCAGGCCGTGCTGGAAAATGTGGTCGCCGAGGACACGGATTCGGACGTCCACAAGGCTGCTGCTGCGAGGCTCGCCGAGCTCGCGTCGCTGGTCAAGGCGGCAACCGAGGACAAGGATTGGCACGTCCGCGCGGCCGTTGTCGAAAAGCTCACCGATCAGGCCGAGCTTGGCAAGGTGGCGACCGAGGACGAGGACTCGCACGTCCGCCTAGCCGCCGTCGCGAAGCTCACCGATGAGGCTGCGCTGGCCAAGGTCGCGACCGAGGACAAGGACCCGGATGTCCGTAAGGCCGCGGTCGAGAAGCTCACGGACCAGGTACTGCTGGCACGAGTGGCGACCGAAGACAAGGACTGGGAGGTTCGTTCGATCTTCGTCCTCAGGCTCACTGATCAGGTCGTGCTCGCGAAGGTGGCGGCCGGGGACGAGGACTGGCACGTCCGCGAAGCCGCCGTTGCGCGGCTCACCGATCAGGTGGCGCTCGCCAAGGTCGCGACCGAGGACAAGGAAAAGTGGGTCCGCGAAGCCGCTGTCGGCAAGCTCACGGATCAGCCGGCGCTGGCCAAGGTCGCGACCGACGACAAGGAAGAATCGATCCGCCTCGCCGCCGTTGGTAAGCTCACCGATAAGGCGGTGCTGGCCAAGGTCGCGGCCGGGGACAAGGAGAAATCCGTCCGCGAAGCCGCCAAGAACCGCATCGCAGCGCTTCGTCACTAAAGCCACTTCGGGCGGCCTCGACGAGTGCTCGGCTGCGCGCGCCGCGTATCAGGGTGTCACGCAGGTCGGCCGCGTCGCGCTGAGCCCGGAAACCCGAGTTTGGGCTCGTCGCGAGAGGGCGAGCAGGTCGATGATGGCGGGCGACAATCCTGTCCGGGGGCCGGCGCCGCTTCACCCGCCCGGCCGGAGCGTTTGCCGCCCTTGGCCGGCATTGATGGACGAGAGGAGATCACGTTGATAACGGTGGTGCGATGGATGCGGGGAATGGCGCGCCGGGATTCGTGGTAACATGCAAAAAGACACCAAAGCAGAGGTGAATATGAAAAGGATCCGGTGCATAATTCCGATCATCTCGTTGGTCGTTGCTTTCGGAGCGGGCAGGGCCTTCGCCGCCGCGTGCGCCACCGACACGTATGACCACTACGTCGGCACGACGTGCACCATCGGTAACCTCACCTTCTCGCTGTTCACCTTCGCGAACGCTGCGACCGGTGGTGCCATCCTCATCCCTTCCTCCGCCATCACCGTCACACCGATCACCACGCCCGGCGAGGTGGGATTCCAGTTCAGCGGCCCATGGGCCGTTGGCAGCTCGTCCTCGCAGGACACCGCCCTGGCCTATATGGTGTCGGCAGCCTCGGCCGTCATCACCGATTTCGGCTTGGTCTTCGACGGCAGCGCCACCGGAGGAGGGGCTGCGTCGGCCGCCGAGGCCGGGTGCTTGAATCACGCCGTGGCTGGTTGTCCGGCTGGAAGCCTCGTCCCGCTCTCGGTGACCAACCTTGCCCCGAAGCAGTTCGCGTTGGGTTTGGGGCCAGCGCAGTCCATCGCCGTCTCGGAGGACATCAACGTCACCGCCGGAGCGAGCTCCACCGCGACGATCTCGCAAGTGATCAACACGTTCTCGCAGGGGTGCGTCAAGCCGATCGGCCCGCTCACCCTTGCCCCGGGTGTGCTCAACGCCGTCTATCCGTCCGTGACCTTCACGCTAACTGGCGGCACTCCGCCCGTCACCTTCGCCGAGTCGGGTCCGCTGCCGAACGGGATGGGATTCACGAACGGCATCCTCTCCGGCACGCCGACGCAGTCGGGCAGCTTCCCGATCACGGTATCCGCGAGCGACAACAGCGGCTGCACGGGATCCCAAAGCTATACCCTCGTCATCGCCCCGAGCGTGGCGGCCACCGCGTGCACGGCCACCACGTACGACCACTACCTCGGTGCCACGTGCACGATCAACGGTCTGACCTTCTCCAACTTCGGCTACACATCTTCGGCCTTACCTACGGGCACCGCGATCCCGGCCTCCGCGATCTCGGTCACGCCGGTCACCACGCCTGGCGGCGAAGGCTTCACCTTCGGCGGCGCGTGGACTGTCGCGGCATCGGCCGGAAACGCGGCCGCGATGGACTCACTCCTTTCCTACGCCGTGTCCGCGCCGGCCGCCGCCATCACTGGCATTGAGCTCGACTTCATCACGGGAGTCACGGGAACGGGCCTTGCCGGCGTCACCGAGGCGTACTGCCTGGGCGCGCCGATCGAGAACTGCATGTCCGGGACCTTCAGTCAGATTAACGCGAGCCCATTAAGCCCGAAGCAGTCCGTTTTGGGTCTGACGCCGGTCCAGTCCGTGGCCGTCTCGAAGGACATCATTGCCAGCTCCGGAGCCGACGGTTCCGCGAGCATCGAGCAGGTGACCAACACGTTCCTCCACTGCGCGCTGCCGCTCACGCCAGCGACACTGCCGACCGGCACCGCTGGCTCGCCGTATCCGACCGTCACCTTCGGCCTCACCGGCGGGGCGACGCCGATCACCTTCACCGTGATCGGCGCGCTGCCACTAGGGATGAGCCCCGCCGGGGGACAGCTCTCCGGCACACCCCTGCAGACTGGGAGCTTCCCGATCTCGGTGATGGGCGTGGACAACGCCGGATGCGTCGGCGTCACCGCGTACACCCTGACGATCAACTGCCAGGCGATCACGGTCATACCGCCGGCCGTCACCTCCGCGGTCGTGGGCATGCCGTTCAGTCAGGACTTCACCGAGACCGGCGCCATCGGCGGGGCCACCTTCGCCATCACGGCAGGCACGATCCCTGGGCTGTCACTGTCCTCGGGCGGGGTTCTCTCGGGCATACCGACAACTGCGGGCACCTTCGCGATTACGGTCACCGTGACCGACGGCAACGGATGCACCGGCAGCGCGCCGTACACCCTGACCGTCGTGGTTCCTATCCCCACGCTCGGATGGTCGGGTCTGCTGGGGCTCGCCGTTCTGCTGGCGACGACGGCGATCTTGGCCCTGCGACGCGTCGTGGTGCACGGGTAAACGACGAGCTGAGCATCGGGCGGATCGAGTTGGGCAGCGCAAGGGCGCGAGAGGCCCCGCGTAGGCCGCGACGATCACTGTGACGACTCAAGCAGGTCCGAGGCGCAGCGCGACGCCGGCAAGAAGGCCGCCGCCACCCGCGAGGCCAAGAAGAAGGCCGAATCCGCGCTCGCAGCACCTTGGTACTGCGCGGCCGGCAGGAAGCCGGAACTAGACACTTCGGAAGCGTGTGCGAACCCCCGCAGCCGAATACGAATCGCGCAGGACATGCGGCCCATGCCGAGTAGGGCAGCACGATGTGGAATCGGTCAATCCGAATCCGCCCCAAAGGGAAGGCGAGTGCTCGGCGGTCGGTTCTAGGAGCCAGTGGGTACACCATTGTTCCGCGGGCAACGTTACCCCAGGGCGGCTCGGGTTCGGCTTGGCGCAGCGTGGTTTCATCGGAGGTCCTCTTCAGCGGGTATTCCGTTGATCCGCGGTGAGCGAGGCTCACGCGCCCCTTGGCAGCGTGCGCACAGACAGAATTACAGGGGGTCCAGATGAAACGGCATCTGCAGTGGGTGGTCGTCGTCGGCGTGGTCGTTGGCTGCGCCAGCAGCGTGCAAGGCCAACCGGCGGGATTCACGGGGACGTTCGGCGCACCCGTCACATTCGCGACGCACACGGAGCTCGCGAGCTATGGATTCCTGTGGGGACCTTCGGACGGTACGTTCGGGGCGATCCCCGGGCAGGGTGGCGCGTACACGTTCTTCGGCACCGCCGGCTCCGCAGCCTCCTGTGCAGGAAGCCCGAGCGTCGCGGGTGAATTCCCCTTCACCGGCACGCTCGATCGGGTGAACGGCAGCAACGGCTGTACGAGGGTATTTGGTCCGGGAAGTGGCCCGACGGGCTGGGTCTTCGACAAGAGCTATGCGGGCGGTGGGCAGGTGGTGCGCTTCTCGAGCGGCGGCAAGAGCGGGTGGCTCATCCCCTTCCACGGTGAGTTCTGGTGGCAAAACCCGGCGACTGCGAATCACCTGTGCAAGATCCTCGGCAACTCCGGCTCCGAGGTGCCGTGCTTCTACTCGGGGCTGGGCCTGGCGGTCTCGACCGACCAAGGCAAGACCTTCGAGGTCGCCGGGCAGATCTTGCAGCCCAGCGAGCCGCTGTCGGTCTTCACCGGCGGAGGCACGAACATGAACGTGGGGTATGGTTCGCTGATCGTCGCGGATGCCAACGGCAAGCACCTCGACAACCCACCCGCGGATCCGAACGCCGCCTACTTCTATCTTTTCTACATGGACCTCGCGCCGGGATTGCCCGGCGTGTGTTCCAACTACCCCTGCATCGGTGTCGCTCGGGCAACGTACGCCGCCGTGACCACGGCCGCGCTCTCCGGCGCCCCGCATGAAGTGGCTACGTTGTTCCGCAAGTACGACGGAGCCTCGTGGAGCCAGCCCGCCACCAGTGACACGCCCGACCTGTCAGGCACCGCCGGAAAGTTCGCACCGCTTTGGACCGACGCACCCGGAGGCCAACCCGGAGTGATCTACGACCAGACGTACGACGTGTATCTGGCCGTCTACCAATCCGGCAACGGCGTCAACGTGCGCGCCTCGAACGACCTGATCCACTGGTCCGGTCCGATCGGCGCCGGATACACCGAAGCGGGCCGCTCGCTCTTCTACCCGACGCTCATCGGCGAGACGGGCGATCCGACCATCGGTGGCCCCGAACCGCGCGTCTACTTCAGCAGCTTCCCGACCGGCAAGTTCCCCGACTACAACACGGCGGTCTTCGAGAGCGTACCGCTCACCCTTTCTCGTCCGAGGGTACGCCGCCACCTTATCGGTGGTCCGTCCAATTCCGACGTCGCCGTGTTCTACGTGGCGACCGACGGCAACGACGCCTGGAGCGGCACGCTCCCCGCTCCGAACGCCGCGAAGACCGACGGCCCGTTCGCCACGTTCGATCACGCGCGCGCCGCTGTGCGCTCGCTCGACAAGACCGGCCTCAGACAGGTGGTGGTCGAGTTCCGCGCCGGGACGTACTACCTCCCCGCGACCGAACAGTTCACCTCCGAGGACTCGGGCAGCCCGAGCCTGGAGATCGTCTATCAGAACTACCCCGGCGAGGCGCCCGTCATCAGCGGAGGCATGCGCGTCCGGAACTGGACCAACGTGAGCGGCAACACCTGGAAGACGACCCTTCCGGCGTCCACGAAGTACTTCGAGAATCTGTTCTACAACGGTGTGCGCCGGCTGCGGCCACGCCTGGGTGGCTACCTCGGCACGTACTACCGGTTCGTCGGTCCCATCTACCTCAACGCGCCCGGGCCGCCCGCGGCGGCGCCAGAGCCGAACTGCTCGATCTACGTCTCCGGCAAGGGCTGGGAATGCTTCGACCGCTTTGAGTACAACCCTGCCGACCCGATTGCCAGTACCTGGAAGAACCTCGCACCGCCGACCGGGAACCCGTGTGGCGACCTTGCAGGGAACGCCGCCCTGGTCGGTGATATCGAGCTGCTGGTCTTCGAGAAGTTCGAGGCCGCCAAGCTGCACGCGAGTTGTGTCGACGCCGCGAATCACGTCTTCTATCTGACGGGGCCCACGGTCGTGAACCCGGGTTTCGCCGACGCGCTCGGCTTCATCCCCCAACATCGCTACTTGGTGGAGAACGTCGAGGACCAGCTCACCCAGCCCGGACAGTGGTTCCTCGATCGCTCAGTCTCCCCGTGGAGGCTCACCTATCTCGCCAATCCCGGCGAGAACCCGAACACCGACACCGTCGTCGTCCCTCAGCTCGCCCAGGTCGTGGTGGCGTCGAATCTGCAATACGTTACGTTCCAGGGGCTGACGTTCGAGCACGACAACTACACGGTGCCAGCGGCCGGGGAGGATCCCGACCTGAAGCTGGGCGACGTGACTGCCGCCGTGTCGTTCCAGAACTCCCAGCACATCACGTTCGACTCCGGCATCGTGGCGCACACCTCCGGCGCGGGGCTGGACTTCACTTCCTGCGTCGATGCGCAGTCACCATCATGGTGCGTGTCCACCAGCACGGCCGCCGTCACCTCCGACAACACGGTCGAGAACAGCGCGTTCTACGACCTCGGCCTGACGGGCGTGCGCGTCGGAGTCGAGGGCCGGCCCAACGACTCGGACGCCAACATCCCGCAGTTCACCCTCGTGCAGAACAACGTCGTGGAAGGCTACGGGCGCGTGTTTCCGGGCTCCTACGGCATCACGCAAGGGCAGGGCCACGACAACACGTATACCCACGACGACATCTACGACGGCTATCGAGCCGCGGTCGGCATCTGCTTGTGCTCCGGGTTCAAGCCGCACTCGCACGACAACATGATCTCCTTCAACCACGCCCACGACCTGCTCCAGGGGATCATGAACGACGGCGGATCGCTCTACATCCAGGCCCGGAACTCCCAGGGCGGGTCGCCGCCCGGCAACAGGATCCTCAACAACAAGGTGCACGACGTGAGCGACGCGTCCGCCCTCGACGCGGACGGCTACGGCGGCGACGGGATCTACATCGATACCCAGACGGGATTGGTAGACGTGGAGAACAACCTGGTCTACCGGGTTTCGGGCAGCACGATGAACTTCGCCGGCGCTCCCCAGAACCCGGACGAGGCGAACACGATCAAGAACAACATCTTCGCATTTGGGCGCACCGCCATGCTGGACACGGCCGACCCGTTCCATTACGGCGTGCCGAGCAGTCCCATTCCGATCTTCACGCTCACCAACAACCTGTTCTATTTCGACCGCAACGCGGCCTCGTCGCCTTCGTTCCACCTGCAGGCCGGCTGCACGTACAGCGCAGGGTTCCCTTTCACGGAGTGGGAGGAGTGGGACAGCAACCTCTACTGGCGCACCGACGGCGGTTTCGCGAGCGATCCGCAGGCGTTCCACGTGCAGCCCCATCCCGTCTCCCAGTACAACCTGTGCTTCGGCACGGCCGCCCAGGCCGACTGGACGAACTACACGTTCGGGGCATGGCAGACGGACCAGGGCGAGGACACCCATAGCGTTGTGCGCGACCCCGGCTTCAGGGATCCGACCTATCCCGCAGATGACTTCTCCCTGCTGAGCGGATCGCCTGGAGTCGGCTTCGTCCTCTTCGACGCGAACCAGGCCGGCCGTTCAAATCCGGTGATCAAGCCCCCCGCGGTTCCGGCGACGTTCCCGACGAAGACCTTCAATCCTGCGACTGATTACTGACGCCAAACCCAATGACTGGTCAAGGTCAAAGCTGATACGCATTCGCTTTCTATGGTCAAGGGATGCGGGCCGCGGGGGTGGGTGTCACTGCGAGGCCCCGTCAGGGGCCGAAGCAGTCTCGTCCGAGGCCGGGATCGCCACGTCGCCGCTGCGCGGCTCCTCGCGATGACAACAAAGGCGCGACGTTTGAACGCGAATTGGTATGAGAGGTTCGACTTCTCGTGCTTCCTCGCGGCGCCGGCTGCTCAGCCGCCGCCTGTACACGTGATGTTGAAATCCGACTCCATCAGGACAACCGCGTAGGGGTTCCAGGTCGACATGTTGTAGAAGATCTTCAACGTGTCGCCATCGATCTCGGTGAAGCGCTCGATCATCTGAGGAGAGAAGCCGCCACCAAGGGTCGTCTGCGGATCGTTCTGCGTCTGGGGTCCGATTGTCGGCCCTGCCGGTCCGGCACCATTGGGTGCAGGACCAGGGCCGCCAGGCATGGCGGAGGGACAGAAGTCATCAGCCGAGGTCGTGTAGTAGTACCGGATGAAGTCTCCCAAGCCATTGTCGCGGCAGTCGTTGTAGATGAGCCGTGGCGGACTCCATGGGCCCCACGGCTTCGGCGCATACGTGAGGTAAAAGCCGGCTGACTTCCTCGAATTCAGGCCACCGCTGAATGCTATCAACCAAAGGCCGAGCTTGGGCGAATAGATCACCGAGAAGTTGCCGATCGTGGGTTTGGAGGGATCAACGTCGTTGACCACCGGCATAGCATTGGTCTCGAGCGCGGACCAGGTCGGGTTCCCCTGCCCGTCGAGACCGGTAAAGTAAAGCGTCCCACTGTTGCCGTTCTGGTCCGTACCGCTCCAAAACTCGGAATTCGGGATTACGGAGAGATAGACGTTGCTCTTCCAGTACGTCCCAACCCCAAACATCACGACCGCGGGTTCCGTGAAGGTCGCTGCCGGGTTCTCGAGAAGCGAAGGATCCGCGTCGTGCAGTCCCAGATAGACGAAGTGGCCGCCGCTAGCGACGCTCGAGATGGTACGTCCAGAAGCGAATGTCTGGCTTGCCTCGTCAAACTTCACCAAGACCGAGCGGTCCTTGCTGTAATCGGCTCCGATACCGCCGTTCTGCGCGGACGACACGGTCCCTGTCATGCAGACGAGATACGTCTGGCCGTCGAGGTTTATGCCGGCGCCGGCGAAGTCGTCGGGTCCCATGTCGACGGACTGGCCGCCCGGCTGCGGAGGCGGCTGCACTGCGAGCGCGTGTGTGCCGTCCATGAAGAAGTTCACCAGGAGTCCGTCCTGGGCCCGCTCGGTAGAGCTCCACCCGATCGGGTCCCTGGCGCTCCACTTGAACGGGTTGGCGAAGCCGACCCACTTCGGGTAGTAGGGGTTCTCGTCGCCGTTGCCGGTCGTGGCGCCGATCGTATCGGCGAAGAGGAAGATGAGCTTGCCGTTGTCCTCGAACGACGCGCCTAGTGGCGCCCCCAACACGTCCGCCCTCGTGGCGGTCTGGCTGGTCGTCGGATTGCAGGTCGGCTTCGGGTTCGAGATGGACGCATCCCACTGGGCCCAGTCACAGTCGCCGGTGACCTGTTCGAGCCTGACTGAAGAGCCCGATATGTAGGTGAGGGTTGCGTTCAAGCCCTGGGCGCAGATCCTCCTTTCGAGCAATCTTCGAGGTCGCATTCCTGTGCTGAGGAAGGAGCCAGAGTCAGGCTGCGCGGCTCCCTTGCCGCCGTTTAACGAACTACTAACAGAGACTGCGGCCGCACGAGCGAGCACGGGCGTGATAGGGCTCAGACTCGGTTGCGCAAGGGCCGCCGCTCCGGACAGGAGCGCAAGGGAAGCGTGGGTGCGAACTCCTCTATGGGGCATTCTCGTCGTTGTGGCCTCGGCCTTCCTGTCGGCTCCCGCAACGGAAGAGGTCCAGGTTGCCATTCCCCAAGGGGCCATCCCGCGAGCGGCACCTGGGCTGCTTCGGGGCTTCGGAGGTTTGCTTCGTGGCTTCCGAAGGCTGCTTCGTCGGCTCCGCGCATTCCTTCACCTGCTCCGAGGCCTCCTTCCCCGACTCGGATGGCTCCCGCGCTTCCCTGCGCGTGAAGGGGTCCTCCGGCAAGAGGGAGCAATGCTCCGTCAAAGTGAAGCAGCCCTCCGTCAAAAGGAAGCAAGCCTCCGTACAGACGAAAAGTCGCGCTGTCAAGAAGAAGGAACGCTCCGTACAGACGAGAAGTCGCTCCGTACCCTGGAGAACTCGCTCCGGGCTCCACAAAGAAGGCGCGGCCGGCAGGAAGCCGGAACTGGACACTTCGACAGTGTGTGCGAACCCCCACAGCGGAACACGAATCGCCCAGGACATGCGGCCCATGCCGAGTAGGGCAGCACGATGTGGAACCGGTCAATCCGAATCCGCCCGAAGGGAAGGCGCGCGGTAGGCGGTCGGTTCTAGGAGCCGGTGGGTACACCATTGTTCCGCGGGCAGCGTCACCCCAGGGCGGCTCTGGTTCGGCTTGGCGCAGCGTGGATTCCTCGGAGGTGCTGTTCAGCGAGGATTCCGATGATCCGCGGAGCGCGAGGCTTGCGCGCCCCTTCGCAGAGTGCAGCTAGACAGGAATTCAGGGGGTCCAGATGAAACGGCATCTGCAGTGGGTGATCGCCGCCGGCGTGGTCCTTGGCTACGCCAGCAGCGTGCAAGGCCAACCGGCAGGATTCACGGGGACGTTCGGCGCACCCGTCACCTTCGCAACGCACACGGAGCTCGCGAGCTATGGATTCCTGTGGGGACCTTCGGACGGTACTTTCGGGGCGATCCCCGGGCAGGGTGGCGCGTACACGTTCTTCGGCACGGCCGGGTCCGGGGCGGCGTGCGCGGGGACGCCGAACAGCGCCGGCGCCTACTCGTTCACGGGCACGCTCGACCAGGTGACCGGAAGCAACGGCTGCATGAGGCTGTTCGGTCCCGGAGACGGCCCGGCCGGCTGGGTCTTCGACCACGACTACGCAGGAGGCGGGCAGGTCGTTCGCTTCGCATCCGGCGGGCAGAGCGGGTGGCTGATGCCTTTCCACGGGGAGATACACTGGTCCAATCCGGCGACCTCGAATCACGTGTGCGACAACGTACCGTGCTTCTACTCGTCGCTCGGACTGGCAGTGTCCACCGACAATGGAAGGACGTTCGAGGTCGCCGGCCAGATCTTTCAGCCGAGTCAACCGTTGTCGGTATTCCAGAACGGCGGCACCAACATGGCCGTCGGCTACGGCTCACTCGTGGTTGCGGACGCCGACGGCAAGCACCTCGACAGCCCGCCGGCCGATCCCGGCAGCGCCTACTACTACCTGTTCTTCTCGGACCTCCTGCCGGGGCTGCCCGGCGCATGCGCGAAGAACAACTGCATGGGTGTCGCGCGGGCCCCGTACACCGCGGTTGTTGCGGCCGCTCTCTCGGGCGATCCGCACCAGGTTGCCCAGGTGTTCCACAAGTACGATGGAACGTCGTGGAGCCAGCCCGCAACCAGTGACGCGCCTGATCTTTCAGGCACCGCGGGCGCCTTCGCGCCTCTCTGGACTGACGAGACAGGGTATCAGCCCGACGTGCTCTATGACAGCAGCTTCGAGGTCTACTTGGCGGTTTATTCGGGCGGCGGAGGCGTACGAGTGCGCGCCTCGAGCGACCTGATCCACTGGTCCGAGCCGATCGGACCCGCGTACACCGAACCGGGCCGCACACTCTTCTACCCGACGCTGATCGGCGAGACAGGCGATCCCACGATCGGCGGCCCCGAACCGCGCGTCTACTTCAGCAGCTTCCCGACCGGCAAGTTCCCCGACTACAACACGGCGGTCTTCGAGAGCGTACCGCTCACCCTTTCTCGTCCGAGGGTACGCCGCCACCTCGCGCTTGTTTCGCCTGGGTCCGAGGTGGCGGTGTTCTACGTGGCGACCGACGGCAACGACGCCTGGAGCGGTACGCTCCCCGCTCCCAACGCCGCGAAGACCGACGGCCCGTTCGTGACGTTCGATCACGCGCGCGCAGCCGTTCAGGCACTCGATAAGACCGGCCTGCGTCAAGTCGTGGTCCAGTTCCGCGCTGGCACGTATTTCCTCCCCGCAACAGTGGAATTCACCTCCGCCGACTCGGGGACTCCAAGCACGGAGATCGTCTATCAGAACTACCCGGGCGAGGCGCCCGTCATCAGCGGAGGCATGCGCGTCCGTAATTGGACCAACACGGGCGGCAACACCTGGAAGACGACCCTTCCGGCGTCCACGAAGTACTTCGAGAACTTGTTCTACAACGGTGTGCGCCGGCTGCGGCCACGCCTGGGTGGCTACCTCGGCACGTACTACCGGTTCGTCGGCCCGGTCTATTTGAACGCGCCCGGCCCGCCGGCGGCAGCGCCTGATCCGAACTGCTCGATCTACGTCTCCGGCAAGGGCTGGGAATGCTACGACCGATTCCAATACGCCGCGACTGATCCGATCGTGGACACGTGGAAGAACCTCGCGCCGCCGGCGGGGAACCCGTGCGGCCAGCCGGCGGGGAACCCGGCACTCGTTGGCGACGTCGAGATCGTCGATTTCGAGCAGTACACGGTCCCCAAGCTCCGTGTGTCGTGCGTGGATTCTCCGAACAGGACGGTCTTTCTCACCGGCCCGGCGTTCATGCTCGCGAACTACGCCAGCGCACACGGCTTCGTTTCCAACCACCGCTACATCGTGGAGAACGTCGAGGATGCGCTCACCGAACCTGGGCAGTGGTTCCTGAACCGCTCCGTCTCGCCCTGGACGCTCACCTACCTGGCAAACCCCGGCGAGAACCCCAACACCGACACCGTCGTCATCCCGCAGTTCCCGCAGGTGCTGGTGACCTCCGGTCTGCAATACGTGACCTTCCGTGGCCTTTCGTTCTCGCACGACAACTTCATCGTCCCGCCCGAGGGATTCAACGACGTGGCGACGGAAGCCAGCGCCGCGGTGTCGTTCCAGAGCTCCCAGCACATCTCGTTCGACTCGGGGACAGTGGCCCACGCCTCGGGCACCGGGCTGGAGTTCATCTCCTGCATCAATTCGTCATCGCCGACGTGGTGCGTCGATCGCGCCACGAGTGCCGTCACCGCCTACAACACCGTGGTCAACAGCGCGTTCTACGACATCGGCGCGACCGCGATCCGCGTCGGGATGCCGGGCCGGAGCGGCGACACCGAGGCCGACGTCCCGCAGTTCACCACCGTCGAGAACAACGTCGTCGCCGGCTACGGCCGTGTGCTCGCGAGCTCCAAAGGGATCCAACAAGGCGATGCACACGACAACACGTACACCCACAACGACGTCTACGACGGCTATCACGGGGCCATCGCCCTCTGCTTCTGCTCCGGCGCAACCTCGTTCGTGACCAACAACGTCATCTCGTTCAACCACGTGCACGACCTCTTCCAGGGGATCATGAACGACGGCGGCTCGATCTACGTCCAGGCGGCCAGCGTGGCCTCGCCCTACGCGGAGGGCACGGGCAACGCGATGCTCAACAACCGGGTCCACGACGTGAGCGACGCGTCGGCGCTCGACAGCGACGGTTACGGCGGCGACGGGCTCTACGTGGACGACCTCGCCGGGCAGGTCGACATCGAGAACAACCTGGTGTATCGGGTGTCGGGGAACGCGGTGAGCTTCTCGGGTCCGCGCGGAGCGCCAGACGAGGCGACCACCATCAGGAACAACATCTTCGCGTTCGCGCGCCACTCGCTGATCAACGCGTACAACCCTTACACCTACGGCTTCACACCACCTGCCAACCTCTTCTTCGTGGCCACCAGCAACCTCTTCTACTTCGATCGAAGCGCTACGTCATCGCCTGCTTTCTATGCAGAGGGTGGGTGCACGTACGGCGGCGCTATTCCTTTCACGGATTTCCAACAATGGAACAGCAACCTGTACTGGCGCACCGACGGAGGGTTCGGAAGCGACGCGCAGGCGTTCCACGTGCAGCCGAACCCTGCGCCGACGCAGCCGTGCTACTTCGGTCAGCCGTCGAAGTTGACCTTCTATTCGCTTACGGGTTGGCAGGGCCTCGGTGAGGACGTGCACAGCGTGGTGCGCGATCCCGGCTTCACGGACCCGACCTACCCCGCCGACGACTTCTCCCTGTTGCACGAATCGCCCGGGGTCGGCTTCGTCCTCTTCGACGCGAACCAGGCCGGACGTTCGAATCCGGTGATCAAGCCCCCCGCCGTTCCGCCGACGTTCCCAACGAAGACCTTCAATCCGGCGACTGATTACTGACGCCAAACCCAATGACCGGTCATGGTCAAAGCTGAGAGGTTCGACTTCTCGTGCTCCCTCGCGGCGCCGGACGCTCAGCCGCGGTGGGGACACGTGATCCTGAAATCCGACTCCATCAGGCCGAGGAAGACGCCATCCTCGCCGAGCCGGTAGGTGCGAAGTAGCAGTCGCAAGCTGGGCAACGCCGCCCGGCGGCCAGCCCCTCCCAGCCGGCCGCCGCGTGCGGTCTCATTGCATCGTCAGGAACCGAGCCCCATCTTGAGACTGTGTGGGGAACGAGCCAGCGCAGCCAGCCGAGCTGGACCATGGGCAGAGGTGCGAGTCGACGCCATGGCATCCTACGTGTCGCGCCTAACTGGCCCTTGATGTTCGTCACCGCTCTTCATGTGTGCGGGACGGGTCAGCGCACCGAGAGAGGAGAAAGGTAGATGGGTACGTGCTTCGTGATGCAGCCCTTCGATCGCGGGACCTTCGACAAGAGGTATGTCGATGTATTTGAGCCGGCAATACGCGAGGCGGGACTTGATCCGTATCGGGTAGACAGAGACCCTGAGGCCAGCATTCCCATCAAGGAGATCGAAGACGGAATTCGGGCGGCTGAGGTGTGCTTCGCTGAAATCACAACCGACAATCCAAATGTCTGGTTCGAATTGGGCTACGCGATCGCGGTGGGCAAGGATGTCGCACTCGTTTGCTCCGAGCAGCGGAAGTCCACCTTCCCTTTTGACGTACAGCACCGAGCCATCATCACATACAAAACGGAGTCGACGAGTGACTTCGCCGAGCTCAAGAAGGCAATTGTTGAGAGGATTACTGCGCTCCGCGCCAGGGAGAAGCGCATCGACGCACTCGCCAGTCTCCCTGTCTTGGCTCCAACCGAAGGTCTATCTGATCACGAGATCGTAGCGTTGGTGACGGTAGCCGTGGGTTCCAACGTGCCAGGCGGGTCCGTATCAGCGTGGTCGGTCAAGCATGACTGCGAAGGCGCAGGCTACACACAGATCGCCGTGACCCTCGCACTCCGGTCTCTACTCCGACGCGAGCTGATAGAGACATCATTTGAGCCGGATGAGCGGGGTGAGCCATATGCGGTCTACAGCGCCAGCCCGACAGGGCTCGATTGGCTTGAGGCCAACAGGGACCGCCTCGTCTTGCGACGCAGGCCTCGCGGGAAGACGCCAAACGACGAGGTTCCCTTCTAGGATGGCAAGTGTGAGCTTTGGGAACGCTCTCCAGCGGGCACGGCACAGTGTGGCTCCCCAGCTACGTATGCGCTCGGCCAGCTTGGTGCGGCGCTGTGGCTGCGCAGCTCGCCCGCCGTGCGGGCTGCCGCCGGCGTTATCCGCCTGAAGGGGGGCACTGCAATGGAGACCACCGAGAAAATCGTCGAGGCGTACTGCCGATACATCCGCCACTTCTTCACACTCCCCAATATCCGTTGCGGCGGTCAGCACGAGATCGACTTGCTGGCGGTTGACCCAGTCGAGGGACACATTCCCTCCAGGTACCACATCGAGTGCGGGGTATCGATCTCTGGGGCGTTTTCCAAGCTCACGGCCAAGGACTTCTCACCAGAGCGCTACCTGACGCGCGTCGGTCAGCCAGGGCAGCGACGAACCCTTGGGTACTTCCTGAACCGCAAGTTCACGTCGCCCGACGTTCTCAAGACGTTGGCTGAATATGGCTTCCAACGCGGCAACTACCAGCGGGTCATTGTCTCTTGGGGTTTCGCAAAGGATGTTTCACCTCTCGCGGTGGCGGGGGGGGTTGAGCTATGGGACTTTCGCAAGCTGCTCCGCGAAATCGCAGAGAACTTTCACAACCGCAACTCGTACTTTACCGACGACACTCTCCGGACCCTGCAACTCTTCTCAAAGGCCGCAAGCGAGCACTCAAGTGATTCAGGTAAGTAAAGGGGGCCCGCGGCGACGCGGGCCACGCCAGCGCTCATTTGTGTCGCGCGGGAACGCTCTCGGGCGCCCTCCATTTTGGAGCGAACGATGGCCGGACTGACCATGTCGGAAGTGATGAAGGTCGTGAATCGATGGATCGGCGTCAATGGTGGGTACCTTGGTGATTTTTCGTACCGCACGCATGCTGAGTTCTATGCCGAATACTGCAATCTCGACATCAACCCGTACGAACTACAGGGCACCACGCGTGAGCGCTTTATCGAGATTCTCACCTCAGCAGGCCCCGCAGCCCAGGCGAAGATCTTGCGTGGCGTCCTGGAACGCTTCCCGGTTGGCACGGCCAATCTACCGACACGGACGGCCAAGCTCCACGACGACATCCTGGGCATCATCAATAGGCTCGAAAATACTTCTCCGGTCGCCCCGCCGACCCTCGCGAACAGCAGCGCGGTTGTGGCGCTCGCCATCGCGGACGCGGAGACCCTGCTTGCCTCGAGCGGTGCCACGAGCGCCGTCGACCGCATTCATACAGCGCTTCACGGCTACCTGATTACCGCTTGTGACACTGCTGGTATCGCCGCTCCACCCGAGCCGAGCACAACGACGCTCTTCAGACTGTTGCGCGAAAATCACCCAGCGCTCCAAGCTCAAGGGCCGAGGGCACAGGACATTCTGACTATCCTGCGTGCCGCTGCCAGCATTCTTGACGCGCTTAACCCCGTCCGAAATAAAGCCAGCGTCGCACACCCAAACGAGGAACTCCTGGAAAAGGACGAAGCCATGCTGGTCATCAATATCGCCAAATCTCTCCTTCACTTCCTCAATGCCAAACTCCGCTAGCGACCCCACTGGCGCTCGGGCGCCCAACCACCGATAAACGGGCTGATTCCAGGAGCTAGGTGTCCCTCGATGGAACCTGCGGGGGCGTGGGAACGCGAGCGGCGGGTGCGGGACGCCGAGCCGGGCCGTCAAATCCTCGTCGATGCGCTTCTCGCCGCGTGTCAGGCGAGAGTGCCTCCACCGAGAAACTTGGCGTCTATCAGTTGTGGTCGGGCATCAGCGGGCTGCTCGCATCGTGACACACGGCCCGACCGCGCGGGGAAGCGTATCGCGAAAACGCGGCGCGCTGTGAGTACACGCGTTCGGCTTTGGTGGGTTACCGCCGGCGCAACACGAGGCTGAGCAAGGCGACCACGACGGCTGCAGCGACCGCGATCAATGCGATGGTCGGCGCCCACAACGCTCTGAGGTGGAGATGCGCATCCAACGAGTAGGCGCCAGGCCCAGTGAACGCGAAGACCACCGCGGCGGCGCAGTACAGCAACGGCACCTCGACCCCGTTGTCCGAGGCGAAGAACCCGTGGGGCAAGTGCACCGAGACCATGGCCACGATCATGACCACGATCATGAGCGCCGGCCCGAGGGGGCCGCCGAGGCCAAGCGCCGTCAGCATTCCACCGCCGAGCTCGCCCAGACCCGTCGCGAGTGCGAACACCCTGCCGGGACGAAAACCCATGGATTGGAAGAAGCCGCCGGTCCCCTTGAGACCGTGCCCGCCGAACCAGCCGAACAGCTTCTGGCTGCCGTGAGCGGCGAAAGCGAACCCGAAGACCAGCCTGCCGATCAACAAGCCGATGCTCATCGCTCCTCCTCCGGTTCCGAGCGAGGACCCCGCTGCGGCGTGGTTCGTCGCGGACCGACGCAAGCCGGCGGTGGATGGTCTCAAGAACTCGAAACCTTGACATGTCAGTGTAGCCTCGAACCTTCCCGTGGTGGGCACGTTCGGGTGGTTGTGGTCGCGATACCGTCGGAACGCGCGGCTTGGCAAGCGGATGAAGCCAAAGAAGCCCGAGGCGGCTGGCCACGTCCACATCGATGCGCTTCTCGTC
>JBIOGJ010000048.1:0-34481 GCA_044447965.1 Thermoanaerobaculales bacterium | reverse complement strand
GGCCGACATCTTGCTCAAGCTTCGCCGTCTCGACGGCGTGCTGATGACCGAAGTGCCTCTGGTCCTCCGCTATGACCGCAAGCCCGGCGCAAGCAAGATGCGAGTGGGCGCCAACGTGCTCGCCAGCCTCAGGCTCGCGCTCCGCCGTGCACGCGGGCGCCTGGACTGACCGCCACGGGTCGGATGGCGGGCGAGGCGCCCGCCCCACAAGCATTGATTCCCGTGGCGCAGGCGCCCTCGCCTGCGCCTTGGCTTGCGCGGGTCCGCAATCAGCGATGCATCGTCAGCATCAGCAAGATGACCGTGTAAGCCGTAGATCAAGACGGACAGGCGCCGGGGCGGGGCCGGCGCCCGTTTTCTTCGTTATCCTGTCGGCGCACGTCGGCCAAGTCCCGCCTCCCGATCGGCCAAACGAGAGCAGGGTAGGATCAGCCGCGATCCTTCTAGATTTTGCGACTACATTTCTTTTCACGTGTTCTTGACAGAAACACGAATGAATCGTAACGTACGATCAAGCTTGAACCCGAGGCGGCGCTCGACCGCCGCTTCTGGAGTCGTTGGAGCACTTGATACGCGGCAAACAGAACCGAAGGCCGTGAGTGGCCCCAGCTTCTGGCGTGCTGGACCTTGCCCGAAACACGGTTTTCACAACAGAGGAAGGAGAACCTCAATGCAGAGAAACCGAATCATCGTCATGGCCCTGGTGGTGCTGTGCGTCAGCGCACTCGCACTCGCCAAGACCCCAGTCAAGAACTGGGCCGCACCGCTGTACTGGGCGCCGCCCGCCGCGCCGCACCAGGTCAACTTCCTGGGCGTGCACGTCGACCCGCTGATTGCGGTCAGCGAATCCAACCCGGTCCCCTTTATCGCCGTCACCCCTTGCCGGCTCGTTGATACCAGGCACGGACCGATCGGCATCCCCCCGACTGGGATTTTCGGCGTGGGCGAGACCCGCAACTACGATCTCGCTGCGAGCACCGACTGCACGGGCCTGCCGTCGTCCGGGGTCGCTGCCTGGTCGCTCGAGTTCCAGTACACCACCATGAACGTCCCCGGCGGTGGCTCACCCTCGTACCTCACCGCCTGGCCCGGACCCATTGCCAACCCGATGCCCGCCAACGAGTCCACCATTCTCGGCTACCCCGATGCGTGGGTCGCCAACTCCGCCATCGTTCAAGCCGGCCCGGATGGCACGATCAACGTCTTCTGCGAGAACGGCGGTGACGTGATCATCGAGGTCAACGGTTTCTATCAAACGCAGGCGGTCACAAACCTCGCCACCGCGATCAAGACCGTGAGCGGCGCCAACCAGACCTACACCGTGCTCGACGCTGACGGTACCCTGTTGTGCAACCCGAACGCGAGCGCTACCATTAACTTCGCGCCTCCGGCCCCGGCGGTGGGGAACACGGGCCGCATCTACATGTTCAAGAAGATCAACAACCTCGGTGGCACCCACTGCTACGTGACCGGGCTCACCACGATCGACGGCGGCGCCGGCATGAAGATGGACACGGGTAACCCACCGAACTCGTTCATCTTCATTCAGTCCGATGGCACGAGCTGGTGGGTGATCAACCACACGTAATCTCCAGGCTGCTCACTCACTTGCTGTCGAAGTCTCTCGCCCCCGCCCGCGCGGGGGCGATCCTTTTCTCTCAGCCAGGCCCATACCTCGCCCTCGCGTTCGGTCATTTCACCCCGCTCGGGCTCGTCCCCCTGCTCTTGCTTCACCGGCTGGTCAACGTGCTGGCGATGGCGCTCTTCCCCCTCGCGAACTAGCGCGCTGGGGTGGTTGGGCTACGACGGCGTCGTCGCCGCGTGCAGTGCGCTCACGAAGAACTCAAACCACCGGCGCTCAATCACCCGGGAAGGCTTGCTTCATACTGGCCCGCCTCGCCGGGCGTTGTGTCATTACCAACGGCAGAGGATCGCGAACCGTTCGAGTTGTAAGCGCCATCCTACTTCTCGTTCACGCGTTTGGTTCTCACTGTCATTGCGAGGCCCGCCGAGCGGAGCGAGACGGACCGAAGCAATCCCCGCGCTACCAATCCGCTGCCAGGTCGCACTATTCCGGGTTGATCGCCTCGATCAGGGCGACCTTCTTCGCCCGGCTCCCGGCCTTGATCTGCTTCTCGCGTTCGATTGCGGCGGCGATGTTCTCCGTCAACTCGAAGTACACCAGCTTGGTAACGTTGTAGCGCGCCGTGAACGCAAGAGGATCGAGCTTGAGCCGGTGCTTATCGACCCGGATGGGGAGATCCGATGTCACGCCGGTGTAGAGCACGTGGTTGGTCTTGTTGCACATAATGTAGACGGCCGCTGGCTGATCGCGCATCACGGAACCCATCGTAGCGCGGGGATTGCTTCGTCGTCAGGCTACGCCTGACTCCTTGCAATGACAGCTCCCCCCGAATGTCATCGCGAGGCCGTCTCGAGCACAAGGGACGGCGGGCGGGGCGATCTTCGCGTTGGATAAGACTGCTTCAGCCCCCGACAAGGCCTCGCAGTGACATGGATTCCCGCTTGCGCGGGAATGACGAACGGCGGCTGGCGCGGAAATATTGGCGTGGGCGACGTCTAGGGCCTTCACCTGTGCATCATGAGCATGAGCATGATCGCCTTTTGCACGTGGAGGCGGTTCTCGGCCTCGTCGAAGATCACCGACCAGCGGCCGTCGGCGACGTCGGCGTGAACCTCCTCGCCACGGTGGCAGGGTAGGCAGTGCATGAAGATCGCTTCCTTGTCCGCGGTCTCCATCAGCGCCGGCGTTACCTGGTACCCCTGGAACGCGGCGAGCCGCAGCTTCGCCTCCGCTTCCTGCCCCATCGAGGCAAACACGTCGGTGTAGATCACGTGTGCGCCACGCACCGCGTCCTCCGGCTTCGTGTGAATCTCGATCGTGGTGCCGGCGGCGGCGGCGTCCTGCTTGGCCAGCGCCACGATCTCGGCCTTGGGTCGGTACGCCTCGGGACACGCGACCCGCACGTGCATGCCGGCCTTGGGGCCGCCGAACATGAGCGAGTGGCACATGTTGTTGCCGTCGCCGATGTACGCGAGGGTGAGCCCCTTGGTGTTGCCGAACCTCTCGCGCGCCGTGAAGTAATCCGTGAGCGCCTGGCACGGATGGAGCAGGTCCGTGAGACCGTTGATGACCGGGATGGTGGCGTGTTTGGCCAGCTCCGTGACCGTCTCGTGCGCGAACGTCCGCGCCATGATTCCGTTGACGTAGCGCGAGAGCACCTTGGCGGTGTCGGAGATCGTCTCGCCGCGCCCGATCTGGATGTCGCGGCTGGACAGGAAGGTGGCGAGGCCGCCCAACTGGTACATCCCGGTCTCGAACGAGACCCGGGTGCGCGTCGAGGACTTCTCGAAGATCATCGCGAGCGTCTGGCCGTGCAGCGCCGTGCGGTAGCGATCCGCGCGCGCCTTGACGTTGGCCGAGAGTTGGAACAGCGCCTCCACCTCGTCTGCGGTGAGGTCATGGATCGAGATCAGGTCCTTGTGGCTTTGCCAGGGGCTGCGGAACATGGCGTCATCCCTCCTTCCGGTCGGCGACGATGTACGTGCCGGACTTGCGCGCCAACGCGTCCTTGAGATGCTCAGCATCAGTGATGAGCACTTCCTTGCCACTGAACTCCACGAAGGCGATCGCGGCGCGGATCTTGGGACCCATCGAGCCGGGCGGAAACTGGTGCTGCTCGAGCATTTCCTTTGCCTTGGCGGCCGTGATCTCGGCCAGCCAACGCTGGTTGGGGCGGCCGAAGTTCTCCGCCACTTGCGGCACCTGCGTGAGAACGATGAAGAGATCCGCCTCTAGCTCCTGGGCGAGCAGCGAGGCCGTGTAGTCCTTGTCGATCACCGCCTCGACGCCGCGGAAGTAGCCGCCGACGTCCTGGTACACCGGGATGCCGCCGCCCCCTGCAGCCACCACTACGGCGCCGCCCTGCACCAGCCGCCTCACCGCGCTCACGTCGAGCACGCGGGTGGGACGCGGCGAAGGCACCACCTTGCGCCAGCCGCGCCCCGCGTCCTCGACCATCTGCCACCCCTGCTCCTGCATGAGGAGGTTGGCGCGGTAGGCGGTGAAGTAAGGACCCACCGGCTTGGTCGGATTTTCGAATGCGGCGTCGTCGCGCGCCACCTCGACCTCCGACAGCACGGTCAGGACCTCCTTGGGGAGCTGCTCCTCGTTGAGGCGGTTGCGCAACTGGTTCTGCAGCATGAACCCCATCGATCCCTCAGTCTGCGCGACGCACACCTCGAGGCTCTGCGGCGGAATCTTGGTGATCGCCTCCTCGACCTGGATCATGATGTTGCCGACCTGCGGGCCGTTGCCGTGCACGATCACCAGCTCGTAGCCGCGGTGGATGATCTCGACCAGCCAGCGCGTCGCCTTCCACGCGAGGGTGAATTGCTCCTCCTGCGTGCCGTGGTCCTGGGGGCGGAGCAGGGCATTGCCGCCGAAGGCGATCACCGCCACCGGTCGCCGTGCTTCCTTTGACCCTGTCACGTTGCCTCCGGCCAACGCGGGGAATGCCCGCTTGGAGGGGTGTGATTGTCGTGATCCCGCAGGTGGAAGTCAAATGGCGAAAGACCGTCGCTACCCTGCGTCCTCAGCTTCCTCAGCTTCCTCGGGAGGCACCACGACCCCGGTGTCGAGACGCAACACTCCCGATCCTCCCGTCGCCTTGACGTGGTAGAGCGCGTCGTCCGCCCGTGCGATGAGGGTGAGTGCGTCCGCTCCATCGTTGGGGTAGCAGGCAACCCCGGCGCTCACGCCCAGCTCGATGGCCTCCCCGGGGTGCGGCAGCTCTTGCATCGCATCGAGCACCGCGATCACGTAGCGCTGGGCGGCGGCGATCCCACCAGCGATGTCGGGGGCGGGTACCAGGATGCAGAACTCGTCGCCACCCCAGCGCGCGACCACGTCCGAGGCGCGCGCCTGGCCACGCAGCACCTTGCCGACGGCACGCAGTACCACATCGCCGGCAAGATGGCCGCATGTGTCGTTGTAGTTCTTGAAGCGGTCGAGGTCCATCATGATCACCGCGAGCGGATGGGCAGAGCGCGTGCACAGGGCGAGGTAGCGTTCCAGCTCGATCTCGAGCCCGCGGCGGTTGGTCAACCCGGTAAGCAGATCCGTGTGCGCAAGCTCAGTGAGGTTCCGGTTCGCCTCCGCCAGCTCGAAGGTGCGCGCCCGCACCTGCGCGTCCAGCTCGAGGGCGAGACTGGAAAGGCCCTCGCGCGAGGCCTGGAGCTGCTCGGCCATCCGGTTGACCCGTCTCGCGAGGCGGCGGATCTCGTCGGGGCCGCGTTCGAGGTGGCGCATTTGCAGCTCGCCGCGGCCGAGCAGCGCCACCGTCTTACCGAGCTCGTCGAGGGGGCGCACGAGGCTCTCGGCCGCCATCGTCGCGAGCACCACGCAGGCGCCCACGGCTCCAAGCGCAATGAGCAAGGCCATCACGCGCAGACGGTGAACGGCTTGAAGCACCGGCCGGCGATCGGCGGCCAGCCAGAACCCACCCACGGTCCGGCCGCCGTCAGTGACGGAACGGAACCAGGCTTGCACGGGAACGTCGCCCAGCAGCAGCGATGCCTCGGCGTTCGCGGCGGTCGGCCACATCGCCAGCTCGGCGTGCCTCTCGACACCGGATGGCTCGGCCAGGACCACGCGCCGATCGGCACCCAGGACCACGAGCGCGGCGAGATCTCCGGCCTCGCGCTCGCTCCGGCTGGCGGCACGCACGGCGTCGATGTCTGCCGCCGCCAGAGCGGGCCGCAAACGTTCCGAGACCAAACCGGCGAGCGACGTGACGGAACGCGAGAAGCTACGCCGTGACTCTTCCACACGCAGCAGGTCGGTGGCGGCAAGGACAACCGCCGCGAGCACGAACGCCATTGCAATCGCCATCGCCTGGATGCGGCTTCGCAACGATCTCAGGAAACGCACTGCGGCGTAGTGTAAGCCAACTTTGTCAAGTTCGCACGTTCAAGCTCATGCGGCGTCTCAACGACGGCCTGACCGCGCCCCTCGCCGCAGGAATCGCGCCTAGGACGGGTCGAGCCGTTGACCCTGCCTGTCCCTATCTGGCTCCGCATCGCGGCCGTCGGCGTGGCACAATGGTGCCGTGTACGAGTTCGTCCACCCCCTGACCGGACGCTACGCCTCTCGCGCGATGCGTCGCCTTTTCTCACCTGCCATCAGGTTCCACCTCTGGCGCCGACTCTGGCTGGAGCTCATGCGCGCCGAGCGCGAGCTTGGCATGACGATCCCGCCCGAAGCGCTGCGCGAGCTCGAGGCGCACCTCGATCCCACCGAGGCGGAGCTTTCCCGCGCCGCCACGATCGAGCGCGAGACCCGTCACGACGTGATGGCGCATATCCGTGCCCTCGCCGAGGTGGCGCCGGCGGCCGGCCCATTCCTCCACCTCGGCGCGACCTCTTGCTACGTGACGGACAACGCCGATCTCATCATCCTTCGACAAGCGGTCGATCTTCTTACCGAACGGGCCGCGCGCGTGGTCGCGGCGCTCGCAGCGTTCGCCCGCACGCACCGCGATCTCCCCTGTCTCGGGCACACCCACTTCCAGCCGGCGCAGCCCACCACCGTGGGCAAGCGCGCCTGCCTTTGGCTCTACGACCTCCTCCTCGATCTCGAGCGTCTCAGCTTCGAGCGAGACCGCTTGCTGCTGCGCGGCGCCAAGGGAACCACCGGCACGCAAGCCTCCTTCCTCCAGTTGCTCGGGAGCGGCGAGAAGGTGGACGAGCTCGAGCGCCGTCTCGCCGCGGCGTTCGATTTTCCCGGCACGTATCCGGTCACCGGCCAGACCTCGCCGCGCAAGCCGGAGTTCTACCTGCTCGCCTGCCTCTCCGGCCTCGCACAGGCGGCGCACAAGTTCGCCACCGACGTGCGGCTGCTCGCGCGCCTGAAGGAGCTGGACGAGCCGTTTGGCCAGGCGCAGGTTGGCTCGTCGGCGATGCCCTATAAGCAGAACCCGATGCGTTCGGAGCGGATCTGCGGCCTCGCTCGTTACCTCATCTCGCTTGAGGCCAATGCCGCGTGGACCGACGCCTCGCAGTGGCTGGAACGCACGCTCGACGACTCCGCCAACCGGCGGCTCGTGCTCCCCGAGGCGTTCCTCGCCGCGGACGCCGTGCTGCTCCTGTGGCGTGCGGTTGCCGCCGGCCTCGTGGTGCATCCCGCGATGATCCGGCGCAACCTCGACGAGGAGCTCCCGTTCATCGCCACCGAGGAGATCCTGCTCGCCGCCGCTGCCCGGGGCGGCGACCGCCAGGCGCTGCATGAGAAGCTGCGAACGCTCGCGCGCGAGGCCTCGCGACGGGTCAAGGAAAACGGCGAAGCCAATCCGTTGCTGACCATGGTGGGAAGCGAAGGCGCGTTCGGACTCGATGCGCAAGCGCTTGCCGGCCTGCTTGACGCGCGGCGCTTCGTCGGCCGCGCACCCGAGCAGGTGGACGCCTTTCTCGCCACCAGGGTGGATCCCTGGCTGGCAGCGCACAGCGTGGGCTCCATCGACGAGGAGCCCCAGGTGTGAGCGCTCGTCCCCCCGCGCCGCTGCACACCGAGGAGGGGGGCGGGCGCCTCGCTCGCCCCGCAAGGACGAACGCCGTGGCGCAGGCGCCCACGCCTGCACTGAATGGGAGACCCGAGGCGGGCGAGGCGCCCGCCCCACAGGAAGGATATGTGGCGCGACCCCTGTCGCCTTCACGCGCAGGCTGGTCCGAACCCTGCGTGCGCCGGTGGAGGCTCGGCTATCGCAATCCAGTGTGCTGGATGTGGACGATCGCCCGCGTGGCGGTGCTCGTTCCCCCGACCTTGGCGCTTGCCTGCGCCACCGCGAAGCCTACGCCTCGAGTCCTAACCCGGACGTCCGTGCCACCAACCGCCCAAACGGGGTATACCGAGGAGGGCCTCGCGTCGTGGTACGGCGAGCCCTACCATGGACGCCCTACCGCCTCCGGCCCGCGCTACGACATGTGGGCGATGACCGCGGCGCACCGCACGCTTCCGTTCGGCACCCGGGTGCAGGTGCACAACCTCGCCAACGGACGCGACGCCGAGGTGCTCGTGAACGATCGTGGGCCGTTCGTGGCCGGCAGGATCCTCGATCTCTCGCGTGCCGCCGCTGAACGGCTGGACGCCATCGGTCCCGGCGTCATTCCCGTCCGTCTCGAGGTCGCGAAGCTCGGTGACGGCATGCCGGATGAACCGTGCTGGGAGGTTCAGATCGGCGCCTTCGCGCACGAGGAAAACGTCGACCGCGCGCACCTCAACCTCGAGGGCAAGGGCCTGGCCGTACGCCTCGCCCCGGCGAGCGGAGGACTGACCCGCGTGCGTGCAACCGGAATCGGTGGCAAGCCAAACGCCGAGGCGCTGGCCCGCTCGCTCGCCGGCGAATTCCCTGGCGCCGTCGCAGTGCCCTGCGGAGGTGGCTGGTGATCCCCGCCCATCCGCGCTGGGTCGCCGCCGCTGCAACGTTGGTCACGCTGATGCTGGCCAGTGCGGCGCGTGCTCAGGTGCCGCCGCCCATCATCGTCAACCGGCTGCCGGCGTCGCTCGCCGGCGAGTGGCTTTTCCGCGTTGGCCACGACCCGGCTTTCGCCAGCCCTTTTCGCGAGGTCCGCAACTGGCAGCGAATTCACGTGCCGGGCTCCTGGGAGAAACAGGGATGGCCCGGCTACGACGGCCATGCGTGGTACCGCGAGTCGCTGTTCATCTCCTCCGAGCTCGAGGGAGCGGATTTCGGTCTCGACCTCGGTCGGATTGGCGACGTCGACGAGGTCTTCCTCAACGGTCGCAAGGTCGGCGCCACCGGCTCGTTCCCGCCCCAGTACGACAAGGCCACGCTCGCCCGCCGGTTCTACCTCGTCCCGCGGGAGACGCTGCGTTTCGGCCAGTACAACGAGCTGGCGATCCACGTCTACAACGACTCACGCTTCGGCGGCCTCCTGGGACCAAGTCCCCAGATCGACGCTTATCAGGCCATCTTGGGTCGCGAGGTACTCCGGGACGTGGGCGCGTACTGCCTGGCGACCCTCCTTCTCACCCTGGCGACGTTTCAGCTCGTCCTCTTCTTCGCGCAGCGGGATGCGCTCGAGCACCTCGGCTTCGCCGGTTTTCTCGCCGCGGTCGCCTTGATGTTCCTCACCTTCACCCACTGGGGCCCCAGCATGCTGCTCGGCCACTCGGCCACCTTCCGCATCAACGTCACGTCGCTGCTGCTTGCGGTGGCGCTCTTTCCTGCCGTACCGTTCCGCCTGGCGCGGCGCCGGCAACCGGTGGCGCTGTTCGGCGCCGAGACCCTCCTCGCGCTCGGCGCGGTCTTTGCCCTGGTCTGGCGGGACGAGGCCGATCTTTACCTGTGGATCTTCGCCGCCGAGGCCACCATACTGCTGGCAATTGCCATGACCTTGCGCCTCGGGCTCACGGTGCTGCGCCGCAGACGCCCGTGGGGCACCGCATTGCTGGTGTCTTCCAGTGTGCTTTCCCTCCTTGCTTTCGTCGACATCCTTTGCGACCTCGGTTTGCTCCCGCGTTTTCGCTTTCTCGTCGGGGAAATGCTCACCCCAATCGGGCTGGTGCCGTTTGCCCTCAGCTTCTCGAATGCGCTTGCCTTCTCGTGGGTCGAGCGGCGATGGGGCGAGCCTCTCGACCCCGCTACCGGGCTGATGTCCCGCGATCGGTTCGTTGACCGCCTCAACAGCGAGATGCAACGCTGGCGCGGCGGCGCCCCGTCGGTGGCCGTCGCGTTGCTCCGCATTGGCGTGTCCGAGGCCGAGGGAGATCGAGAGCGGCCTGCGGCCTCCGCCGTGATGCACATGCGCAAGGCACTGCGGCAGATCGATCTGCTCGCTCGTTACGATCCGGACACGTTCATCCTCCTGCTCGCGGACACCGAGGAGCGCGCCGCGATGTCCATCCTCGAGCGGCTGCGGCGATCGGTGGCCGAGCACGTGGGCGGTGTCAGCCACGTTCGCACGACCGCAGGCGTGGCGCAGTATCGGCCTGGACGTCACCTCGCGGCCGAAGAGCTGCTCCAGGAAGCGGAGGCGGCTCTCTATGCGGCGCTCTCCGAGGGCGGCGATTGCACCGCCACCGCCCCTTAGCTCGAGCCCGGCGCAAGTTCACGCACCGCCAATTCGTGAATCCGGACGGAACATCCAATCAGCCGAACAGTACCCGGCCTGGAGCCCCAAGCGACAGGCTCTGATCCGGGCACAGCGGTTGCAATGTCAAACAGTGTGTGCGAGAGTATACGTCCGTCGAGTCGAATTCAATCAATCCGGCTCGACGTTCCAATCGAGAAAGGAGGGAACCATCCAGCCAACCATTGCTCGTCGAGGTAGAGGCAGGCTATATCAACACGGCCGTACAAGCTGCAAACTCTTGGAACCCAAGGAGGACAGGATGAAGCGTTTCGTGATTCTGGCTTTATTTGCCGCGCTCATCTCTTTGCCCGCGTTCGCGCAGAACCCGACCGGCACCATGTCGGGCCACGTGTCGGACGGCAAAGAGGCACTTCCCGGCGTCACCGTGACGACCACGTCGCCCGCCATGCAAGGCGCCCGCACCTCGGTCACCAACGTGAGCGGCGACTACATCTTCGCGTTCTTGCCGCCAGGCGACTATCACGTCAAGTTCGAGCTGCAAGGCTTCCAGACCATCGACACGACCATCAAGATCAACGCGGCGCAGACGCAAAAGCTCGACGCCACGATGCCTCAGGCGAAAGCCGCCGAAGAGGTGACGGTCACCGGCGCCTACGAGACGATCCAGACCCAGGGCACCGCCGCGACGTCGATGGAGCACGAGTTGGTCTATAAGCTCCCCGTACCCAAGGACATGACCAACATCGCGCTGCTCACCGCCGGCGTTGTCTCCAACCCCGGCGCGCAAGGCGCCCTCATCATCTCCGGTGCCCCGTCGTATGAGAACCAGTTCATGGTCAATGGTGTGGCGGTCATGGACAACGTCCGTGGCACCGCGACCAACCTCTTCATCGAGGACGCCATCCAGGAAACCACCACCGAGACCTCGAACGTGTCGGCGGAGTATGGCCGGTTCACCGGCGGTATCGTCAACGCGCTGACCAAGTCCGGCGGCAACGACTTCCACGCCTCGGTGCGCGACACGCTATCCAACGACAAGTGGACCGCGGTGTCGCCGCTGCAAACCTCGGTGCGCAACGACTCGGTCAACAACCAGTACGAGGCCACCCTCGGCGGCTTCATCATCAAGGACCACCTGTGGTTCTTCGCCGCGGGCCGTAAGGTCTCGAGCAGCGCGTCGGGGCAACTCGACATCACCAATATCCAGGTTCCCACGTCTCTCGATGAGAAGCGGTACGAGGGCAAGCTCACGCTCGCCATCACGCCCAACCACCGCATCATCGGTTCCTACCTGAAGGTGGACAACGTTCAAGGCGGCTACTGGTTCCTCGTCTCGGGTTACAGCGCCATGGACAAGGCCAGCGTGTACGACCGCCAGTTGCCACGCGACCTGAGAGCCGCAAACTACACCGGCGTCCTGACGGACAACTTCTTCGTTGAGGGCCAGTACTCGAAGAAGACCTTCCTCTTCGAGAACTCGGGCAGCGCGTACACCGACCTCTCGAAGGGCACCGTGATCTTCGACTTCAACAACTTCGCCAACGGCGAAGCGTACAACTCGCCGATCTTCTGCGCGGTGTGCCCCAACTCGACCGAGCACCGCGACAACCAGGACTACCTCGCCAAGGCATCGTGGTTCCTCTCCAGCCAGGGCCTCGGCTCGCACGACGTCGTCGTCGGCTTCGACCGGTTCGACGACAAGCGCCTCTCGAACAACTACCAGTCCGGCTCGGGTTACAGCCTCGATGCCGACGGTGAGATCGGCTACGTGCCCGGCCTTGGGGCGCCCACTGGTGGCGCGCCGTGGCTCGACCCGAACGGCTCGCCGTACCCGGTGTTCATCGGCAACTCCGGCTCGTCGTACGTTTTCTTCAACCCGATCGCCGACATCAGCCCGGGCAACGACTTCCGTACCGACTCCATCTTCGTCAACGACAAGTGGCGCCTCAACAACAACCTCGCCTTCAACATCGGCATCCGCTACGACAAGAACCACGGTGAGAACGGCGCTGGCGCTGTCGTCGCCAACGACTCCGCCGTCAGCCCGCGCCTCGGCGTGACGTACGACCCGATCGGCGACGGCAAGTGGCAGTTCCAGGCGAGCTATGCGAAGTACGTCGCCGGGCTCGCGAACAGCGTCGCCGACGTTTCCGCCGCTGGCACACCGGCCTCCCTCACCTACCTGTACACCGGGCCGGATATCAACACCAACTGCGACCCGGCCAATGCCGCTGCCACGGGGTGCCTGACGGCACAGCAGACGGCCCTTGCAGTGTTGACGTGGTTCCGCGGCCTGACCCAGGCGGAACAGAACGCGCTGCTCGTGTTCGCGTCCGTCCCTGGCTACAACAAGGCGGTCCTCGGATCGCTCAAGTCGCCCAACGTCGACGAGTACTCGATCGGTGGCAGCACCAGGCTCGGCACCAAGGGCGAGGTGCGCCTCGACTACGTCAACCGCAAGTACAAGGACTTCTACGCGAACGTTACCAACCTCACCACCGGCTCGTCGCAGCCGGATCCGTACGGCAACGTCTACGACATGACCTACCTCGAGAACACCAACTCGCTCAAGCGCGAGTACAACGGCGTCCACGTCTCCGCCGAGTACCGCCTCTCCGACGTTTTCAACCTCGGCGGCAACTATACCTGGTCGACCCTCAAGGGCAACTTCGCCGGCGAGACCGGCGGCTCGGGCCCCGGCGCGGCTGCCATCCTCCAGTACCCGGAGTACAAGGCGTTCGCGCAGAACAACCCCGATGGCTATCTGCAGGCCGACCAGCGCCATCGCGTCCGCGTCTTCGGCGTCTACGACCTCTTCAATTCCAAGCACAACCGGCTGTCGGTCAGCTTGATGGAGAGCTACGCTTCCGGTACCCCGTACCAGGCGGTAGGCGCGATTTCCATTCGCCCGTACGTCAACGGCGGAGTGAACCCGGGCTACCTCTCGCCGCCTTCAAGCGTCAACTACTACTTCACCCCACGCGGCGCGTTGCGCTTTGACAACATCAGCCGCACGGACCTGTCCCTCAACTACGCGTTCGTCCTGCCGAGCTTCGGCACCGACCTCCAGTTCTTCCTCGAGCCGCGCGTGATCAACGCGTTCAACGAGAAGGGCGTGATCAACGTCAACTCCAGCGTTTATACCTCGCGGACTTCCGGCAAGGGGCTCTCGGCGTTCAACCCCTTCACCGACACGCCGATCCAGTGCCCGACCGGCGACACCGCCGCGCAGTGCTCGGCGATGCACGCCAACTACCAGTACGCCCCGACCTTCGGCCAGCCGGCGACCCCGGCGATCCCAGCGAACGGCTTCCTGGGCGACTTCCAGCAGCCGCGCACCTTCAGCGTTTCCTTCGGCGTCCGCTTCTAACCGCTTTTCGACCGCAGTCCAAAGCCCCGGTCTCGCGACCGGGGCTTTTCCTTTGCTTTGTGGCGCAGGCGCCCTCTCCCGCGATGAAAAGAAGGACAGGCGGGCGGGGCGCCCCCCCACGGATTTGTGCAGCCCTGCCCAGCAGGCGGGCGGGGCCGCCCGCCCCACAACAATGAATTTCAGTGGCGCAGGCGCCAAGCGGCCGCCTTCGCGGTCTCACCGAGCGACTGGTACGTGGATGCGGCGAGGGCATACGCACGCGGCGATGGGTTGACGCGCGCCATCTCGTCCATCAACTGGTCCACCCGCGCGCGGTCACCCTGCACGAAGCGCATCACGGCAAGGTAGGCATACGCCTGAAGGTGCCTGGGGAACGCCGCGATCTCGCGACGGAACGCGGCCTCCGCCTCGCTCACCCGGTTGAGGCGCGCGAGGGCGTCGCCACGGAGGAACTCGAGGTCGTAAACGGAGGAGAGACGCAACACTCGCGCGTAGCTCTCGGCGCGCTCCACCACCTGGAGTGCCTCCGCCGGCTTCTCCTCGCGAATCTTCACCTCCGCCATGACGAGAACCGCGGTCGGTTGCGGGTTGCGCGCACCGGCGGCGGCCTGTGCCTCTTGCTCGGCGGTTGCGAGGTCCTTGCGCGCCAGAGCGACCCGCGCAAGCAGTTCGTGCGCCTTGGTGGGGACGTCGTTGACGGTGCGTTTGCCTGCGGACTCCGCCTCGTCCAACTTGTTGAGTCCTAGCTCGACAAACCCCCATGCCACGACGATGTCGGGAAGAAACACCGGCGAGCGGTCCAGCGCCTGACGATACGCAGCGGCAGCTTCCTCTTCGCGCCCGACGTCGGTGAGCAGCTCTCCGAGCTTGATCCAGACATCGGACATCCCAGGGTTATCCTTGACCACCGAGCGCAGCGTCTCGATCGCGGGCAGGTACTGCTTGTCCGCGGCCAGCCGCCACCCCACCTGCATCCGCTGCAGGTACTGGAGATTGTCTACCGGGTTGGGGAGAGGTGCCGAGGTGTCGCGCTGCCGCACGCCGCCGATGTAGCCGAGCGCGGCGAGCCGTTTGAGGGTTTCCTCGTCCACCGCCGCCGGGCGATCGCTCCCCCGCGGGAAGCGCCGCAGCGCCGCCGCGAGGCGGGCCGAATCGGGTGCGTCGGTTTTGGCCAGGTCATGCCTCTCCGCCGGGTCGGCCACCATGTCGTAGAGTTCGGGGCGCGGTCCGGAGATGTAATGGAAGCGCGCATCGAGCGCGCAATGAAGATCGCTCCAGCCCAGGTTGAGGCGCGGGAACAGCGTCTCGCCGTAGATCACGCGCGGCTTCTCGCGCCCCGCGGCAACGGCAAGCAGCGAGGCGCCTGTCGCTTCCTTTGGCGTCGCGATCCCGAGCACGGCAGTGATCGTCGGCACGATGTCGGAGAGCTGGACCGGCGCGGCGGTGCGCGTCCCGCCCCCGAACGAGCCCGGCAGCTTGACCATCAGCGGTACATGTAGGACCTCACGGTAGAGCAGGATTGAGTGCTGCTCCTCGCCGTGGTCGCCGAGCCCCTCGCCGTGGTCACCCGTCACGATGATGAGCGCTCGGTCGTAGACGCCGAGGCGTTTGAGGTCTTCGAGAAACGTCCCGATGATCGAATCGGCGGTGGCAACCATGGCGTCGTAGGTCACGCCGTATGCGCTGCGGAACGGCTCGGGCGGATCGTAGGGCAAGTGCGGTTCATAAATGTGAAAGAAGAAGAAGAACGGCTCGTTGGCGTGCTTCGCAATCCAGTC
The DNA here is from genome assembly GCA_044447965.1 of Thermoanaerobaculales bacterium. Lineage (GTDB taxonomy): Bacteria > Acidobacteriota > Thermoanaerobaculia > Thermoanaerobaculales > Thermoanaerobaculaceae > DATIYW01. The sequence continues at coordinate 19,199 of JBIOGJ010000048.1, read as the reverse complement.
CTTGGCGAACGCCTCCGTCTTGTCCCCCGCTCGCCGGTAGTGCACCGACTCGACCCCTGGGGCCGTCTCGACGGAGTCTTCGTAGTAGTCGAACAGCACGCCGAGGCCGGTCTCGTAGCGCAGCACGTACGAGGAGACCGCGGCGCCGGTGGCGTACCCCTGCTGTTTGAGAAGGCCGGGAAGGTTGGCATGGGCGTGCCCGTCGAAGACGAAACCCGCGTTGTTGCGCACGCCGTGCTCGGGGGGAAGCTGCCCGGTGAGCATCGTGGTGTGTGCGGGCAACGTCATTGGACACGGGGTGAAGGCGTTTTCGTAAAACCACGCCTCGGGCAGGAGGCGATCGAGGTTCGGGGTGCGGACCTTCGCGTAGCCGTACGCGGGAAGACGGTCGGCGCGCATGGTGTCGATCGAGATCAGGACCACGGGCGCGCCGGGATGCGTGGGCACACCGCGGGCGCAGGAGACCGCCAACGCAGCGAGCGCGAGCGTCACCCCGCCGAGTGGGCCGGCGAGGCGCCGGTCCCACAGCCTGGTTGAGGTCTTCCGGGCAGGCGGGCGGACCCCTGCCCCCACAGCTTTGTTACGCCATCCCAAGCAGGCGGGCGGGGCGCCCGCCCCACAGGAATGGATTGCTGTGGCGCAGGCGCCCCCGCCTGCGATGAGAAGCTGGACTCCCGGACGCCCTAGCCACTTTGGGCAACCATTCGCGACGCCTCGTGCCACCGCGGCCCTCCCTGTTCGGACATGCCCAGATCTCACATCACGCCTAAAGAAACGTTCACGCCGGCGCACCGTGAATCTTACCCCACGGTGTTGTGAGTGCCGCCCTCGAACCAGGGCGAGTGCGCGAGCCCCGGCAAGCTCCCGTTCTGCATCGCTGCGCACCCGCCGGTCGAGCGCACCGCCTTGACGCACATTCCTCCCCTGCGCGCGTCGAGGAGTAAAATGGCGGCATGCCAGAATTGCGGTGGATTGAGAGTGACACGGCGCATTGCCTGCAGCTCGAGGTCTCGCCGGCTGGGATTGGTCGGGCCTCCGACAACCAGGTCGTGCTGAAGGATTTCTCGGTGTCCCGCCACCACGCTCGTCTCGAACAACGCGGCGAAATGTGGTGGGTGGTAGATCTGGGCTCGACCAACGGGGTCAAGGTCAACGGACGCTACGTGACCGACGCGCTGCTCGCCGACGGCGACGAAATCCAGGTCGGCAACTTCTCTGTCGCCTTCTCCAGCAGCGTGTCGGCGCATGCGTCACCGATCACCTCGTCGACGTTCCTGCGACCGATCGAGGAGTTCCGCGAGGATTTCCACCTCGAACGCGAGGCGGCCAAGCCTGCGCCGACGAGCACCGCTGCGTCGGCACGTGAGCGCGTCCTCGAGTCACTCGCGCAGGTGGCGAGGACGCTCCTCGAGGTCGAGGAGCTCGAGCCTGTGCTCGAGAAGGTCATGGAGGCGGTATTCGACCAGCTCTCCGCCGAGCGAGCCTACATCTTGCTCTTCTCCCCCGAGGGGCAGGCCGTCCTGCGCATCGCGCGCTCGCGGGGCGGCGCGCAGCTCGAGGAAGCGCCGGTCTCGCAGACCATTCTCGACCTCGTCAGCCGCCAGAAGGTGGCCGTGCTGACCTCCGACGCGCAGGCCGACGAGCGTTTCTCCGCCGGGATGAGCGTGCGTTTGCACCAGATCCGCTCGGCGATGTGCGCGCCGCTGTGGCACCGGGACAGCGTCATCGGCGTGCTGTTCGTCGACACGCCGTTGGCCAAGGACTGCTTCACCGCCGAGAACCTCGATCTGCTCACCGCCCTCGCCAACTCCGCCGCGGTCGCGATCGACCGCGCGCGCCTCAACGACAATATCCGCGAGGAGAAGCGCGTGCGTGAGCGTCTCGAACGCTACCACTCCCCCGCCGTGGTGGAGGCGATCGTCGGCCTCCATCGCAATCCCGGCGAGACCGAGCGCACCGAGACGCGCGAGATCTCGGTGTTGTTTGCCGACATCGTCGGGTTCACCGCGCGCTGCGAGACGATGGAGCCACCCGAGGTGGCGCACTTCTTGAATCAGTTCTTCACGCTCGCGTCGGACTCGGTGTTCGAGTACGGCGGCACGCTCGACAAGTTCATCGGCGACGCGGCGATGGCGTTCTTCGGCGCACCGCTCGAGCAGCCCGACCATGCGGAGCGCGCGACGCTCGCGGCCCTCGCGCTGCGCCGCCGCCTCAAGCGCTGGAACCACGACCGGCAGCTCGCCGGCCTGGAGGAGGTCAAGGTGCGAATGGCGGTCAACTCGGGAGTGGTGGTGGTCGGGGAGTTCGGCTCCGCCAACCGGGTGGATTACACCGTCCTGGGCAACACCGTCAACGTCGCCGCGCGCCTCGAGGAAGCGGTCGCGCAGCCCGAGCAAATCGTGCTCGGCGCGGCCACGCAACGGGCGGTCGCGCACTTGTTCCCCACCGAGCACCTCGGCAACGTGCAGTTGCGCGGTCTGCAAGGCAAGCTGCCGGTGTTCCGCCTGCTCACCGAAGAGATCTCCGGCCCCGGAGAGTGACGGTGCTGGAGCGGATAATTTTCGTCACCTCCAGCGACGACAAGCACCGCGAGGCCGAGGCGATCCTTGGTATCCCGTTGCGGCGCGAAAAGCTCGACCTCGAGGAGCCGCAAAGCCTCGACGTGATCGCGGTGGCGCGCGCCAAGGCAGGGATGGCCGCAGCACGTCTCGGTCATCCCGTTCTCGTGGAGGACACCGCGCTCGAGCTCGCGGCGCTCGGCGGGTTCCCCGGCCCCTTCATCCGCTGGCTGCTCGCGAGCGCGGGCGTAGCCGCCATCCCGCGCTTGCTGGATGGCTTCTCCGACCGACGGGCCACGGCCCGCTGCGTGGCGTTGGTGCGCGACCGCGAGCGCGAGTGGATCGGCATGGGCGTGGTCGAGGGTTCGATCGCCGCCGCGCCGCGGGGTGCAAACGGCTTCGGTTGGGACGTCGTCTTCGCCCCCGACTGGGGCGACGGGCGCACCTTTGCCGAGATGACCGCCGCGGAGAAGAACGCCCGCTCCCACCGCGGTCTCGCCTTTGCCGCCTTGCGCCGCGAGCTCGAAAACCGCTAGTACACCCGCACGCAAATACGGTGACGCACAGAGAATGCCGATGGGCCGCGGCCACAAGGCGCGCGACCGAGGCGTATCGGCAATACGCCGCAGGGAGCGCAACGCCGTGGGCGCGGATGCAGCGGCGTTCGAATGCCATCGCATTTGCGGGTGGGTGTACTAGTCAGCTATTCAGCGATCACAGGCCATCAGCCAAGGACAGCAACGCTCGCGGCATTCTCTGCTGATGACCTGTCTTTCCTGAAAGCGTGATGGTCTGAAAGCCTGCCTTGCTACCTCGCGGACTAGCTTTTCCTCGGTTCGAGCGTGGCGGCAGCGAGGAGCCGAGGCCAGAGGTCACCGACCGCGGCAGCAAGCGCAGCGAAGTCGCCGTCGTTGCGGATGACGTAGTCCGCCACTGCTTCGCGCGCCGCATCGTCGACCTGCGCTGCCGCCACCTGGTCAAATCGCTCGATCGCCCATCCCGCGGAAAGCGCGCGCTGCCGGCGCACCGCCAACGGTGCGCTCGCCACCACAACGCGGTGGTAATCGCGGTATGCGCCACTCTCCACCAGCAAGGCCGCCTCGACGACCGCAACCTCTGGCGCCGGGTCGCCCGCCTCGAGGGCGTCGAGCCAGGCGCCGATGCGTTCGCGAACGAGCGGATGGATCGCCGCCTCCAGGCGCCGCCGCGCCGCCGCGTCGTTCAGCACCAGGCTACCAAGCGCATTGCGGTCCACCGCGCCGGCGGGATCGAGCGAGCGCGCGCCGAATAGCGCCGCGACCGCCACCGTACCGGCGGCCCGCGGACGGTACAGCTCCTCGACGAGCACGTCGGCATCGGTGACTGCGGCACCGCGCTCGCCGAGTAAGCGCGCCACGGTGGACTTGCCGCTCGCCACCCCACCGGTCAAGCCGACCCGCAGCACGTTAGCCCGCATATCTCACCGGCCTCCTGCTGCGCGGGCGGATGCGGGAGCAGTGGCGACCGGCTGTTGAGTGTGCCGTTGAGCCCCCACCCAATCCTCCGCGAGAGGTTGCCAGGGCACCGACGCCCGCGTCACGCCGCCCTCCCGACCCCCGCGTGCCCTTGCCGCGCTGACGGGCGCACTCGGGGCTCGGAGCCTGCGACGTATCGTTGAGATACGACTCGGCTCCTCGCCCCTGCGTGCGCCCATCATCATCGGCCTCTCCGCCCGCTCGCGACGTAGCCCAGTGAGACATGCGGGCTACAGCCCCCGCCGTCGCTTCGCCGCGGTCACGGTGCTTTGCAGCAGTCCAGCGATGGTGAGCGGCCCCACCCCACCAGGCACCGGGGTAATCGCCGCTGCCACCTCGCGCACCGCCGTGAAGTCCACGTCGCCCACCAGCGTGTAGCCGCGCTTGGCAACCTGCTCCAATCGCCCTTCGTCGTTGGGGAAGAGCCTGGCAACGAGCGAGGCGTCCCCGACTCGGTTGACCCCCACGTCGATCACCACCGCGTCGGGTTTGACGAACTCGGCGGTCACCAGCGCCGGCTTGCCGATCGCGGCGATCAGCAGATCGGCTTCCCGGCAAACGACGGCGAGCCCCCGAGTGCGCGAATGGCAGGTGGTCACCGTCGCGTGGCGGGCCAGAAGCAGAGCGGCCATCGGCTTGCCGACGATTTCCGAGCGCCCGAGCACGACCGCACGGATCCCTTCGATGGCGATGCCGTTCGCGTCGAGCATCTCGATGATCCCTGCCGGCGTGCACGGCACGAACACCGGACGCCCCTGGTGCAGCAGACCAACGTTGACTGGGTGGAACCCATCGACGTCCTTGCTCGGGTCGATGCGGTCGAGGAAGGTGCGCCCGTCGAGCGGCTTCGGCAGCGGCATCTGGAGGAGGATGCCGTCCACGTCGGGATCCGCGTTGAGCGAGGCGATCAACGCGGCCAGCTCCGGCCCGCTCGTGGCAGCGGGCAACTGCGTCGTCTGCGAGCGGATCCCCACCTCGGCGCTCGCTTTCCCCTTCGACGCAACGTACACCTGCGAGGCGGGATCATCGCCCACCAGGATCACTTCGAGCCGCGGGACGATGCCGCGCGAGGCGAGATCCCGAACCTCACCCGCGACCCGCGCGCGGATCGCCGCCGCCACGGGCGCCCCTGCGAGGATGCGTGCCGTCATGTGGTTTCCTCCCGTCGCGCCACGGTGAGCGCCGCGATGCCGCCCGCGAGGTCGTTGCTCGCCACCAGCCCGAAGCCCTGTGCCGTGAGACGAGCGGCGATCCCCTCCCGGTCGGGGAACGTATCGATCGAGGCCGGCAGATACGCGTACGCGTCCTCGTCGGCGGAAATGAGGCGCCCGAGCGGCGTCGTCACCCAGCGATTCCACGCCCGGGCGAACGACGCGACCGAGCGCTGCCGCGGCCGGTGCAGCTCGAGGATCGCGAGCACGCCCGCCGGCGCCAGTACCCGCCGGATCTCCCGGATCCCCGCGTCGAGGTTGACGAAGTTCCGCACCCCGAACGCGATCGTGACCGCGGCGATGGCACCGGCGCCGAACGGCAGCGCCAGCGCATCCGCGGCCACGAGCGGGAGCGAGATCCTCCGCCGCGCGGCCTTGCGGCGCGCGAGGAGCAGCATCTCAAAGCAGAAGTCGGCGCCGATCACGCGACGCCCGCCGACGGCGAGCGCCACGTCTCCCGTGCCAGTGGCGAGATCGAGCACCACGCCTGCCGGCGCGTGCTTGAGTGCGGCCACCAGACGGCGCCGCCAGCCGACGTCCCGGCGCAACGACGTCAGACGATTCAGCAAGTCGTAACGCGACGCCGCTCGCCCGAACATCGCCCGAATCGCCTCCGGCCGGCGTGCGAGACGCTCGTCCACGAACGCGACGGTAACATGCGGCTGCCGCCGAGTCGACAGCTCCGGCCGGAGCGGAACGCGCCGAGAGGTTCGCCGTCCGGCGCGCCCACGCGTACTCCGGGTCGCGGCTGGAAGCCGCTCCCACGAGACTTCGAACGCGGGGCCGCGACGAGCACTGCAGAGCCGCGCAGCCCGGACTGGGCCGGCGCAACGCCCAGGATTCGCGGCCGGGGGCGCCCGCCCCACAGTCAATCTGCTATCGGCGGCGCACTAGGGATGCGCCTGCGCCTGGAGAATTTGCCGAGCCATATCGTGCACCACCACAAAGCGCGACGCCTCGAGCTCGTCCTGTCCCTCCCGGCGCAGCTCCCAGCAGTCCGCGCGGGGCAGCGGCGTTCCCGCCGGCCAGGCGAAGCACGCGCCGTCGGGAGGGATGGCAGGCCCAGTCGCCACGAACATGTGTCCCCGCCCAACCGCGGAACCATCGTTGAGGACTGCGATCGAGGGGTGCGCCGGATCGAGGTGATGGCCGATGAAAACCCGCGGGGGCGTGATCCCGAGCAGCGCGAGGAGGGTCGGCGCGATGTCCACCTGGCCACCTACCACCTGGACTTGGCCGACGAGCTTCTCACCCGGCAAGAGCACGAAGAACGGCACTCGCTGTAGCCTCACGAGCACCGATGGTTCCCAGTTCTTTTGCCCGATGAGGCCGAGCAGGTGGTCATCGATGTAGAGGCCGGCCTCGTGATCGCCGTAGAGCGCCACCATCGTGTTGGCGAGCATGCCGGCATGTTGCAGCTCGCCGATGAACTCGGCGAGCGAGGCATCGAAGTAGTGCATCGCGTGGATGTAGTTCCCCAGCGGCGTCCCGCGCAGGTCCCCGACGTCGAGCACCTTGTGACGATCGGGAAACGCGTCGAACGGGTGGTGGAGCCCGAGCGTGATGAGAAACGCAAAGTAGGGCGCGCGGCGCAACGCCAACTGCTCGGCCATGCGCGACAAGAACACGCCATCCGCGAGCCCCCAGCCGATCGTCTCGCCGGGGCCCAGTTCATCCTTGAACAACATGTGCTCGAACCCCCAGCGCGGATGCAGCGCGCCCCGGTTCCAAAACCCCTTCTCGAAGGGATGCGCCGAGAGCGTCGAATAGCCGTGCTCACGGAGCACTTCAGGCAGCGCAACGAAGTGGTTGTGCGGGCGACGGAACGCCACCGCGCCGCGGTCGAGCGCATGCTGGGAGTTGAGCACGGCAAACTCGCCGTCAGAACTGCGCCCTTGACCGGTCTGGTCGAACACCCAGGGAAAATACAGCGCGCGAGCCGGCAGGCTGTTGAGGAACGGCGTTATCTCGACACCTTTCACGCGCGCGCCCACCACCCACTGTTGCAATGACTCCACCTGAATGAGGATCAGGTTCGCGCCCGCCGCCACGCCATGGTCGGCTGCCGCGCCCGCCTCAGCGGCAGCCCGCCGGGCGTAGAACGCTCGCGCCCTCGCCGCCAGTGCGGGGTCCGGCGCTTCCAGGCCCGCCCACTCGCGCCAGGTGCGGAGCACGTCAAACAGGTGCACGTTGACGAAACCCCATTGCCCGAGCAAGAACGTCTTGGAGAAGAGCTGTTCGCCGGTCGCAGGGTCGTTGAGGCCTCGAACCAACGCACCCACGGCAGGCGCCCCGACAAGCGCGCAGGCAAGCGCGGCCCCGGCGCAGGGCGCCACCGCGCGCCACACGCGGACCTTCTCACGCCTCGGGGTGCGGGGCCAGAAACCGACGAGGAGTGCGGCCCCGGCGACGACGGGAAACAGCCATGCGTCCGCCGGTCGCATCAGCGCGGTGATACTCCCCTCGATCCTGCCTAGCTGGCCCACCGTCGAGATGGCGACGAGCGGCACCACGGCGCCGAAGAAACGCAGGTAGAGCGCGTCGGCGAACCCTACCACCGTGATGACAACCGCAACGGCCGCGGCCGCCCACGGCCTCCACCGGCCGGGCAGTACCGCTACCGGCAACGCGAGCAGCGCCGCCGCCGAGGCCGCGATCACGCCGCCACCTCGCCACAGTTGCACTCCGGCCACCTCTGAGAAGGTCACCGTGACGAGCAGGGTCGCCAGCCAAGTCCACACAACCGGGCCGGCCTCCACCGCTATCCGCCAGCGTGAGCCCGGACTCGCGCGTCGGCTCGCAATCACAGCGCCCACGGTGAGGATGAAAAAACCGACTTGGAGCAGGCCGCAGCGTCGCATGACCCAGACCGGGAGACGCAGCGGCGCGCCGGCCGCGGGCGAGCCATACCAGGCGACCTGCTCGCGGACCATGCCCCACTCCAACAACCATTTTCCCGCCTGCGACGGTGCGTGCACTCGCGCTATCACATCGATCGTCTCGCCCGGCGCCACCGGATGAGGGAACGTGGTGCGCATGCCGTCCTGTTCGACCACCTGTCCGTCGGGTTTGAGCCAATGGTAGGAAAGATGATCGCCGGCCTTCTCCGACCAGGTCTCGGTGCCGACGTTGCGCAGCCGCACGTGCAGGTCGCGGTTTCGATCTGCCCAAAACACGCTTGGCGTGGGCGGATTGACCATCTCCCACGCGAGGGCGCTCCTCTCTGCCGCCTCGGACGCACCTGCGAGCACGGCGGTGACCCCCCAGAGAGCCAGGACGGCTTGGTGTGAGAACGGTCGCTTCACTTCCTGGATGGTAGCAAACCAGAGCGGAGGTCTGAGAAGACCCTCGGCGCAACTACTTCGGCACGGTCGCCGGCAGGCCAGTCGTCGATGGGGGGGCGGGGGCTCGCGCGCCCTGCCGCTGCACGGGGGCCGTGCCGAGGCCGTGGTCAAAGACCATCCTGCCGCCTAGGTAGCCGTTGAATCCCACCAACGCCGTCACCCCCGCCAGGGCCAGTAGGAACGCCCAGCCCAGCCAGCCGCGCAGCCAACCTCTCCAGGCGAGCGCAATGCGCACCACCGCGACCGCGAGCAGGAGCCACATCGCGATCTCGCCTACCTGTTCGTGCTGGGCAACCAACGGTGCGACCGCTGCCGGCACCACCGCTTCATCGTGTGCCGCGTTGCCCGTAAGGACCGCCACCACGCTCCCGATGGCGGCGAGAACCAGGAGGACGCCCGCAGCCGTGCCCATCGACCGCGCGCGGGGGTGGCGCGCGATCAGCTCAAAGAGCAGGGCCACCATGCTCAATGCGATGGGGAAGTGCACGATCGCAGGGTGCAGCGGATCAGGCAGCAGGCTCATCGCATCCCTCCTTCGGTCGATGAGTGTGACTATACTCTCTACCGGATCATGGATTTATTTATTCTCCTGCTCGTGTGCGGGTGCGCCGCGCTTGGCCTGTTTTGGGGCGCGGTACGGATCGCGAGTTACGTCGTGGCCGCCGTTGCGGCGTTTGCCGCCGGCCGCTGGGCGGGACCGGCCGCGGCCGAGCTCATCGCTGGCGGCACTGCGCCCAGCGTGGGCACACAAGTGCTCGCCACTGGCGGAGTGGCGCTGCTTGCAGCGGCACTGGTTGTGCTCGCCGCGCTCGGTCTCCGCCGCGCGCTGCACGCGCTCCATCTCTCCTGGCTCGATCGGCTCGTCGGGCTGCTGATTGGCGGCGGCGGCGCGGCGTTGGTGCTGGCGCTGCTGCTCGCTCTCGCCGCGGCCAGGGGACATCCGCCCACCACCCTCTGGGCCTCACGACTGGCGAGCACCGGCCAGGCCATGCTCTCGCTTCACACTTTGCCGAAAAGCAGCAATAGCCCGAGCAGCACCCCAAGCACACCAACCAACAGCGGCCAGCACCCGAACTGAGGCTGCATCCGCCGCTCCAGCTCGGTCTCGAGCAGCCGCTTGATTGCGTCCACCTCTTTCGTGGGGTCGCCGGTCACTGGACAAGAATAGCGGCGGCAAAAGTCAGGCGTCGAGAGCACCCCGGGGCGCCATTTGCACCTCCCGGCTGCTTGCTATCTCTTGACTCCAGCGCAAACACGGCTGAGAATGTTCACATCCCGTCCAGGCCACCTCCGATTTGGAGGTGGGTTATGGTTGCAAAGGTTTTCGCTGCGGTACCGCGCGGCGTCGAGGCGCTCAAGGTACAAGTCGAGGTGGACGCGCGCGCGGGGTTGCCGTCGCTCGCAGTGGTCGGCCTGCCCGACCCGGCCGTGCGCGAATCTCGCGAGAGGGTGCTGGCGGCGATTCGCCATCTCGGCTGCCAACTCGACACCCGCGCCATTGTCGTGAACCTGTCGCCCGCCGAGGAGCGCAAGGAGGGCGCTTTGCTCGACCTCCCGATTGCGGCGGGGGTGCTGATCGCGGCCGGCCTGGCGCCGAACTCGGCAAACAACGCATGGCTGCTCGGCGAGCTTTCGCTCGACGGCGCACTGCGCGCGGTGCGCGGCGTCCTGCCGATCGTCGAGGCCGCCACCGCGGCCGGCGCCGCGGTCATTCTTCCCATTGATAACCTCGGCGAGGCAGTGGTGATCCGCGGCGCGCGGCTGCTCCCCGCCGGGAGTCTCGCCGAGGTGGTCGCGCACCTGCGCGGGGAGCGACCTATCGCTGAGGTGATGGGTGGGAACGGCGCCCATGCGCCGTCGGCGCCCGCTGGCGGGCTCGATCTCGCCGATGTCGCGGGCCAGGAGCACGCCAAGCGCGCCCTCGAGATCGCCGCCGCGGGCGGCCACCATCTGCTTTTTCTCGGACCTCCCGGAGCGGGGAAGACGATGCTTGCGCAACGCCTGCCGGGCATCCTCCCACCACTTGATGAGGGTGAGGCGCTCGCCACCACCAAGGTGTACTCGGTAGCACCTGGCGTGCCTCGTCCCGACGGTCTGATCTTCCTACGACCGTTCCGTGCGCCACACCACACCATCTCGGCAGCCGGGTTGGTGGGTGGCGGCACGGTACCGCGGCCAGGGGAAATCTCGCTCGCGCACAACGGCGTCCTGTTTCTCGATGAGATCACCGAATTCCGTCGTGACGTGCTGGAGGTGCTGCGCCAGCCCATGGAATCCGGGCAGGTGGTCATCGCCCGCGCGGCAGGCTCGCTCACCTTCCCTGCTCGCTTCCAACTCGTGACCGCGGCCAACCCTTGCCCGTGCGGACACCTTGGCGACCCACGCCGCGAGTGCCGCTGCACGCCAATGCAGGTGCAGCGCTATCGGAGCAGGCTCTCCGGCCCGCTGCTCGACCGCATCGACCTCCAGCTCGAGGTGCCGCCGGTGCCGTACCGCGAGCTGGCGCGCAGGAGCGCCGGTGAGTCGTCCGCACTGGTTCGTGAGCGCGTGGTGGCCGCGCGGGAGCGACAAGCGACGCGGCTCGCCAGCAGCGGCCGGCACACCAACGCGGAGCTTAGCGCTCGCGAGGCGCGCACGTGGTGCGACCCGGACGCCGAGGGCGAGCGCCTGCTCGAGCTGGCCATGAGCAAGCTCGCGCTTTCGGCCCGTGGCGTCTTCCGCATCCTGCGTGTGGCGCGAACGATCGCGGACCTGGAGAGGAGCGATGCCGTCCTCGCCCGCCACATCGCCGAGGCAATTGCGTATCGCAGCCTCGATCGCGTCGCGGCGACGTAGGGCGCGCCGCTCGCGATCCTCGCACCAGGGCCGGCACCGCCAAGCGAAGAGCCCGCGAGCCCGGGGCGCGGGCGGACTAGAATGGTGCTCGATGCAAGATCCCGTCCCGACCACGGTCGAGAAGGCGCTGCAAAAAAACGCGTCGCGTCTCGTCTTCCTCACCGCTGCCGACCAGGCGGGACGGTGGCGGGAGGCATTTGGCGCAGCGGCCGATCGCGTTCCGAGCCCTGCCTGGCTCTTCGCGGATGACGAGAGGACAGCGCTGGTGCTCGGCTTTCCCCTGCGCGTCTCGACCGAATGGGAGTCGTTCCTGCGCGACCTCAGCCGGCGGGTCGCGGCGGAGGCGAAGTACCGGCGCTCGCTCGTGCTCCAGGAGGAGGTGGGCAAGGCGGCGCTGGTGGATCTGCGGCGCACCATGGTGGGCCGCATCAGCGAGCTGTTCGAGCATGCAATCCTCTACGATTACGGCCAGCGTCTACCCGAGGTGCTGTGCCTCGCGCTGACCCGGGAGCTAGCCGAGCGCGTTGCCGCCGTGAGCCAGGAGATCGCCGCCGACACCCCGCAGATCGCCGGGCGGGCCCTCGACGAGATCCGTTACGGTATCGGCCAGCGTCTCGCTGACGTGGCATACCGGGCACGCGTGCAGGCGCTGGATCGGGCGCGGCAGTCCGAGGCGCAGCAACCCACACCGGCCGCGCGCGCGTTCGCCGACCAGCTCCGCGACGACCTCCTGCCCTTCGTCGAGCGTCGCATCGGGAAGGACCTGCACGAGCTGTACGCCTACCTGCAGGGGCACTTGCGGCTCGATGCCAGCCGTTTTCAGAACCTGTTCAACGCGACGACCGCTCAGCTCCAGCAACTGCGCGAGTCCGACCCAAGCTTCGACAAGGTCGCGGCGGCGGTGGACCTTGAGAGCGTCACGCTTCCACCCGATCGGTTGCTCTTCTCTACCGCGGTCCTCAACTTGCTCGACAGTTGGCCCAACCCGCGCACGCCGCGCCTTTCTGCCGACATGCGCCACCTCCTCGCCGACGTAGGAGCCCGCTGCCGCCGTTTCGAGGTCATTTCCACCCTGCGCGATGCCATCTTCCAAGTCGCCGAGCGCGGCAGCCGGCCGGTCACCCAGGTCGAGAGGAAGGTCGTCACGCTGTCGCGCTTCACGCGCCCACTCGACTTCACCACCGCCGGGGTGCTCGCCTCCGTCGTACGGCGCTACGGCTTGCTCTATGACCTGGTCGAGTTCAGCCAGCTCGTCGAGGAGCTTCGTCGCCGGGGTCGCACAACCGAAGAGAGCGCGATGCGGAACATGGTCCGGTTCCTGGCCAGCGTGGATGAGATCCGAGAACGCCATCGCCTCAAGTTCGAGAAGTTCATGGGCGACGGAGCGTTCTGTACCGCACGTAGCGCCACGAGCGTGCTGCGGGCCGCCACGGAGCTGCGCCTCCTCTACGAGCGGCTACGTGCGCAGGGGTTTCCTTTCGACCGCGGGCTGCGCCTCGCCCTCAACGTCGGCACCTATCACCTCCTCCCCATGGTGTCGGCGGCGGTCGATCGTCCCCACTTTGAGTTCTTTGGCCACGGTCTGGTCGAGCTTGCCCGCCTCACTACTGGCAAAACCACCCATGAGGTCGAGGACATCGCGGACTTCCTCATCGCGGCCGGCTACGACGTGCACAGGGTGCTGGAATTCCTCGAGCCGGTGCGCCATTCCAAGCGTTTCGCGGAGTTCATCAAGGACCGCCCGTACGCGGCCTTCATCGCCGAGAACGCGGAACTGGTCAACCTGGGCGGGGTCGCAACCGAGGGGTTCCTCCGCGACCTGGAATTGGAGTTAGGTGGTGCGGCGATGTTCGAGGCGGAACACGCCGGCCATCAATGGCTTCTCCTCGCTGCCGGCTCGGCCCCCGAGGACGGGCCGTGGGCGGGACTGCGCTTCCTCGGCACCGCACGCCTGAAGGGCCTCGACCCTACGCCACTTGCCGAAATCATCGTCTTCGAACAGCGCCCCACGTCCTATCGGGCGCTGCCAGCCGAGACACCCCTGCTCACCACCTTGCAGCAACTGGGGGGACAGGGCCGCGAGGTGTCGGCGGAGAGCCCCGCGACCGCTCCCGAGGTCGACCCGGCGCTGTGCGTGATCAGCGCCCTGGAGGAGGACAGCAACCGCACCTGGTACATCGGCCGCTTCGAAGAAGAGGTCGACGCGATGCTCAACGCCTTCCGCGTGAAGCTGAACCCTGTGGGCCTCAAAGACGGCGAGCCGTTCGAGGCGTGGCTCTTCCAGCGACGCAGCGAGCTGGCGATGCTCTACCAGGGGCTCCGGCGCGACTCCATGGGTGCCACCGTGCCACTCGAGAACCTCAGGCGCCATGAAGGGTACTTCGCGTGCGTCCTTGCCGCACCGCACCGCTCGCCGCGGTAAAAGCAGGCTTCCAGGCGATCAGGCTGTCAGGCAATCAGGCAATCAGGCACAACGGCCCCGACCCATCGGGATCTTCTCATTCGCCTCTTGTCTCTACCTTGTTTCTCCTGAAAGCCTGCCTCTGCCGATGGCCGTCTCGGCTGCTGACCTGCATTTGCTGACCGCCCGTCTTTGCTGATGGCCTGTCTTTTTCGGGGAATGTCTTGCGCCATGTGCTACTCTTAAATTCTGAAATGGCATCCATCGACGTCTACATCCCAGACACTAGCGCTCTCATCGAAAACCCCGAAGCCCTCGATCGCCTGCTCCAACCCGGCAACCTGGTCATCCTCCTCCACCAGGTACTCGAGGAGCTGGGCAAGCTGCAAGGCAGCCGGACCAAGTCAGAGGGCGTGCGGGCGGCGGCCCGTTCCGCGGCGCGCAAGATCCTCGCCTACCGTAACGGGTCGCTGATCCACCACCACTGCGAGCGCTTCCTGCGCGGCGAGGTCGACCTCGATGGCTTTGCCGCCACCCCGCCGGGCGGCGTGCTCGCCTGGGAGCCGTCGGCGATCATCAGCTCCGGCAACGGCAACGGCCACGGCGACAACCTCATCATCCAGGCGGCGCGGCGGATCCAGGCGATGAGTAACGGCAGCGGGCGGTTTCGCGTCGTGCTCATCTCCGAGGACTCCAACATGCTGCTGCGCTGCGACGCCCTCGGCCTCGCCGCGGAGCCGCTCCGCTTCGGCAAGCTCGATCTCGAGCGCCCCGAGGACATCTTCGACGGCGTCAGCGAGCTCGAGGTTGGCGCCGAGGTGATCGAGACCTTCCTCGCCAGCGGGGCGCCGCGCGAGCGTGCGCTGCCGCTCGCAACGCTTGCTGAACTGCTGCCCAGCGCGGCGTGGAACCAAGGGCTGGTCCTGCGCTGCGGCGAGCGCGAAGTGCTCTTGCGCGTGGATGCGCGTGCCGGCGTTGCGCGGGAGCTGCGCTTCGCCCAGTACTGGGACAGCCGGCGCGGGATCTGGACGCCGCGGCCGGTGCTCGGGTTCACGCCGGCGGACGCCCGCCAGGTGTTTGCGCTCGAGTTCCTCCTCGACCCGGAGGTGCAGCTCGTCGTGCTCGACGGCCCGGCTGGTTCCGGTAAGACGCGCCTGATGGTGGTGGCCGCGCTCTACCTGCTCTTCGGCCAACCGTCGAGCTTCAAGGTCCACCAGCGCTCGCAGCCACTCGGCGGGCCCGAGCCGGGGTTCGAGAACGGCCTGATCCTGCTCCGCCCGGAGCACTCCTCGAGTCGCTTTGAGATGGGCTACCTTCCCGGCGACCATGACGAGAAGATGTCGCCGTGGCTGGAGCCGTTCTTCCAGGCGATCCGCTCGGTGTCCCTTGCCAACGGGCACGACTTCCTGCGCGAGCTCGAGTCGTCGAACCGACTCACGCTGCTCTCAACCTCGCTCCTTCGCGGGCTCGACATCGAGAACTCGCTCGTGCTCGTGGACGAGCTGCAGAACGGCGACCGCCATCTCGCCAAGACGCTGATGAGCCGCTTCTGCGCCTCCTCCAAAGTAGTGCTGGCGGGTTGCCTCGATCCGATCCAGATCGACAACCCGTACGTCGACTGGCGGTCCAACGCGCTCACCCGCATCAAGCAGGCGTACCGCGGGTTCGGACCGTTCGTCGCCCAGGTGCGGCTCGAGCGCAACTACCGCGGCCCGATCTCCACCAAGGCGGACGAGCTGTAGCGCACCCGTTCCTCGCGACCTCGAGCGCGCAGCGAAATCAAGACGCGCCACGGAGCCCCTTGCAAAAGGCACCGGAAGAACCGAGACTCAAGACCGTACCGAGGACCACCGAAGGGAGGTTTCCGACAATGCTCGAGAACCTACACTGGCTGGGCCACGACACCTTCCGTATCGACGGCCCACCGGTCATCTACGTGGATCCCTATCAACTGCGCGACGGGCTCCCGCCCGCCGACCTCATCCTCATCACGCACGACCACTTCGACCACCTCTCGCCGGCCGACGTGGCGCGGCTGCATCGCCCGACCACCAAGATCGTTGCGCCGAAGGAAGTAGAGGGCAAGCTTTCGGTCCCGGTCGAGGTGATCGCCGTGGGCGAGACCAAGACCGTCGCCGGCGTCACGATCAAGGCGGTGCCTGCCTACAACACCGACAAGAGCTACCACCCGAAGAAGGACGGCAAGGTGGGGTTCGTCATCACCGTTGGCGGCGTCACCTACTACCACGCCGGCGACACCGACCTCATACCGGAGATGGCCGGCCTCGCCCCTGACGTCGCGTTGCTGCCGGTATCCGGAACGTACGTGATGACGGCCGAGGAGGCGGTGCAGGCGGCGCGCTCGATCAAGCCGAAGACCGCGGTGCCGATGCACTACGGCGCGATCGTCGGCTCCGACGCCGATGCCAAGAAGTTCGCGAAGCTGCTCGACGGCAGCGGCATCGAGGTGGTGATCAAGCAAAAGGAGTAGCCCCGAACCCTCTCGGCCCTAGCGTGGCCCGACACTGCGCCAGTCACTTCCCAATTTGGCTGGCGGCATCAGTTGGCGGTCGGGACGCGATCCTTCAGCGCGAGCGCCATTGACACGAGGCCGAACAGGATCAGCGCGAGGCCGATCGTCGAGATCGGAACGCTGGCGAGGCCGCTGGTCCCAGACGCAACGCCCAGGACACCGAGGACGATCGTCACCCAGGTCGGCTTGAGCCCGAGCGCGACTCCGACGGCGCCAGCACCGAGCAAGATGACGCCCACGCCGAGCAGCCAGGCGTTCCAAAGGACACCCAGCTCGCCCGGCAGCAGGAGCGCCACCCCGGTCCACGCGAGGAGAAGACCCCAGCCGGCTGCATTGAGTCGCGGTTTGAGGTCGTGCTGCACGAGTGTCGTTTCCGTCGTCATGTTCGTTCCTCCCGGGATGCCGTCCGCATCACAGCTCCCTCAACGTCACCGCGACCGGGCGACGCGCCGCGCGGATCGCCGGTGGAACGCCGCCCAACACCCCCATCAGCAGCGCGAAGGCAATTCCGCCCGCGAGCAGGTCGGGCGTGACGCGGAAGGCGAAGGCCATGTGCGCGACCGTCTCCCAGTTCATCACCTCGCTCGTGTAGCCGTTGACCGGGAGCGCGGCCACGCAACCCAGCACTCCCCCACCGGCGGCAAGGAGCAGCGCTTCGAACAGGAACGCGAGCACCACGCTGGTGCCGCCGAAGCCGAGCGCGCGCATCGTCGCGACCTCGCGCGAGCGCTCCGCCACCGCCGAGTACATCGTGTTGAGCGCGGCGAGCACAGCGCCGACCCCCATCACCGACGCGACAAGCAGGCCGAGCATGCGGAGCAGCGTGGCGAGCGGCCGCGAGGTCTTCTCGTAGTAATCGCGCTCGCGCTCCACCTGAACGGCCAGGCGCGGGTTCGAGGTCAGAGCGTCCTTGAAGCGCTGCAGGGCCCCCGGCGAGGCGAGGCGCACGGTGACGCTCTCGAACCAATCCCCGGGTCGCTTGTACACCTGGTTGAGGACCGCCGCGTCGCACCACAGCTCGGAGTCGAAGGCGCTTCCGCCCGCGTCGAGCACACCCACGACGGTCCAGGTGCCGCCGCCGAAGGTGACCGTGTTGCCGGGACTGAGGCCGGCGTAGCTTCTCGTCACGTTGGCGCCGACCACGAGCTCCGCAACACCGGGCGTGAAGAACCGCCCGCGGCCGACCCGTACGTTCTCCCGCACGCGCAGCACCCGGGGCGACACGCCGCGCACCTGGAGGTTGGCATCCGTGCCGGTCTTCCTCAGTGAGAACGTCGCCAGCTCGACCACCTCGGGGCTGATGAGGGGGCCATCGCCGTCCCGTGCGACGCCCGGCGCGTCCTGGATGATCCGGACCTGATCGAGGAGGATGGAGCTGTAGATCTCCGAGGTCGCGCCCGCGCGCAGCACGATGACGTTCGCCTCCGAGCCCGACGAGACGAGCGACGCCTCGAACCCGCGCGCCATCGCCATCATCGCCACGAACACCGCGACCGCGCCAGCGAGGCCGAGTACCGCCACGACGGCCGAGGCCCAGCGCCGCCGCACGCTGCGAAGGCTGTAGCGGAGCGGAATGGTCATCATCAGGTCCTCCTGAGCGCGTCGGTCACCCGCAGCCGCATCGCCGCATACGCTGGCGCGCCTCCGCCGAGCGCGCCGATGACGAGCGCCAGCCCGACGCCGGCCGCGACGCTTGCCGGCGAGAGGTGCAGCACCATGCCGGGGAAAGCCCCCGACACGCTCGCGGTGGCGAGCTTCGCGCCGATCACGCCGAGCGCCCCGCCGGTCGCCGCCAGGGTGAGCGACTCGGCGGCCACGAGACGCAGCACCAGGAAGTCGCCGAAGCCCACCGCCTTGAGCACGCCGAGCTCACCCGTGCGCTCGCGCAGCGCGATCGCCATCGTGTTGCCGCTCACGAGCAGCAGGGTGAGGAACACGACCGAACCGATCGTGAGCACGAGGAACTCGATGTCCCCGAGCTGCTTTGCGAAGTAGGTGCCGAACTCCTTCTCGGTTTGGGTCTTGGTCTCCCAGGCCGAGTTGGCGAAACGCTCGTCGATCGACTTGATCACCTGCGCGGCGTCGGCTGGGTTCGCAAGCCTCACCACGTACCAGCCCACCCGGCCGCGGTACCGGTCGGCAAGGTAGGCGTAGTTGAACCAGAACTGCGTCGTATCCGCGTCCGGCCCCACTCCCCGGTAGATCGCGCGGAGGTTGAACTCGAATACGCCCACCATGTACGAGCCCTTGATCGCGATGCGGTCGCCTACCTTCCAGCCGAACCGCTTCGCGGTTACCTCGCCAACCATGCACCCTTGCCGGTCGTGGATGAAGTCGCGCCACTGCGTATCGGGCACCAGGTACTCGGGGAACACCGCCCGTAGCGCCTCGGGGTCCACGGCGTACTGCGGGAACGAGCGCCGCTCGTCCTGGTAGATCCCGCCGAACCACGTGGCGTGCACCACCGCCTTGACGCCGGGGACCTGCGCGAGGCGGTCGTTGTGGGAAAGCGGGAGCATGCGTGTGATCGAGGCCTTGTTGATGACTACCAGCCGATCGGCGCGCGCGAGCTCGGCGCCCTGGTCCATCGCGCCCCGGATCGCGATGAGCAGGCCGAACAGGAACAGCGCAACCGCGAACGACCCGATCGTCAGCGTGGTCCGCAGCTTCTTCCGCTTCAGGTTCGCAAAGATCAAGCGCAGGTACTTCATACCGCCGCCCTCGTCCCCTCCACCAACGCACCCTTGTCCAGGTGGAGCGTGGTCTGCGCCCGCTCCGCCGCACGTGGGTCGTGCGTGACCAT
>JBIOGJ010000047.1:0-34774 GCA_044447965.1 Thermoanaerobaculales bacterium | reverse complement strand
TCGAGGTAGCCAAACCCAGTCTCCGGTCGCGACGGGCGCAACCCGATCGCCACCAGGCCGCCGCGCGCGATCGCGGTCGCGGCGGCGGCGGCAAGCGTGCGTCGCAGTGCGGCAGCGTCGGGGATGAGGTGATCCGCGGGCACCACGAGCATGACCGCCTCGGGTGTGTGTTGCGCCAGCCGCCACGCGGCCCACCCCACGCACGCCGCCGTGTCGCGCCCTACTGGCTCGGCGAGCACGTTGGCGGCGGCGAGCTGGGGGAGCTCGCGACGGGTGGCTTCCACGGTTGCGGCCGTGGTCACGACCAGGATCCGATCGGACGCCACGAGCGGCTGGAGGCGCGCCACCGTGGCCGCCAGGAGCGAGCGGCCATCGGCGAACGGGAGCAGTTGTTTGGGGCGGGCCAGGCGCGAGAGCGGCCAGAAACGTGTACCGCTACCGCCCGCCATCACCACGGCCCAAAGGGGGTGCGCCTCAGCCGAGGATGTCATCGAGACCTCGCAGATCCCTGACTCGCAGGTACCCATTATGAAACGCGCCATGGCGGTCAACCAGCACCGCGCGCATGCCGGCGCTCTCCGCCCCGCGGTAGTCGTCGAGGGGCGAATCGCCGACGTGCAGGCAATCGGCGGCCGTCACGCCCAACCGTGCTGCCGCGCGGTGGAAGATCCCTGCTGCCGGCTTCTCCACCCCTTCGAGGGCAGAAACCAGCACGGTGTCGAAGAACCCCGCGAGGCCGAGACGGTCGAGCAAGGCCGGCAAGCGCGAATCCCAGTTCGACACCACCGCGAGGGCGAGGCCGCGCGAGCGCAGGTGGTCGAGCACCTCGGGCACCTCATCGAAGACGTGCCAGAGGCTCGGCTCGGCGAACGCGTCGATTAGCTCATTGAGCACCGGCTCCCACGGAGCGGAATGCGCCAGGCTCGCGAGCACCCGACGCAGGAATGCGCCCCACCACTCTCGTTCACCGCCTTTGAGCTGGCTGTAGCGGTCAAGCCCCATAGGGTGGAGCTGGGTCAGCTCCGCCCACACCTGTGCGAAGACCGGCGCAACCTGTTCGCTCGCCACCGGTGGGCCCCGGCGCGAGAGCACCTCGGCGTAGACCTCTGCCGGACTCGGCCGGGACTCGATCAGCGTGCCGCCGACATCAAAGAGAACCGCCTGTGGGGAATCGCCGTTTCCCACCCGAAGTTGCCTCCTTCGACGGCCCAACGCGCTATTCTACGCGCGAGGGACCAACCGGAGGCCCAATGCCAATCACTTGTTCCCGCTGCGGCCAGCAGACCGAGGCGATGGACCCGGCTCCCCTCCCGACGGCGCTGGGCCAGGAGGTACAGCAGCGGGTGTGCCGCGCGTGCTGGCAGGAGTGGCTGCGCACGCAGGTCATGCTCATCAACGAGCACCGCCTCAACCTCGTGGATGTGCAGGCGCGACGTATGCTCGAGGAACAGATGCGGGGGTTTCTCAACTTGCCGACGACCCGATCAGGATGACCCCGCTCGTCGATCTCGCGCGCGCCATGTTCGCCGCCGCAGTTGCCGCGGTCCAGCCTGGCGCGTTGCTGCGGCGGGTGGGTTTCCTCCCTGATGGTGTCGAGTTCGGTGGCGAGGTGCTCTCTCCCAGCGGCAGGCTGGTGCTGGTGGCCATCGGCAAGGCCGCGCCCGGGCTTGCCGCCGCTTTCCACCACCGGACCCAACGCGTGCCCGACGTCACCTTCGTGCTTGCGCCGCACGGGGCGCCCGTCCCGGCGGTGGTTGCACCGTTCACCCGCCACGGCCGACACCCGCTGCCGGACTCGCGTGGGGCCGAGGCAACACGGGAGCTGCTCGCGCTCGTGGGCAGCCTCTCACCCGCGGACGGGGTGGTTCTGTTGCTCTCGGGTGGCGGCTCCGCGCTGCTGGCCGAGCCGTTACCAGGGCGGTCGCTCGAGGAGCTGGCCTCGCTCGTGCAGGCGTTGCTTGCCGCGGGCGCCTCCATCCACGAGCTGAACACGGTGCGCAGGCACCTGCTCGCGGCGGCGGGAGGCCGGCTCGCCGCAACCTGCGCCGCTCCCATGCTGGCCCTCGCGCTCTCCGACGTCCAGGGCGACAACCTCGTCGATGTTGCCTCCGGTCCTGCCGTCGCCGATCCGACCACCGGCCAGGACGCCCTCACGGTGATGGAGCGCTACGATCTCGCGGCTGTTTTTCCCGACATCGCCGCGTTCCTTGGCGCCGCTGCGCGCGGGGGCGTGGCGGAGACGCCAAAGCCGGGCGACCCTCGCCTCGCACTCGCCCACACGCTCGTGTTGGGCGGCAACCGCGATGCGCTCGAGGCTGCGGCGGAGGCCGCTGCAGGGGCCGGGTTCCACGCCGTGCAGCTCACCCGCTCATTGCGCGGCGAGGCGCGAGAGGTCGGGACCGCGCTCGCGAATCTGGCGCGTAGCCTTGCTTCGGGGGAGCCGGTTGCAGTCCTCGCCGGCGGTGAGACGACCGTCACGGTTCGCGGCAGCGGCTGCGGCGGTCGCAACCTCGAGCTCGCGTTGGCAGCCGCCCTGCAGCTTGCCGACGTGCCGGAGCGCTGCCTGCTCGCGGCGGGCACCGACGGCATCGACGGGGTCTCGCCCGCTGCCGGTGCAGTCGTGGACGGCGGCACCCTCGCTCGCGGGCGCGGATGCGGGCGCGACGCCATCGCAGCGCTCGCGGCCAACGACGCGTGGAGCTACTTCGCCGGACTCCCCGATGCCATCGTCACCGGCGCGACCGGCACCAACGTCGCCGACCTCGTCTTCATCCTTGCCGTGGGAGCGCTGGCTACCTTCCTTCCCGCAGAGGCGCACCTCGCCGCTCAGCTCCCGGTCGCGCCGCGCTGACCCGAGCTAGACTTGAGCCGATGATCCTGCACGCCATGCCCGACGGCTTAGTTGCCATTCCCCAGTCCGCACATGCCTTCCTCGCCTTTCAACTCGCCGACCACTGGGGCAATCGCCTCACGCCGCGCCCTTCACCGCGCGCCGAGGTGCTTGCGGCGGTGCTCCTCCACGACATCGGCTGGGATGGGCGTGAGGAGTCGCCGCGCCTGGGACCGGATGGGCTACCAATTGCCTTCGACACGCTCCCGGACGAAGAGCGCGAGCCGGTGTGGACGGCCTCGGTCGAACGCGCCGCGCTGCGCGGACGCTACGTCGCTTACCTTGTTTCGCATCACGTCACCACGCTGGCCACCCGCAACTCCCGCCGGCCGCACCTGCGCTTCGTTGCCGGCGAGGAGACGCGCCGCGCGCGTTTGTGTGCCGAAATGGCGAAGGACGCGCGTTACGCCGCCACCCTGCGCGGACGCACCGACGAGATCAACCGCGCCGTCGTACGGCTCGTGGATGAGATCGCCGTCCACCTCTCCCAGGGTACGCACGGCAAGGTCGAGATTCCCGATCTGCCCCAACGCAACGGGAGCACCTCGCTCACGCTTGAGGAGATCGACACCCGCGTCTATCGGCTTCACCCCTGGCCGCTGGTCGGCCGCCGACTGGACCTCCACGCCGAGGGCCTGCTGCTCCCGGCCGCACGGTTTGCTGACGAGGCCGCGTTGCGCGAGGCGTGGTTGCGCGCGAGCGGCGTCCATCTGCGCTGGAGCCTGCTCGCGGCAGGAACGCCCCGCGATTGACAGCTCCGCGTCGGGAGTGTATTAAGGTGCCCCCCTTCGCAGGGGCAGGAGTGCGTGCTCCGCAGTAGCTCAATGGTAGAGCATCCGGCTGTTAACCGGAGGGTTGGGGGTTCGAGTCCCTCCTGCGGAGCCAATTCACTCCTTTGAGTCCGCTGCATTTCCAGTTCATCTTCTCGATTGAAGTCGGGTGATGAATTGGCCTGGGTACCCGCCAGGTACCCGACGAGACCAAATTCGACTGGCGATCAACCGAAAACGTAGAGTGAGAACTCGCGGCCTGGGATGCAGCCTCCAGGTATGTCGTCTCGCGACCCCTTGCGCCGCGCCTGGCACGACAAGCCAAATTTCTACCTTCTCGTGATCCGTCTTCTGGGGCGGGTCAACGGTCCCGACTCTTAACCGATCGCCGGCGCGGTCTTCCAGGGCGGGTCAAGCCGAGCTTCTTCTCTTCGTCGGCATCAGCATGCGAAAAGCAGCAGCGATGAGCAGTGCAGCCCCAGGGAGCAAGACACGGTTCGCGGTCACGGCGATGTGTTGATCGATGACGTACCAGGGCGAAAGCACGTACGCAAACGCGACCCCGAATACGTACAAGCCTGCGGCCAGAGCGAGCGCTCGGCCCCCCGTTTCCTTCACCCACAGGGCCGCCCCGAGCACGAGAGGGCCAAGCCACCAGACGAGATTCCACGCGTGCCAGGTGGTGAGCTGCAACCCGAGCGCGCCCAGGATCTCGGGGAGCCGATGAATGCCCCGGACCAGGCTCTTGGCGTCAAGCTCGATGAGGCCGTCTGGCACGCTTGGAATCCTCGCCCGGACCACGAGCCACGGCACGAGCAGAAGGGTCGACAGCGTAAGCGACCCGGCGAACCGCCACCGTTCGGACGCAGCTCGCACTGGAATGGACGCAACCACAAGAGCCGTGGCAAGCACCACCGCAAGCAACGCCCCCTCGTTCTTCACCAGCACAAGGCCGGCAAGGAGTACCGCACAACGCTGGCCATCGGCGAACGAGCCGTGCTCCAGCCAGGCGAGCCCCTCGGCGCTGGCCGCGAGCGTGAAGACCACCAGGACGACTTCGATGGACCCCCTCGAGACCGCCATGAACCACGCGCCCGTGCAGGCAAGGACCAAAGCTGCAATCTTGCCCGCGCATCGCGCCATGAGCGTGACTGCAGCAAGCCCGGCCATGGCGATGAGCATCTGGTAGATGCGCCCGTCCCACCCCCCTGCGACGAGGGCCCCTGCGGCAACTTGAATAGGCACGAGAAGGGGGTAGCGGCGGTGAATGTGAAGCTGGTAGGGATCAGAGAA
This sequence comes from Thermoanaerobaculales bacterium, assembly GCA_044447965.1. GTDB lineage: Bacteria > Acidobacteriota > Thermoanaerobaculia > Thermoanaerobaculales > Thermoanaerobaculaceae > DATIYW01. The sequence continues at coordinate 29,821 of JBIOGJ010000047.1, read as the reverse complement.
TGATTCGGAAAGCGCGCTCCCATCGCGAAACAGCAACTGCGCCTTGTGAGCCCATTGGATGCGGGCCTCCCAATCCGAAAGCGGAAACACGAGCAGCAGCACTACGGCGGCCAGGGTGATCGCCAGAGCGAGCCAGGGGAGGGTCGTGGGACGAAACGCCGTAAGCCTCCCTCTCGCAAGCGTGAGCAGTCCCGCTACACCCACTATGAGAAGCAGCGCTAAGGCGACCGGCTGGGCCCACCACGCTATTCCTAGCGCATCGAAGGTCAACTGAGCCTCTGCCAGCAGCAGCCCACCCACCGCAAGGCCGCTGGCTAGCCGGGGAGCCGAGCGATCGAAGAACCAGCCCCCAGCCAGTGCGAGTAGCACGTAGGTGAAGCCGGCAGCGATCACGGCAACGTCCCCGCATCGGAAAGAAGCTGGGCCCGGATTTCCCCATCAGGAAGGTGTTCGAGAACGGCGTGCCAGGGCGTCCGGAATGAGGAGCGAGGACGCCGGGGGAACGGGGACGGCGGGACCTCGAAATAGGACGCGTCGGAGTCAGGTCCAACCCCGCAGGTATAGACATCGCGAGGAAACACCGCATAGGGCATCGCCCCGGGATCCTCCGATGTCTCCAGAACGACGGCGCCGTTGTCCGGCACGCGCTCCTTCACCGCGGCGATCAATGGGGCGAAATCGCCCAGCAGCAGCCGCTGACGGTCTGCCTCGCCTAGTGCGAGAACGCGGCGCACGTACGAGAACCTACCCACTGCGCTCGGGGCCAGGCTCGTCGCTGCGGCAAGCGCGACCCAAGCGGCGATCAACCACGTTCTCGAACGCAAGAGAATCGACCACGCCGCGGACACCACACCGGCCTCCTTTCGGCCTGAGGATCACCCGCAGAATACACTTCGAGCTCAGGCCTGAGCGGTGCAAAAGTTGGCTGCGCCGGCTTCTGGACGAACGCGATCAACGGTTCCCCCAGGGTCCGCAACGAAGTGCGGAGCTTGCCGAAGAAGGGATCGGCCGATGCTTCCGGTGGTTACGACCACCGCCTGGCGAGCGGCGCAGCTTCTTCCTCTCGGCCGAGTCTGGCCAGGAGACCACCAATCGCCGCCGGACTCAACTTTCACTTGGACCAATTCTCGGGTTCTGGGTCAGGGTCGGGTGAGCTGGTGGACAACGTCGAGAAGCGAGCCGTCGTCGGCTTTGACGATCTCGACCGCCTCGTCGGCGAATTCGGGCGCGGGCATGAGCGGCCCCAGCTCCTTCGCTCTCGCCATCGCCTTGGCGGCAAGCTGCTCCATCGAGATGAGCGAGATGCCGGACTTGGCTGCCTTGGCCTTGAGCGCATCGAGGTACGGCGAGCGCGAGGCAGGGTTGACCACCGCATCTTCCTCGGTGATGACGAGGTCGACGAGCTCGCCCGGCATGGTGACGGTGTTGACCCGCTCGCGGATGCTGGGGTAGCTCTGGCCACGCCGCTTCGAGAAGCCAGCCAGCGTAGTGAAGATGATCGTGAGCTTGGAGCGGCCGACGTTGGGACCGCCGCCGATGCCGCCGACGAAGCGCCCGTCGTAGCCGGTGACGGTGTTGACGTTGAAGGCGGTGTCGATCTCGGCACAGGAAAGCAGCGCGAAGTCGAGCAGCGGAGTGAGCGTGCCCTTGCACGCGAGGTTCGCGTACATCGAGGTCGAGACCTCCTGGTGGCCGGGATCGTTGCGCAGCGAATCGAAGACGAGGTCGGTGGGCTGGAAGCACTGGCCGTGCATGATCAGCTCGACCGCGCCACGGCGGAGCATCTCGACGTGGATTTGCGTGATGCCGCCGATGGTGAACGAGGCCTTGAGGTGTTGCTCGGCGAAGTGATCGGAGAGCCGCTGCAGGATGGCCAGCGAGGCGCCAGAGCCTGACTGAAACGCCACCCCGTCGCGCAAAAGCCCGGCGGCACCCAACAGCGCCATGACGCGGTCCGCGACCTTGAGGTTGTTGCCGGACATGATGCGCGCGAGGTCGAGCGTGCCCGCGCCGATGCCGGCACCGTCGCCGACACCCTCAAACGGCACCACGAAGTCGACGTACTCCATCGAGAGTGAGCGATGCGGCAGGAAGCGCTCGAACACCGTGCCGGCGCACACGCACGAGTAGTCGGCGTACCGCACGTCCGCGTCGAACAGGCCGAGCGGCCCGCACAGTTCCTCGCGCTTGCCGAGGATTCCCGAGGCGTTGCCCCAGACGTCGGCGGCCGGAGCGGGGAACACCGCCAAGCGCACCGGCTCAAGCCCAAGCATGATGTCGCGCTGCCGCCCGCCGTGGCTGCATCCCATGATGCGTACGGGCAGCAACTGGCCTGTTGCCGCGGCCTTTGCGAGGCCACCGTACGGGTTGCCGTAGACGTACGCGACGGTGCCGTCGGCGATCGCCGCAAGGAGGTAATCGAGCTCCCCGAAGTAGGCGTTTCCGATCAGGCGGATGCCGTTCAAGCCGCGCCGCTTGAGCTCGCCGATGAGGGCGCGTAGAAAGCGATCGCCGCCGTTGCGGTAGTAGTGCGGGAAGGAGACCGCATCACCGTCGCGCACGACCTCGAACGCGGCCTGCAGCGTCGTGACCTTGGAGGTGCCGTCAAACGGTCGGGCCGGCACGCGCGCGGGATGGGTGGCGCGCTCGGGCAAGGTGGCGAAGCTGCCCGAAAACGGCCGGTACTCGCGACCGTCGAGCAGGGTGGGCACCTCGCGCCCGAGCACGTTGGGCTGCCAGTTCTCCACACGCATGCTGCACCTCCGGACGGTCAGGGTAGAGAAAGCACCGGTCTTTCACAAGCATCGAGTTGGGTGCCGGCGCCCGTACTTCCGTCGCGGTTTTGGAACCGCGAATCGGTATCAGGTAGACTCAGAGCATGACGCGAAGACACCTCGCCATGTCGCTGTTGTTCCTCGTGGTGGTTGCAGCGCTGGGCCGTACCGTAGCCAAGGCCGCCGAGCCTCCCACTGCGCGGCTTATTAAGGTCTCGGTGGATTTGCCATCGCCGGAAGTCGTGCGGGTGACGCTGCATGGGGCACCGCTCCCTGGTGGTGTGCCGAGCGGCGTCGTCGGTCAGGGCGTGACGGTGGGTAGCGACCTTGTGATCCCGGTCGAGGGCGCAGTTGCGTTGACCGGGGACGCGGCTTCGACCAGGGTGAGTTTCGACGTTCGCCTGAGCAAGATTCCCGAGCGTGTTCTCTCGCTTGATCCCAACCGGATCGCGGTGCGCTGGGACGGCCTCGACGCCAAGGCGAAAACGATCGTTTCGCTGACGGGTACCCCTGACCTCGGGGATCCAGGCGACGCCGAGCTACCCCTGCGCAAGCTCTACGATGCGTATGCGCGGCTTGCCCAGGTAGATGTCACACCCGGCCTAACCTCGGTGCACGTGCGTAGCTCGTTGAGCCTGCTCAACCCGCTCGGGTTTGACATTGCAGTCGTGCGTGCGGTCGCGACCCTCCGCGTTGGCACGCAAACCGTGCTTACCGTCCAGCGCCCTGGGTTCCGCTTGCGCGCTGGCCAGCGCAGCGAGGTGCCGATCGAGCAGGACGTCGCACTGACCGACATGGCCGGCGGCATGGCCGGGTTGCTGCGCGGTGACCCCGCGGGGCTCGATGGCACGCTCGTGATTCACACCGCTCAGGGTGATCGCGAAGTGCCGCTCCACCTCGGCGCTGCTCCCCGTAACTGATCCGGGCTACACTTCTCGCGATGGCGCCCGCCCCCCTCTGGCTTTACCGCGCCTTGCTCACGGTTGGCCTTCCGGTGGCGGCGCCCTGGCTGTTGCTCGCAGACCGACGGCGCGGCAAGAAACGGCCGCCGTGGGTGCAGCGCCTTGGCTGGCAGCTTCCGCAACTGCCGCAAGGCGCGGTGTGGGTGCAGGCGGTCTCAGTCGGCGAGGTGGCCGTGGCGCGTTCGTTGCTCGCCGAGCTGCGCCGGCGCCATCCAGAACGGCCGGTGATCCTCTCCGCGACCACCGCCACCGGCCTCGCGATGGCAAGCGGCGCACAACTCGCCGATGTGACGCTGCCGTTCCCGGTTGACCTCCCTGGCCCGGTCCGGCGCACGATGAACGCCGCGCACCCCCGTTTGGTCGTTCTGGTGGAGACCGAGCTTTGGCCCGAGCTGCTCGCCGCTTGCGGCACGCGTGGTATCCCTGTGGCGCTGGTCAACGCGCGCATCTCGGATCGCTCGTTTCGCGGCTATCGCCTCCTGCGCGTGCTGCTGCGCCCGCTGCTCGCGCCGATCACCGTCGCACTCGCGCAGAGCGAGCAGGACGCGGCGCGGCTCGCCGCGATCGGCGTTCCGAGCGATCGGATTCGCACCACCGGTAACATCAAGTTCGACGCCGCGCCGCCCGGCGCCCGGCCGCGCATGCTGGAGGACCTCCAGCGAGTTGCCGCGGGCCGCGCTGTCGTGATTGCGGGTTCCACGATGCCGGGCGAGGACGGTGCAGTGCTCGATGCCGTGTTGGCGCTGCCCATCGAGCGGCGGCCGTTCCTCGTGCTGGCGCCGCGCCATCCGGAGCGGGCCTCGGAGCTGCTGCAGCTCACAGCGGCCAAGGGCCTGCCGGCGATGCGCCGCACCTTGATCGCCGATGCGCTGCCTGGCTGCCCGGTGGTGGTGCTGGACACCGTGGGCGAACTCGCAGCGCTCTACCAGCTCGCGGACGTGGCGTTCGTCGGCGGATCGCTCGTCGCCACCGGTGGCCATAACCCGATCGAGCCCGCGCGCTTCGGTGTTCCGGTGCTAACCGGCCCGCACCTGCGCAACTTCGCCGCGGTGTACCGCTACTTCATCGCGGCCGGGGCCGCGCGCGTCGTGCACTCGGGAGAGGCGCTGGCGACAGCTCTCGAGGCGTGGCTTACCGATCGCGCGGCCGCGCGGCGCGCCGGCGAGGCAGGACTCGCGCTACTCGTCCGTCATGCCGGCGCCACCGCCCGCACGGTGGATGCGCTGGAGCTGTTGTTGCAATGAGGCACTGGCCGCTGGCGCTACTCGGCTTGATGGATCTGCTCGAAGCGGTCAACGCCGCGGCGTACGCGCCCTACCGCTGGGGGTGGCGCAAGCGCTCGCGCGCGGCGGTTCCTGTGATTTCGGTCGGCAACATCGCGATGGGTGGCACCGGCAAGACCCCCCTCGTGGCGGCGCTCGCCCGTCGCCTGCTCGCGGCCGGTGCGCGGCCCGCCATCCTCACCCGCGGTTACCGCCGCCGCGATCCGCGGCCCGTGCTCATCACGCGGGAGCGCCAGGTCGGCTGGGAGCGGGCCGGCGACGAGCCCACGTTGCTCGCTCGTGCGCTGCCCGATGTGCCGATCGTCGTCGATCCGGATCGGGTGCGGGGCGCCGCCACCGCGGTGCGCGAGACCGGCGCCACCCACCTGCTCCTCGACGATGGGTTCCAGCACTGGCGGCTCGCCCGCGACCTCGACATCGTCGTTGTGGAAGCCGCCGATCCGTTCGGCGCGCGCGCGCCGCGGCGGGAGCACCCGGACGCGCTCGCTCGCGCCGATGCGATCATCCTCTCGCGTACCGCTGACCGCACCGAGGCGCTGGCAGCGTTTGCGGTGCTCGGTCCGTACGCGCCCAACGCCGCGCTCGTCGCGACCAAGCTCGCCGCGACCGCGCTCCACTTCGAGGGAAAGCGCCTGGCGCCTGGGGTGGTCAAGGGCAGACGAGTGCTCGCGCTGGCGGGGATCGCCTCACCGGAGGGGTTCGTCAACTCGCTTGGCGACCTCGGGGCGGAGATCGTCGACATGCGGTTCTTCTCCGACCATCACCGGTATCGCCGGAGAGAGATCGAAGCGGTACTCACCGAGGCCGCCGCTGCCGGCGCCATGGTGATCGCGACGGCCAAAGACGTGGTGAAGTTTCCTCTGGAGCTGGCGGGCAAGGTGGCGTGGCTCGAGGTCGAGGCGGTCCCGTTCCTGGGCAACTTCGACGAGCTGCTGCGGCCGGTCCTTCCCGTCGCTACGGTAGAATCGCCAACGTGAGCGGTCGCAAGCGCTTTCACGAGCTGGTCGACGGGTTCATCTCTCGCCGCGTGGTGCTCTACGGCGACCTCGTGTTGGACCGCTTCGTGCTGGGTACCCCCAAGCGGATCTCCCGCGAGGCGCCGGTCATCATCCTGCGCTTCGAAGGGCAGCGCGACCTCCCAGGCGGCGGCGCCAACGCGCTGGCCAACATCGCCGCCCTCGGCGGCACGGTCCTGCCCGTCGGTGTCGTGGGCGACGACGAGGCCGGGGCGGCATTGCTCGCGGATCTTGCCTCGCGCGGGGTGGACACGGCGGGCATCAGGGCGCTACCTGGCTTTCGCACCGTGACCAAGGTGCGCGTCCTGGCGGGCGGTCCGACCTCGCTGCGCCATCAAGTCGCGCGGTACGACGTTGAGGACCACCTGCCGAGTGGTGACGGATGGCGGCGGGAGCTGCTCGACCGGCTCGCTGCGGCCGCCGCCGGTGCGCACGCGGCAGCGGTGTCCGACTATGGCTACGGCGTGGTTGACGGCGAGGGGATGGCGCGCCTGAAGCGGGCGCTGCCGCTCGGCGCGCTGGTGGTCGCGGACTCGCGTTTCGGTCTTGCCGGCCTCGGCCCGGTCGACGGCGCCACGCCCAACCTCGAGGAGCTGGCGAGAGGGGGCGAGCCACCGGCGGACGATGCGGCGGTCGTCGCGGCGGCCGAGGCGCTGCGCGCACGGCTCGGCGCCCGCTTCGTCGCGGCCACACGCGGGCCCGATGGCATCACGCTGGTCGAGGAGGGTGCGCCGCCGTTTCACGTGCCGGTGTTTGGCAGCGATCAGGTGGCGGACGTCACCGGTGCGGGCGACACCGTGCTCGCCACCCTCACCCTCGCGCTTGCGGCGGGAGGCACTCCCCGCGAAGCCGCGGTAATCGCCAACCTCGCCGGCGGGATCGTGGTGACCAAGCTCGGCACCGCGACGGTGGCTCCCGAAGAGCTGCATCGCGCCATTGACGCGGCGCCGTTTATCCATGCGTGACCCGGCCGGCAAGATCATCTCCCTCGTCGCCGCGCGGCAAATTGTCGCGCAGGCAGGCGCCGCGGGCAGCCGCGTGGTGCTCGCCAACGGCGCTTTCGACATGCTCCACGTCGGCCATGTGCGCTACCTCGCCGACGCGCACAGGCATGGCGAGGTGCTCATCGTCGCGGTCAACTCCGATGTCTCCGTGCGCGCGAGCAAGGGTCCGCAACGCCCGATCGTTCCCGATGCCGAGCGGGTCGAATTGCTCTCCCACCTTGATTGCGTGGACTGGATCGTGCTCTTCGACGAAGCAACGGTGACGGAGGTGCTGCGCGCCTTACGGCCTCACGTGCACGCGAAGGGCACCGATTACACGCCCGAGAGCGTCCCCGAGCGGGCGGTGGTCGCGGAGTGGGGCGGCGAGACGATCATCTGCGGCGACCCTAAGGACCATGCCACCACCGATCTCGTCGCCGAAATCCTCAAGCGCTTCTCGTAACCTGCGCCGCCGCCGGTGGGCCTATGGCTTGGCGCAAGGGGACCGCGGCCGAAGGTGGCCGCGCCACAAGGCGCGAACAGAGAGAGAAAGTGGGGCGGGTGCCCTCGCCCGCCCGATCCTGAACGGAGTGAAGGGGAAGCAGATAGTCCGATATCGGCCGCGCTATAGGAAGGCGCTCAAGCTCGCGAGGCATGCCGGGCAATACTCCGGCCGCTTGAGATCCACACCCTCGGGCCACAGCGAGCGGTGCATCGCGCAGTCCGGCACCGGGCAATGGACGAGGCCAACCGTGTGACCCAGTTCGTGCACGACTTCGGTGACGAGGCGTCGCAGTAGCAGCGCGGCGGCGTCCTCGCCGGTGTTCTCGGGACGGAGGCGGAACCAGGAGACGATGCCGCGCCGGCCGGCCAAGTGCGAGATGCCGAAAACGTACGTGAGCGCGGGCATGAACAGGTCCACACCGGTTAGGCCCATGGCCAGCCAGCCGGGCGGCGGATCGGGCACCTGCTCGATCAAGCACGCGGCGTCCACCTGTGCGCGGGCTCGGTCGTAGCAGCGGTCGAGGGCAACCGGAAGCTGCGCCGGCTCTCCACCCGCAAAGGGATGCGGCAGTGCGGCGAGCACCGCTTCGAGGAGGTGCGGCGGGACCTCACCCAACGCGAGCAGCCGAACCTTCACCCGACACGTCCCAGTCTGCATTATCCGTGGGCGTTCGTAGCGAGAGAAGCGAGGTTGCCGCTATGGCGGGCGCACGTAGGTGCGAGGACCCGAGTCGTATCCTCCGCGATACGTCGCAGGGTCTGAGCGCCCAGTACGCCCGCCATAGCGGTGAGATCGCCCCTCGCAGCAGAAAGCTCATGGATAATGCAGGCTAAGGTCACGGCCGCTCGATGCCGTACTTTTTCAGCTTGTTGTAGAGGGTGACGCGATCGATGTCGAGGATGCGCGCCGCCTGCGCCACGTTGAACGAGCAGGAGGCCAGCACGCGGCGAACGTGCGCCTCCTCGACGGCGGCAAGCGATGCCTCGCTCGCGGGGGCCGCGGCGGCGAAGGGGAAGTGCCTGACCTCGATCTGGTCGCCGCGGCACATCACGACCGCGCGCTCGATCGCGTTGGCGAGTTCGCGGACGTTGCCGGGCCACGGGTACGCCACGAGCGCGGCGATCGCCTCCGGCGCGAAGCCGGCGATACGGCGGTTCATCTGCCCCGCGAAGTGGGAGAGAAAGTGCTCCGCCAGGATCGGGATATCCTCGGGGCGTTCGCGCAGCGGCGGCAGATGGATGGTAAACACGTTGATGCGAAAGTAGAAATCCTCGCGGAAACGGCCTGCCGCGACCTCTTCCTCGAGATCCCGGTGGGTCGCGGTGACGAGGCGGAAGTTGACCGCCACCGTGGTGTTGCCGCCCACGCGGGTGAGCTCGCGCTCCTGCAACACCCGCAGCAGGTCCACCTGGACCTTCGGGGTGACGTCGCCGATCTCGTCGAGAAACAGCGTGCCTTCGTCAGCGAGCTCGACCTTGCCGTGGCGCCGCGCCACGGCGCCGGTGAAGGCGCCCCGCTCATGGCCGAACAGCTCGCTCTCGAGCACCCCCTCGGCAAGCGCCCCGCAGTTGACCACCACGAACGGCCCGAAGCGCCGGTTGGACTTGGTGTGGACGAGGCGTGCGAGCAGCTCCTTGCCGGTGCCCGACTCACCGGTGATCAGCACGCTGGTGTCGGTGGGAGCGACCTGTTCAACCAATTCGAGCACGGGTGCCATTGCCCCACCCGGCGCGGTGACCAGACTCGGCAGCGCGCCGGCAAGGCGCTCCCGCAGCGCGCGGTTCTCCGCCAGCAGCGCGTAGCGCTCTGCGGCCTTGCGCACCAGGCGCGAGACCTCCTCAGGGTCAAACGGCTTGACGATGTAGTCGTACGCCCCTTCTTTGAGCGCCTGCACCGCGGTCTCCACCGAGGCGTAGGCGGTCATGATGATGATCGTCGCGTCGGGAGCGAGCTCGCGCACCTTGCGCTGCAGCTCGAGGCCATCCATTCCCGGCATCTTGATGTCGACGAGCAGGATGTTGGTCCCCTCGCGGGTCAAGGTGGCGAGTGCCTCCTTGCCGTTGCCTGCCACGCTGACGTCATACCCTTCCTCGCGGAACCAGGTCGCGAGCGAGTTGCGCACGTGCTGCTCGTCGTCTACCACCAAGATCCGAACTGGCGTGGTCATCAGCTCTCCCCCCCTGGACCCGAGGTCGCCTGCGGCAACGTCACCGTGAATTTCGTCCCCTGACCCGGTGCGCTCGCGACCTCGATCGTGCCATTGTGTCGCTGCACGATGCCGTAGACAACCGCGAGTCCAAGGCCCAGGCCCCTGCCCTCCCGCTCGTTCTTGGTGGTGAAGAACGGCTCGAAAATGTGGCGGCGCACCTCCTCGTCCATGCCGACGCCGGTGTCGGCCACCTCGAGTCGCACCCCGCCCTGGGCGGTTGGCACGGTGGTGATCGTGAGGGTGCCGCCGCCCGGCATCGCCTCAACGGCGTTGATCGCGAGCGCGAGCAACGCCTGCTCCACTTGGGCTGGGTCGCACACCAGCGGCGGCAGCGACGTGTCAAGGCGGGTCTCGGCCTTGACCTGGGCAAGATCCATCTTGTGCTTGATGAGGAACAGCGAGCGGCGCACCGTCTCGTTGATGTCAGAGGGCTCCATGCGCGAACCGGTGCGGCGGGCGAACAGGAGGAGGTTCGACACGATCTCACCGCAGCGCGCCGACTCGCTCGCGATCGCTTCCAGGATCTGGACGGATTCCCGTTCTTCGGCGCTCGGGGTAGGGCGTTTCGTCTGGCGGCGCAGCAGCACTTTGGAGTAGGTCACCACGCTGGCGAGAGGGTTGTTGATCTCGTGCGCGACCACCGCCGCGAGCTTGCCCAGCGAGGCCATGCGCTCGACGCGCACCATCTGCTCCTGCGCCTGGCGCAGCTCGGCGGTCTTCTCCTCGACGCGCCGCTCCAACGTCTGTGCCCATTCGACGAGCTCGACGTTGGCGTGCTGCAGTTCCTGGGCCATCTTGTTCACCGCGCGGCCGAGGTAGGCAAACTCGGAGATCTCGCCGTTCTCGTAGCGCGCCGAGTAGTCGCCCGCACCAAGCGCCGCCAGGGTGCGGGTGAGCGCCTTGATCGGGCGATGCACGGCGCCTCGTACCACGAGCACAACCACGGCGACGACAAGCAGCAACGCGCCACCAGTCGCGCCCACCATCAAGGTGGTGGTCTGCCGCCGTTCTCCCTCGATGGGCGTCATCAGCTCGGTGACGTCGAGCACGCCCAGCAGCCGCTTGCTGGCCGGGTGCGCGTGGCAGCTCGCGCTGCTACACGCGGGCTCGTTTTCGATCGGCCGGATGACGCCGAGCGCGGGCACCCCTGCAACCGCGAAGCTGCGCGTGCGCTCACCGACCGGCAACCGCTCGATCGGCCGGTTCGCGGCGTGGCACTTGAAGCACGCCTCCGAGCGGGGGTCGAGGCGTTGGCCAATCTCCGCGGTGTCGGAGGAGAAGACGATCTCTCCTTCCTTGTTGAAGATGCGCACGCGAACGTTGGGCGAGCGCTCGGCGATGCTGCGCACCATCGCGTGCAGGCCGGCGCGATCGTTGTGCAGCATGTAGGAGTGCAGCGCGCCGTAGAGCGTCTCCGACATCGCGAGGCCGTTGAGGCGTGTGCTGCCGCGCGCAAAGCGCTCCTGCAGGCCCACCTGGACGATGCCAGCGAGAGCAAGCAGGAGCGCGAGTGCGATGATCAGGGTGCCGGTGAGGCGGAACGTCAGCGAGTTGGAGCGCCATCGCCACATGCTTGCGGGGCCTCCTCCCGCCTCACGGTAGCCCTACTTCATGGGCACGTCAAAGGCGCCGGCAACGTGTGGACGCGGGAGCGCCTCCGCCGCCCCGGCCAGCTCCGGAAGCTGCTTCTTCCCACGCGCCTCGAGGGTTCCCGCGGGGAAGACCGGCAGGAAACGGCACGCGAGAATGAAGATCCACATGCCGATGGCCAGCAACCCTGCGGAGAGGAGAAACTCAGTCAGCGAGGGAAGGTAATGCCGGCCGGTCGCGGCCTCCACCGCGGTGACCGACACGTTGAGGCGGTGCAGGATGAAGCCCAGCACTACCATCCCCTGGGCGACGGCGAGGCGCAGCGGCGAGGAGCGGAAGCGGCTGAACGCGAGCAGCACCATCGGCACGACAGCGCCAATGCCAATCTCGAGGAGGAACATCACGGCGGTCGGCGTGAGCGGCCAGAGGGAGGCGAGGGCGCCACGCAACGCGAGGTCGCGGAACCGGAGGGCGAGGTAGAGCGCGAGGATCACGACCGAGGCTCGCGAGAGTCGGGAGAGCAGGTGGGTTTCGATCGGTTTGCCGAACACCCGCCGAGAGAACCACGACTCGACTACGGTCATCGCGATGCCGGCGGCCAGCGCCGTGATGAAGAAGAACACGGGCTGGAGTGGCGAGTACCAGAGCGGGTGGACCTTCTCCGGAAGGATGAGGAAGAGGCTGCCGAGCGACGACTGGTGCAGGGTCGAAAGGACGACCCCCAGAATCACGAGCACCGGCGTCAACGCCTTGACGATGCGGAGCAGGCGGTCGAGCTTGAAGCGCTCGAGCACCATCGGGGAGAACTCGAGCGAGAGCACGGTGGTGTACAGCATCACGCACCAGCCCACCTCGAACATCACCGAATGGGGGTTCCACATGATGATCGGATGCCAGATGTTCCACGGCTTGCCGAGGTCGAACATGAGCGCGACGATCACCAGGAGGTAGCCCAGGAAGGCGGTCAGCACGGTGGGGCGAACGATCGGCTTGAAGTCGTGAAGGTGGAAGATGTGAACGGTGGCGGTGACCGCGAACCCGCCGGCCGCGAGGCCGACGCCGCACAGCACGTCGAACCCGATCCACAATCCCCACGGGAAGCTGTCCGAAAGATGCGTCACCGCTCCCAGCCCATGGGTGAAGCGGACGTAGGCAATCGCCACCGTGGCAGCGAAGAGCAATGCGCTGACGACCGTCCAGAAGCTGAGCCGGACCGACGATATCTTCTCGCTAAACATGGTCCTCTCCCTTTTCACGGCGTTCGGCGCGGGCTACCTCGTCCTTGCGTTTGGTGAGCCAGAACATGCCGCCGAGGAACACACCGCCGAACAACACCACGTCGGGGACGTGCTTGAGCGCCTGCCAGGTAAGCTCCGGCAGCGCAATCGTGCTCTCCACCTTCGGCAGGCCAAGCGCGGTTGCGTCCTTGGGGCCGATGAAGAGCACGTCGGTACCGCCCGCCTCGGTCACCCCGTAGATGCGTTGGTAGTAGGTCTTGGGATCGCCGGCGACGCGCTTGCGCGCCTCGTCAAGCAACTCGTTGCGGTCACCGGTGGTTGTCGCGCCGGTGGGGCAGGCGGCGGCACAGGCGGGCCCGGCCGCGCCGCGCTCGGCGCACATTTGGCACTTGCGGACGCGCGGCGTAGCGGAGTGCCACTCATAGGTGGGGACGCCGAACGGGCAGGCCATCATGCAGTAGCGGCACCCCATGCACTTGTCTGCGTCGTAGGTGACTGGGCCAGCCGCAGTCTTGCGCAGGGCGCCCACCGGGCAGACCGACGCGCAGCTCGGGTTCTCGCAGTGCATGCAGAGGCGCCGCACGTACGTGTCGTTACCGCGGTCCATGAGGAAGGTGTAGGTCTGTTCGTCGAGCCCGCGCGCCTCGTGGGCCGGTTGCTGGTGCGTCTTCTGGCAAGCTTCCACACAACTGCCACAGCCGATGCACTTGGTGACATCGACGAGGATCGCCCGGTGTGCCATCGCCTACGCCTCCTCGCCGTCGAGGAACTCACGTTGGAACGCGTCCAACCGTGCTTCGTCGAGGGTGGCCACCACGCCCTTGCGCGGTACCCCTCCGTCAGCGAGAAGCGGGACCGTGGCGGGCGTGCCCGCCGGGGTGAGGAAGTCGGCGAACCGTTGCAGCTCGTGGCGAAGGAATGCCCCCGCGGCGCTGCCGATCCGCAGTGGTCGGATCGCTTCGTGGTGGTCGCGCGTCCACAGCGCCACCACCCAGCCGACACCGTAGGGATCGCGCGCTACGATCCACGGCTTTTCTGCCACGTGCTCATTGACCGCGATCACCTCGCCGCCCGCCGGCGCCCTCACCACCAGGGTCCGGCCCTTCACCCGCAGACGCAGCAACGGATCGCCGCGCTTGACCTGGGTGCCACGGGACGGAGCCTCGACCGCCTCGGGCTCACCGAGAGCTTCGGCGAGGAAGTCATCGATGCCCACCCGCAGCGCACCGTCGGTGGTGATGCGGACCCAGCTATGCGCTGGATCAAGGAAGATCCCCTGTGGGGGCCGGGGCTGCAGCATTGCTTCCACCGGCATTTCCTGCCCTGCCGGCGCGTGCCGACTCCGGAGCTTTGTGAGTACGACATCGACCGCCACCGCCATCAGGATTGTCAGGACGACTAGGATCGCAGTCATGGTTGCCTCCCGGCGGGATCGTCTCGGTCACCGCCTGCCAGACGCAGGAGCAAGATCGTTGCCAATTCAACCTCCGTGGTGGAAGATATTTTTTTGCAATAGGTTAATTGCGTGACCCGGAACGAGCGCAGCGTGAGGCGGTGAAAATGTCAACACTGGCTCGTGATGTTTCGGGGTTGACGAAGTCAAGGGAAATGCCCGCACGAACCGAAACTGTAGCACTTCTTGACTTGCGGATAGGGTGATGAATAATTCAGCGGCCCGCGCGGAGCCATTCGGCGCTGTGCGCCACGACGCCGAAAGTCCGCGCGCGATCCTCGGCACTCCCGCCACTCTCGCGAGCTACTTGCTGGGACCTCCGGACAGAGGGCTGCACCGTCGCCCATCGGCGGGCTAGAATCGGCCAGTGCGCATCGTGCTCACCCGCCTTTCGTCGCTCGGCGACATCGTCCACGCCTGGCCGCTCGCCGATGCACTTGGCCACCTCTCTGAGCCTGTCGAGCTTGCGTGGGTGGTGGAGGAACCGTTCCTGCCACTGGTGGAACGTCACCCCGCGGTGAGCCAAACGGTCGTGGTCGCTACCCAGCGCTGGCGTCGCCACCCGGCGGCCAGGGCGACGTGGCGGGAAATGCGCCAGGCGCGCGCGGCGCTGCGAGAATTCGCGGCTGACGTGGCGCTCGATCCGCAAGGGCTTTACAAGTCGGCGGGGTGGGCTTGGCTGTCCGCGGCGCGTTTGCGGGTTGGGCTGGGGCGGGCGCTGCGCCGGGAGCCTTTGGCTGGCCTCTGCTACTCCCGAACGGTCACCCCGCCACCGGCAGTGCGGCATGTCGTGGATTTCAACCTCGCCCTGCTCGAGGCGGTGGGTGGGTCGCCGCATTGGGGAGCGGCGCCCGACGGACGTTTCCTCCTCGAACGTGACGCTCATCCATCGAAGCTCGAGCCGGGTACCGTGGCGCTGCTTCCCGCCACCGGGGGCAGCGGCAAGGCGTGGGCGGCGGGATCGTTTGTTGACTTGGCTCGGGAGCTCGCACGACAGGGCCGACCGGTTCTCGTTGTTTGGGGCCCGGGCGAGGGCCAGCTTGCGCGGGCGATCGTCGTTGCCGCGGGTGCCGGCGTTGGGCTCGCACCCAGGACCGGGATCGTGGAGCTGGCCGCCCTGCTCGCTGCGTGCCGGGTGGTTGTCGGTGGAGACACCGGACCCGTTCACCTTGCGGCCTCGTTGGGCGTCCCGACCGTGGCGATCTTTCTCGCCAGCGATCCGGAGCGCAATGCGCCGCGGGGACGTGCGGTTCGCCTCGTATGCGGCGCCGCGACCGGCGGCGCCCGTTCGTACGCGAGGCGCAAGCGGGTCCGCGAGGTGAGCGTGGCCGAGGTTCTCGAGGAGCTGTCGGCCGCGGAGGTGCTTTAAGAGCGGGTGCAACCCGCGGCGGTCGCTGTGGTAGAAGGCAAAGGTGGGGAATGCTAAAATCACCAGAAGGATCCGCGACGCAAGGAAAGGAGTGCGATGGCCCTGAAGCTTGGCGAACTGCTGTTGAAGGCGCAACTCCTCAACCAGCAGCAGCTTCAAAAGGCGCTGGACGAGCAGAAGACCGCCGGCGGCAAGCTGGGCGAGATTCTCCAGCGCCTCGGCTTCGTGACCGAGGACGACATCATCGAGTGCCTTTCGCACCAGTTCGGTGTCCCCAGCATCAACCTGCGTCACTTCGAGATCGATCCTAGCGTCGCCAAGCTGATCCCGGTTGACCTCGCGCGAAAGTACAACGTCATTCCGGTCAACAAGACGGGCGCCACGCTGACGCTGGCGATGACGGATCCCACCAACATTTTCGCCATGGACGAGATCACCTTCATGACCGGCTACCGGGTGGAGCCGGTGGTCGCTTCGGAGGAGGCGATCCGCGAGACGATCGACCGCAGCTTTGGCTCGTCCCGCGAGCTCGAGCTCAAGAAGGTGATGGAGGACCTCACCACCGTCGACGAGGCCGCCCTCGAGCTGATGGAGGAGGAGGAGGAGCTTGACGTTGCCAAGCTCTCCGAGGAGGCCTCCGAGGCCCCGGTGGTTAGGTTGGTCAACATCATGCTCACGGATGCGATCAAGCGCGGCGCCTCGGACATCCACGTGGAGCCGTACGAGAAGAGCTTCCGGGTACGGTATCGGGTCGACGGGCTGCTGCGCGAGGTGATGACGCCGCCACAGCGCCTGCAACCCGCCATCACCTCCCGTCTCAAGGTGCTGGCCAAGCTCGACATTGCCGAGAAGCGACTGCCGCAGGACGGCCGCATCAAGCTCAAGGCCAAGATCGAAGGCCGCATGCGCGAGCTCGATTTTCGCGTCTCGGTCCTTCCGACCCTCCACGGCGAGAAGGTGGTGTTGCGGCTGCTCGACAAGGAGAACCTCCGCCTTGACATGACCAAGCTCGGCTTCGAGAAGCCGAGCTTGAAGAAGTTCGAGGACAACATCCTCAAGCCGTACGGCATGGTGCTCGTGACCGGGCCAACTGGGTCCGGGAAAACGAACACCCTGTACTCGGCGCTTCAGCGGGTCAACGTCCCGGAAACCAACATCATCACTGCCGAGGACCCGGTCGAGTTTCAGCTCCCCGGTGTCAACCAGGTCCAAATGAAGGAAGCGATTGGCCTGAACTTCGCCGCGGCACTGCGCTCGTTTCTTCGCCAGGATCCCAACGTGATACTCGTCGGTGAGATCCGCGACTTCGAAACGGCCGAGATCGCCATCAAGGCGGCACTTACTGGCCATCTCGTGCTCTCCACCCTGCACACCAACGATGCGCCCTCCACCATCTCGCGTCTGATGAACATGGGCATCGAACCGTTCCTTGTCGCCACCTCGGTCAACGTCATCGTCGCCCAGCGACTCGTGCGGCGGATCTGCACCAACTGCAAGGAAGAACTGGATGCGCCGATTCAGGCGCTGCTGGCGGTCGGGTTTCCCGAGGCCGAGGCGCACGGGATCAAGCTGTCGAAGGGACGCGGCTGCGACAAGTGCGCCGCCACCGGCTACAAGGGCCGGGTTGGCCTGTACGAGGTCATGGACATGACCGACGACATGCGGGAACTTATCTTGTCCGGCGCCACCGCGGTGGAGCTGCGGCGCAAGGCCATTGAAGAAGGAATGATCAGCCTCCGCCAATCCGGTTTGCAGAAAATCCGGGAAGGCGTCACGACGGTTGACGAAGTAGTACGAGAGACGGTGCTTTAGGGAGGCGAGCCATGCCGGTCACATTGCACGAGCTGCTCAAGGCGATGGTCGAGCGCGGAGCGACAGACCTTCACATCACCACCAACACGCCGCCCGTGATCCGACTCGACGGCGTGCTCGAACGGCTGCCGCTGCCGCCCCTTTCGGCGCCGGAGACGAAGCGCCTCAGCTACTCTGTGCTCACCGACGCCCAGAAGCACAGGCTCGAGGAGACCCTCGAGCTTGACCTCTCGTTCGGCATCAAGGGCCTGGCGCGCTTCCGCGCCAACATCTACTACCAACGCGGCGCGGTGGGCGGCGCCTTTCGGCGCATCCCTTACGAGATCCTTGGTTTCAAAGAGCTCGGATTACCGGCGATTACCGAGTCGCTGTGCGAGAAGCCGCGTGGCCTGGTGTTGGTAACCGGCCCGACGGGCTGCGGCAAGTCCACCTCGCTGGCAGCGATGCTCGACAAGGTCAACATCGAGAGCGCCGTCCACATCATCACCATCGAAGACCCCATCGAGTACCTCCACACCCACAAGAAGGCGATCGTCAATCAGCGCGAGTTGCACTCCGATACCATCTCCTACGCCAATGCGCTTCGCTCCGTCTTGCGTGAGGACCCAGACGTGGTGCTCATCGGCGAGATGCGCGACCTCGAAACGATCGAGGCCGCGCTCCAGATCGCCGAGACCGGCCACCTGACCTTTGCAACGCTGCACACGAACTCGGCGCCGCAAACCATCAACCGGATCATCGACGTCTTTCCCGAACATCAGCAGGCCCAGGTTCGCGCGCAGCTCTCGTTTGTACTCGAGGGCATCATCTGTCAGTCACTGCTACCACGCGCCGGCGGCAAGGGGCGCGTGCTCGCCTGTGAGGTACTCGTACCCAACGCCGCGGTGCGCAACCTCATCCGTGAGGACAAAGTGCACCAGATTTATTCAACGATGCAGACGGGCCAGCTCAAGCACGGTATGCAGACCTTCAACCAGTCACTGGCCACGCTTTATCAGCGACGCCTGATCACCTTGCAGACGGCGATGTCGTACAGTTCCAACCCGGAGGAACTTCAGGATATGATCAACCGGGGTACCGGCATCGTCCAGACCGTGGCCGGACCACGGCCGGGGAAAGGCTAGCGTATGGCCAGTTTCGAGTGGAAAGGCCGCGACCGCGCAGGGCGACCGCAAAGTGGCGTGCTGGTCGCCGATAACAAAGACGCTGTCCTGGCGGTATTGCGCCGACAGCAAATTGTGCCCATCACGGTGCAGGAGAAGGGCAAGGAAATTGCCTTGCCGAAGCTGCGGGGCGGCATTTCTGACAAGGTTCTGGCCATCTTCACGCGGCAGTTCTCGGTGATGATCGACGCTGGCTTGCCGCTCGTACAGTGCCTGCAGATCCTGGGCGAGCAACAGGAGAACAAGACGTTCCAGCGCATTCTGCTCCAGGTGCGCGAAGACGTGGAATCGGGTTCCTCGCTGGCCAACGCGATGAAGAAGCATCCAACGGCGTTCAACGAACTGTACGTCAACATGGTTGCCGCCGGTGAGGCGGGCGGCATCCTCGACACCATCCTGCAGCGGCTCGCGACCTACATCGAGAAAGCCGCACGGTTGCGGGCGCAGGTCAAGTCCGCATTGGTCTACCCGGTCGCGGTGCTGTCAATCGCGGCGTTGGTCATTTATGTGATTCTGTGGAAAGTAATTCCGGTTTTTGGCTCGCTCTTCATCTCGTTGGGAGCCCAATTGCCATTGCCAACCCGTATCGTGGTTGCGATGTCCAATTTTGTCGGCCGGTTCTGGTGGGCAATGGTCCTCGTCGTGGTTGCGATCGTCGTCGCCGTACGGCGCTACTACGCCACCGAGCGGGGTCGCATGGTGATCGATCGCACGATGCTCAAAATGCCCATTCTCGGCATCGTGCTGCGCAAGATTGCCGTGGCGCGCTTCTGCCGCACGCTTGGAACCTTGTTATCAGCAGGTGTACCGGTACTCGAATCGCTGGAGATCACCGCGCGCACATCCGGCAACGCGGTCATCGAGCGCTCCATTCTCGAGGTGCGCAGGCAAGTGGAGGAGGGAAAGGCGCTCGCCGACCCACTCAAGGCCACGAACCAGTTCCCACCCATGGTGGTGCAGATGATCGGCGTGGGTGAGGCGACCGGGGCGATGGACACGATGCTCGCCAAGATCGCGGAGTTTTACGAGGAAGAGGTGGACCTCGCGGTGGCCGGGATGATGAGGCTCATGGAACCGGTCATCATCTTCTTCCTCGGTATCGTGATCGGTGGCATCGTGATCGCGATGTACCTGCCGATGTTCGATTTGATTTCCAAGATCGGATGACGCGTAGCGCCGAACCGGATCGCCGGACGGCCGCGGCACCAGAGGGGTCACGGCTGTCTACCGAAAAGATTGCGCGATGGCTATTGGGCTTGCGCCTGGTCGCGGTTTCGGCCGTCTTGGTTGGTGCGCTGCTGGTGCAAACCGCAACCGAAGAGATCCTGCCGATCGCCCCTTTGGTGCGAATTGCAGGTCTCGCGTATTTCCTCTCGCTTGTATGGATCCTCCTGTGGATACTGAGGATTCCAGCGCGGCTCCAGGCCTCGTTTCAGCTCAGCGGCGACCTACTGATCTTCGGGAGCTTGGTCTACTTGACGGGCGGCCCGTCCTCGCCGTTTGCCTTTCTGTTCCTGATTGTCGTGGCGGTGGGCGCGCTGACGTTCGGGCTGCGTGGGGCGCTCACGGTGGCGGGAGGCGCGTTTGCGGTTTACGGCGCGATTTCCGAGGCGACGGCGTATGGTTTGCTGCCGCGGCCAAGTTTCGTGCAGTTGTTTCCGCCGCTTGGCCATTCCGCCCTTGCCTTCCAGATCTTTGTGACTGGCGCAGGGTTCGCCGTCGTGGCGCTGCTCACCTCCTACCTGGCGCACTCGCTCCAGCAGGCCGAGGGTAGGCTGCGCGGCGAGCAGGCCGCGAGCGCTCGTCTGTTTGCGCTCTCCGGCGATGTGTTGCGCTCGGTCGATTCCGGCGTGCTGGCGGCCGACCTGCAAGGCAGGGTCGTGCTGGCCAATCCAGCATCGCAGCGCATCCTCGGCTCCGAGCTGGCGCTCGAGGGTCGGCATCTTGCCGAGCTGTTGCCGTTCGTGGGGATCGAGTGGTCCACGGTTCTGGAGAAGCTCGCGAACGGACACCCCGTGCGTCTGGAGGGCACGGTGTCCGGGCGTGGCATTCCGTTGGGGTGCACGGTGACGCCGCTGCACGCTGGCGACGCCACGCCGGTGGGTCTGGTGGTGCACTTTCGCGACCTCACCCAGGCACGGGAGGAAGCCACGCGCATCCGTCTGCGCGAGCGGATGGAGGCGGTGGGCGAGATGGCGGCCGGAATCGCCCATGAGATCCGCAACCCGCTCGCTTCGATCTCCGGGTCGGCGCAGGTGTTGGGAAAAGTGCCCGGGCTCGGCGAAAAGGAGCGGCGTCTCTCGCACATCATCGTCGAGGAGTCACGGCGGCTCTCGCGGATCATCGAGTCGTTCCTCGGCTATGCGAGGCCTCCCGACCCGCAGCGGGGCCCATGCGACATCGCGCGCACGCTCGAAGAGACGCTCACGCTGTTCGGCAACTCTCCGGAGGTCACCTCGGCGCACAAGATCGCGAGCGAAATCGTGCCGCACCCCCAGCCGGTCATCGCGGACGAGAAGCTGCTCCGCCAGGCGTTCTTCAACCTCGCGCGCAACGCCATTCAGGCCATGCCCCAGGGTGGTACGATGCGAGTCGAGGCGGGTCCTCAGGGTCGCGCGTACGTGATCCGCTGGTGCGACGAGGGAATTGGCATGGAACCCCAGCAGATTCAAGAGATATTCCAGCCGTTCAAGGCGTTCCGCAAGGGCGGCACGGGCTTGGGTCTGGCCGTGGTCTACTCGATTGTTTCCGACCACGGTGGCGACATCCATGTCTCCAGCGCCCCAGGGCAGGGAAGTGTTTTCACCCTCCGCATCCCGCTGGTGGCCGCGTGAGCGGCCGCGTCCTGGTTGTGGACGATGAGGCCAGCCTGCGGGAGCTGCTGCGCATCGTGCTGGAGGGCGAGGGCTATCAGGTGAGTCTGGCGGCATCCTACAAGGAGGCGACTCGGGAGCTCTCGCAGCGCACGTTTGACCTGGTGATCTGCGACATCGTGCTCCCCGATGGGAACGGCCTCGACCTGCTGCGCGCCCACCACCAGGCAAGACCCGACACGCCGTTTGCCATGATCACGGCGCACTCCACGCCGGCCCACATGATCACCTCCCTGCGTGAGGGCGCGGTGGAGTACCTGTCGAAACCGTTCGACGTCGACGACCTCAAGCTCATCGTCGCAAAGCAGATTCTGCGCAAGGCCGAAAAGCCAACCTGGCCGAGTTTCCACAAGTTGGTAGGCGAGGCGCCGGTGATGTGGCCGATCCTCGAGCGCATCCCGCAGATTGCGCGGGCGGACTCAACGGTGTTGATCACGGGCGAATCTGGCACGGGCAAGGAGCTGCTCGCGCGCGCCATCCATGCCGAGTCGCCGCGGTCGTCCGGGCCGTTCGTGCCGGTCAATTGCGCTGCTCTGCCCGAGAGCTTGCTCGAGAGCGAGCTCTTCGGCCACGTCAAGGGCTCGTTCACCGGGGCGGTGCGCGATAAGCGCGGTCTGTTTCAGGAGGCGGAAGGCGGCGTGCTCTTCCTCGACGAAATCGGCGAGATGAGCGCGGCGACGCAGGCGAAGCTGCTGCGCACGCTGCAGGACAAGCGCATCCGACCAGTCGGCGACACCCACGAGCTGCCTACCGACGCGCGCGTGATCACGGCCACCAACCAGGACCTGCTCAGGCTGGTCAAAGAGGGACGGTTTCGCGAGGACCTCTACTACCGCGTCCATGTTCTACACGTGCACCTACCCCCCTTGCGGGAGCGCCAGGAGGACATCCCGGTGCTCGCGCGGGTGTTCGTCGAGCGCGCGTGCACGAGGTTGGGCGTGCCGGTGAAGGAAATCGGTAGCGAGGTGATGCTCATGCTGCAGAGCTGTCCATGGCCGGGCAACGTCCGCGAGCTCGAGAACGCAATGGAGCAGGCGGTCGCCATGGAGGCTTCCTCGTTGCTCACCATCGGCTCGCTTCCCGCCTCCGTGCTGGGAGGGCTGGTAGGGGTCGAAAAGCGGGAGGGATGGCTCGTGTTGCCGGAGGATGGCCTCGATATCGAGGCTCACCTTGACGCGGTACGGCGCGAGCTGATGCGCCAGGCGCTCTTACGTTGTGGCGGCGTACAGAAAGAGGCCGCGCGGCTGCTCCATATGAGCTACCGTACCTTCCGTTACCGTGCTGGGAAATTCAACCTGATCCCGGAGGTTTGATCGTGCTAATTCTTGCCTTGGCTCTCGCCGCGACATCGCCTGCCGTCCAACCGCTATGCCTGGCGCCTGACGGGGCGCGAGTCCGTCTCGAGCTTGCGCTCTCCGACCAGGAGCGGGCCCTCGGGTTGATGTACCGCGACAACCTTCCCGCCGACCAGGGAATGCTATTCATCTTTGACCATGACGGCCTCTACCCGTTCTGGATGAAGAACACGATCATTCCTCTCGACCTCATCTGGCTTGACAGCAAGGGTGCGGTCGTCGAGGTTCGCGCCGACGTGCAGCCCTGCCACCGCGATCCGTGCCCCAGTTACTCACCCACCAAGGTGGGGCGCGCGGTGCTCGAGGTTGGCGCCGGCGTCGCCGCCAAACACCGCATCGTGCCGGGAGCAGTGTTGCGCTTCGAGAACGTGGGGAAGTTTCCGGAAACGGAAGGCGGGAAATGAACCTGCGGCGCGCGGTCTTTCCCGTCGCCGGGTTTGGCACGCGCTTCCTGCCCGCGTCGAAGGCGATTCCCAAGGAGCTACTGCCGATCGTGGACAAGCCGGCGGTGCAATACGTCGTCGAGGAAGCCGTGGCCGCCGGCATCGAAACCGCCATCTTCGTGACCGCCGAAGGCAAGTCCGCAATCGAAGACCACTTCGACCGCAACCTGCGATTGGAGGCGTTCCTCGCCGAGCGCGGCAAACATGAGCTCCTCCGCATCGTCCGCGAGGTCGGCAACCTCGTTCAGGTGGTGGCGGTGCGGCAGAAGGAAGCGCTTGGTCTCGGGCACGCCGTGCTCCAGGCCGCCCCGGTGCTGGGCGACGAGCCGTTCGCGGTTCTCCTCGGCGACGACGTGATCGTGGGAGAAACCCCGGCGATCGCGCGGCTGGCCCAGCTCCATCGCGATACCGGCGCCGCCGTCATCGCCGTCATGGAGGTCCCTCGTGACGAGATCCGTCACTACGGCTGCGTCGCCGGCGATGTGGTCGAGCCGGGGGTGTGGCGAGTGCGCGATCTGGTCGAGAAGCCCGACCCCGCACGCGCACCCTCCAACCTCGCCATCATCGGCCGCTACATTCTCACCCCGGCGGTACTCCGAATTCTGGCCGCGACCCCGCCCGACCGAGGGGGCGAGATCCAACTTACCGAGGGTTTGCGCCGTTCGCTAGCCACCGAGGCGATCTACGCCTGCACCTTCCCGGGCCGCCGCTACGATGCCGGCAACAAGGCGGAGTTCCTGCGTGCCACCGTCGAGATCGCCCTGCACCATCCGGAGCTTGGCCCCGGATTCCGCCGCGTGCTCGAGGAACTGCTCGGCCAGCCCGTCAAGGCGTAGGCGCGCGACGTCTCGGGGCTCAAACCGTGCTGTCGTACTGATCAGGTGCGGGGCCGGCCCTCAGCCCGACCTGCGGCCACCAGGATGGCTCTCTCCATGATTCCGCGGCGAACCCAACTGGGGCTTCCGGAAGAATCCGGGCTAGACTCGACCATTGTGCGACGGCCGGGGCGGTGACCGGCCAGGCGCGAGGGAGAGGCGATGACCGGGCACCTGTCCGACGTCAAGAAGTACCTGCTCTCGGGGGTCTCCTACGCGATCCCGTTCGTTGCCTGCGGCGGCATCATGATCGCCGCCGCCATCGCTCTCGTCCCCATGACGCCGGCCGGTCCCGACTTCTCCCACGCGCCGTTCCTCAAGATGATCCTCGACATCGGTACGGCGGCGTTCGTGCTCCTCGTCCCGGTGTTGGCGGGCTACATCGCCTTTGGCATCGCCGATCGCCCCGGACTCGTCCCCGGGTTCGTCGGGGGAACGGTCGCCAACCAGATTGGCGCCGGGTTCCTCGGTGGACTGGTCGCCGGATTGCTCGCCGGCTTCGTTGTGTACTGGATCAAGAAGGTCAAGGTCCCGCTGTTCCTGCGACCGGTCATGCCCATCCTCGTCATCCCGGTCGTCTCGTCTTTTGCTGTCGGCGTCGTCATGTACAAGGTCGTGGGACTCCCGATCAAGGACCTGATGACGTTTCTCTCCCACTGGCTCGCGACGATGAGCACCGGTAACAGCATCGTCCTCGCCCTCGTGCTGGGCGCAATGATCGCCTTCGACATGGGCGGCCCGGTGAACAAGGTCGCGTTCTTCTTCGGCGCCGCGATGATCAAGGAAGGGAACTTCGCGATCATGGGGGCGTGCGCCGCCGCAATTTGCATCCCACCCATCGGCCTGGGCCTGGCGACCGTGCTCGGCCGCAAGGTCTGGAGCGGCGACGAGCGCGAGGCGGGCTACGCAGGGCTGGCGATGGGGATGATCGGCATCACCGAGGGCGCCATCCCGTTCGCCGCGGCCGATCCGGTGCGCGTGATCCCGACGATCATGGCCGGCTCCGGGATCGGTTCGGTCATCGCGATGCTCGGCGGCGTCGGCGACCACGCCCCTCACGGCGGGCCGATCGTCCTTCCCGTCGTCGACCATCGGCTCGCGTACGTGGCGGCGATAGCCGCGGGTTCGCTGTTCGTTGCCCTGGTGATCAACGGCCTGAAGAAGCTCACGGCCACCGGGCAAGCGTAGGAGACCGTCATGCACATCGTTGCCGTCACCGCGTGTCCGACCGGCGTTGCCCACACGTACATGGCGGCCGCGCGCCTCGAGAAGGCAGCCAAGCGGCTCGGGCACTCGATCAAGGTGGAGACGCAAGGCTCGCTGGGGATCGAGAACGCGCTTTCGGCCGAGGACATCGCCCGCGCGGACGTCGTGATCCTCGCCGCCGGGATCGCGGTGCGCGACTGCGAACGCTTCGCCGGGCGGCGGATCGTTGAGGTTGGAGTGCAGGACGCGATCAAGGACCCCGAGCGGATCCTTGCCGGCCTCGGCGCCTGATTGTGGCCAGAGAGCTTACCTTTCGCTTCCCACTCCCGCACGGGCTCCACGCCCGTCCTGCCAGCTTCATGTGCGACGCGGCAAGCGCCTTCGCATCCGCGATCACCCTGACCAACCGTCGCAACGACCGTTGCGCCAACGCCAAGAGCACGCTCGCGCTTGTCGCCACCCTCACCAGGCAAGGCGACGAGTGCACCGTGCGCATCGCCGGTGACGACGAGCCGGCCGCACTGGAACGCCTGCGGCGCTTCGTCTCCGCCGAGTTGCCCCTGTGCGATGACGCGCCACCCGCCGACGCGCCAGCCCGTCATGGGGAGCGGCCCCTGCCGCGCGCCTTGCGTGGCGAGGGCGTCGTCGTGCACCGCGGTACCCCGGCGAGCGGTGGGATCGGCCGGGCGCCCGCCCTCGTCGTGACCCTGTCGATCGGCTTTCCCGGCCTCGCGAGCTGTGAGAAGGGCTCGCCCGAGGAAGAATGGGCGAAGCTGGAACGGGCGTTCGGGGTGGTCGGCGCCGCGTTGCGCGGGCGCCTTGCCGGCGCCGCCAACGACACGGAGCGCGCGATTCTCAAGGCGCACCTCGCCATCCTTGAGGATGTCGAGTTCAAGGCGAGGATCGCCGATGAGGTCCGCGCGAGCGGGACCGGCGCTGGTCAGGCCGTGGTCGCCGTCGCAGAGCACTTCGCCGCGGTCCTGCGCGAGTCGGGCGGCGCGGTCCTCGCCGAGCGCGCGCTCGACATCCGCGACGTGGCCGCTTCCCTCGTCCGCATCCTCTACCCCGGCGCCGCGCCCGACGATCGCATTGCTCTCACTCATGACGTTGTCGTCGTCGCGGATGCCTTGGGCCCCGCCGAGTTCATCGCCCTCGACAAGACCCGCCTCAAGGCGCTTGTCCTCGCCCAGGGCGGCGCCACCTCGCACACCGTGATCCTCGCGCGCGCCCACGCCGTCCCCTGCGTCACCGGTATTGGCGGCGCCATTCTCACACTGACGGACGGCCAGGAGGTCGTCGTCGACGGCGAACGTGGCCTCGTGGTCGCCCACCCGTCACCCGCGGTGCGGCGGTTTTACGATGGAGAGAACGCCGCTCTGCGGACGATCCGCGAGCGGCTCGAGCGCGTCGGCGCGCGCGCCGCCGCCACCGCCGACGGGAGGCGCATCGAGGTCGCCGCCAACGCCTCCTCGCTCGCCGAGGTGCGGCTCGCGTTCGCCGGCGGCGCCGAGGGCGTCGGCTTGTTCCGCACCGAGCTGCTCTTCATGGACCGACCGCAGGCCCCGTCTGAGGACGAGCAGGCCGAGGTCTACGCCGAGGCGGCGCGTTTGGCGAACGGGCGCCGCGTGATCGTCCGCACGCTCGACGTCGGCGGCGACAAGCCGATCCCGTACCTGCACCTCCCCGAGGAGCGCAACCCGTTCCTAGGGCTTAGGGCGATTCGGATGTACGACGCGCACCGCGAGATCATCGCGGCGCAGATCAGGGCGATCCTGCGCGCGTCGCCGCGCGGCAACCTCAAGATCATGTTCCCGATGGTGAGCTCGCTCGAACAGGTGCGCGCGTTGCGTCGCCTGGTTGCGTCGCATATGGAGAAGCTCGCGGCCGAGGGCGTGCCGTTCGACCGCGGCATCGAGATCGGGATCATGGTCGAGGTCCCGTCGCTCGCCTTCGTCATGGAGGAGTTGGCGGGCGAGGTGGACTTCTTCAGCATCGGCTCCAACGACCTGCTCCAGTACATGCTGGCCGTCGATCGCGACAACCCGCGCGTCGCACACCTGTACGACCCGTTCGAGCCGGCGTTCCTGCGCGCCCTCGCGGCAATTTGTGAAGGAGCGCACAAGCGCCGCCGGTGGATCGGGTTGTGCGGCGAGATGGGTGGCGATCCGCTCGCGGTGCCGCTGTTGGTCGGGCTCGGCCTCGACGAGATCAGCGTGGGATGCGGGAAGGTCGCGGCCGTGAAGGCCGCGATCGCTCGCTGCTCGACGGCCGAGTGCCGGGCGTTGCTCGAAGCGGCGATGCAACAGGCAACCGCCGCCGAGGTCGAGGCGCTGCTCCGCGCCTTCGCGGCGAGCAAGGCGGACCAACCGCTTCTCGCGGAGGACCTCGTCCGTTTGCGATCGCACAGTCACTCCAAGGACGAGGCAATCTGGGAGCTTATCGGCCTGCTGCGAACTGCGGGCCGGCTCGACGACCCGGACCGTGTCGAGGATGCGGTCTGGCGACGCGAGGAGGTCTACTCCACCGGCGTCGGGTTCGGCGTCGCCATCCCGCACTGCAAATCGGAGGGCGTGCTTGCCACCTCGATTGCCGTCGCCTCGTACCAGGAGGGGATCGAATGGCAGTCGCTCGATGGCTCACCGGTGGCGATGGCGATACTCATTGCGGTGAACGCGGGCGACCCGGGCGAGACGCACCTCAAGACAATCGCGGGTCTGTCGCGCAAGCTGATGGACGATGATTTCCGATCGTCGCTGCTCGCGGCGGGGAGTGCGGCCGAGGTGGTGGCGCTGTTGCGCGATGCGGTGGTGATGGCGTGAACGGCCGGATCACGGCCCGGACGAGGAGGTCGGTCATGCGGTTTCCAGCGCTTCTTGTCGGATGTGCGGCTCTGGCGGCAAGTGTAGCGCCGGGCGCGGAGGGGCCACCACTGCCGGCAACGCCGCCGGACTTCTACGTCGTCGCCACCTCGCACCTCGACACCCAGTGGCGGTGGACGATCCAGGACACGATCAACGACTTCCTGCCCGACACGCTGCGCGGCAACTTCGCGCTGTTCGAGAAATACCCGGGCTACGTGTTCAGCTTCGAGGGCGCCTTCCGCTACATGCTCGCCAAGGAGTACTACCCGCCCGACTACGAGCGCCTCAAGAGCTACGTGAAGGCCGGACGCTGGAAGGTAGCGGGGAGCTGGGTGGATGCCGTGGACACCCACGTGCCGTCGCCGGAGTCGCTCATCCGCCAGGCGCTCTACGGAAACGGTTTCTTCCGCCGCGAGTTCGGCGTCGCCTCGCGGGACGTGTTCCTGCCCGACTGCTTCGGCTTCGGCTTCGCGCTGCCGTCGGTGGCGGCACACACGGGTCTGGTCGCGTTCTCGACCCAAAAGCTCACCTGGGGAACCTCGATCAAGATCCCGTTCGACGTCGGGCTGTGGGAAGGGGTGGACGGCTCGACCCTCATCGCCGCGATCAATCCCGGCGACTACGCCTCGGAGATCAAGGGCAACCTCACCCTCGACCC
Source organism: Thermoanaerobaculales bacterium (assembly GCA_044447965.1). Lineage (GTDB taxonomy): Bacteria > Acidobacteriota > Thermoanaerobaculia > Thermoanaerobaculales > Thermoanaerobaculaceae > DATIYW01. The sequence goes on along the minus strand of JBIOGJ010000047.1, from coordinate 1,193 downwards.
CGAGCTGTACGCGATCGCCGACCGGCAGGTCGCGCTCACCGGCCTGCCGCTCGCCTTCAAGTACTTTGGCACCGGCGACGTCGGTGTGCCGCCGCTCGAGCCCTCGGTGGCGTGGCTCGAGAAGAGCCTGGCCGGTCCCGGGCCGGCCCGTGTGAAGAGCGTGGCGCCCGATGCGATGGCGCTCGACCTCATCGCGAGCCACGGCGGCCAGGCGCCCGAGGGCCTGCAGCGCTACCGCGGCGAGTTCCTCCTCACCCGGCACGGCACCGGCTGCTACACCTCCCAGGCGGCGATGAAGCGCTTCAACCGCAAGAACGAGCGCCTCGCGGACGACGCCGAGAAGGCGGCGGTCGCGGCGTGGTGGCTCGGTGGGGCCGGTTACCCGCGCGAACGGCTGCGCGAGGCGTGGACGCGGGTGCTCTGGCACCAGTTCCACGACGACGTGACGGGTACCTCGATCCCTGCGGCGTACGTCTTCTCGTGGAACGATGAGGCGATCGCCGGCAACACCTTCGCCGACGTGCTCTCCGATGGCGTCGGCGCGGTCGCACGCGCGCTCGACACGCGCGGCTCGGGTGCGCCGCTTGTCGTGTTCAACCCGCTTGCCCTCGCGCGCGAGGACGTGGTCGAAGCCGACGTGCACTTCCTCGGCGGCGCGCCGCGCGCGGTGCGGGTGACCGGACCGGACGGCCGCGAGGTGCCGGCGCAGGTCGACTCGACCGCCGGAGAGGCGGCGCACGTCGTGTTCGTCGCGAAGGTGGCGCCGTTGAGCTTCTCAACGTTCGAGGTCACGCCCGCCGCGGCCCCAGCTAATGCCGGCGAACTCAAGGTCGGCCGCGAAGGCCTCGAGAACGCCCGCCTCCGCGTGCGCATCGACACCGCTGGCGACGTCGTCTCGGTCTTCGACATACAGCTCGGCCGCGAGCTGCTCGCTGCGCCGCTGCGCCTGCAGCTCATCGACGACCAGCCGCGCCGGTGGCCAGCCTGGGAAGTGGAATACGACGCGCTCGCCGCGCCACCACGCGAGGTGGTCCACGGTCCCGCCACCGTACGTGTCGTCGAGGACGGCCCGGCGCGCGTCGCCCTCGAGGTGGTGCGCGAGGCGGCGGGTTCGACCTTCACGCAGCGTATCCGCCTCGCCGCTGGGGGCGCCGGAGATCGTCTCGAGATCCTCCACGACATCGACTGGCGGA
>JBIOGJ010000046.1:0-35688 GCA_044447965.1 Thermoanaerobaculales bacterium | reverse complement strand
TTCAACCCCTGGAGCACGTGCAGCTCCTCGCTGCCGCGCTGATACTTCTTGTCCAGGTTGCGCACTCGGATCAAGCTGTTGCCGTTCGATGTCCCGTCAACTTTGACCATGAGCTCCTCCGACCACCACCCAGGCTTCAGGAAGAACAAGACCACCCCTATGCCTGGCTTAAGCCCGAAGCGTGCCTCACTTCACCTTCACGCGCATGCCATCATGCAGATTCTGCGGTCCCTTTGTTACCACCTGATCACCGGCCGAGATACCGGCGAGCACCTCGACGTCGGTCCCACGCGTGCCGCCGAGCGTGACCGCGCGTCGCTCTAGTTTTCCCTCGCGAAGGGTGAACACTACTTTGCGCCCATCCGCTTCCCGCACTGCTTCCTGTGGAATCAGGGCGAGCGGGGTCGCGGCGGCTGTGGCAGCGTTGCCCTCCTCCGCGAGGAACGCGACCTTGACACCCATGTCCGGCAGGATGCGTGGGTCGAGCTTGTCAAAGGAGATGCGCACCTTGACCGTGGCCTTCTGCCGATCGGCCGTGGGGATCACGGTGCGCACCTTCGAGGGAATGTGCCACTCCGGATAGGCATCGAGGACCGCGTCCACCTTTTGCGCGGGTCTTACGCGCGCGATGTATGACTCGTTGACGTCCACCTCGATCTCCAACGAGGCCATGTCCACGATGGTGGCGATGCCGGTACGGGTGAAGCCCCCGCCAGCCGATAGCGGCGAGACCATCTCACCCACCTGCGCGTCCTTGGAAACCACGACGCCGCCGAACGGCGCCCGCACCGTGCAGTTGTCCACGTCCTGCTGCGCCACCGCGATCTGCGCGTCGGCCGCCTTGACCTGCTCTCGGGTCGCGGCAATCTGAGCGCGCAGGGCATCCGCCGTGGTCTGCGCTTGATCGAGCGCCTGTACCGTCGCCACGCCCTCGCGCTGGAGACCCAATTGCCGAGCTAGCTCCCGCTCCGCGTTCGCGAGGTTGACCTGGAGGTTGGCGATCGTAGCCGCCGTCGCATCGCGGGCGCTCCGCGCCGCAGATAGGCGCCGCTGCGCGTCCGAGTCGTCAAGGCGCGCGAGCACGTCACCGGCCTTCACCTCCATGCCCTCGTCCACGAGCACGTCGAGCACGCGCGCGGTGATCTTTGCGGCCACGGTGGCCCGCTGGCGCGGCGTCACGTATCCGCTCGCATTGAGTAGCGTCGCGTCCTTGGCATCTCCTGCCGGCCGCACCGTCGCGACCTCGACCTCGGGCGCACGGCCGTGGACCGCGAGGGTTACGCCGGCGACGATTGCCAGTGCGAGAGCACCAAGCAACACGAGGCGAAGCCCGCGCCCGCCACCCCCACTCCCGCGCGACCCTTCGTCGATCTTCAGCCCCGCGAGGTCCGGGCCACCCGACGGTGCGTTTGCGGCCATCAATCCCCCTCCTCCTTGAAGCCCGGCGGGCAGTCGACCCGCCCTGACGGGAACAGAAAGTCTCGCAGCGATCGGCACAGTCTGCAACCGTCGCGCTCCAACGCGACCGGCGCCGATCGCGGATGATACGTGCGGCGCGCTCCGAGGTTGGCCCCAACCCGGCCGACGGCGGCACCCGACCGGCGAACGGAGCACCGGTTGAGGCCGGTGTGGGTCACCGGCAGAGGAACTCCATCAACGCTGGCGCAGACCGGCGCCAGTCCGACCAGCGGTGCCTGGCGCCCGCAATCGACGCCCCGTCCACTGCGATGCCCCGCCGTTGCAGTTGCGCGACCAACTCCTGCGCGCCCGCTTCCCACGTGTCTCGCGACCCGGTCCGAACGTAGATCGGTGGCACCCGGCTGGGGTCCGCGAGTGCAGCGATGCGGTAGAGGTCGTTGGCCTCGAACCGGCTCTCGGCACCGGTCCGACCGAACACCGGCTCGAGCAGCCACCGCCCAAGCCAGGTGCGGCGGCGCTCGTAGCTCTCCCAGGAGAGCGGCATCACCCAGGGGGCGAGCGCGCCGACTCGGCCATACACCTCGGGGTGGCGCAACGCCATCTTGAGCGCTCCATAAGCGCCCATCGAGATTCCCCAGATCACGCGGCGGTCGCGGCTTCCACCCGCACCGGGAAATGCAAGCTCGAGGCCGGCCAAGAGGTCCTCGGCTACGAAGCTCTCCATCTCGCCTCGGGGGCTGTCGACGATGAAAGTGCCGCGGTGTCGTGGGCTCGCGACCATCACCGGCGGCAGCGCGCCGCCCCGCATCATCCCCAGGACGAGGTCGCCTAGCCCGTGCCGCGAGAAAGACCTCTCGCTCCCCCGGCCATCGTGCAGGAACACCATCAGGATCGCGCGCTCGCCCGGCTGCCAGCCGGGCGGGAGCAGCACCTCGGTTCGCACGCCTAGCCCGGCGTGAGGACCGTGCACCATGGACGTCACGGTGCGCGCGCCGGGCGCCGCGCTGGCGCCTGCGCTCGCGAGCGCCGCCACGACCGCACCAAGCACCTGCGCTTTCCGCACACACTTCGCAAAGGGCGCGAAGCTCGATGAATTCCGTCTGGCGGCGCGCGCTGACCACGGCTTCGAGGTCCGCAGCTTTCGGGACACCGGCTCGGGCGGAACGGAAACCCTCAAGCCGCGGACACGCGCGCGAGCCAGCACTCGCGGAGAAAGCGCTTGCCAAGCTCGAGCACTTGCTGCAGGCCGTCCTGGGCGAGCACGATGTACGGTTGGACACCGGTCGCGAGCGCCTCCGTACGCGCCTCCTCGCTGCCGTCGTCCTCCACCACGATACAGCGCATACGCTTGTCGCTCCGCACCATCGCCGCGAGTTGCGTCCAGAACGCCGGGTCGCCATGACAGGAGGTGGCGGCGATCAGCAGGTGCGTGGCAGGCGAAGGAAGTCGGTCGCCGAACTCTTGCAGCTCCACCCACTCGCCGACGAACAGCGCCCGCAAGTAGGGGTGGTCCGCCGCCAGCACCGGCCGGAAGAGCGCGGCCGACACGACCTGCTCGGTGGCCTGTTTGTCGGGGTCGAAGGCATAGTCGGCGCCTGCTCGAATCGCGTCCTGCTTCTCGGTGAGGAAAGCGCCGGCGAACAATATCCGGCCCGGGAACGCGTTGCGCCGCAGCGCCGCCACCGTGTCGAGACGCTGCTGATGGATCGCGATCGGTCCCTTCAGGATCAGGGCGGCGTCGAACCTTTCGCTGGTCGCGCGCTCCACCAGCTCCCACCCGTGCATGAAGCTCTCCACGTGCAGGTCGGGGTGACGCTCGCCGAGCAGGCGTTCGGCCTCATAGCGATCCGCAAGATCGCCGAACACTGCGACGCGGCCGGCCACGCTCAGTTCTCCCCGGCGATGAAACGATCGTACTCGCGCTCGAGCAGCTCGAAGTGGCGTGCCTCCTCGCGGGCAAGGAACTCGAACATCTTCTTGACCCCCGGGTCGGCTACCGTCGCGGCAGACTTCAGGTAGAACTGACGCGCCTTTTCCTCGCGGTCCATGGCAATTTTCACCGCCTGCTCGGGCCGGGTGCTTTCGTTGACGCCAAACTCCCCCATGCCGTTCATCGCACGCCTCCTAGTGTTGTAAGTCTAACAAAGCATGCTTGCACGGTGGGATGGGAAGCCCGCCCACGCGTGCGCCGAACCTCTCCCGCCGCCGTGCTCGCCCTCGTCACATCAGGTTGCGGCGTCGCGCCGCAGCGCGCAGCTCGTCTCGGAAATCGGGGTGTGCCACCGCAATCAAAGCCGCGGCGCGCTCGCGGAGCGATTGGCCGAACAACGAAGCGACGCCGTACTCGGTCACCACGTAGTGCACGTCCGCGCGGGTGGTGACGACACCGGCGCCCTCGGTGAGAGCGTCGCAGATGCGCGAGATCCTCCCCTGCTTGGCGGTGGAAGGCAAAGCGATGATTGGCTTGCCTCCTTTCGAGCGCGAGGCGCCGCGAATGAAGTCGAGCTGGCCACCAAACCCCGAGTAGATCGAGCGTCCGATCGAATCCGCGCACACCTGCCCGGTGATGTCGATCTCGAGCGCCGAGTTGATCGCCACCATCTTGTCGTTCTGCGCGATCACGGATGGGTCGTTGACGTAGTCGGTGGGGTGGAACTCCAGGAACGGGTTGTTGTCCATGAACTCGAAGGCGCGCTTGCCCCCGAGCACAAATGAGGCAACGGTCTTGCCCCGGTGCAGCGTCTTCGCCTCGTTGGTGACCACCCCGCTCTCGACCAGGCCGACGAGCCCATCTGAGAACAGCTCGGTATGGATCCCCAGGTTGCGCTTGCCTGCGAGGTGGAGCAGCACCGCATCGGGAATCTCGCCGATGCCCATCTGGAGCGTCGAGCCGTCCTCGATCAGGCCGGCAATGTTCTCGCCGATGGCGCGCGACACGGCGCCTACCTCGGCGGACATCGGCAGCTCGAGCGGCAGGCGGTCGATCTCAACGATGTGGGTGAGCTTCGCGACCGGGATAAACGCGTCGCCGAGCGCGCGCGGCATGCGCTTGTTGACGAGCGCAATCACGGTCTTGGCGCGCTCGGCCGCCGCCTTGGTGCAGCCCACCTCGACGCCGAACGAGCAGAAGCCGTGCTCGTCGGGGGGCGAGACGTGGATGAGCGCCACATCGACGGGCAAGATGCCCTCATAGATCAGACGAGGGATCATCGAGAGGTGGGTCGGCACGAAGTCGGCCCTGCCCTGATTGACGGCCTCACGCACGTTGGGGCCCATGAACAACGCGCGGTGACGGAACGAGCCGGCAAGGTCCGCCCTGACGTATGGCGCCTCGCCCACGGTGAGAATGTGGGCAACCTGGACGCCTTCCAGCTCCCCCGCCCGCGCGACCAGCGCATCGATCAGCTCGCGCGGGGTGCTGCACCCGCTCGAGAGCCAGAGATGTTCGCCCGAGCGCACCGCTCGAACGGCTTCCTCCGCCTGGGTCACGCGAGACCGATACAGCTCAACCCAGTGCACGGCTCACGCCCCCATTCTCGCCCACGGCGCCGCATCGAAAGCCACGCCGAAGCCACGTGCCAGCGACTCCTTCGTGCAACGCCCCCGGTACAGGTAGGTGCCGCGTTGGAGGCCGCCAGCCTCGGCGAGCGCACGGTCAAAACCCTTCTCGACGATCGCGAGCAGACAGGGTAGCAGCGCGTTGGTGAGCGCCATGGTCGCCGAGCGCGCCGCTACCGAGGGCAGGTTCGGCACGCAAAAGTGCAGGATGCCGTCGATCTCGTAGGTCGGGTACGGGAAGGCGGTCGGCCGCGAAGTCGCGAAGCACCCGCCCATGTCGATCGAGAGGTCCATCACGACGCTGCGGGGCTTCATCAGCTTGAGCATCTCGCGGGTGACGAGGAGTGGGGCCCGTTCACCACGTATCGCCACCGCGGCGAGGAACAGGTCGGCGAACGACAGCGCCTTCTCAAGGTTGGGCCGGGTGGAGAGCATCGTCGGGATCGGCTGGCCGAGGCGGTCGCAGGCGTCTCGCAGGTGCTCGACGCTCCGGTCGAGCATGACCACGTGCGCCCCCATCCCCAGAGCCGTCCGAGCCGCCGCGCGGCCGAGCACGCCGGCGCCGAGGATGACGAGGGTTGCGGGCGGGACCCCGGGCGCGCCGGCGAAGAGGATGCCCTTGCCGCCGAACTCGTTGAGGAGGAGCCCCGAGCCGATGGTGACGGCAATCTGACCGGCAATCTCCGACATCGAGGTGAGTACCGGCGCGTTGCCGTGCTCGTCCTCGATGATCTCGATCCCGACCGCGGTGACCTGACGCTCTGTCAGCGCGAGGAAATCCTCACGACGGGCCGCGGGCAACGCCCAAAACGCCACCACCTCCTGGCCCGGCTGGAGGAGCTCGTACTCCTCCGGTGCCGGTGCGTACACCGTGAGAACGAGCTCGGCACGCCCGAACACCTCGCGCCGGCTGTAGACCACGGTGGCGCCGGCCTCTTGGTAGTTGGCGTCGGAGAACCCCGCCTCCGCCCCGGCGCCGCTCTCCACCCACACGCCGGCGCCCGCTTGCGCGAGTGCCTTGACCCCGGTAGGCGCGAGGGCGACACGGCGCTCTCGCGGACCGATCTCCTTCGGAATGCCAATGTCCATTGCGCTTTCTCCTATGGGCGATTCTAGCCGTGGGACTCCCACCCGCACAACTCGATCGATAAGACGGTATATTGACCACAGGGGGGATGATGACGCCTCACGAGCTTGAAGCGCAGACCCACGCCTACCAGGCTTCCGCGGTTGTCCTCGCCGCGAACCATCTCGCGATCACCGCGACGCTCTGCCATGAGCCGCTGCGCAGCGAGGAGCTGGCGCGCAAGCTGCGGCTCGATGTGCGTGCCACCGCCGTCCTCACCGACGCTCTCGTGTCCCTCGGCGTGCTCGCCCGCAGCGACGGCCGCTTGGGTGTGCCGGAGGAACTGCAACCGCTCCTCGATCCCGCTTCGCCGCGCACGGTCACTCACGCACTCGAGCACGCCTGGCACCTGCTCCAGCGCTGGAGCAAGCTCGACGAGGTGGTGCGCAGCGGCCAGCCGACCCCTCGCCCGCGCGATGACGAGGAGCAGTTGCGCGCCTTCATCCTGGCCATGGCAGACATGGCGCGCCAGACTGGTGGCGCGCTTTGGGACGCGATCGATCTGGGCGGGCAACGGCACCTGGTGGACGTGGGCGGCGGCCCCGGGGAGCTGGCGCTTGCCGCGCTGGAGCGCTTTCCCAGCCTCAGCGCGACGGTGTTCGACTCGCCGGCGGTGCTGAACATCGCTCGCGAATATGCGGCGCCGCGCGGACTGGCGGGCCGCATCGGTTTTCAGACCGGCGACGCCCTGCACGACGACATTCCCGCCTGCGACGTGGCGCTGGTCTCGGCCCTCGTGCACGCCTACGGCCCCGACGAGGTGCGCGAGATTGCGCGCCACGTCGGCGCGGGTCTGCAGCCGGGTGGCTTGCTCCTCGTCCGCGAGTTCCTCTGGCACGACGCGGCGCATTCGGGGCCGCTTGGCGCTGCGCTCTTTTCCGTCAACATGCTGGGGGGCACGCCGTCCGGTCGCTGCTACGCGGCCGTCGAGCTGGAGGCAATCTTTGCACCGGCGGGCTTCGCAGACTGGCGGCTGGTCCCGCTTGATACCCGCAGCACGGTCCTCATCGCCAACCGCCGAGTTGATCAGGCTTGACCGCGGCTATTACGCGGTGTCCGTCGCGAGGTGCCCCGCCTCCTGGCTTGGAATCCATGTTGCGTCAACCGATCGACGCGCCCACCTTCCCCCGTTCCTGCAGTTCCGTCCCTCGTGTCTTCTCCCCTGCTTCTACCCTCTCGGCATCGGGAGGAGCGCACCGCCTGAGACCGGCAGGTCAACGCCGGTGAGGTGGCGCTGGCGCTCGTCGGCGAGGAAGAACACCGCGGAGGCGACGTCCTCGGCGGTGGCGACGCGCCGGAGCGGGACCGTCGCCACGATGCTGTCGAGCTTGCCAGGGAGTGCAAACGTCGCTGCCGACATTGGCGTGTCCACCCAGCCCGGCGAGACGAGGTTGACGCGAATCGCAGGTGCGAGCTCCTGCGCGAGCGACTGCACCAGTCCCCACAGCGCGGCCTTGGAGCCCGCGTAGTGGCTGTGGCCCGGCTCGCCGCGCTCACCTGCGGTCGAGCCAACGAAGATGAGGCTTCCCCGCTCCATCTGCCGCACCACCTCGCGGGTCAGGAAGTAGGCGGAGAACGTGTTGGTGCGAAACATCGTCTCGAGGTTTTCGGCAGTCAGAGTGCGAACGTCGCCATCGTTCCAAATCCCCGCCGAGTGCACCAGCACGTCCACGCGCCCGGCCTTGGCGGCGAGCCGGGCACACCCCTCCTCGGTGGCGAGGTCCGCGCCCACGCCGAACACCCGGTCGCGGCCGAATTCCTTTTCGAGTGCCGCCACCGCTTCGCGGCCACGCCGGAAGTGCGCGACGACGTAGTCTCCGTGCGCGACGAACTCGCGCGCGCACGCCAGGCCGATGCCGCTCGAAGCGCCGGTCACGAGCACGCGCCTCACGCGCCCACTCCAGGCCTTACTTCCAAGGAGTCGCCGTACGTTGCCACCACCGCCAGCGCTTTCAGCGTCACCCACCTAGACGGTGTGCCAGGCGGCTCGCCGAATGGGACGTGGCATCCCGCCGCCCAGCGCCCCCCGGCATCCTGGCGTGCCAGCACAGCGAGCAGTGCTTCGAGGATGGGCGGCTCGGCCGGCCAGCCGAGACGAGCCAGCGCCCAAAGCGCATCGAGGAGGTCCGTGCGCGTGAGGCAGGGGTGCGCGAACCTGGTCCAACCGCGCGGCTCCGCGCCGTGGAGAAACAGACCTGCGTCCAGCAGCCAGCGCCCGGCCCGCACGGCAAGCCGGTCCAAAGGGGCGCGCTCCTCGACTGGCACGGACGCGACCAGCCGTAACGCCGCCACCGCCGTCGCCGGACAGGCGCCACCGTGGAGGTGGCGCAGCTCCGGGCAGCTCCAGCCTCCGGCGCCGCCGTCCCGCTCGAGCAGCCAGGCAACCGCCTCGCGTACGCGCGGGTGGCGGGCAAAGCCGAACGTAGCGAGCGCGGCGCACACCTCGGCAGTGAAGCACGCGGCCGGCAGCCGAGCGCTGGCAACGGAGAAGCCGCCGGCGCGCGGTTGCAGGGCGTCAAGCAACGTTCCGGCCGCCCGCGTGGCGCGTGGATCCTCGGGATCGGCCCCAAGCGCTGCCAGCGCGATCACGTGCCAGGCGGAACCGCTCCACCGCGCGCCGTAGCCATGCGGCGATCCCCAATAGCCGAGTGGGTCCTGCCTCGCCAGCAACGCTGCGGCCGCGCCGGTCTCATGGCTGGCGAGACGCGAGCGCGCTACTGCCGGGCTGTCGTGCGGGCGGCCGAGCACCTCGATGAGCGTCCGCCACACGACACCAGGCTCGTCGTCCGCGAGCAGGAACCGGGTGGGGTCACCGTGCAGGTGGCGCCACCAGGTCGCCTCGCTCATGCGTGCCGCCTCCGCATCGCCATTGTCGCCTGGATCTGCTGGATCGCCCCCGCCAGACGCGCGATCTTGCGGTTGCGCACCTGAATTGCAGGGACATCGGCGAGGTCTACCGGCTCGGCACGCAGATCGCGCAGGATGTGCTCGAGCTCAAACCGAAACTGGTCGAGCTCGGAATCGAGCAGCCGCTTGAGCTGCACCGCGGTAATGAGGGTGTACCCCCCGGCCACCTGCTCCGCCATTGCTGGCGCCGAACCGCCCATAAATGGGCTCATCGCGTTCCTCCCGCGTGCCGCGCTGCAATCGTAGCACTCGTTCCGCTGGCCCCCCACCGCGCGGAATGGTAATTTCGCGGCAGCCAGTTGGCGAGTCGGGAGGGACGATGTCGGCAAGTCTCGATCTGTACGGTCTCGAAGATCTCTATACCGAAGAGGAGCGGATGGTCCGCGACACCGTACGCGACTGGGTCGCGGAACGCGTGCTGCCACACATCGAGCGCTGGGCCTGGGAGTGTCATTTCCCCCGCGAGCTGGTGGCGGAGATGGCCGAGCTTTCGCTGTTCGGCGCGACGATCTCCGAGTACGGCCTGCCCGGACTGTCGCAGGTTGCCTACGGCCTCGTCATGCAGGAGCTCGAGCGCGGCGACTCGGGCCTGCGCTCGTTCGTCTCGGTGCAGTCGGCGCTGGTCATGTACCCGATCATGACCTGGGGATCGCAGGAGCAGAAGGACCGCTGGATTCCCCGCCTCGCAAAGGGCGGAGCGATCGGCTGCTTCGGTCTCACCGAACCGGACTTCGGCTCCAACCCCGGCGGGATGCGCACACGCGCACGGCGCGACGGGGATGGCTGGGCGCTCAACGGCGAAAAGGCGTGGATCACGAACGGCTCGATCGCCGACGTCGCGATGGTGTGGGCCAAAGACGACGAGGGAGTGATTCGAGGGTTCCTCGTCGAGCGTGGCACGCCAGGGTTCTCGACCGTCGAGCACAAGGGGAAGTACTCGTTGCGCGCTGCGGTCACCTCGCAGCTCGTCCTCGCCGACTGCCGCGTTCCCGAGGCGAACCGCCTTCCCGCAGCGGAAGGCCTCAAGTGTCCACTCGGGTGTCTGACGCAAGCGCGCTACGGGATCGCCTGGGGAGCGCTCGGCTCGGCGCTCGCGACCTTCCACGCCGCGCTCGACTACGCGAAGACGCGCAAGCAGTTCGGCGACGCGCCAATCGCCAGCCACCAGATCATCCAGGAGCGGCTGGTGTGGATGGCCAACGAGATTACCAAAGGCCAACTCATGGTCTGGCGGCTTGGCCGCCTCAAGGACGCGGGCAAGGCCACGTTCGTGCAGGTGTCGCAAGCCAAGCGCAACTCGTGCTGGGTGGCGCGGGAGTGCGCCAAGCTCGCACGCGAGATCCACGGCGCCAACGGCATCGTCAACGAGTTCCCGATCATGCGCCACCTGATGAACATCGAGTCGGTGTACACGTATGAGGGCACCCACGATATGCACACACTGCTCCTCGGCGAGCACCTCACCGGGATCCCCGCATTCATGCCGCCGGTAGAAGACGCGTGATCAGTGGCCCGTGGTCCGTGGTCCGAGATGACTGACCGGGAAGCGAATCCCGACCGTGGGACAGGCGTTCGCGACGAGACCTCGGCCGACTCGGGCGCACACCTACGGCCGGCGGGGATGGCGCCGCGTGAGGCGTGGGTGCGGTGGGCCCGCGCCCTGGCGTGGGTGACGGTCGGCTACAACCTCCTCGAGGGTCTCGTGTCGATGGGGTTCGGCGCCGCCGACGAGTCGCTCGCGCTATTCGGGTTCGGCGCCGACAGCTTCATCGAGGTCGGGTCCGCACTGCTAGTGTTGTGGCGCTTCCGCCACGAGGCGAACCCGGCAGCCTCCGCGCAAGACAGCCGGGAGAGGTTCGCGTTGCGAGGGATCGGCGCACTGTTCGTGTCGCTCGCGTTGGTGACCGCGGCGGGCTCCGTCTGGCAGCTCGCGGCCCGGCGCCACCCCGACACCGCGCTGCCCGGCCTCGTGATCGCGCTCGCCTCGCTCTCGTTCATGATCCTGCTCTGGCGCGAGAAGAGACGCGCGGCGCTGGCGCTCGACAGCCGCGCCGCCGCCGGCGACGCGGCTTGCAGCCTCGCCTGCGTCAAACTCTCGCTTGTACTCCTGGCGGGCAGCGCGTTGTTCCTCGTCGCGCCAGCGCTGTGGTGGGCCGACGCCGCTGCCGCCGTGGGTCTCGCCGCGATGATCAGCCGCGACGGGTGGGAGCTGTTGGGCGCCGCCCACCGAATCGGCGCCGACGGCTGTTGCGGGTGTTGACCGGCCCGCCCGGGGCTGCGTGCGCCGTGCGCCGTCACGTCTCCTCGGTAGCGCGCCACGGCACCAGGCGGTGCGCGAGCAGCGTCACCACCGCGTTGAAGCTCATGCCCACGCACGCGATGACCGCGAGCGCGGCGTAGAGCGAGTCGGTGCGGAGCGTCTGCCATGAGAGCCACAGCAGCGCGCCGATGCCGTGTTGCGCCCCCAGCAGCTCCACGGCAATCGTGATGAGGAGCGCCACGTTGAAGGACAGGCGCAAGCCGGTGAGCAACATCGGCAGGCTGCCGGGGAGAACGATCCGGGTGAACACCTTGCGGCGAGTCGCGCCGTAGTTGGTCGCGACCTCGAACAGCGAGGGAGCGATGTGGCGCACACCGGCGATCGCGGAGAGCACCATGGGAAAGAACGCGCCGATCGCGACCGCCGCCACCTTGGACAGCTCGCCGATGCCGAAGAAGACCATCAGCAGCGGCAGGAGCGCGACCTTTGGCAACGGATGGAACGCGGCGATGAACGGATCGAGGATCGCGCGCAGGCGCGGCGACCACCCCATCAGCAACCCGAGCAGCGCAGCCGGCAGCGCGCCAAGGAGCAATCCCTCCCCTACCCGCGTCATCGTGACGCCCAGGTGGAGAAGCAACGTGCCTCCGGTCAGCAGCCGACCCAGCGCACCCACGACCGCCGAAGGGGGCGGGAACGCGATCTCCGAAAGGAGCCCGGAACGCGAACCTGCTTCCCACAGGGCCAGCCCGACGACCGCGAGCAGGACGGTCACGACCTCTGGTCGCCCCCTCAGCCGCGCACGCACAGCCCCTCCCGTACCTCTTCCTCGAGGCACTTCCAGATGTGCCAGCGGAGGTCAGCGATACCCGGCCGATCGAGGGCGCGCAGGTCACGGGGACGCGGTAGCGGCACAGCCACCTCCTCGCGGATCCGCCCCGGTCGTCCGGTCATCACCAAGATCCGATCGGAGAGAATGATCGCCTCCTCGATGTCGTGGGTCACGTGGACAACCAGCGTGAGGTGGTCTCGCCAGATCCGTAGCAGCTCCTCCTGGAGCACCAGCTTGGTCTGGGCGTCCAGTGAACCGAACGGCTCATCCAGGAGAAGGATCTCTGGGTCGGCCACGAAGGCGCGGGCGATCGCCACCCGCTGCCGCATCCCGACCGAGAGCTGGTGCGGGTAGTGGCGCTCGAACGCCGCGAGTCCGACTTGCTCGATGAACGCCCGGGCGAGCGCCTCGCGCGTCCCCCGTGCGACTCCGAGAAACTCGAGCCCGAGAGCCACGTTCTCCAGCACGGTGCACCAGGGCAGGAGGCCGTGGTCCTGGAAGACCAGGGCTGCGCGCAAGCCGCCATCCGGCGGCGGCTCGGCAAACCGCACGACGCCGGTCGTGGGCCGCAGCAGCCCCGCGATGATCCGCAGGAGCGTCGTCTTGCCGCAGCCGCTGGGACCCACGACTGACAGGAACTCGCGTTCTCGCACTGCGAAGCTCACGTCACGGAGCGCGCACACCGTCCCGTTGCCCGCCCTAAAGTCCTTGCAGATTCCGCGCAGCTCGAACGCCATGATTGATCAGCTACCGCCGGCGGCCAGCTGCGCACTGGCCCACGCCGTGAAGGCCGGGTTCCAGAAACGGAGCTCGGGCACAACTGCGTCGAGGTAGCCCTTCGACTTTGCCCAGCGCTCGAAGTCGAGCACGCTCGCGGTGTTGATCCGCCCGTCCTGGTGGATCGCGATCCAACACGCTCGGCGCACCAGCTCCGGATCGATGCCGGTGTGCCGTGCAACGCTGGCGACATTGCGGTCGGTCTTGCCCGCGCTGTACCGGCGCACTCCCTCGAGGTAGGCGAGCATGAAACGGCGTCCCACGTCCGGGCGTTGGTCCAGCAGGGAGCGCCCGTACAGGAGGTAGGCCCACTGCAGGTCGGGGAGAACGTCCGCCGGCCTCTTCCACACGACACCGAGCCCCTTGGCCGCGGCCTGAGTCAGGGACGGCTCGGACCACGCCACCAAGTCGACCTGCCCGCTCGCGAGTGCCGTCAGCTTTCCTTCGGCGGGGACGTCCGTGACGCGGATCTCGGCCCACGGGACCCCAGCGCTTTCCAGCAGGCGGTCGAGCCAGTACTCCTCCACCGTGACGCGACGGACGCCGACACGCAACCCACGCAGGGAGACAAGATCTGTCAGTCGCCCACTGGCCACCAACTCACGCCGCGCGAACAGTGCGTTGCAAGCGCAGCCAGCGCCTGCCTCGTACCCCTTGTCCGCCACGATCTGAAGTCGCCCGCCTCGGGCGATCGCGGTGAGGACCCCAATGGAAAGGAAGTTGGTCGCTACGTCGACGTCGCCGTGCAGGAGTGCCGCCGTCGAGTCGTACACCGACATCTGGATCAACTCGACATCGAGACCGTGCCTGCGGAACAGTCCCTCGTCCGCGGCGAGGAACAGCGGCGCATACGACAGATACGGTGTGTAGCTGACGCGCACCCGGTCGGCGGCGGAGCGCTGCCCCGCCCGCGTGCACCCGAGGGCTCCGCCTGCCGCGACGTCCATCACGAGGAGGGCAGCGATCAGCGGCAGACTCTTGGTCATGCGGAGCCCTCGTCGTTGCCAGGGGTAGCCGAGAGCGCCGCCCGGCTGCCGAGAGGAACGAGGGGCATGAACTTGCCCTGGGCGGTCCACCGAGGCGGCTCCCGCCGCACCCGCAGCGAATGCGCCTTCTGCCAGATCGCTCGCGTGTGGTCCGAGTTCGCGTCCCCGTTACCGAGCGCGTCCATCAGCGCACCCACGGCCTCATCCTCGTCCAACACCGTAAGCCGGGGATGGACGCGCAGTACGAGGCGGGTGAAACCGCCGCTGTCTTCCTCCTCGACCAACTGGAAGTCGAGCGGCGTGCCGCCAAACCGCGCCGGGAGGACCTCCTCCAGAATACGGATCATGTCGCTTCCAAGCAGCGTCACGCCCTCTCCGGTGAGCTTGCGGTAGCTGCGGATCTCACGCACGTGAAGGGGGAAACCGTAGGACTCGAGGGGACACCCGCACGTGCGGCGCTCCAGCGTCCCGGAGTCGTCGCTCTCGACGTTGAGCATGAGCCGCGGCGCAGTTGGCAACAGCGCCGTGTAGTAGAGGGCATCCACGGTCACCTCGGAGCCCGGTAGCGGATGGGGGTGCTGAATCACCGTCAGAGTATCCGCCATCAGGTGGAGATCATCGCCGCTGGCGGGACGCGCGCACGGCAGCCCGATGGCGCCCAGTTCGGAGATGTAGTAGGTGGGCCGAAACCTCGCCCCGCTGCGCGTGATCTCCCGCACCTTCGCGAGCGTGGGGGGCTCGCCGCCACCCCACAGCGTGACCCCGGCGAGATCGATCCCTGCGTCCCGTGCCGCAAGCGCGACCCGCAGCAGGTTACTGACGTGCGACCTTACCAGGCAGGAGCCTTCTTCCTCGACCATCTGCGCCGCCCAGCGCGCCACCATCGCCAGATCTTCCTCCCGGACCAGCTCCGGGCGCGGGAGAGGGACGCCGGCTAACCGGCCGAGCGACAGGATGTACTCGGTCGCGACTCGGCCCAGGGGCGACGGACGCACATCGGTGCGCGAAAGCGGAGAGAACCAGCGCCGGGTCGGGTTTCCCGCAACCACGGAGCGCAGCACCGAGCTCATCCCCGCCACGCTGGGGAGCGTGGCGCGAAAGATAGCGGTGGGCGCGTGAGCCAGTCCGTTGGCAGCCAGTGCCAGCATCCCCGACGGCGTGGTGGCGCGAATGTGGTCGAGGTCGATACTGATGCGCGTCCCGGCACCGGTGCTACCGCTCGTCGTGCCGCGGTAGTACTGGCCCAAGAAAGGGTTGTCGAAGGACGTCGGAGAGACCGGGATCTCGCGCCCGGCGCGCACGATCGGCGCCCGTCCCTTGAACTCCTCGAAGGCAACGAAGACGCCGGCCGCCCGCAGCGCCTCGAGCGTCGCCTCGAGTCCCCGCTCGGCAACCATCTCCTCCACGTCCGCCGCGGTGCAGCCCGCGGCGGCAAAAATGGCGCGGTAGGGGCTGGCCGGCGCTGCGAAAACGTTCTCGCGCAACACCCTGAGAAAGCTCGCTGGCCGGCTGGCCAGACGCTGCCGCACAGTGGCCTCGGCCTCGGCGAGGCTCATGGGCTGGCGGAGAAAACCCGGTAGCGAACGCGCAAAGCGGAGATACGCTCTCAGGTCGTTGAGCCTGCCGGCCACGGTTTCAGGCCCCCGAGCCGCGCAGCGCGGTGCGGGCGTGCAGCCCGACCATGACCTGGCGCGGCGCGCCCAGCCGCACCGTGCTGAGCAGGTCGTCGAGGTAACGAGTGTCGAACAGGTTAGTTACTGCCACAAAGATCTCCAGGCCGGGGCCAAACGGCCGTGAGGCGAAGAAATCCACAAGGGTGTGGGGATCATAGGCGAGCTGGTTGGCCGCGTCAGCGTAGCTGGTGCTGACGTAGATGCCGCGCACCGTCAGCGCGAGCGACCGTGGTAGGTCGAGACGCAGCGCCAGGGACGCGGCGTGGCGCGGCACCTCTGGGGTTTGCTTTCCCACCAGTGTGGGGTCGGCAGCGCTCCCGAGGGCGACCGAGTCGGCGAACGTGTAGCCGGCCGAAAGCGTGAGGTGGGATGCCAGCCGCGCGTCGGCCGCCATCTCCACGCCACGGCTGCGAGCCTGATCGAGGTTCCTGGGCTGCAGGGTCAGCACCGGCGAGACCAGGACGGGGACGCGGGTGATGACGCCGTCTATCGTGCTTTGAAACACGTCGATTTGGGCGTGAGCGGCGCCTACTGGAAAATCGAGCCCGAATTCGCCGCCGACGAGCGTTTCCGGCTCGAGGCTGGGGTTCGCCACGACCTCTAGCGACTTGGAGGAGGAACCGCGATAGAGGTCCTGCAGGTTCGGCGCGCGAAACGCACGATAGATTGCGGCTCGCGCGGCCGTCGACCCGCTGATCTCGTAACGCAGGGAGAGGCGCGGGTCGAGCTGGAGCGACCGTTTGGTCGGGAAGCTGGTGTTGCCGCCCGGCGTGCGGTCGTCGCTCCCATCCCAGTTGCGCCAGTGATCCAGCCGCGCGCTGGTCAGGATCTCGAGCCGCTGGATCGGGAAGTAGCTGGCCTCGGCGAACAGCCCAGCGTTGTCTTGCATGCCACCCGAGTCCTGAACCGAGGTCAGGGTCCCGGACTGGCCGAAGTTGTCCCGTAGGTTGTCGGCGGCGAGGCGCTGCAGGTCGAGGCCGACGCTGACGAGTGGCACCTGCGAGGAGAAACCGCGGGACCATTGCATCGAGCCGCCCGCCATCCACGCGGGGCCGTCGATGGTGTTGCTGCGGTACTCGGCGTCGCGCCCCCTCCCGGGCGTGAACGCGCTGTTGAAGACCTCGAACCCGTTGCGCTCGTAGAACACGCTGGTCGTCACCTCGCCTCCCCATTCCACCTGCTGATGCCGGCTGGCGGCGAGATCGAAGATGTCTTGCCTCGTGCCTGAGAGCGGCGTCCCCGACGACAGGTTCTCCTTGTAGTAACCGGCGCGTACAGAACCCGACGCACCCGATTCGCCGTTGAAATCGGCGCGGAGCTGTGTGGTCCACGCATGAGCCGCCGAAGGGATATCGATCGCGCCGCGGTCCTCCGGAGGGACTCGTACATAGCCGTCGGTGTCGAACACGCTCGCGTTGAGGCCAACGGCGATGCCTGGGGCCACGGCCTCCCCCACGGCGACGTCGGCTCGTCGAGTCTTGTTGGAACCGTAGGCCACCTTGCCGTTCAACTCATCGGCCGAAGCCTGACGGGTGAGGATGTTGATGGTCCCTCCCATTGCATAGTTGCCGAACAGGCTCGCCGCACCGCCCCGAGCCACTTCGACACGCTCGACGGACTCGAGTGGCACCCTGTTCCATTGCACTGTGCCGGTAAGGGGGTCGTTGATCGGAACTCCGTCGAGCAGCACCAGCGCCCGCGTGCCACCGAGCCCCCTCATCGAGATCGTGCTGCGCGTCGGGTACTGGACGAGGCTGCTGCTCACCGGGAGGACGATGCCTGGGATCGTTCGGAGGAGGTCGTCGACCGCCTCCACCGGTGAGGTGTCAATCTCCTGCTGGCTCATCAGCGACATGCTCACCGGCAGCGTATCGAGAGGTCGCTCGCTTCGGGTCGCGGTCACGACGACCGCCTCGGCAACCCGCCTGTCCGCGGCGCTCCCGGCCGCGTCCGTCGTGGAGGCAGGCTCGGACGACCTCGCCCGTTCCCCGTGCACCGGGGACGGGGCGGGAGTGGGGGTCGGGTCCTGGGGTTGTGGCGAGCCCTGAGCCATCGCGGCGCCGCACCGCAACGCGAGCGCAAGCGCGAGGGCCCAACTCACCGTTCGTATCCGGCCAAGGCGGTTGTCACCCCTCGCGGGCCTGGGTGGCGGGTTGTCAGGCGCCAACACTCCAAAACGGTCGGTGGTACATGGAACGAGGCTGACCATCCTGCTCCTGTCCGCGCGGTGCCATTTGCCGTCCACGCCCCCCCCGGGCTCGCCACGCGGTGCGTCATTTGACTCGGCGTCGGAGTCTACCAAAGTGCCACTCGATCGGCACCCGCGCTTGGGTCAATGGGACTGCGTGTGCGCTACGAACCCACCGCCGCCGCGCAACAACCCGCTGGGAAGCGTGGAGCTCAACTGCAAAGGTCTGAACCCAACGGTCTGGAACGTTCTAAACGGCTCCGTCCGCACCTGCGCTCCTTTTGTCTCTGCAATTCGAACTCGGGATTCGCCTCACCGTCGCATGATCGAGTCGAGGATCATCATGAACGCCGCCTCTTGCTCAGGCTCACTCTTCTCGATCACCGCCAAGCAGCCGGAACGGTCGAAGGCATCGTGCAGCTCGCTCGCGGCGTGCGCCGAGGAGATGATCACCCGCTTGAGGTTGACGCCGCGCTGGCGCGCGGCTTCGAGCACCGCGCCGCCGTCGAGTCCGGGCATCTCCCAGTCCAGCAGCAAGAGGTGGATGTCGGGCCGAAGTTGCTCGATCGCCGCGGCCGGATTCGTGTAGGTCTCCAAATGGACCCTTTCGCCGTAGCGCCGTTCGAGCATCTGCCGCCAGTGCGTGCACTGCAGCGGCGAGTCGTCTACCACGACGACGCGGCGACTGTCACTTCCGCTCACGCCGCCAAACCACCTTGCCGCCCACGAGCGTCGCCGCTGGCCAGCCCTTGAGGCGCTGGCCAGCGAACGGTGTGTTGTGCGAAGCCGAGCGGAACCGATCGGGGTTCACAGTCAGGCGCGCGTCGAGATCGAGGAGCGTGACGTCGGCCGGGCTGCCCACTTTGAGCGTGCCGCCCGGCAGCCCGAACAGCCGCGCCGGGTTGGTCGACCAGTGGGCGATGAAGCGGTGGAGGGCGAGCTTGTGTTTGCGCACGAGCAAGTCGTACGTGACCGGCACGGCGGTCTCGAGTCCGACCACGCCGAACGGCGCCAGGTCATACTCGAGCGCCTTCTCGTCGGAGTGGTGAGGCGCGTGGTCGGTGGCGAGGCAGTCCACGGTGCCATCCAGCACGCCCTGGAGGAGCGCTTCGACGTGCTCTGCGCTGCGCAGCGGCGGGTTCATCTTGGTGTCGGTGTCGTACTCGCTGTCGGCAACCGCTTGATCGGTGAGGGCGAGGTGGTGCGGTGTGACCTCGCAAGTGACTGCCACGCCCCGACCTTTTGTCGCTCGCACGTTCTCCAACCCGCCGCGGGTGGAAAGGTGGGCGATGTGTAGCCGGCCGCCGGTCAGCTCGGCCAGGACGCAATCCCGCGCCACCATCACTTCCTCGGCGGCGGCGGGGACGCCGCGCAGGCCGAGTCGGGTCGCAACCGCACCCTCGTGCATCACGCCCTTGCCGGCCAGGTCGCGGTCCTCGCAGTGGTCCACCACTGCCACGTTGAAGATCTGTGCGTACTCGAGCACTCGCCGCATGAGGTAGGCGTTGTGCACCGGCTTGCCATCATCCGAAAACGCCACCGCTCCAGCGCGCGCCATTTCGCCCAGTTCCGCGAGCTCCGCGCCCTCGAGGTTCTTCGAAATCGCGCCAACCGGATAGACACGTGCAAGGCCGGCCTCGGCGGCGCGTGTGCGGATGAATTCGGTCACCGCGGCGTTGTCGTTGACCGGCTGGGTGTTTGGCATGCAGCACACCGCCGTGAACCCGCCCGCCGCGGCGGCCGCGGCGCCACTGGCAATCGTCTCCTTGTACTCGAAGCCGGGCTCGCGCAGGTGGACGTGAAGATCGATGAACCCAGGCGCGGCAACCAGGCCGGTGCCATCGAGCACCTCGGCGTCGCGGTCCTCGATACGCTCGGCCAGGCGCGCGATCTTGCCGTTGGCGATGAGGATGTCGAGCCCGGCGTCGAGACGCTGGCTGGGGTCCACTACCCGCGCGTGCTTAATCAGCAGTCGGCTCACCGTGCCCTCCCGCGAGGAGATACAAGACCGCCATGCGCACCGCCACCCCGTTCGTCACCTGTTCGAGGATCACCGACTGCGGCCCGTCCGCGACCCGCGAATCGATCTCCACCCCGCGGTTCATTGGGCCGGGGTGCATGACGAGGCAGTCCTTCCGCGCGAGCTTGAGCCGCTCGGGAGTGAGAGCGAAGAAATCGTAGTACTCGCGCACGGTCGGAAAATTCATGCGCCCCTGCCGCTCGAGCTGGATGCGCAGCATCATCACTACGTCGGCCCCAGCGATGGCATCCTCGATGCGGCGGTGCACCTCGCAGCCCATCTTGCCCATGCCGATGGGAATCAGGCTCGGCGGGCCCGCCACGCGTACGCGTGCCCCCATGCGGGAGAGGAGCAGCACGTTGGAGCGCACCACGCGGGAGTGCTGCAGGTCGCCAACGATGGCGACCGTAAGCCCCTCGAGCGTGCCGCGCTTCAACCTGATCGTGAGCGCGTCGAGGAGCGCTTGCGTCGGGTGCTCGTGGGCGCCGTCACCGGCGTTGATCACCGACGAGCGGAGGATGCGGGCAAGCTGGTGCGGCGCGCCGGCGTACGCGTGCCGGATGACGATGAAGTCGGGCTGCATCGCTTCGAGGTTCAGTGCGGTGTCGATCAGCGTCTCACCCTTGCTTACCGAGGAGGTCGTCGCCGAGAAATTGAGCGAGTCGGCGGACAGGCGCTTCTCCGCCACCTCGAACGAAAAGCGGGTGCGCGTCGAGGCCTCGAAGAAAAGGTTCACCACCGTCTTGCCTCGCAACGCGGGTACCTTCTTGATCGGGCGCTCCGCGATCTCGCGCATCTGCTCGGAGGTGTCGAGGATGAGCTGAATCTCGCCGGGTGAGAGCGGGTCGATGCCGACCAGGTCCTTGCCGCGCAAGCGGGCAGCCGCGGCCACGGTCATCCGTCCACCTCCTTCGCGATCCACACGCCTTCTTCCTCGTCGTTCTCCTTGAGGCGCACCTGGATGTCCTCCTCTCGCGATGTCGGCACGGTACGACCGACAAAGTCGGCCGCCACCGGCAGCTCGCGATGGCCCCGGTCGATGAGGACCGCGAGGCGGATTGCCCGCGGCCGGCCGTAATCCATCAGGGTGTCGAGCGCCGCCCGCACCGTGCGGCCAGTGTAGAGGACGTCGTCCACGAGGCAGATCACCATGTCGTCAACCGCCGCCGGGAGCTCGGTGTCGCGCAGCACCGGCTGCAGGTGGGCGGCGCGCCACGGGCCCACGTCGTCGCGGTAGAGCGAGATGTCGAGCGCTCCCACCGGTGGCTCGTGTCCGGTCGCGTCGGCAACCAGCTCGGCGAGCCGACGCGCGAGCGGCACCCCACGGGTCTGCACGCCGACAAGGTAGAGCAGCTTCTCGTCCCCGACGCTCTCGACCAGCTCGGCCGCCATCCGCTCGAGGGCGCGGGCAACGCCTCGCGCATCGAGTACTTGTACCCTACGCATGCGATCTCCTCGCACGGTTGCCCCCATGTCGCATCGAGACTCGATGCTAGCACATCCTCGAGTCCATGAGACTCGTCGCACCGAGCTGGGGGCGTGGACTATGATTCATGCGAACGAGGAGAGGAGACTATGAGAACCCTATGGCTTCCCCTGGCGTTGCTGCTTGTCGCTGTGCCAGTCGTGATCGCTGCCGATGTCGCACCGACCGCGACGGCGGTCGTCTGCACCACCGTGAAGGACCGGGCCCCGGAGGGAGCGGCGGAGAAGTTCGCCGCATCGGTCGGCCAGCTCACCTGCTTCTCCGAGCTGCACGGGGTCAAGGAAAAGGTGGTCCACGTTTGGTTCCACGGTGACAAGGAGGTCGCCAGGATGGAGTTGCCGGTCAAGGCCGAGCGCTGGCGCA
The DNA here is from genome assembly GCA_044447965.1 of Thermoanaerobaculales bacterium. GTDB lineage: Bacteria > Acidobacteriota > Thermoanaerobaculia > Thermoanaerobaculales > Thermoanaerobaculaceae > DATIYW01. The sequence goes on along the minus strand of JBIOGJ010000046.1, from coordinate 14,093 downwards.
CGTGGTCCACCAAGAATATTCCAGCAGCTTGGACGGGACCGTGGCGGGTGGAAGTACGTGACGGCTCCGGCGGCGTGCTGGCGACCGCCAAGTTCACCGTCGAGTAGCACGCGGGCCAAGGTCGATTCGTGGCGCGGTCGCGTTTGGCGGCTCGCGGCGCGTGTCAGGCGGTGCCGTCGCGTGAGGTTTGCGCTAGCATGGCAACTGGGAGGTCGAAGGTGACGAAATCACTTTGGATTTGTGGGCTGATTCTGCTCGCGAATGCCATCCCGTTGGCAGCCCAGGAGGGCCCATCGGCCACCCTCGCGGTGTGCAAGGCGATCCAGGACCGCGCCTGTGAGGGCGCAGGCGTCAAGTTCCCGGTCACGATTGGCAAGCTGTACGCCTTTTCACAAGCGACGAACGTACCCGACCGGCTCGTGCACGTTTGGTTCCACGGCGACCGGGAGCTGGGCCGCTCAGCAACCAAATCGCCCGTTGCTAAGGGGAGCTGGCGCACTTGGTCGAACATCACGGTCGGTCCCAACCTGCTGGGCGAGTGCCGCGTTGAGGCCCGTGACGCCAACGGCAACGTCCTGGCCACAATGAAGTTCACCATCGAGAAGAGCGAGTAATCCCCCGCTCGGACTACACCTGAACGCGGCGGGCGCCAAACTCGAGGCCGAGCGCCACGAGCACGAGCGCGGCACCGGGAAGAACGTGTAGTGGCGGCGCTTCACCGATGCAAACCCAAGTCCACAACGAGGCGAGCACGGGCTCGAGCAGTACCGCTAGGTTGACCCGATACGCCTCGAGGTGCGCGAGCGCCCAGTTGAGCAACGTATGACCCACCAGCGTCGGTCCAGCCGCCATCGCGAACAGCGGCAGCCACGCGATCGTCGACCGAGGCGCGAGCGGGACACCAAGCACGATCGCGCCGGCCACTAGCGTCGCGGCCGCGCCGCCATAAACCACCGTAAGGTAACCCGCGAGCGGCACCTCGGACCTCAGGCGCTTCCCCACCACGAGGTAGGCGCTCGCTGCCACGGCTCCGGCGAGGGCCATTGCGTCGCCGAGCACCGCGCGCAGCGAGACGTGAAAATCGCCCCAGGCAATCACCACGACGCCAGCCAGCGCGAGGGAGAAGCTCGCGAGGTTGCGAGGGCGGATGCGCACACCGAGGAAGCGCGGCGAGGCGAGGAGCACCCAGAGCGGCCCGGTGGTCACCAGCACCACCGAGGCCGACACGCTCGTCAGCCACAACGAGGGTATCCACAAACCGAAGTGCAGGCCGAGACACACGCCCGCAAGAAGCGCCGCTGCCTGTCGCTGCCTCGGCACGCGCAGTTCCCCACGGGCGGCGGCGACAGGCGCCAGGAGCGCCGTCGCGAGCACCATCCGCCACATTGCCACCGCGAGCGGCGCCGCGTCGGTGAGGCGTGCCAGGGGGGCGCCCCACGAGATCGCCAGCACTGCCACCGCTAAACCGAGCGCGGCCCGCCGGCTCACCGCGCGAAACCCTCCGCGAGACCGGCCGCGATCGCGTGCGCAAGCTTCTCGCGGAACCGCCAGGAAAGCAGCAGGTCGCGGTCGTGCTCGTTATTGAGGTTGCAGATCTCGACCAACACGGCGGTGGGCACCAGTGAGTACTTGAGCACAGCGGGCACCCAACGGGAACCCCCGCGCAGCACGGCGGAGCGCACCGGCTCGTAGAGGTGAACCGGGACACCAAACCGTCCAGCGGACTTCGCGATCGCCTCCCCGAGCTGACTCGAGAGTGCCTCGGAGCGCGAGCAAAAGCTTGCCGTGAAGCGCTGCGGCTTCAATGCGGCGACCTCGCGGCAGGCAAAGAGCGAGCGCTGCACCGACGCCCGAGCGGGACGTAGCGAGCGCGCGGGGACGTAGACCATCAGCCCACGCACCGCAGGGTGGAGAGAGTCGGCGTGGATCGAGACAAATGCCACTCGCTCCGGGTCGACCTTCTGTTGCTTGAGGCGATCCAGCAGCGAGTTGGCCAGGATCCAGCGCAGCGGCACGCCAACCGCCGGCTCGGCGAGATCGTAGGGCGGGTCGACAAGCAAGCGCTGGTCACGCGTCTGCGGCAGCACGTCGCGATCCCCCCCCCCACCCTCGAGTGCCGGGTCCTGCACTGTGGCCCACACGGTGGCCTTGGTCTCGCGCTCGAGCACCCGACGCAGTCGGGCCATGACGTCGAAGACGTAGGTGCTCTCCCACACGTTGCCGGCGATCGCTCCGGTGTCGCCGCCCCCGTGGCCGGCGTCAAGAATGACGTGGATGCCATCCAGGTTGGCCGCATGGATCACGCGCTTGATGGCAGCAAGCTCTTCCTTCTCTTTTTCCCAAGCCTTACGCTGCGGATTGTCAGGTGGCAGGAACTCGGGCAGCAGCATCTCGAACGGGATGTGGATGGGATAGCCAACCGGAATCGAAGTCACATCGGCGATTCCCGACCGCCTGGCCAGCTCCTTGGCGGTGGCGTTCACGTCCGGCGCATGGAGTTGGCCCGTGAAGCGCACCACCACCGCCGAATAGAGCGCTTCGTGCGGCCGCAGCCGGTACACCGCCTCGCCAGCCTGAAACGCAAGCCCTGCTCCCGCAGCGGGCGTCCCGAGCGCGGTGGGGACTGCGGCCGGAGGTGCCACCGTCGGCGTTGGCGTGGCCGCATTTCCGCCGCCCGCTGCCGGCGAGTTCGACGGATTCGCTGGCGTCAGAACGCGAGCTGTGGGTCGGGGCGAAGGCGCCTTTGCCGGCTGGGCGGACCCCACCGCGACACTTGCCACATCCGGCTTCAGGCGCCGAAACTCAGGGAGCATCGTGTCGGTGGGGATCACCAGCCGGGTGCCCTTGCTTGGGAAGAGCTCAATCTCGGGGTTCGCCCTGCGCAGCGCCGGGTAGCGGCTACCGTCGCCGCAGAACCACTCGGCCAACTCCCACCATGACTCGCCGTCCCCGCCCCAGGGTGCGACGATGACGTGCTCCCACCCCGTAGCGGTGCGGCGGTCTTGGGGAAACAGCGCGCGCGCGGCGGCCACTCGTTCTTCTGGCGCCAGCAACGACCATGGGATGCGGACCCGGACACCCTGGAGCGGGCGCTTGAGTCCAGCGTTGGCGGCGCGCACATCGGCGGCGTGTCGCGCGCCGCCCGCCAAACGTGCGGCAAGCTTCGACCATCCCTCTCCGTTCCTTGGCAAGGCGAGTAGTTGCGGCGCACCGCCGCGCCCCCACTCCAGCTTGTCGCCGCCCGGCATCGCTACCGTGACCGCCGGTATTGTCGAGGCGGCCGTTGCGGCCAGAATCATGCTGGCGATCACTACCTCACCTATACGGCCCGCGACTGCGGGTGGGGACCCCTCCACCGATCCTCGATCCGGTGGGGATGGGAGCGCCGGTCATCGCGCTCAGGTGCGGATCGGCCTCCATCTGTCGCGGTGGCTGGGCCAAGGCGCACTGCGGCTCCCCAACTCGAGTGGTCGGAATACCCAATTCCCGTGCGGCTCCCCCGCGGCGACATCTGCGCGCATCCTATCATGTAGAATGCTGTTCCTTCGGGCGAGCAACTCGGCTTTTCGCGACAGGCAGAAGAGCGCACCGGGCGCGCGGAATGCCGCTCGGGAGCTTGGTTTTGGCGTGCTAGACTTTGTTTGTCTGCGGAGCAAACGATGCTGGATCGTATCCCTGTCGCCTCGTGGTTTCCTGCGCAGGACCCGGCCGATTGCTCGCTGTGCCGCGACGCACGAACCGCGCTTACGCCGGAGGCGCTGCGGGTCGCGGGCGAGATCGCCCTCGCCGTCACCACGCGCGGTCACGCGGCACAGTTGGTCGAAGCGGTGGCGACTCGGCTCGGCGCTGCGATCGGCGCAGGCCACGCCACGATCCTGGTCCCGGCGCCCGGCGGGATGTGGCGGGTGCTCACCAGCTCCGATCCTGCCGACACTCACGACCTCATGGTGGACACGGATCGCTATCCCGAGCTGCTCGAGGTACGTCGCACCGGCACACCGTTCATCGCCCCGGCCGTGGAGGCTGCGCCGGAGCTCGAGCTGGCCCGACCCATCTTGCTTGCCGCTGGTGTGCGCTGCCTCGCCGCCTACCCGATCTTCGTGGCACCGGGAAGCTCGGATCCGGTGGTATTGAAGATCTCGTTGCAACGCCCGCCCGAACCATCCCAACTCCTGCTTGCCACCCTCGCCGCGCACCTCCTCGTGCACCGCCTGGGGCGCCCCCAGCAATCGCGGGTAGCGCACCAGCTCGGACTCACGACCCCAGGGGACGGTGAATACGACCCCACCACGGTCTTGCGCCTGCTGCCGCTGGCAGCCGCGGTAGTCGACCCGTCCGGGAAGGTCCTCCACGCCAACAACCGGGCGCTCTGGCTGCTTCGCGATCGTTGGACCAGCGGCGGGCGAGGGGCGATCACGCTGCACACTCGCCCCGAGCGGGCCTGGCTATCCGCCGCGTCGCGATGGGACGCTCACGTGTTCACCCCCAATGGCGAGCTTGCCGCGCTCGGCTGGTCGAGCCCGGTCGGCACCGACCGGACGCTGGTGCTGGTCGAGCCGCATCCGGAGGCGCGCCGCCGCTCGCGTGAGCGCAAGATGCGCCTCATCCTGGCCGAGAAGCTCAAGGAGCTGGAGGCGGCCAACATTCGCCTGGAGGAGTACGCGCGCCTGCGCGGGCGGTTCGTCTCCGATGCGGCGCACGAGCTCAAGACCCCGCTAGCGATCCTCCGCTCCTACCTCGAGATTCTCCTTGACGACCTCACCGAGGGGTTCAGCGCGGACCAGCGCGAGTTCCTCCGCGCCGCAGCGCATGGCGCACAACGTCTCCAGCGCTTGGTGGAGGAGCTCCTCGACCTGGCCGCGCTGGAGAGCGGACACCTTCAGATCGTTCTCGAACAGGTGTCCCCCCAGGAAGCGGCGCGCGCAGTGGTTGAGGAGTTGCACCCGCTTGCGGCTCAGGGTGATGTTGGCGTCCACCTCGAAGCCGCACCCACGCTTGCCCTCCGCGGTGACCCGGAGCGACTCAAGCAGGTACTTCGCAATCTGGTCGAGAACGGCGTCAAGTACACCCAGCCGGGCGGCGATGTGTTCGTCTCCTTCCAGCGACGCGGCGACCGGGGCCTGATCTCCGTCCGCGACACCGGCGTCGGGATTGCGGCGGAGGCACTGCCCCACATCTTCGAGGAATTTGTCCGCGTACCGGGGCGTCGGCCGGTGGACGGCGCCGGGCTCGGGCTGGCGATCGTGCGGCGCTTGGTGCAAGCGATGGGTGGCCAGGTTTGGGCCGAGAGTCGCCCCGGAGTTGGCAGCCAGTTCTTCGTCGAGCTGCCGGTGTGGACGGGCCAAGGGTGACTGGGCAGGAGGCCGCGCGGCGGCTCCTCGCATCCGCTACCCTCCGCGACTTGGCGGCGCTTTGGCCCGGCGATCTGTTTCTCACCGGCGGGGCGCTTCGAGACCGGCTCCTCGGCCGCGGCCACGCGGATCTCGATCTCGCGGTAGTTGGCGACGCGAGAGCAGCGGCGTCGAGGGTCGCCACGGCGCTCGGTGGGCGCTGCTTCCCGCTCGGACGCCACCCCCTGGTGACTTGGCGCGTGCTTGCCGGTCAACGCCACCTCGATTTTTGGGGGATTGTCGGGGACATCGAGGCAGACATTCGACGTCGTGATTTTACCGTCAACGCGATGTTCTGGCGGCTGCCGCGCGGCCCGCTGATCGATCTCGTCGGAGGGCTCGACGACCTGGAGGCAAGCCGCATCCGTGTGGTCTCGCCCAACAATCTCCGCGCGGATCCACTGCGCGTGCTGCGCGGCGTGCGCCTCGTCGCCACCCACGGTGAACTTCGACTCACGGCGGCGACCGAATCGCAATTGGCTGCTGCCGCGGGCGGCCTCCGCGGCGTGGCCAGAGAGCGCGTCATCGACGAGCTGCGCCTGCTCCTGGCTGGCGCTGCGGTGGGCCGTGCCCTGCGCGCAGCGGCCAGGTTGGGGATCCTTGCGGTCCTGCGACCGGAGTGGGAGGGTTACGCGGCAGTCCCCCTCGTCACCGAGGTCGGTGTGGCGCTCGTCGCTCTTCAGCGTCGCGGACACAGCGCTCTCGGCCGGGCAGCGAGGGAGGTCGCCCCAGCGCTGCTTGCCGCCCCGGCGGCGGGGTTCCCCGATGGCTGGCAGAGCTCTCGCGCGGTCGAGGCGCTGCTGGCGATCGGCTGGCCGCCCGCCGCAGCGGAGCGTGCGGCGGCTGCGGCCGGGCTCGGTGAACGCCTGCGCTCGCTGATCGGGGTCGACCTGATGGCTGCGCGCGAGCTGGCCGTCGAGGCCGGCGAGCGGCTCGGTGCGGCGCTCGCATGGGCGACCGCACGCACGGCGGCCAGTAACGGCGATCTCTACCCTGCGGCCGTACGCCTGCACCGATGGTGGCGCCACTTTTGTTCCCGGGCGCCTCTCCTCGATGGCAGCGAGATCGCGCAGCTCCTTGCCTTACCCCCTGGGCCTCCACGGGCCGAGGCGGTCGTGGCGCTGCGCCGGGCACAGGCGCGCGGCGCGGTGCGCTCGCGGGCGCAGGCGCGGGAGTTCTTGACTTCCTTGCACGCGCGTTGACCCCCTCCGGGGCCGATGTTAGATTGCCAGAGTGGACGCGCCGCTCTCCCTCGATGATCTGCTTAAGTTCATGACCAAGAAGGGAGCCTCGGACCTCCACCTCAAGCCCATGCGTCCTCCCCTGGTCCGCCTACAGGGGAAGCTCGTGCCGATCAAATCGGTGCCGCTCAAGCCCAAAGACGTTGAGATGATGGTGCTCCAACTCCTCAACGACGCCCAGCGGCGAAGGTTCGAAGAGCACCAATCCGTGGACCTCGGCTACGGCGTTGCCGGCGTCGCGCGCTTCCGCTGCAACATCTTCATGCAGCGCGGCTCGATTGCCGCGGTGTTCCGTCGCATCCCTTTCGAGATCAAGAACTACGACGACCTGCTCTTGCCCCAGGTGGTGGCCACCTTCGCCCACTTCCCGGCGGGCCTCGTGCTCGTGACCGGGCCTACCGGCTCCGGCAAGTCCACCACGCTTGCTGCGATCATCCAGGACATCGCGCGCTCGCGCCCGTGCCACGTCGTGACCATCGAGGATCCCATCGAGTTCCTCTTCAACGATCACATGGCCACGCTCTCGCAACGCGAGGTGGGCACCGACACCCCGACGTTCAAGGAAGCGCTGCGCAACGCGGTACGGCAGGATCCCGACGTCGTCATGGTTGGCGAGATGCGCGACCTCGAAACGATGAGCACCGTCATCACCGCCGCAGAGACCGGACACTTGGTGTTCTCCACGCTGCACACCAACAGCGCGAGCCAGACCATCGACCGGATCATCGACGCATACCCGCCGGACCAACAGGGGCAGATTCGCTCGCAGCTCGCCCAGGTGTTGCGCGCCGTGTGCTCGATGCAACTCGTCAATCGCGCCGACGGCCAGGGGCGGCTTGCCGCCATTGAGATCCTCATCAACTCACCAAAGATCTCCAAACACATCGAGCTTGGCGAGATCAAGGCGATCCATGACGAGATGGAAAGCTCCGTACCGTACTTCCGCATGCAGTCGATGAACCAGTCGCTCATCGCCTTGCTCGCCAACGGTGTGATCACCTACGAGATGGCTCGGGAGGCGTCGCTCGATCCCGACGATCTGTCGTTGAAGCTGCGTAAGATTTTTCCCCAAATCGAGGAGACGCAGCGGGAGGGCAGCATGGGACCATCCCCCGCGGATTTTGCCAGCATCGTCGAGCTGATGGAAGTCAAGAAGCTCTACGAGGAGCAGGAGGAGCGCTGGAAACAGCGCACCCAGGAGAAGGACGAGCTGATCTCGCAGCTCGAGGGGCAGGTTGCCAGTATCTCGCACGAGGCCAGCGAGTTCAGCACCACAACCACCGAGCTCCGCAATCAGCTCGAAGCGATGCGCGCCGAGAAGGACCGCCTCGCCCAGGACGCCAACGCCCGGATCGAAAAGCTGAACGAGCGCATCCGCGAGCTCAATCAGCAGCTTGCCGGTGGCGCTAAGCCGGCGGGTGACAAGGCCGGCGCCGGATTCTTCAAGCGCTAGCAAACCACCCGTGCCCATGCTCCATGGCCCGTGCTGATTCGCTCACCCAGCGACGAGGATGACGTGGCGCGCGGGGCGTCGCCATCACCACCGTAAAACCAATTTTCCAAACAACTTGAGAACCGCGCAGGTTCCTCGGTACCGTTAGCGATCAGGTTAAGCTCACCCGAGCGCGGCGCCCATCGCCAGCATACGAGAGGCAGACGCGAACTACGCGGGCGGCGAGATCCGGGAGCCAGGGCCACGACTCCGGCCACTCGACCGCCGTGACCGCCGCCGTATCGTCCAGACATTCGCCGAGGCCGACCTCGTCGAGTGGCGCAGCGGAACGGCCGCGCAAGCGGTAAAGGTCAGCATGGTGAAGACGGCGGATCGCGCCAGCGTCGACGGCATAGCTCTCCAAGAGCACGAACGTTGGCGAGCACACTTCTGCCGCGTCGCCGCCCAGCGCCGTCGCCAAGCCGCGCACGAGCGTGGTCTTGCCGGCGCCGAGCGGCCCCTCGAGCAGGATCAGGTCGCCCGGCCGCAACAGCGGCGCCAATCGTGCCGCCAACGCCTCGGTCGCGGCCGTATCGGGAAGCTCGAGTTCAAGCGGTAGGTCGTAGTCGCTCACGCACTCCGCCGCACTTCGGCCTCAGCGCGCGCCAAGTAGCGCGCCAACACACTGGCGGGAATGGCGCCCGAGCGCTTGGCACTGGCCAGCTCGGCAGCTCGCCCGTGCAGCCAGGCGCCGCCGGCTGCTGCCTGCTTCGGCGACACACCCTGCGCGAGCAGCGCGCCGATGACTCCGGTGAGCACATCGCCGGCCCCACCCGAGGCGAGGCCCGCGGTGCCTGTGGGATTGATCAGGCTCCACCCCTCGCCGCCAGCGATGACCGTACGCGCGCCTTTCGCGAGCACGATGGCACCGCTGCGCGCGGCAGCCTTTGTCGCCTTGCCGAGTCGGTCAACGGTCACCTCGGAGGTCGGCACGCCGAGCAGGCGTCCCAGCTCGCCGGGGTGCGGAGTCAGTACCGCAGGCACATCCCGGCCGGACAGCGCCTCGAGCTTACCCGCCAGGATCGTGAGCGCGTCCGCGTCGAGCAGGAGCGGTCCGCGCCACTTGTCGAGGATGACGGCGAGCAAGCGGCGCGGACCGTCGCCAACACCTAGCCCGGGGCCGACGGCAATAGCGGTAGCCTTGCCGAGCAGCGCCTCAATCCCCTCGCCGGCAACCGCGCCGTCCTCCCCGGCCGGCAACGCGTCAACCATCGCCTCCGGAACGAGGGACTGGATCGGCGTCACCGCGGGACGCGCGGTTGCCACGGTGACGAGGCCTGAGCCGAGGGTCACCGCAGCTCGCGCTGCCAACGCCGCAGCTCCCGCACGGCCCTCCCGCCCGGCCACGAGCAGGAGGTGGCCGAAGGAACCCTTGTGCGCATCAAGAGGCCGCTCCGGCAGCCACGCGGCCACGTCTTCCTCCTCGATCAGACCCGTCCGGGCCTGCTTATCCAGCACCCAAGGCGGGATGCCAATGTCGCCGACCGCCACGTCGCCACAGCGCCAACACGCCGGGGGCAGCAGGTGGGCGAGCTTGGGCGCGGCGAAGGTGACCGTGACCGCAGCCTGGACGCTCGCTCCCAACGGCTGAGACGAAGACCCGGAAAGCCCGGAAGGGAGGTCGACCGCCACTACCGGCCGGCCGGCGCGGTTGATCAGATCGACGGCGTCGGCAAAACGCCCGTCGAGCGGCCGGTCGAGGCCGGTGCCGAACAGCGCATCAACGACAACGTCGGCGCCGCCGGCACTGGCGGCGAACCCGTCGAGGCCGGCGCTACAGTCTTGCACCGCGACGCCGAAGCTCCGCGCCAGATCGAGCTGCTTGGCGGCATCTCCACGCAGTGAGGAGCCAGCCACGAGCAACGCCGCTTCCACCGCAAAGCCCCGGCAGTGGAGCTGGCGCGCAATGGCGAGACCGTCGCCGCCGTTGTTCCCTGGTCCACACGCCACCAACACACGGTGTGCGTCCGCAAACCGCTCCGCCACCACCTCGGTCACCGCGCTGGCGGCCATCTCCATGAGCACGAGCGAAGGCACGCCCAGCTCGCCGATGGTGATGCGGTCCGCCTCTTGTATCCCGCCGTTGTCGAGCACGGCAATCATGCGCGCCTCCAGTTGCTCCATCGTAGCGCGAACGTCGAGGTCCATGTCGTGGGCTCCGGCCGATCCGTATCGCTGCCGCCATGGGCGGTAGGTCAGTCGTCGCCTCCTCTGCTCTCCCTCCTCCGCTGTGATAGCCTGCCTCACCCCGATGCGAGTCGCCACCCTGAGACCTCTTCGCCGCAGTTCGTGCGGCCTCGTTGCCTGCGGTGCCGTCTTCGCGGCCGCGTGGCCGCGAGTCGCCAGCGCAGCCGACGCCGGCCCCGGGCTCGGCGCGTCGCTACCAGTCTGGAGCGCCCTGCCGTTTGTCGGGATGCTACTTTCGATTGCCTTCCTGCCTTTCATCGCTCGGTCGGTCTGGAAGCACCACTACGCGACGGTCGCAGCCGGGTGGACAATTTCGCTCCTCCTCCCGCTCGTGGCGAGCTACGGCGTGGCTGCGACCCGTGCCGTGGTCCACATGGCGGCCTCCGGCTACCTGCCGTTCGTGATCCTTCTCGGCGCGCTCTACACGATCGGGGGGGGTATCCGCCTCACTGGACGGCTGCACGGATCGCCCGGCGTCAACCTCGCCTTTCTCGCTGTAGGCACGCTTCTCGCTTCGCTGATCGGCACCACCGGCGCCGCCATCGTGCTGATTCGGCCGCTGCTGCACGCCAACCGCCGGCGCACCAACCGCGCGCACACCGTGGCGTTCTTCATCTTCCTTGTCGCGAACATCGGGGGCGGGCTCACACCGCTGGGCAACCCGCCACTTTTCCTCGGCTTCCTTAATGGCGTGCCGTTCTTCTGGACGCTCTCGCTGTGGCGGCAGACCTTGTTTACCGTCGCGGTCCTGCTCAGCGTTTACGCCACACTTGACGTCGTCCTGTGGCGGCGCGAGCGCCTCGCGACGGCCACCATCGAGACGCGGCCCGACGAGCCGCTGCGCATCGAAGGAGCCCACAACCTGCTGTTTCTCCTCGGCGCGATGTCCGCCGTGCTGGTCTCCGGCATCTGGCATGCAGGCGAAGTCTCGCTCCTCGGTGTCTCCCTCGCGGTTCAAGACCTCGTGCGAGATGGGCTGCTGCTCGCCATGGCGGCGGGTTCGTGGTGGACCACGAGGCCGGAAACTCGCGAAGCGAATCGCTTCACCTGGGAGCCGATGCGTGAGGTCGCGGTGCTGTTTGCCGCGATCTTTGTAACGATCATTCCCGTGCTGGAGATGCTGCGCTCCGGTGCGCACGGCCCGTTCGGCGCCGTGTCCGGCGCCGCGCGCACGCCGACGCGGTTGTTCTGGGCGTGTGGCGGGCTTTCCTCGTTTCTCGACAACGCACCCACGTACCTGGCGTTCCTCTCGGCCGCGGTTGGCACGTTCCACCCGTTGCTCCCGGCGCGCGAAGCGGTAGCGCGTCTGGTGGCGGAGCATCCGATCTACCTGCAGGCTATCTCAACCGGCGCGGTGTTCATGGGTGCGAACACCTACATCGGCAACGCACCCAACTTCATGGTGCGGGCGATCGCGGAGGAAGAGGGCGTGCCGATGCCTTCGTTCTTCGGCTACATGCTTCGCTACACGGTGCCCTTTCTCATCCCCACCTTCGCGTTCGTAACCTGGATCTTTTTCTGAGAAGCGCTCCCGCTTTCGCGATCACTCTCTCATCAACGGCCGCGCACCGTCTCCTCACCGCAGGCCTTGCCGAGTACCGGGCCGGCCGCTTCTGGCACGCCCACGAGCAATGGGAGAAGCTCTGGCGCAGGCTTGCCGCCCCCGAGAAGACCTGGGTCCAGGGGCTCATCCTTCTCGCCGCAGCCGCCTGGCATCTCGACCGGAACCGGGAGCGCGTAGCCCGTCGCCTGCTCGCCCTCGCGGCGGTGCGACTGGTGGGATGTCCCGAGCTCCCGGCGTTGACCGGCGCGAGCGAGCTGGCCTCCCGCGCAGCGGCCGCGGCGGCAAGCGCAGAGATTAGGCTCCCGCCGGTGACGATCGCCGAATAGGCCGAGCTGCTGCAGAATGGCTGTTGGCTCAGGACTTCGTAGTCCGCTGCGCTTGTCGGCGCAACCGCGGGTCTTTCTCCTCCAGCTCGCGGACCAGCCGGACGCTTTCCCGGATACGTCGCTGCTGTTCGCGCTGCTCCATCTCCTGGCGCCTCCGCTGGGTGGCGGCCAGCACGGCGGTAATCACTCGTCCGAGGCTCCAGTGCAGGGCCGACAGGGGGAGCTTGGCGCCAGACAGGCGTGCGCCCCAGAAATTGGCCCGACCCAACGCCGCCTTGGTAAAGTCCGCCTTTTGGCAATTCGCGAACGAGAAGCGGGCGCGTCCGCAGTTTGCACCCACCAGCTTGGCAAAGCGCAGGTCGCAGCGCGACAGATCGGCGCTGCGAAGGTCGGCGAGAATGAGGTCACACCCTGACAGGTCCGCGTCAACGGCAGCGACGTTGGCAAGGTTGGCCTGGCGCAACCGGGCGCCTCGGAAGGTCGCGCCGGTGAGGATGGCCCCTTCCAAATTTGCCGATTCCAGGTTGGCATCGCGCAGGTCCGCACCCTCGAGCCGAGCCTGCTCGAAGCGCCACAGACGCAGGTTGCAGCCGGTCAGCGTGGCGCCCGTGAGGTTGGCACGGACGAGGGAGAGCTTGCCTATGGTTGCGGTGCGGAAGTCGATGCCGGAGAGCTGCGCCGCCGCGAACTGCACTCCGTTGAGCTCGGCGTTGGTGAGGTCCGCTTCGCGCAGGTCGGCGGCTTGCGCGTCGCAGCTCACCAAGCGCGCTCCAACCAGGCTCGCGCCGCGCAGCGTGCTGTGGGAAAGATCAGAGCCCTCGAAGTCCGCTTTCGCCAGGTTCGCGTTGAGGAAGTTCGCCTCGCGCAGGGTCGCCTTGACGAGGCGCGCGCCGCATAACCGTGCGCCGGGAAACTGCACGCGCGTTGCCTGAACGCCCTGCAGGTTGGCGCCGGAGAGATCGTCACCCGCGAGCGAGACGCCTTCCAGCACCGCGTTTGTGAGGTTGGCGTCGACAAACCGCGTGCCGCCCAACCGCGCACCGCGGAACGAGGCACCGGTAAGATCGGCCTGGCTAAGGTTCGCTCGGTCGAGGATCGCGCCCTCGAAGTTCGCCTGCTCGAGCTTGGCACCTACCAGGTCGCTTTCCGTGAAGTCGGTGCCGCGGAAGGTGGCGCCTGCCAACGTGGCGCCTCGCAGCCGGCAGCCCCGCACTTCGAGGAGGTCGAAGCGCACTCCGCTGCAGTCCGCGCCCTCGAGCACCGCACCTTGGACCTGTGCGCCCTCAAGCTGGGCATGGGCAAGCGAGGCGCCGGTCAGGTCCGCTCCCTGCAGGTCAGCGCGCTGCAGGACGGAACGCGACAGATCTTTGCCTCGCAGGTCCTGGCCATGGAGGTCGGCCTCAACCAAGTCAGGGATGATGCGCGGGTTGGCGGCTCGCCACCCAGGCCACTCGGGGGAGAGCAACCGGCGTAGGTGTTCGGCGTTTGCCATGGCGTGATTGTACTCAACCGCGGCCGATGTCGCGCCGCGTGGGATTGACCTAAGCGGCTGGCACGGGGCCGCTCGCACCGCCGGGACACTGCACAGCGGCGGCGAGGCCCTCCAACTCGCCGCGCCGTGCCGCAGCCCTCGCAAGCTCGCGCGCCGCCTGCAACTCGGCCCCGTGTTGCCAGAGACTCGCAACGCGAAAGTCCGGACGCCCCCACTGCCGCAGCCCGGTAAACTCGCCAGGTCCACGCAGGCGGAAGTCGGCTTCGGCAATCTTGAAGCCGTCGCTCGTGGAGGCGATCGTCTCCAGCCGCGCGCGCGCCTCGCGGGAACAATCGGGCCCCACCAGCAGTACGAAGAACGAGCGGCGGCGCCCCCGCCCCACCCGCCCACGCAGTTGGTGG
>JBIOGJ010000045.1:0-37087 GCA_044447965.1 Thermoanaerobaculales bacterium | reverse complement strand
CGCTTCACCCGACGGGCGGTGGTTGGGATGGTGGGATAGCAATCCGCCCGTCGGGTGAAGCGGCGATTGCTCCGGAGGCCGCGGGTACCCGGCGCACGGCTCGGCGCCGGGAGACGCTGGCCCCGAGCGAGTGTTGTGTTCACGCGAGGGGAACAGCGAGGGTCACGGCGGCGCGGCGTGCTACCGGGTCGCGGCCGGAGGAGTTTCGGCGCGCGGCGAGCGGGGGCGAGCCGGCGCCGAACTGCCGCGAACCCGACGGGCCACAAGGAGCCGAGGTTGCATTCGATTTGTTGTTGTGGCCTGTTGGGAGATTTGGTTTCGCAGCGGAGCAGCGGCACACAGGGTGCGGGGGCGGGCCAGGGCCGAGAGCCGCAGCACCCGACGGCCAAATAGAAACAGGCGTTCTTCTTGTCGTCTCTTCGGGGAGGAATCGCCTCGCCACAGCGAAGACAGGCAAGGCCCGAATGCCCGCGAGCCCGATGGGCAAATCAGAACCAGTTGTGGCATCTGTCCTGGACTTGGCGATGTTCCTCGCCGTGCCTACGGTAGAATCCTTGCTGGTCCGACGGGCCGCGTGCGGGCGGGGAGGCTTTGACATGACGGGCAAGGTCAAGGTGCAGACGGTGACACGTATGGGCCTTGCCCCGCTCGTTGAGCTAGCCGAGCAGCTTCGCTCCAACCTTCCGGGCTGGGAGGATGCTCCCATTAGCGCGCCCCGAGCCAGCCTCTCGAGTGACCTTGCCCTCGACCTTCGTCACCTCGCCCACCACGACGCAGACGGTTTTCTCACCGCCAGCCTGGGCGACGAGGTACTGGGTTTCGCCGCCGCCTTCGTGCGCTCGCGGCAGCTCCTCCTCTCGCAGCCGTGGCTGTTGCCGGAGCACCAAGACGGAGAGGTTGCCGAGTTGCTCCTTCGCCGTTCCTTGGGTTACGGCGATCGCTCCGGCGCCACCGACTACGCCGGCCTGGTGCTCGGCGGCGCGGCGCAACACGCTTGGTACCTACGCTTCGGCTTTCGCCCGCGTTTCCCGGTTTACCGCCTGGTGGTATCAGTGGAAACGGCGCGCACCATCGGGATGGAGCTCAGCAAGCTGCTTCCCGCCAACGAGCTAAGCGCCCAAGCGACGCAGCGGCGGGTCGGCTCGGCCGATCTCGAACGACTCGACCGCCTGGTGCGCGGCATGGCCCGTCCGATGGACCACGAATACTGGCTCACCGAACGCGGGTTGCGTCTCGCCAAGGTGCGGGAAGGCCAGCGCGTCGCGGCTTACGCGTACGGTGGAGGAAACCAGTGCGGTCCGGTGGTCGCCGCCACGCCGCAGGCCGCGCTCGCGGCGCTGGGTTGGGCGCTGCAGTTCGCGGCGGACGGTCGCACCGGCGACGTCCAAGTGCTCGTTCCCGCGGTGTTCGAAGCCGGCCTCGAACAGCTTCTCGAGGCCGGAGCGGCGTGTCGCGCCGTCGGCATGTGGATGAGCCGGCAGCCCGCTGTGGGGTTCGAACGCTACGTGCTCCCCTCTGCGGCGATCGGCTAGGAGAGTCCGGGGCGCGCTTTCCTCAGTGCGCCTGTCTCATCCCAATCGCCCAGTAAATGGAATTCGCCACTCAATGCGGTTGGTCATCGGACCCAGGCTGTTCCGCGTCATTTGCCTCTTGCCATCGTTCCAAGTACGAGGCGTAGTAAAGAGACTCACTGCTTGGCCCGGAGCAGGCCCAGAGACCAACCAAAATCCCTAGCGGGAGTTTGACAAGAAATGACGCATGCCAGAGGTGGTACACCGCCATGAGACCGCCCAGCCCAATCACATAGATTGCGAACAATCGCAACTGCCGCTTCCGAAAAGCCGGCTTGACGAGCAGTGGTTTCCCACGGAAGAGTTTGCGATCGAGCCGCCTCGCGTTCTCTTTTCCGTCAAAGACCCTTCGAAACCACGGACGCACGCACGACCTCCGATCCTCCGTATCAAAGTGGCGATTGCTAGTTCAGCGCGGTCGTCTTGGGTTCCCTGCGCCCTGGCAATCGCCATTCGCTGCGCCTCTTTCGTTTTCTCGCGGATCGTGACCAGACACGCGTTATTGTAGCCGTTCTTGGCTCTCCCCTTGTCCATCCGCTCCTACCCGTGCCTCGCTCTTCCACCTTCACCACAGGTCGTGTACCTTCACCGCATGCCGAGGATTCATCTCCTGCCTGACGCCCTCATCAACCAAATCGCGGCCGGCGAGGTCGTGGAGCGCCCGGCATCGGTGGTCAAAGAGCTGGTGGAAAACGCTCTCGACGCCGGCGCACACAACATCCACGTCACGCTCGCAGCCGGCGGGAGCGAGCTGGTTGAAGTGTCCGACGACGGCTCGGGTATGGACGGAGATGACGCACGGCTCGCGCTCGAACGGCACGCCACCTCCAAGATCGCTGCTGCCGACGACCTCGGCCACATCGCGACCCTGGGCTTCCGCGGCGAGGCGCTCCCCTCGATCGCGGCGGTGTCGCGGTTCGTGCTCGAGACCGCATCGGGCGACGGTGAGGCCACCCGCGTGGAGGTCGACTTCGGCCACGTCACCGATGTTCGCCCCGGCGCGCGCCCGCGGGGAACCACCGTGGTCGTCCGCGACCTTTTTGCGCGCCTCCCCGCGCGCCGCAAGTTCCTCCGCACGGAGGGAACCGAGCTGCGCCACGCCGCGAGCGCGCTCGCCGCTCTCGCCTTCACCCGCCCCGAGGTCGCGTTCACGCTCGAGCATGGCAAGCGCACGCTGCTCAGTTTGCCCGCGGTGCGCGAGCCCAGCCAGCGCCTCCCCGACCTCGTGGGCGCGCAGCGTGCTCGCGAGGCCAGGCCGGTCCGCCACGCCGTCGGCGAAATACGGGTCGAGGGGTTTCTCCTCCCGCCGAGCGCCGGGCGCGAGCTGGTGATCGCGGTCAACGGCCGCGTCGTGCGCGATCGCGTGCTCGCGGGCGCCGTCAACCGCGCCTTGCGGGGTCCTTCCGGCGCGTCCGAGGCCGAGGCATATCTGAACATCCTGCTTCCCACCAGCGAGGTCGACGTCAACGTGCACCCCGCCAAGGCCGAGGTGCGCTTCGCCGAGCCCGGGCGCGTCATCGCGGCGCTGACGCAGGCACTCGCCGCAGCACGCCTCGCGCTGCACGGTCCGGCCGAGGTGCGGCGTGTCGTGACGGTGCCGCCCGCGGCGTCCCCACAGCGCTCCTTGCCGCTGTCGCGCGCGGCGTACCCGTCCGGCGCGCCTTCAAGTCGGTACGCTGATGGCGTGGCCGAGGCTGCGCCCACGCCAGCCCCGGCGTCCGCCGCGCTCACGCGATGGGGCCGGTTGATCGGACAGTACCGCGAGACCTACCTCGCGATCGAAGATCCCGAAGGTCTTGTGCTCGTGGATCAGCACGCCGCGCATGAGCGGGTGCTCTACGAGCGCCTGCTCGCGCGTGACGCACCTCCCGCGGTGCAACGCCTCCTCCTTCCGGAGGTGGTCGAGCTGTCGCCGGCGCTGGCGGCGCTCGCAGCCGAGGCCGCGCCCGAACTGGAACGCCTCGGCGTCGAGATCGAGCCGGCCTCCGGCGGCGCTGTGCGTCTGCTCGGCCTACCGGCGTCGCTTCCCGGTGGATCAGGCGCCCGGCTCGTCGCCCAGCTCCTTGCCGACCTCGCCGATGGTTCCGCGCCCGGCCAGACGCTCGCCGAGCGCGCCGCCGCGTCGCTCGCTTGCCGTGCAGCGATCAAGAAGAACCGGCCGCTGGCGCGGGCCGAGGCGGAGCGCCTGTTGGCCGAGCTGGCCGAGGTACGCGAGCCCCACCGCTGCCCGCACGGCCGTCCGATCATGGTGCGACTGGACCATGCAGAGATTGAGCGGCGCATCGGCCGCCGCTAGAAATGCGCCGCCGGCGTCGGACCTCTCGCGGCGTTGCGCATCGCGGCCTCGCATCCTCGTGTAGCCTCCGGTTACAGTCCGGTGCGGGCCGCTCGCGCGCCTTGCGATAGGCCCACCGGCGGCGGCGCGGGCTACACGCCGTGCGCCTTGGCACTGCTCAGGTCGTTGCACCCGTAAGCGCGGACACCTGAGCCGGGGGGGGGCCGCGGTAAAATCGAACGCGAGAAACGATTTCCTTTGCGAACACGGGCACTACGGCGGAGGTAACGTTGTCGGGGGTGGAAGCAAACTCCTCTAAGACGGCAGGCACGGCCGGAGTGCAGGATCCGCTTGCGGCGGCGATGGAGGCCTACCAGCGAGGGGAGATGCAGGCGTTTGAACGGCTTTGGGGCGCACTGGCTGGCGAGATGCGTGGGTACCTGCGTGCGCTCGCGCGCGACGCGGCGGTCGCCGACGATCTCCTTCAGGAGACGTTCCTCCAGCTCCACCGCGTGCGCCACACGTATCAGCCGCCGCGCCCGGTGCGTCCGTGGGTGTACGCGATCGCCCGCAACGTGTTCCTGATGCACCGGCGTGCCGCCTTCCGGCGCAGCCGGCACGAGAATGTGGCCGAGGAGGAGTTGCCGGATGTCGCGGCGCCCGCGAGCGCCGACACGCTCGGTGACAGCGAGACGGTTCGAACCGCGCTTGCCCGCCTCCCGCGTAGCCGTCGGGAGCCGGTCGTGCTGCACCACATCATGGGTCTGAGCTTCAAGGAGGTCGGCGCCGTGCTCGGCATCTCGGAGGGCGCCGCCAAGCTCCGCGCGTTTCGCGGCCTGGCGGAGCTGCGGGCGATCATGGGTGTGAGCGGAGGCAACTCATGAACGTTCCGCCATCCCTGCCGGCGAGCTTGCGCCGCGCGGTCGAGGACGACCATCGGCCGGTCCACCCGCTGCCGCGAGCAGAACGCCGCGTCGTGTGGGTCGCGCTCTGCGCCGCCGTCGTGCTGGCAGTTGCTCCCGCCGCGTTCGGCCGGCGCTCGAATGCGGCCGAGCTCGGCGCGATCGTCTTCTGGGGCGCGACCGCGGCGCAATGTGCAGTCGGGCTGCTGCTCGCGTGGCTTGCACTGCGAGAAGCGATCCCCGCCGCGGGAGCAAGCCTCAACCGGCGCGCCGCGGCGCTCGCCGGGGGCGTCGCGTTCCAGGTACTCGCTTCCCTCGCGGGTTGGGCCAGGCTCGGCGGAGCGCCGGCCGCGGCGTTCTCCCATGGGTCAACCTGCGCCGCGCTGGAGACCGTGATCGCCATCCCTGCACTGATCGTGACCTTGGTACTGGTCGCGCGTGCATACGCGGTGCGACCAGGTTGGGCCGGCGTGCTCGGAGGCATGGGCTCGGGCCTGATCGCCGACGGCGCCTGGCGCCTCGTCTGCCCGTACGGCGACCTTACTCACCTCCTCGTGTGGCACACCGGCGCGGTGGTGCTGCTCGCGTTGCTCGGCCTCGTCGCCGGCACCCTCATCGGATGGCAGCGGACGCGCGGCGCGCGTCATCACACCGCAGCGTAGGTCGTCGGGTCCGCGATCCCCGCCTCGGCGAAACCGCCGCGGCGCAGGCGGCAGGCATCGCAACCGCCGCAGTGCACGAGCGGCGCAGGCGGCTGGTAGCACGAGAGGGTTTCGGCGTAGTCCACGCCGAGCGAGACGCCAAGCCTGATGATTCCCGCCTTGGACAGGTGCAACAAGGGGGCGTGTACCTCGAACTCGGCGCCTTCGACGCCCGCCTTGGTGGCGATGCGTGCGAGCCGCGCGAAGGCGCGCAGGAACTCCGATCGGCAGTCCGGGTAGCCAGAGTAGTCCTGCGCGTTGGCGCCGATGACGAGGTCGGCCGTACCGAGCACCTCGGCGAAGGCGGTAAGCAAGGCAAGGAAGATGGTGTTCCGCGCGGGCACATACGTGACCGGAATGTCGTGCCCGATTCGGTCGCGGCCCGCGGGCACCAGCACTTTGGCGGTGAGCGCTGAGCCGCCGAACACCCGCAGGTCCACCGCGACCGTGCGGTGGTCCGCGATGCCGAGCGCGGCGGCGACCCGGCGGGCGGCGTCCAGCTCGAGCCGGTGGCGCTGCCCGTAGTCAACCGACAGCGCGGCGACCTCCCAGCCGGCGGCCTTTGCCCACGCCGCCGCGGTGGCCGAGTCGAGCCCGCCGGAGAGCAACACCACGGCACGCTTGGCAGCGCTCACGCGCCGCCACCGGCGAGGGTCAGGGCGTGAGCGCGCTCGACCAGCTCGACCGCCAACGGCCAGGGTACCTCGGGCGGAGCCTCTCGTGCGAATGAGCCGAGGTGGGTCTCGCTTGTGACCAGCCGCGCAGCGAGCGACGAGTCGTTCTTCGCCTGGCGCGCAACCCATTCAGCCACGGCGCGCCTTTCGTGGAGGGCGTTGCATACCAGGACCTGATCGCAACCCGCCGCAAGGGCGGCGACGGCCCGCTCGGGAAGGGTACCGAACGACCGCAGCGCACCCATCTCGAGGTCGTCGGCGAGCACCGGGCCGCAGCGCTCGATCGGCAGCGTTCCGATGACCTGGGCGGAAAGCGATGCGGGGAGCGTGCGCTCCCCCAACGCAGGGGCAAGCGCATGGGCCACCATCACCGCGCGCTGCGGCTCGGCCAGCTCGTGGAACACCTTCGCATCCTCGACGACGCCATCGTCCAGCGTGGGCAGCTCGCGATGGGAGTCCACCCTTCCGCTGCCCAGTCCCGGGTAGTGCTTGAGGCAGCCGGCGACACCAAAGCTCTCGAGGCCGACGAGGAACGACTTTGCCGCCCCCTGGACCTCGGCGGCAGACGCGCCGAAACAGCGCGATTCGGCGCCCAGCCAGCCGCCACGTCGAGCCACGTCCAGCACTGGGGCAAAGTCGAGCGTAATGCCAAAGTGCGCGCAGATGGCGCCCACGGCGCGACCAAGTGCGCGGACCGCCGGCATCCCCGCGCGCGCTGCCTCCGCGGGTGACGGCAGCGAGCCGACCAGCGGCTCCAAACGGTTGACTCGCCCGCCCTCGAGATCCACCGCAACGTATGGATGCGAGGGCAGCTCGCGCAGCTCGGCGGTCAGCGCGGAAAGCTGGGCGCGGTCCCGAACATTCCGGCCGAAGAGCACGACCCCACCAGGGAGCAACTCCTCGAGCAGGCGCCGCTCCTCACGATCGAGGCTCGGCCCCCAAACGCCACAGGCCAGGAACGTGCTCACGCTTGGCTCTCCCGTTTCAGCTCGGCAAGGAGGTTGAGCGCCTCCAACGGCGTCAGGCGATCCACCTCCAGCTTACGCAACCGCTCGAGCGCGACTTCGCCGGCAGGCCCGAACAGGTCGAGCTGCTGCGGCGCCGCCGGTGCGGCCGCCTCCAGCACCTTCAGCTCCTGGCGTTCGAGCTGGCGCAGCACCTCCCGGGCGCGGCCACACACCGCCTCCGGTACGCCGGCGAGCTTGGCAACGTGAATGCCGTACGAGCGATCGGACCGGCCCGGCACGACGCGGTGGAGGAACAGCACTGAGCCCTGCCACTCCTTGACCGCCACCGAGGCGTTAGCGACACGGGTCAGCCGCTCGGCAAGATCGGTCAACTCATGGTAGTGGGTGGCAAACAGGACCAGCGGTCCACCTCCGCCCGTTGCTGGATCGTGCAGCGCTTCGACCACCGCCCATGCCAGCGAAAGCCCGTCGAAGGTGGCGGTGCCGCGCCCGACCTCGTCGAGCACGACGAGCGAGTTGGCGCTCGCGTGGCGGAGGATGCCCGCCACCTCGGTCATCTCGACCATGAAGGTTGACTCGCCACGCGCGAGGTCATCGGCAGCGCCAACGCGCGTGAAGACACGGTCGATCTCCCCCACTTCGGCCTCATCGGCGGCCACGAACGAGCCGGCACGCGCCATCAGCACGGCGAGCGCCACCTGGCGCAGGTAGGTGGACTTCCCGCCCATGTTCGGCCCGGTGAGGATGACGATCTGGCGCCTCCCGCCGTCGAGCTCGACGTCGTTGGGCACAAACGGGGCGGACGACAGTTCCTCGACCACCGGGTGGCGCGAGCCGACCAGACGGATCCGCGCGCCCGCCACCAGCCGTGGCCGGCAGTAGCGGCACCGCCGCGCCCGCTCCGCGAACGCCGTCAGGACATCGGCGGTCGCGAGCGCCCTCGCCGTCGCCGCGAGCCGGCCGGCGTGCTCCCCGCAACGCGCCACCAGCGCGGTGTACAGCTCACGCTCGCGCTCGTCGGCGCGCGACTCGGCGCTGCCGATGCGCCGTTCCAGCTCCTCGAGCTCGGCGGTGACGAACCGCTCGGCATTCGTCAGCGTCTGGCGGCGGATCCACTCCGGCGGCACCCGCTCGAGGTGCTGGCGCGAGACCTCGAAGGCGTAGCCGAACACGCGGTTGTAGCGGATGCGCAGGTTGCCGATTCCGGTCCGCGCCCGTTCGCGCGCCTCCAGCTCGCCCAGCACCTCCTTGGCGCCGCGTGCGAGCGAGCGCGCCTCGTCGAGCTCGGCGTCGCACCCCGGCCGGATCGCGCCGGGCCCCGGCAGCGCCGGAGGCTCGACTGCGAGAGTGCGGTCGAGGTCGTCCCGGAGGTCATCAAGCGGATCCACGTCGGCGCCGAGCGCCGCGAGGAGCTGGCTTGCGGACTTGCCCAGCTCAGCGCGAAGGTCCGCCACGACGGGAAGCGCATCGCGCAGCCCGGCCAGCTCCGCCGGTCGTACCTGCAGGAGGCCAAGCCGGGCGGCAACGCGCTCGAGATCACCCGTCCTTCGCAGGCGCTCGCGCAGCGTAGCGAGGAGCGCCGGCTCGTCGATCAGGGCGGCCACCGCGTCGTGCCGCGCCGCCACCGCGCTGCCGTCGGCAAGCGGGCGGACCAGCCAGTCGCGGAGCAGTCGCGAACCCATCGCTGTGACGGTGTGGTCGAGCACCCGGGCGAGGGAGGCGCGGCGCTCACCGGCGGCGTCGCGCAGGATCTCCAGGTTACGCACGGCCGCGGCGTCGAGCACCAGTGTGCCGCCGCGACGTCTCCGCTCGAACGCGCGCAAGTGGCGCGGCAGCTCGCCCTGGGTCGTGCGGAGATACTCCATGAGCGCGCCCGCCGCGCCGATCAGCGGTTCGCCAGGGTTCAACTCGAAGGCGCGCAGCGATCCGACTTTGAGCACCTGCCGCAGCAACTCCTCACCCCGCGCGGCTTCGAACCAGCTCGCCGGGCGGGTGGTGACGACCGGCGCGCCGCTCTCGTCGGCGAACCCGTCCAGACCAGGCGCGCCTTCGGGCAACAGCACCTCGCGCGGCCGCAACTGGGCGAGCAGCTCGCGTGCCTCCTCGGTGCTTGCGAAGCTCGCCCCGCCAAACTCGCCCGAAGCCGCTTCGAGGAACGCTGCCGCCACTCCAGCGCCGGCGGGCCGCCACGCCACGATCCAGCGCCGCTCACCGTCGCCTAGCAGCTCGGGCTCGGTGACCGTGCCCGGCGTGAGGACACGGATCACGGCGCGGCGCACCAACCCGCCGGCCTTGGCCGGGTCCTCGACCTGTTCGGCGATGGCGACCTTGAAGCCCGCATCGAGCAGCTTGCCGACGTAGCTCGTCACCGCGTGGTGGGGAATGCCGCACATCGGCGAGCTCACCTCGTCGTTGTGGCGGCGGCGAGTGAGGACGATGCCGAGCACGGGCGCTGCCTTCTCGGCGTCCTCGAAGAACAGCTCGTAGAAGTCACCGAGGCGGTAGAGGAGCAGCGCATCATCGACCTGGTGTTTGAGCTCCAGGTACTGCTGCAGCATCGGCGTCTGCTTCATGTCGCAAGAATTGTACTTGACGCGGCACCCCACCCGGGCAAGACTAGCGTCGTGCGCACGACGCTTGCGATTGCTGCTTGCGGTCCACGGCTGGAGCTTGCGCTCGGTTCGCCCACCCTCGCGGCACCCGGCACGGCGGCGCTGGCCGGGCCGACCCCGCGGTCGGAGCTGGTGATGGCGGCGGTCGACCTGCTGCTGCGGGCTGCCGGCCTCGAGCGCAACCAGCTCGAGAGCGTGGTGGCGACCCGCGGGCCGGGATCGTTTACCGGCGTGCGGGTGGCGCTGGCGACCGCCTCCGGCCTCGCGCTCGGGCTTCACATCCCCGCGCACGGCTTTTCGTCATTGCTCGCCCAGGCAGCGCGGAGCGACCTTGCCACCGTGCTAGCCGTCCAGCCGGCTCGGCGAGGATTTGTTTACTCCCAGCCGTTCTCCCGTCGCGACGGACGCCCCGTCGCGCTCGCCGAGCCAGAGGTCGCGCCGCTTGCCTCGCTGGCCGGCGCTTCGCTCCCGGTCGTGGCGCCGCTTGGCCTGGCCGTGCCCGTCGGCACTCCACTCGCCGATGCGCCGCGCAGCACCGCCGAAGCGCTGCTGGAGCTGCTCGCCACCGCGGAGCCTCCCGACCCGGCGTCGCTCGTGCCGCTGTACCTTGAACCCCCACCCGCAACACCACCGACACGAACCCCCCCGCCATGGCCGCCCTCGCCCAAGGCTTCCTGATCCGGCCCGCCCAGGTCGAGGACATCCCAGCGGTGGCCAAGCTGGAGGCCGAGGTGTTCCCCGACCCCTGGCCCGCCCACCTCTATCTGCAGGAAGTGAATCAGCCACTCCGTTTCCAACGCGTGGTCTACACCGAGCCGGGCTACCTGGCCGCCTACCTATTCGCCTGCTGGCAGTTGGACGAGCTGCACGTGCTCAAGGTGGCGACCCACCCGCTGCACGAGGGCAAGGGGCTCGCGAGCGCGCTGCTCGCCGAGGCGCGCGAAGAGGCGCGGCGCTCGCGCGCTCGCGGCCTAGTCCTCGAGGTGCGCCCGTCCAACCGCCGCGCCTACCTGCTCTACCGCCATCTCGGCTACGACGTGATCGGGCGGCGGCCGAGGTACTACACGGATGGCGAGGATGCGCTCGTGATGTTCCAGCCGTGCGAGGCAGGCGGGGTCGCGTAGGCTATCTTGGGGCGCCGCCAGTCTCGGACCGTCTGCGGCGTCAGGCTACGGCGGCCTGCATCCTCATTTAGCCTCCAGCTAAACTCCGGTGCGGCCGCCTCGCCTTCCTTGCAGCCGGCCCAATCCAGGCGGCGCGGCTACACGCCGTTGACATCTGCGCTGCAACGGATGTTCCGATCGCTTAACCCCAGCGTCAGGCATTTCCGAACTCAGAACTTCTGCCAGCCGGCTATACTCTTTGTCGGGAGTGTTTTGGCGTGACGCGACTAGGTGAACTTCTGATCACCCGTGGGGTGCTTTCGGCTGAGGGCTTGCGTAACGGCCTCGAGGCGTGCCGGCGCTCCGGCGGGCGCCTGGGCACCTGGCTGGTCCGCCTCGGTTTGATCAACGAAAGCACTCTCCTCGACGCGTTGTCCCAGCAGACCGGCTGTCCGGCCGCAAACGCCCTCGAGCTGACCACGTCGCCGTTCGAGGTGAGGGCACTGTTGCCGGCGCCGTTCGCCAAACGCAACGTCGTCGTCGCGTTCAACCGCCAGGGTCGAAACCTCGACGTTGCGATGGCGAACCCCAACGACCTCATCCTCATCGACGAGGTGGCGCGGGTCACTGGGCTGGTGCCGCGGCCTCACGTCGCCACCGAGGCCGCGCTCGCCGCCGCCCTCGCGATCCCGACCACGGCGCCGGGGCAAGCGGGCTCCGCGCCGCCGCCCGGGCCACCTCGAGGAAGCGTGCGCGAGTGGCGACAGTTCTGGAAGCTCGAGTCAACCCACGCCGATCTGATCCGCGCGCTCGAGCAGCCCGCGGCCGAGGTCCCTGCGTTCATTGCAGCAACCTTCCCCCACCTCGCGCCGCTCGACGCCTTTGCGGCAACAACCACCGAGACGACAGAAGCCAACGACCTTGCCGATGCGCTCTCCGCGGTGACCCACCGCGACCAGGTCGCGAGGCTCGTGCTCGATTTCCTCGCCCCCCACGCGAGCCGCGTCGCACTGTTCTCGATCCAGGTTGGCAGGGCGATGGGGTGGGCGGCACGCGGCAACGGCATCGTCGAGGAAGACTTCCACAACCTCATCCTCCCCCTCGATCGGCCCTCGCTGCTGCTAAACCTCGCAAGCGGCGCGGATATCCACATCGGCCCCCTTACCGGCGGGGAAGGCAACGAGCTCCTCCTCGAGGCGCTTGGATACCCGACGCCGCGTGAGGCGGTCGTGGCTCCGATCACGGTGCGCGGGAACACTGCTGGGTTTGTCTGGGTGGACTGCGGCGAGGGAACCGTGGCTGGTGTGCCGATTCCGCTGGTGCAGGACGCCGCGCGGCTGACCGGACTGGCGCTGGAAATCCTCGTACTACGCCAGAAGATCAAAGGGATCGGTCGCCTCCAGGAAACCCCGCGCTCGCCAGCCTAGGAACGAGCGTTCCGACGCCTCCGCGCGACGCCCCTCGATCTCCTTCCTGGGTGTTCGGCACCACACGGTACGGACGCCGCCGCACGATGGACCTTGACAGGACCCTTGCAGCAGATTAGCGTGCGACTTTGAAGGCGGAGGGACGTATGATTAAGGCCGATTTGGTTCGCAAGGTGATGGATACCATGGAACTCTCCCAGACCAAGGCGAACGAAGCCGTCAACACTGTTTTCGACGCCATGCGCGATGCTCTCACCGGCGGCGAGCGCATCGAGCTGCGCGGCTTCGGGGTCTTTCTCGTGAAGAACCGCAAGCGCGGCATTGGACGCAACCCCAAGACCGGCGTGGAAGTTGCCATCCCTCCGGGTAAGACGATCCGTTTCAAGCCGGGTAAAGCGCTGCGGATCATCTCGTAGGTGCCAAGCTCGGACTTGGAAGTCGAAATCATCGGCCCCGACGGCGTGCCCGTCGGGGTCGTTCGGCGTCCGCCACCGGCTCCGGATCGGGTCTGGCTACACCTCCTGCTGCTGGCGCTCACTTTCGCCTCGACCACCCTGGTCGGTGGCCTCGCGTTCTCCGAGGTGCCCGCCGGCTTCAAGCCGACCAGCTTGTTGAACTTGCTGCTCCACCCCGCGGTCTTGCGTGGCGGGCTCCTATTCTCGATCCCGCTCCTGACCATTCTCCTCGCGCACGAGATGGGGCACTACGTGGCATGCCGCTACCACCGTCTCAATGCGACGTTGCCGTTCTTCATCCCGGTGCCATTCGGCATCGGCACCCTGGGTGCGTTCATCCGCATTCGCTCGCCGTTGATGAACAAGCGCGAGCTGTTCGACGTGGGCGCCTCGGGCCCGCTCGCGGGCTTCATCGTTGCGCTGCCGGTCTTGTTCGCCGGCATCTCCCTGTCGACTCCGGTGGCGCACCTTCCCGAGACAGGCGTGCTCATCTTCGGAGAGCCGCTCGCGTTCAAAGCGCTCGCCTGGCTCGTGCACCCCGATGTCCCGCCCGGTGGCGATCTCTACCTCCACCCGACCGGCTTCGCGGCGTGGTTCGGCCTGCTGGTTACCGCCCTGAACCTTCTGCCGTTCGGTCAGCTCGACGGCGGCCACATCATCTACGCCCTGCTGGGCCGCTGGCAGCGCCGCATCGCCTGGCCGCTGTTGGCGGTGCTGCTCGTGCTCGGCTTCTGGTGGCACGGGTGGTGGCTGTGGGCGGTCATCGCGCTGGCAATGCGGGTGCGACACCCTTGGATCCCCGACGAGGCGGGTGAGCTTGACCCTCGTCGGCGCCTGCTGGGCTGGATCTGCGTCGCAGTCTTCGTCCTCTGCTTCACCCCGGAGCCAGTCAAGTTCCTCAAGTAGCCGGCGAATCTTCCCACACGAATGTGACCGGGCCGTCGTTGACCAGCTCGACCTCCATGCTCGCGCGGAAAACTCCGGTGGCCACGCCCACCCCGCGCCCACGCAGCGCGGACGCGAGCGCATCGATTAGCGGCTCCGCCACCTCCGGCCGCGCCGCACCGACAAAATCCGGACGCCGCCCGTGCCGAATCGACCCGGCCAAGGTGAACTGCGAGACGAGCAGGATCTCGCCGCCGACTTCGTCAAGGCCGCGGTTCATGTGGCGTTGGCCATCCTCGAACACCCGCAGCGTCGCGAAGCGATGCGCGGCACGTTCGACCTGCTCGGGGCCA
This sequence comes from Thermoanaerobaculales bacterium, assembly GCA_044447965.1. Lineage (GTDB taxonomy): Bacteria > Acidobacteriota > Thermoanaerobaculia > Thermoanaerobaculales > Thermoanaerobaculaceae > DATIYW01. The sequence goes on along the minus strand of JBIOGJ010000045.1, from coordinate 23,161 downwards.
TCGCCGTTCTCGACGCCGACAAGGAGAACCAGCCCGCACCCGATGCGAGCGACGCAGTCGCCGGCGACGCGCACCTCTGCGCGGGTGACGCGCTGCGCGACGATCCTCACCGCGCGCGCCTCCTCGCCAGGACCGCGTGCAACTCCCGCCATTCCTCGGCCCGCAGCATGATCAGCAGCCCTGCGTAAACCGCAACGCCGAGCGACGCATAAATGCCGAGCTGCACCAACGAGCGGGCGCTCGTGTAGAGCGGGACGGGAACCGCGCTTTCCAGGACGAACAGCGTCGCGCCGAGCCCGGCCGCCGCGATGGCGTGGCGGGCGATCGCGGGCAGCACGGTGGCGGCGGGCGGCAGCCGGCGGTGCTTGCCGTCGAGCCACACCAGCACCAACGAATTGGCCACCTGGCCCGCCGAGGTGGCGGCGGCCACGCCGCCCACGCCGAACGGTCGGGTCAGAGCCATGCCGAGGGCGTAGAAGACCACCAGGTTGACCACCGACGCGATCACCGGCGAGCGCGTGTCGTTCCAGGCAAACGAGGCGCTCGCGAGCAGCTTGGAGAGCCCGAGGAACGGCATGCCGACCGAGTACATCACAAGAGCGGCGGCGGCGGTGCGCACCGCCGTGACATCGTACTTGCCGCCGCCGAAGAAGACCCCCGCCATGGGCGCGGCGAGCACGATGCTCATCACTGCGCTTGGCAGCGATACCGCCGACATCAGCCGCACCGCATAGCCCAGCGTGCCGCGCGCGCCCTCCTCGTTCGCGAGCTTCTCGGCGGCGAGCATGGGCAGCACCGCGGTGGTGAGCTGCACGATGACCATCCCGTACATCGTTTCGTTCAGCCGAGAGGCGTTGAACATGCACGTCACCGCGCCCTCCCCGACGCTCGCGGCAAAACGATTCGACAGCAGCACAGTGAGGGGGTAGATGCCAAGCGTCGTGACGGTGGGTGCCATCTTGACCAGCACCCGCCGCACTTCGGGATTGGTGAACGCGCCCAGGCCGGGGCGCAGCGGTAATCCGGCCCGGCTGCAGGCGGCCCACTGCATCGCGAACTGCGCGAAGCCGCCGGCCAGCACGCCAATCGCCATCCACTCCGGCCGCACGCCGGCCGCGCTCACCGCCACGATGGTGCTTGCCGCCATGAGCAGGTTGAGCGCGATCGGGGTGGCGGCGGAGAGCAGAAAGCGATCCGAGGCGTTGAGCACGCCCTGGGCGAGTGCGGCCATCGAGATCAGGCCCAGATACGGAAACATCAAACGGGTGAGGCGAACCGTGAGGGCGAACTTCTCGGGATCGCCGACCCACTTCTGCGCGAACAGGTGAACAAGCCACGGCGCCGCGAGCACGCCAAGCGTCACGATGACCGGCAGCGCGAGCAGCAGCGTCGAGGTCATCGCCCGCACAAACTCGCGGGCTTTCTCCCGATCCGCGTCCCCTTTCAGCTCGGCGAGGGTGGGGATGAAGGCGGCGTGCAGGGCGCCCTCGGCGAGGAGCTGGCGAAACATGTTCGGGATGCGAAAGCCGGTGTAGAAGGCATCGGTGACCAGCCCCGCGCCGAGGAGGTACACGGCGACCTTGTCGCGCACAAGACCGGTGATGCGGCTGGCCAGCGTTACAGCAGCCATGCCACCCGTCGCCGACACCAGCCGCCGCTTGCTCGTCATCCGCCAAACTTTAGCCCGGTTTGGCCACGGACGCACCTGTCAGAGCAGGCGGTGTTTCCGTCGGCCATCCGGCTAGGTGCCGACAGCCCGGGTGGCGCGCTGGCGTGCAAGGACGAATGTGGGGAGTTATCTTGTTATCGAGGTGGGGAGGTACGCCATGCGACACGCAGCACAGTTTGCAATGGCATTCCTGGTCCTGGCGGCAACCCTCGCCTGGGCACAAGTCCCGGCGCCACCGCCAGACACGCCTGGTCCGGCCACGCCTACCGCGCCACAGCGGACGGTTACGATGAACCTCGACCAGTTGATCGACTTCAACCAGGAGCGCGGCCACGCCGAGTTTGATCCCGCCTGGCGCCGCGAGGCGTGGAAGGACCCGATGGTGCGGCTCGAATGGGGGATCGCGCGCGAGCAGTGGACGATGCAGCGTGGCTTCGTGGGCGGCAGCGGTATCCCGTGGGGAGTCAGCAGCTACATGCGGTTCCAGTCCGGGGTCGATCCCCGGCTCGTGCTCAGGGGGCCGTGGGCAGCGGACTGGCACGAGCTCACGCCGCAGGAGAAGATCGGCCGGATCGTCGAAACGGGCGTCTACGCCGGCCTGATCATCGGCCTGCTCCACGCCCTCCGCTGAGCCCGGCACCCGCAGGTCGGCCGTTGGGCAGAGCATTTCTTCTTTCGGAGTACCGGGGCCTTTTCTTACCGGTGCGCGCCGGTCGTCTTTCCTGAAGCCTGCAGCCCGCCTTTGCGGAAGCCTGTCGTTTCCCTCTCGTCCTCGGTGCAGCGATCTGCTAATCTTGCCTACCGTCCACGCCGGGGAGGCGAAAGATGAGCGTCAACAAGGTGATTTTGATCGGCAACATCGGCCGGGACGTGGAGCTGCGGCACACCCCCGGCGGAGTCGCGGTGGCGAAGTTCTCGCTGGCGACGAGCGAGGTGCGCAAGGACAAGACCGGCCAGCGCCAGGAGCACACCGAGTGGCACAACATCGTGGCCTTCGGTAAGCTCGCGGAGTTCGCCGGGCAGTACCTCGGCAAGGGACGGACCATTTACGTCGAGGGCTCGATCCGCACCCGCACGTACGACGACGAGAAGGGAAACCGCCGCTACTTCACGGAGATCATTGCGCAGAACATCCGCTTCGTCGGTCCCAAGCCGCAGGGCACCGCGGCCGGGCCGGCAGCGGCACCGAGCACTCCCGGCGAGGCGCCGGAGTTCCCGCCCGAAAACGAGGACGACATCCCGTTTTGAGCGGCCGTGACGGCGAAGGCACGGGGAACAGATTGCAACGCTGACGACAGCGCAAACGATGCGGGGGGCCGGTTACCGCTTGCCGGAAGCCGGCTCCCCGAAAAGGTGGGAACAATGGCCGGTCCGGTCTGGAAGTACGACGAGGGCGCCAAGGGCGTCTGTGATTTCTGCCTGCGCGCAGTTGAGGGAATGTTCCTGGAGGGCGAGATCGCCGACGACTCGCTCGTCCCCATTCGGCGCGTGTGCCGCGACTGCTTCGAGCGCTCCACCAAGCTCGTCGTGCGCGGCGAGGTCGGCGGCCACGCCGTTGCTCCCGCGTACGCCCACAACGCCGAACCACCGCGCTGATACCGATAGAGTATCGTTGTCATGCCGAGCGAAGCGAGGGATCTGCTGTTGTCTGCCTGGCTTCTGGCCGGCGTGGAGACGTGATGATCGGTGCGACCGAGATCAAGCGCGGCGACCTCCTCGACCTCGACGGGGCGCCGTGGGAAGTGACCGAGGTAACTGTGCAGACGCCCTCCGCGCGGGGCGCGAGCATGTTGGTCAAGGCGCGGATGCGCAACCTCCGCACCGGGCACGTCCTCGCCAAGACGTATCGCGGCACCGACGTCGTCGGTACCGCCGACTGTGAGAGGCGTGCGGCGCAGTTTCTCTACCGCGACGGCGACGAGTTCACGTTCATGGACCAGGGAAACTTCGAGCAGTTCTCCCTTAGCGCCAAGACCCTGGGCGACGCCGTCGGGTACCTGACCGATGGTCTCGAGCTGCGCTCGCTGCTCTACAACGGCGAGGTGCTGACGGTCGAGCTGCCCGTCACCGTAGAGCTGAGGGTCGTAGACACCCCGCCGCCGGTCAAGGGTTCCACCGCCCAGGCGCAAATGAAGCCCGCGACCTTGGAGACCGGCATCCACGTCGCCGTGCCGCCGTACCTCTCATCCGGCGAGAGGATCAAGGTCGACACCCGCGACGGCCGATACGTCGAGCGCGTCAAGGAATAGCCAGGTACCCGCTTGGAATGCTCAACTCGCCCTGGTGTGCTGCCCAACGGAGCCAGGAGGAATCGGCAGGAAGACAACCGCCGTGCGGTTGCAGCAGCACGTACACGCCCGGTTTCGCCAAAATCGTCCGGCCTGGCACCTATCTGGCACCCACGAATCACTCCCTGCCATGTCGAAGCGCCGGAACCGTAAAATCGCCGGTCTCCGGTGAGCTGCGAAGACGCAGGCGCGGCGTTACCGCCCAAGGTGAGCGCGCGCGGGACGCGAGACGCACGCCTTGGAGGTCGTGCCCGACGCACCGCCAAGCGTCCGGCCCCGCTTGTCTCGAGCATAGACCGCGTAGGTTAGCGGGGTGTCGCAGGGGACGTTTTCCACGATCGTATCGGTGGCCGCGATGCCGGCCTTGACTCGCGCGCCGAGCCACCAGACGTCATACCGCTCGGCACCTTCGACGTGGTGCCACCGGATGTTCATTTGCGAGGGGGGGCTGAGATTCGTGACTATGCCGAGCTGCAGCACCCCGGGGTTCCAGTCGCAATACTGGTTGGCCCGATTTGGGTCTGTGATTCTCGACAGGTCGCATCGCTCGAACGTGTACAGGCCTGGCGTGAACGCCTGATCGCCAAAGGTCGCCCGGACGAACCGACCGGCAGGGAGCATCGTGGGCACCGCGTTCATTTCCCCGGGGTCGTTACAGGGTACGACCTTGCCGCTGTTGAGGCGACAATCGGTGGCGAACGCGCTTCCATCGGGTAACGCCTTGGTCTGCAACTCGTGAAAGAGCGCCAAGGCGTTGGCGTTCCTGTACCAGTCCGGCACGGGCTTTCCAGCCAGGAGGTAGGTGTCGCGCGCGTTGTTGGCGCCGGTGAGGTTGACGCCGGCGTACGGCCAGCTCGCGCCGCCGTGGTTCGGCTGGGTGACGGCGCCGTTCACCAGGCGCAGGCCTCCGCCGTGCTCGTAGTCCGTTGAGAACGCTTTCTCGTAAAAAGACCGCTCCCGCGCCGCCACAACCGTCTCGCCGCCTACCTGCTCGGCGACCTCGGGGAAGAGGTTGTGAATCAGGGCGAGAAACTTGGAGATTGACTCGTCGTCCTCGGCGCACGAGTTGTCGATGTTCACCCTCCCGCGGTACAGGTTGCATTGTCCAAAGTAATAGAAGCTCCCGTCCATCGCCGCTTGGAGGGCGTCGAGGAGGACTGCGCGGAACTTCGCCTGCTGCCGCGGGGAGAACGTAGCCCCGGCGCAGGTCAGCTCCAGGTAGGTCCGGCCCGCGTCGTAGAGCGCGAAGTACATCAGGCCTTTGTCGTGCCCCCAGCCTGTGTTGGGCTGACCGCTGGGCGAGCACCAGCGGTTGGCGGGATCCGACCAGTAAAGATCGGTAAGGGCTTCGAACTCCGCGGCGACGTCGGCGCGGCCGGGGTCGAGCGCCGCGAACTGCGCCTTGACCCAGTTGACCGGATTGCTGCCGCACTCCTTGGCGTCGTACCGCTGAGCCGACGCGGTAACGGCAACCATAAAGCAAAGCGCGACGGCGATGAGCCACATCCGCCTCTTGGGTGCCGAGCGGGCCCACGTCCGGGCTTCGATCGGACAAGAGTCCGCATTGCGTCGGCGCGGGCTCACTGGCGTCACTTCCATCTATCGCTTCACCGCGTCGCCACGCCGATCCGGCGGCAGGCGTCCGTGCATCGGAGATTCCATGAAGATGACGACGTCGCCGCGTCCCCCGTGGTCGACAACTACCTCGCCACCGTTGGCGGAAGAGTACCTCGCGGCCAGAAACTCTTGGCCGGAGATAGCAGCGAGGCCTGCACCCCGCGCCGCGGCCCGCCCGACCTCGCCGAGATCCGGAACGCTGAAGGCGAGCTTGCCGTTGCGCTCCACGGCGTCGTGCCGTTTCACGACTGCGGCTTCCGTGGCTTCCAGCCTCGCGAGCCGATTAGCCGGCATGCGAGAAACCTCGGCCGCGGCCATAAGAAACGCGCCAAGGCCGAAGCTCAGATTGACGGAAGGATCGTCCGAGACGAGAAACGCGCTCGATTCCGGTCCGGCGCCGGCGCGCTGAATGTGGTGGAGGTTGCCCTCTTCATCGAGGCAGACGAGCAGCGTATGGAAAGCCTTGAGCAGCGCGGGTGCGTAGGTATCCGCCGGTAGCCAGCCCTCGTTTACACCGCGCGCAAGCATGAACACGAGCAGCGACGTGCCTGACGTCTCTGGCACCGTGAAAAGGTCCCGACGGACGATGTCCGCGTTCCAAGTACCGTAGACGTTTCGGTTCTCGAGGAGGGTTGCCGCCATCCGTGCGAGGAGGCGACGGATCTCCTCCCGACTCACGGTCTCTTGGAAACGGCCGCCGGTGTATGGGGCATCGAGGAAGTCCTGCGCACGCGCGAGCCCGGCCGCAACCCAGCCGTTGCCGCGGCACCAATACGGCGAGGCGGTGACGCCCTGTTCGTCGTGCCGCCAGAGGCCGGTTGCCGGTACCAGGAGCAGCCCTCCGATCGGAGGATTGTATCGGTCCAAGCCACCCGCCCTTCGCGCGAACAGCGCCGGTACGGCGCGGTCGGGCAGGTCGGTGAGCGCCTTGCGGTGATCGAACGCGTACGCCTCGATCCACTCGTACGCGAGGTTGCGGGCGCCCTCCTCAGCGGGCATGCCCGCCCGCGTCGAGCCGCGCATCGCAAGCCATGGGACGACCATGAACACATCATCCTGCCAGTAGCGGCTGCCGTAGCCGGAGTGCACCCACCAGGGCGCCAGCGGCGGGCCGCTCGCCGCGTCGTAACGGATCACCGTCTCGGCGAAGCGCAACGCCGCGTCGGTAGCGTGGAGGGCCCTCCCCCTCGCCGCCGTCCGATCGAGTGGGAGCAGGCGTACCTGGTCCAGGCACGCCTGCGCAAAGGCCGCATCGTCGCCGTGTCTGATGTCGGCGTTGCCGTCTTCGGTTACCGCCGCGACGCGCCGCCACAGCTCGCCGCCGCTGCCTGGGTGGCGAAGCTGCAACTGCTCCCAAAGGAGGAGCGACCCGACCAGGTACGGTGCGTCCTCCCAGGTCCGCCGGAAGCTCCGAACGGCAGCGAGACGGTTGGCGGCCAGCACCGCCCTGTCGAGGATCTCGTCCCTGGTGATTGCCAGGGATGGAGTCACACCGGCAACTGCGGCGTACGCGAGGCCTGCAATCAGCGCCACGCGTCGGTAACCGCTTGTCACTTGGGATCTCCGACTGCGCTGACCAACCGCAAGGCAAGCAAGGGAACCGCCTCCACCCGCCGGAGTGTAACGCGCCTCGGGAGAGAGACCATCCCTCGCCGGCTCAATGGCGGACGGACGGTTGGGCTTCAACGCACGCCTGTCGGCGATTCGGCGCGGTCACTCGGAGCGCACGCCGAGCTGCTCGTACAGCACAACCGGCGAGAACGGCGTGACCACGAGTCCCTCCACGTCGGGGCGAGAGAAACGGTAGCTCTGCTCGTGGAAGAGCGGCAGAATCATCGCGTCGCGGGCGATGATCTCCTCGATTTGTCGGTAGATCGCGTGCCGCGCGTCCGCGTCCGTCTCGGTGCGGCCCTGCGCGAGCAACCGGTCGCCCTCCGGCGCACCGACCAGGCGGCCGAGAAACCCGCCCGTGCTGTGGAGCATATAGGCGAAGGAGTCGGCGTCGGGGTAGTCGGCGCCCCACCTTCCTATCGCGAAGTCAACCGTGCCGTCCACCACGGCCGCGAGGAACTCCCCTCGCGCCAGAGAGAGGGGCCGAATCTTCGCCCCAGCGTCGGTGAATCCCTTGAACACCGCCGCCGCGGTCGACGCGTAGCTCGATTGGAAGACCGGGTGGACGGCCGCCCTCAGTTCGACGTCAGTAATCCGGCCGCGTTGTGCTTCGCCGGGTCGCGCCTCGGGCGCGCGCTTGAGCGGGTCATGGCCCAGTAGCCCCGGCGGGATCAGCCCCTGCGCCGGCACAGCCACCGAGCCGAGCGTCTGGCGAACGATTGCAGGCACGTCCACCGCCGCGACGAGCTGCCGTCTCATTGCGAGATCGGTCAAGGGGCCGCGGTGTGTGTTGAACGCGGCGAAGTAGGTCGAGAATCGGGGCGTTTCCCGGTATCCAGCCGCGAACGCCGGATCGCGTCGGAGCGCCTCGACGTCCGCCGGGAAGAGATCGCTCGCGAGCGAGAACCGCCCACTTCGAAACCCTTTGAGGGTCTCCTCGGGTGACACATCAAAGTGAAAGACCAGCCGTTCAGCCCGGGGCAGACCGCGCCGCCAGTAATTCGGGTTCCGCTCCAGCTCCAGCCGCACGCCGGGGTCGAATCGGACGACCCGGAACGGACCCGTTCCCACCGCACCCGAGTCAACGCTGGTGCCGACCGCGGTCGTCCCCTCGGGGACGATCCCCACGTTGATGTGGGAGAGCAGTCCGGTAAAGAACGAGACGGGGCGCTCGAGCTCGATGGAGAACTCGCTCGCGGAGTGGATATGGAACCCGGCGAGCGTGGAGGCGGTACCGTCGATCACCGCCTGCGCTCCCAGCATCGGTGTGCACAGCGTGCGGTACTCGCACTCCTTGGTTTGCAGGAGACGTTCGATCGAGAAGCGCACGTCGCGCACGGTCAAACGGCGGCCGTCGTGGAAGGTGACATCGTTGCGCAGGCGGAAGCGGTACACCCTCCCGCCTTCCTCGATCCGGAACGCCGCCGCGAGCCACGGCTCGATGCGCGCCTCGCCGGTATCCCGCACGAGCGTCTCGAAGATTGGCGTACACGTCTCGACCTCCTCAGAAAAGCTCCCCAAATGCGGATCGAGGCTCACCACCCGGACACCGATCGGGACGTGGATCGTGCCGCGGGCCGTCCGCACGGAGGGCGCCACCGCGACGATCGCTTCGGCCTTGCCGAGCTGCGCGTAGTTCACGTACGGCTGGATGCTCGACAGCGAGGCGCCGCGCACACGCGGATGAACGATGCGATAGCTGATGTCGTGGAAGAGGGGGGCCAGCACCGCTTCTTCGGCCAACAGGTTCTCGAACCTCCGATAAAGCGCCTCGCGCGCGGCGGGCCTGGTCTCACGGCGTGCCGCCTCGAGTATCTGGTCGGCCTCGGGAGAGGTGAAGTACGCACGAAAGAGGCCGGCCGCGGAATGAAACAGCGTGTGCGTGCAACCGTCCGGATCGTCGACGTCGGGCTTCCAGCGCGTGATGAGCACGTCCACGCCCTCGTTCTGGGGCCATGACTTGAGGAAATCCTCCATTCCGGCCGTCACCACCTTGGCCTGCACACCGACCTCAGCCCACGCGGCGAAGAGCGCGTCGACGAGAGCCTGGTATCGCTCGCGCATGAGGGGGTGGACAGAAACCCGCAGCCTGAGGTCTGCGGCACCCGCCGACCGCACCAGCGCCCGCACCTCTTCGAGACGGACCGGCCGCTCCCGCAGGCCCGGATCATGCCCGAGGATCCCCGGCGGGATGAGCCCCGTCGCCGGCGCGGCAAACCGCCCCGCGGTCCGCCAGACGAGATCACGCGCGCGTACGAGGCCGGCGAGCGCCCGCCGTAGATCGGCGGTCGCGGCGAGGGGTCCGGTCCGGCAGTTGAAGAGCGCGAAGTAGGTGAACTTCTGCGGCGCCTCGAGCAACCCGGCGTGGAGCCGCGGATTGCGAAGGACCTCATCGAGGTCCGACGGCAGCAGGTCGCGCGCAAGGTCGTACTCGCCGTTCCGGAACCCGCTCGCGATCGCCGCGGAGGTAAGCCCGCAGCGAAACTCGATCGCTTCCAGGTTCGCCGTGGTCCCCTTCCAGTAGGCGGCGTTCCGCTCGAGCACGACGCGTTGGTCGTCCTGAGCGGCGATGCGAAATGGACCGGTGCCGACGAACGCGGCGCCGTCATCGGTACCGGTCGGCGGCCGCGCGATCGCGGTGCGGCGATCGGTGAGGAACGTCGGGTAGATCGGCAACGGGTCCGCGAGATGGGCCTCGAAGGTGCGGTCGTCGAGAACGGCGACTCCGGCAAGTTCCTTTGCCTGTTCCGCGGCCAGCCCGGAGGCGCCGAGGATCGAGGCGAACCCCGGGGGCAGGTCGAACCGCGCGTCCCGGATCGCCTGCTCAAACGCAAGCTTGAGTTCCGCGGCCGTGAGTGGCCTGCCATCCGAGAAACGTACGTCCGGCCTTAGCGTGAAACGAAACGCCCGTCCCTCGTCCCGCGTCTCCCAGCTTTCCGCAAGCCCGGGGTGCAGGTTGCCTTCGTCGTCGGTGGCGAGCAGCGTTTCGAAAACGTTGGCGAAGACCTCGAACTCCTCGGTGAGCTGCAGGTCCACCGGCGCGTGCGCCTTGATGCGGCCAGCTAGGGGCACGACGAGCCGGCCACCACGCGGTATCTCCTCGACAGCCGCCCTCTCGTGCGAGCCCTCGATCAGCCGCTCAGCCTCGCGCAGATACTCGTTCCCCTTCGCATACTCCCCGCGCAGGTTTGCCAACGTCGCGCCCAACGAGAGGAGCTGCGCGAGGGTGTCGGGCTCGGCCGCGGAGCGTGCCGCGGCGATCCCCCTCTCCACCCACCGCCGCGTCTCCTCGGTCTGGCGCGCCTGCCAAGTCGTGCGAGCCGCCGCGAGGAGCGCCTTCGCCGCCTCGCCGTGACGACCGAGCTGCTCGAAGACCTTCACCGCGGCTACCGTCTCCTTGAGCGCAGCCGGGAGGTCGCCCGCCATGCGGAAGCCGGCGGCGAGGAGCATCCGGGCCTGCCCTTCGAGAGCCCGATCGCCTTCCCAGCTTTCGTCGAGGAAATCCGCCGCGGTCTTCGCTGCGCGGATCGCCTCCTCGGGGCTGAACGATCCCAGCGACCGCTGCGCGTGCAGGAGGCCGTATTCCACCGTCTTCTCCGCCACGTCGCCCTCGGAGTAGTGGTAGAGGAGCTGCGGGTACACCGGTTCGAGACGACCTGCGTGGCGCTTCTCCAGGCGCTCGGCGAAGCGACGGTGCAGGGAGCGGCGCCGCCGGCGCGCCAACGATGCGTATAGCACCTCACGCACGACGCCGCTGGCGAACGCCAGCCGGTCGCCGCGCGACTGCCGGTCCTCCTCAAACAATCCTTCCTTGATCAAGCGATCGACGGTGTCCTCGAGGTCGCCCTCTCGCTTGCCCTCGCCCTCGGCGAGAGACCTGAGATCCTCGAACTCGAGCCTTCTCCCGAGCACCGACGCAACCGCGAGGACGTCGCGCAGCTCGTCCGGCAGCCGCGCGATCCGGGCTTCCACGGCCTGCTGGATCGTGGCCGGCAGAGAGTCGGAGGAGATCGCGAAGCCACCGGAGAGGCGCCACGCTCCGGTTGCATCCTGCGTCATCCCGCCCGAGTCCAGCAGCGAGCGGACCAGTTCCTTGGTGAAGAACGGGTTGCCTTCGGTCGCCTCGAAGATCTTGGTCGCCAGCTCCGCCGCTACCTCGGAGCCACCGGTCAAGGTGGACAGGAACTTCCGGTGCTCGGAGGGTGTCAGAGGCCCCAACGTCAGCGCTACAAAGCGCCGGTCGCCACGGAACCCTTCGAGCATCTGCGAGATCGGATGCCGGCGGTCCACCTCGGTCGTGCGGTAGGTCCCGACGATCAACGTAGGCGTCGGCCCCAAGCGCCGAACGATGTACTGCAGCGCCTCGAGCGAAACCTCGGCGCCCTGCAGGTCCTCGAGCAACATCACGACCGGCTTTCCCCCGGCGAGGCGTATGAGCGTTCGTGCGAGCAGCTCGAACACCTCGGTCCGTCCCTCCGCGCTCCGCGTTTCGGAGGCGGCGCCGCTCGACGACGTTCCCCGCGCCGCGACGCGGATCGCCTCGACCTCGCTCAGCATTGGAAAGAGCACAACCAGGTCATCGGCGAGGTCGGAGAGATCGAGCGGCCCGGAAGCCGAGCTTCCCGTCTCCTTCTGGCGGAAGAACTCCTGGATCAGCTCGCAAAAGCCGATGTAGGGGAACGCGCCGTGCTGCTCCATGAAGCGGCCGTGGAGCACACGGATGTCTCGTGCCCTCGCCAGGCCCTCCAGCTCACCGAGAAGTCGGCTCTTCCCGACCCCCGCGTCGCCGCCGACCAGGACGAACTGGCACTCCGCCCGGAGCGCCGCGTTGAGCCGCTGCTGCAACTCGTTGATCTCGTCCTCGCGCCCGGTGAACGGCGACAGCGCCGGTCGCGGCGCCATCACCGTCGCTACGGCCAGCACCGTTTCCTCGCGCTGACTCTCGCGCAGCCTGGTGCGGTACGAGCGGAGGCGGCGCGAGAGCTCACCGGCGTTCGCCGGGCGCCGTGTCGGGTCCTTGGCGAGACAACCGAGCACGAGGTCCTCCAGCTCGGCGTCGAGCTGGATGCCGCGTTCGCGCGGCGCCTGCGGGTTCTCGTGCACGACCCGGTAGAGCACGGACTGCATCTCGCCGGCGAACGGCACCTCTCCCACCAGGCACTCGTAGAGCACGCAGCCGAGCGAGTAGATGTCCGAGCGTCCGTCGACCCGCCCGGTCGTCACCTGCTCCGGGCTGATGTAGGACATCGTGCCAAGCAGCATTCCGCTCTTGGTGAGGCCGGAAACACCGGAGCCGCGTGCGAGGCCGAAGTCCATGATGCGCAGCCGCACGTCACCGCCGGCCTCAACGGTCACCATGATGTTCTCGGGTTTGATGTCACGGTGCACCACGCCGCGCGAGTGGCTGTACTCCAGCGCCTCGGCCACCGCGATCCCGATGTCTACCACCATGCCGAGCGTCAACGCGCGCTTGCGCAGCAGCACGCGCAGGTTGTCGCCGAGCACAATCGGCATGACGAAGAAGAGAGACCCGTCGTGTCGCCCGAAGTCGTAGATCGAAACGATCGCCGGGTGGTCCATCTGGGCCACGAGCTGTGCCTCGGTCTGGAATCGCAGCTCGGTCTCGGGTGTCAGCATCGATGGGGACACGACCTTCACCGCCACCTCGCGGTTCAGCAGCGGGTCACGCGCCCGATAGACGACGCCCATGCCGCCGCGCCCGAGCTCGGCGAGGGTCTCGTAGCGGTCCGCCAGGCGCTCACCGAGCATGGACCAAACTCCGAGTGCGCGACTCCTTGGAACCTAAGGGTCGATTCACCATGCCTCCCAGGTACGTTCGACTGCCCCCGCCGCGCGATGAAACCGTGTTTCGCAAAACCGGAGCCTCGCGGCTGGTATTTCCGCACACGCTGGTGCACACCGGCCAGACCCGATGCGACCGCGGCAACGGCAGAGCCCGTAGCCGGTTCTTTGGTGGTGCGATAGGCCGGACATCTTCATCAGGCAGGTTTGCTGAGGTTGGCGGGGCTGAGAGGACTTGAACCTCCGACAGGCGGTTAACGATACCGTGCCAGGCCATCTTCGCGCCCCGGCGTAAGCCACTGACATTGCATACGAGACACAGAACAACAAAGACTCACGCGAAAATCCCGTCGGCTTGTGTTGGCCCGTTTCGGCCCGAAACGGACGGCCATAAGGCGGCTACGACTTTGCGGTTCATCTCAGATGAACCCGGCGGCGGGATTCCCCACCCGGCACCCTCGGCCACAACTCGCCTCACCACCTACCTCAGGAACTTCGAGTGTTGAGGCGAATCACTTTCAGCGGCCGTGGGAGAGAGGTCCGGTGTCTTTGCCGTTTGCGAGCCGGCCCCTTTGAGGGACCAGCAACCGGCGAGCTCCCGGCTTTGCCGGGGGTACCTGGCTCCGGGTTGCGTGCTAGTAGGCAGGTGCAGCCAACTAGGAATAGGCTCGGCCGCGCCCGCGTTTCTCGGTCGAGAAAGGGTCAGCCAATGAGCCAAAAGGGGAGAGGTCACGGAATGGCAATCGTACGAGGGCTGTATGTGGCGCTTTGTTCGGCAACGCTCCTCTTCGTCATGGCAGCGCCAGCGCAGGCACAGTCTGCGCTGACGCATCATGTGCGTGATGCAGTAATAAGCGGTCAGGCGAAGTTCTTGGGGCTGCTGCCAGAAACTACGCAGCCTATGCGCCTCGACATTGTCTTGCCGGTGCGCAATCAGACAGAGCTGGACAAGTTCTTGCAAAATCTCTACGATCCTTCCAGCCCGTCATACCGCCAATTCCTTACGGTGTCGGAGTTTACGGCGCGATTTGGTCCCACCGAGGAAGATTATGACGCCGTGACTCGCTACGTCACATCGTACGGCTTTCAGGTGGTTGGCGGCTCCCGCGATGGAATGGATCTGCAGATCGAGGGCTCGGTGGCGGCTATCGAGGCAGCCTTCAATGTGCGCATGGGTGTTTATCAGCACCCAACGGAGAACCGCACATTCTTCGCTCCGGACCGGGAGCCGACAGTTGGCCTGGAATTCCCGCTGTGGCATATCTCGGGCTTGGACACCTACTCGATCCCGCATCCGAGACTTGTCCACAAGACGGTGGACGTGGCGCCGAAGGCCACCACGGGCTCCGGCCCGTCGGCCTCCTTCCTCGGCAGCGACATGAGGGCGGCCTACTACGGCGGGACGGCACTCACCGGCGCCGGCCAGAACCTCGGATTGCTCGAGTATTACGGCACCGATCTGGCCGACTTGAACAAATATTTCAGCAACGTTGGTCAGACCAACACTGTGCCCATAACCCTACTCTCCACGGACGGGACCAGCACGAGTTGCGTGTATCCCGCCTGCGACGACACCGAGCAAACCCTCGACATGACCCAGGCAATCGGCATGGCTCCGGGGCTTGCCAGTCTGGTGGTGTACATCGGGTCCACGGATACCGCAATCATCAGCGCCATGACGACGCACAACCCCCTGCCCACGACGATCGGCTGCTCGTGGGGTTGGACTCCGGCGGATCCAAGCACACTTAACCCGTACTTCCAGAAGATGGCGGCTCAAGGCCAGAACTTCTTTGCGGCGTCTGGCGACAATTCCACCTGGTCGTCACGAAATGAGGCTTGGCCAGCAGACAATGCATATGTGGTTTCAGTCGGCGGCACGGACTTGACCACCGCCAGTGCGGGTGGTGCCTGGGCGTCGGAAACCGCCTGGGTCGATAGCGGCGGCGGCATCTCCCCGGACGGTATCCCGATCCCTTCCTGGCAGGCGCAATCAGGCGTGATCAACTCGAGCAACAGGGGTTCGACGACCTTGCGCAACGGCCCTGACGTTTCGGCGAATGCGAACTTCACCTTCTACGTCTGCGCCGACCAGACGAACTGCACCGCAAACTCGTACGGTGGAACGAGTTTTGCGGCGCCCATGTGGGCCGGCTACCTGGCTCTGATCAACCAGCAGGTGGTCGCCAACGGCAACGCGGTGCTCGGCTTCATCAATCCGGCCCTCTATTCGATCGGGCTGGGATCGAGTTACGGCACCGATTTTCACGACATCACCAGCGGCACGTCGGGCAGCTATTCGGCAGTGACCGGCTACGATCTCGTGACCGGCTGGGGCAGTCCGAACGGGACCGGTCTGATCAACGCGCTTGCAGGGCTGTCCTCGTCCCCCAACTTCACGATCTCTGCGTCGCCCAATTCGGTATCCGTGGTCCAGGGCAACAACGGTACGTCGACGGTCACTACCGCCGTCTCGGGAGGCTTCAACTCGGCGATCGCCTTGTCCGCGACTGGGCAGCCGACCGGCGTGACCGTGACCTTCAATCCCACTTCCATTGCCGCGCCGGGCTCGGGCAGCTCGACCATGACCCTTGCGGTGGCCTCGAGCACGGCGACCGGCACGTACCCGATCACGGTGAGCGGCGTGGGCGGAGGCGTGACCCAGACGACCACGGTGAGTCTGACGGTGACCCCACCGGCAGCGCCTGCCTTCACGATTTCAGCCTCGCCAACTTCAGTCACCGTCTCGCAGGGATCCAAGGGTACCAGCACGATCACGACGGCGGTCTCGGGCGGCTTCAACTCGGCGATCGCCCTGTCCGCGGCTGGGAAGCCGACCGGTGTGACCGTGACTTTCAACCCCACGTCGATTGCCGCGCCGGGCTCAGGCAGCTCGACCATGACCATTTCAGTCGCCTCGACCACGGTGACCGGCACGTACAAAATCACCGTCACCGGCACGGGCGGCGGGCTCACACATACCGCAACGGTGTCTCTTACCGTCAGGCGCCGTCGCGGCTGAGACAGAAGTCCCCAACTGGTCCCACCGCTAACGGTTAGGTGGGAATTCGATATGGCGCTTCGCTGACTGCGAAGCGCCATATGTCTTCTCGATCGCTGCGGCGCGCGGCCCACGGTTTCGACCCTGAACCGCACGACGAGCGCGATTTCCGGCGCAGATTGCACCTTGGTTTCGAGCGAGCTAGCGTACAACTCGGGCGCGACCACGGGGGGCAGCAGCTCAAGGAAGACGAGCGCCGCTTCTCAAGGGCGTTCAAGCTGCCGGTCGCACTGATGAGCTCGGCTACGCCGCGCCACGTCCACGCGCAGGTCGTCGAGCCGGCCCGCCGGCCGATGTCGGAGCGCGTCGAGCGGGTTTCTACTCGGAGTGGTGAGGCCATACCGGTGGTCTAAGAGCGCTCCACCGCCGATCGCAGTGACCCGTAGGTTGGCGGGGCTGAGAGGACTTGAACCTCCGACACGCGGTTTAGGAAACCGCTGCTCTATCCAACTGAGCTACAGCCCCGCTTGAAGGGATGCTAGTACGCCGATGCGGCAAATCACAACCTTGCCTGGCACCGCGCCCGATCCTCGAGCGCGCTACCTGAACGTGGGCAGAACGCGAAATTCCTTCCACGCCGGTGGCTCCCCCTCGCTCGCCTCCACGCGTGCGACACGGGCATGGGGCGGACCCTGCCAGAGGCGGCCCTCGAGCACGTCCACGATTGCTGCCTCCCCCACCGCCAACACCTCGACGTCGCCGTTCGGCAGGTTGCGCACCCAGCCCGAGACGCCGAGCGCCTCCGCCTCCCGCGTCACGAAGTAGCGGAAGCCCACGCCCTGCACCCGGCCGCTGACGACGAACCGCTTGCTTGCCATGTTCCGTCCTGCAACAGCGTATCAAACTGCCGACTCGAGGTGTCTGGCTTGGGTGTCTGGCTTCGGCCCTCAAGGCCAGGTGGCGTTCGCACATGGAAGCCGCTCCAACAGGAGCGGTGCCTTCGAGCGATCAGACCCTCGGTGGGAGCACCTTCCAGATGCGACCAAGGTGCCAGGTCGAGTCGGGTCGCGGCTCGAAGCCGCTCCCGCTGGACCCTCAACACAGGGCCAAGGCCAACGACGCGTGGCCCGCGCCGCCGCCGTTGGGCCAGAAACAAACCGGGGGATCCGCGGCCGAGGGCGGCCGCGCCACAGTACTCAGGTGGGGCGGGCGCCGCGCCCGCCGCCCTTGGGGCGTCCACCCCCCCCCCCTCCAGAACGGAGTGAAGGGGAAGAAGAATGTACGATATAGGGGACGCCATGTTCAGTAACCCACCCGCCCCCCCTGATTACTGTGGCGCGGCCGCCCCCGGCCCCGGATACCCCGGGTTGTTTATGGCCCAAACGCGGCGGCGCGGGGCACGCGTCGTTGGGCGTTGGCCGGTGTTGGGCAACAAAAAACCGGGGGCTTCGGCGGCGGTGGGCGGCCGCGCCACAGTAATCAGGTGGGGCGGGCGCCTCGCCCGCCGCAGTTGCGGCGTCCTCGCCCGCCCGCTCCTGAACGGAGTGAAGGGGAAGCAGATGGTCCGATATCGGCGACGCCTGCTTCAGTACCCCTCGCGCCCCACCAGCGGCACGAACGTCGCGGGGCCATGTCGGCTCTCTTCGACCGCGTCGCCGCGGCGCACGACCCGCACGAGCTCCTGGCGGCGCAGCTCGCCGATCGGGATGACCAAACGCCCGCCATCGGTGAGTTGCTCGATGAGCGCCTTGGGGATTGCGGGCGCGGCGGCGCCGACGATGATCGCGTCAAACGGCGCCTGCGCGCGCCATCCCAGCGTGCCGTCCATGATCTGCACCGAGACATTGCGGCAACCGAGCTGAGCGAGCCGGCTGCGCGCGCCTTCCGCGAGGCCGGGCAGGCGCTCGAGCGCGAAGACGAAGCGCGCGAGCTGCGCCAGCACTGCGGCCTGGTAGCCGGAGCCCGCGCCGATCTCGAGCACGCGGTCGTGAGGGGCGACCTCGGCCAGCTCCGTCATGCGCGCCACCACCGACGGCTGGGAGATCGTCTGCCCCTCGCCGATCTCCAACGCGTAGTCGTCGTAGGCCTGGTGGAGGTGCGCCGGCGGAACAAACAGCTCGCGGGGCACAGCCGCGATCGCCGCGAGCACCCTCTCGTCCTGGATGCCGCTCTCGCGCAGGTAGTCGACCAGAACCTTGCGCCGCACCGGGACGGCCGCGTTCACAACCACTCCAGCTTCCACTCCGCCATTTGCGCTTCGAGGCGCTGGAGCTGGGCGTTGTCCGTCATGTCGAGCTGCAACGGCGTGATCGAGACGAGCCCAGCCCCGACCGCGGCGAAGTCGGTGCCCGGGATGTTCTCCCACACCGGGTCGCCGCCGCCGATCCAGTAGCACAGACGGCCGCGGGGGTCGGTGTCCTCGACCACGCCCTCGGTGTAGACCCGCTTACCGAGGCGGGTGAACATCACGCCCGTCGGCGGACGGTGCGGGACGTTGACGTTGAGCAACGTTCCTTGCGGGAGGCCACGCTCGAGCACGCGGCTCGCGAGCATGCGCGCGAAGCGGCTGGCGTAGGCGAACGAAAAATGCTCGCCGATCAACTGTGAGATGGCAATGGCGGGCACACCCAGGATCGCGGCCTCGAACGCGGCCGAGACCGTGCCCGAGTAGTGGACGTCATCACCCATGTTGCCGCCAAAGTTGATGCCGGAGACGACCAGATCCGGCGTGCGCCCCTTGAGCACTTGGCATACGCCCAACGTCACGCAGTCGGTGGGGGTGCCGTCCACGACGAAGTGCCGCTCGTCCAGCTCCGTCATGCGCAACGGGCGTGACAGCGTGAGCGCGTGCGAGACCGCGGAGTTCTCACGGTCGGGAGCGACCACCCACACCTCGCCAACGCTCTCAAGCGAGTCGGCCAGGAAGTGGATCCCCTCGGAGTGATAACCGTCATCGTTGCTGATCAGCAGGAGCGGTCGCGCCATCGGCAGAGTATAGCGACGACGTGGATCAAGATCCGCTGCTCGCAGATCGTGGGTTGTGGTTGCGTTGAGGCGCTCGCCAGATGTTCAGCAGCGCCAGGCCATCAGCCAAAGAAAGGCCATCAGGCCGAATCGCTCACGGGCTGACGAGGTGGCGTGGTGGTCCCTCGCGTCTCACCAAGAGAAACCCTGCCGCTCCAGCACGCGGCGGAGGGCGTCCTCGCGCTGCTCCATCGTGCCGCCAGCGGCGAAGTAGCGAGAGAGGACCTTGAGCCAGTCACGGCTGCGAGTGGTCAGAGCCATGGCCGCGATGTCCGCCTCGACCTCGTCGCGCGTCTGGTCACGGTAGCGATCCTGGTGCAGCACGGCGCCAAGCGCGACTCGCGGCCGCTCGACCGGGGCCTCCTCCGGCCAGCCGACGCAGAGCCCAAAGAGCGGCAAGACGCTGGGCGGGAGCGCGAGCAACTCGACGAGCTCTTCAACACCGTTGAGGATCCCGCCAATGCAGCAGACGCCGAGGCCAACCGCCTCGGTGGCGTCGATCAGTCGCTGCGCCGCGAGGGTCGCGTCCACGATCGCGAAATGCAGGCCAACGGCAGGGAAGTGCCCCGGCGTGAAGCCGCGCAGCTCGAGCACGCGGGAAAGCCGACGGAGGTCCGAGCACACGGCAAGGAACTCAGCAGCGTCGGCGACGTGCTGCTGGTCGCCGGAGAACGCCGCGATCCGCTCGCGCACGGTCGAGTCAACCACCCGGACGAAGCTGTACATCTGGCCGCTCGCATCGGTCGGGGCGCGCTGCGCCTCGGCGACGAGGCGCTCGAGCATACCGGCAGGCAGCGCCTCCGCGCGGAAGGCACGGATCGAACGGTGCGGCGCCAAGATGCGCTCGCGTTCAGCGCTCATGCTCACCTCTCACGAGCAGGATAGCGCCTGCGCGGTCACTCTGCGGGGATGACGAAGGCCAGAATGATGTACAGCATGAGGCCAGGCAGCACGCCGGTGAAGAACGTGGCCACGACGTAGAGCACCCGCATTACAGTGGGGTCCATGTCGAAGTAGTCCGCGAGTCCGGCGCAGACCCCCGCGAGCTTCTCGTGATCGCGGCGGCGGTGGAGCTTGCGCGGCTCACCGTCCGCGCGCGCGCCGCACACCGGGCAAAAGCACACGTCAGGGGGCAGATCCCGTAAGCAGCGCCGGCACTTCTGTGTTGTCGCGGCCATGGCAACCTCCGCTCCATGGTACGCAGGCGAGCCGTCTCAGTTTCACGCCTGCGGCGGCGTGGACTTTAGCGGTGGCCGCACGGCACGAACGGAAGCCCGATTGCGTTAGAATTCAGGTCGCATCTTCCAAGGAGGACGACATGACAGGGCTGTTCGCACTGTGGCTCCCGATCCTGCTTTCCTCGGTGGTGGTGTTCGTCGTGAGCTCGCTCATCCACATGGCTTTGCCATGGCACAAGACCGACTACCAGAAGTTGCCGCGAGAGGTCGAGGCGATGGACGCGCTGCGCCCGCTCGCGATCCCGCCTGGCGACTACATGGTCCCCTGCCCGTCAAGCCACGAGAACATGCGCTCTCCCGAGTTCAAGGACCGCTTCAAGAAGGGCCCGGTGATGGTCGTCACCGTGCTCCCGAATGGTCAGATGGGCATTGGCGCGCAGCTCTTCCAATGGTTCGTCTACCTCGTGGTGGTCGGGGTGTTCGCGGCGTACGTCGCGGGTCGCGCGCTGCCCGCCGGGTCGCCGTACCTGCGCGTGTTCCGATTCGTGGGTGCAACCGCGTTCATCGGCCACTCGCTCGCGCTGTGGCAGCTCTCGATCTGGTACCGGCGCAAGTGGAGCACCACGTTCAAGGCCACCGTGGACGGCTTGATCTACGCGCTGCTGACCGCCGGCATCTTCGCATCACTCTGGCCGCACTAAGAGCCTGTCCGAGCAAGGGGTGCGGTCGTGTTGCGAGTGCCGCGAGGCCAGATGCAAGACACCGCAATTGCTGTCAGTGCCGGCCGGCAGCGATCCGGGCGAGGGCGTCGAGCGCTTCGGGGTTGGCGAGGCTCGCTGCACTGCCCACGCTCTCGCCTGCGAGCACCTGGCGGATGAGACCGCGCAGGATCTTGCCGGAGCGGGTGACCGGCAAAGCGGCCGTCCAGACCACGCGTTCCGGCCGCAGCGCCGGACCGAGGTGGGCCGCGATATATCCGCAGACCTCGGCGCCCAGCGCCTCGGTCGGTTCGAACCCCGGCCGTGCGACCGCGACCAGCACCAACGCGGTGCCCTTGAGCGAGTCGGCCACCCCGACCGCGGCGGCCTCTCGAACTGAGGCGTGGGCCACGGCCACCTCTTCCACCTCGCCGGGGCCAACACGCTTGCCAGCGATCTTGAGCGTGTCGTCAGCGCGGCCGGTCAGGAACCATTGCCCGTCCTCGTCGATCTTCGCCCAGTCGCCGTGCGACCAGATCGCGTCGCCGAAACGCGAGAAGTACGTGTGCAGGTAGCGCGTCGGATCGTTGAGGAAGCCGCGGGTCATGTTTGGCGCGGCGTTGCGACAGACGAGGTAGCCGACCTCCCCGCGGACGCTCTTGCCCGCCTCGTCAAGCACGTCTACATCCATCCCCAGCGCGGGCCCCTGCAGCGAACACGCCTTGACCGGCTCGACCGGCAGCGGCGCGAGCAGGCAACCCATCAGCTCGGTACCGCCGGAGATGTTGATCACCGGGCAGCGGCCGCCGCCGACGTTGCGGAAGAACCACTGGTACGAGGTCTCGTCCCACGGCTCGCCCGTCGAGCCGAGGATTCGCAGGCTCGACAGATCGCGGCGCCGCACTGCGTCGTCCCCGTTCGCGCCGAGCAGCCGCACCACGGTTGGAGACACCCCGAGGTGCGTGACGCGGTGGCGTTCCACCATCGCCCACAGCTTGTCCGGCGCGGGGTGGTCCGGCGCCCCATCGAGGAGCACGATCGTCGCGCCGCGGCCCAACGCGCCGAGGATCTCCCACGGACCCATCATCCAGCCGATATCCGTGAGCCAGAACATCACGTCGCCCCGCCGCACATCAAAGTGGTAGGCGGCCTCCTTTGCAGTGACCACCTGCACCCCGGCGTGAGTGTGCACGGCGCCCTTGGGCCTGCCGGTCGTGCCGGAGGTGTAGAGGATCAGCGAGCGGGCGCTCGCGCCGAGCGGAGCAGTGGGGAACTCCGCCTGTCCCTTTGCCTCGACCTCGTGCCACCAGTGATCGCGATCCCGCTGCCAGGCGACCCCGCTACCGGAGCGCCGCAAAACCACGACGTGGCGAACCGCGGGCGCGAGCGCGCAGGCGCGGTCGGCGGTGACCTTGAGCGGCAACTCCTTGCCCCGGCGGGTCGTGCCATCGGCGGTGAGCAGCACGCGGGCACCCGCGTCTTGAAGGCGCGCTGCCAGCGCATCCGGCCCGAACCCGGCGAACACCGGAACCGGCACGGCGCCGATCTTCAGACACGCGAGCAGCGCCACCAC
Source organism: Thermoanaerobaculales bacterium (assembly GCA_044447965.1). Classification (GTDB taxonomy): domain Bacteria; phylum Acidobacteriota; class Thermoanaerobaculia; order Thermoanaerobaculales; family Thermoanaerobaculaceae; genus DATIYW01. The sequence goes on along the minus strand of JBIOGJ010000045.1, from coordinate 700 downwards.
CACATCGGCGGTCATGGGCAGGTAGAAGCCCACGGCCGCACCGACGCCGACTCCGAGGTCGGCAAGTCCGCCCGCGAGGCGGCACACGCGTTCGTTGAGATCGGTGTAGGTCAAGGCGACCACCGCTCCGGCTTCGTCCTCGGCGATCACCGCCGCTTGCGGTCCCCGCCCGTCGCGGATGTGGCGATCGAGGACGTTGTGGACGAGGTTCAGCTCACCGCCGATGAACCATTCTGTCCACGGTAAGCCGCGGCTCGTGTCACGCAGCCGGTCGAAGCCGCGGAACCACTCGATGCCGAGGTCCTCGAGCATCGCGGGGTAGAACCAGTCGGGCTCCCGTGCGGCGCGGCGACGTAGCGTGGCTGCGTCGCCGATGGCATGCCGGCGCATGAAGCCGGCCACCTGCGATCGTTCGAGGTCGTCCTGCCGCGGCTGCCAAACGAACGGGTTCGCGCCCATTGTCCTGCATCGGTTAGCGCTCCCCGCCGCGGCTTCATTCCCGCCTTCCCGGCTTTCAGGCTTTCAGGCCATCAGGGAATACGGCTGGAATGCGCTCTCTTCGGCCCCTGATGTCCTGATGTCCTGATGTCCTGATGTCCTGATGTCCTGATGTCCTGATGTCCTGATGTCCTGATGTCCTGATGTCCTGATGTCCTGATGTCCTGATGTCCTGATGTCCTGATGTCCTGATGTCCTGATG